>CAZUNO010000028.1:0-32655 GCA_964621445.1 Hadarchaeota archaeon (SeqCode) | reverse complement strand
CCACCAAATCAGAAAACAAGGTCAGAGAGGAGCGACTCCCGAGCCTCTGTAGTCTATATCTATTAGCAACTCCTCTGCGCTTGCCAGATTCGCGCCGAATCTCTCAACAAACTCCATTACGCTATGAAGGGTCTGAAGCAGCCCGGTGTAATCTTGCATTAGCTCCCTCGCTCTGTGAGCCATATTGATATCCTGTGGAACTGGATTACCCGTGGTGTAAAGTGCCAGGTTCAATGCGAAGTCAGGATAGTAGGACCACCGGATGAAATCGATCCCCCCATAGGGGGTCCAATCCGAACAGAATGCAACCGATGAACCCTTTCCCATATCCCCATAAACCAGAAGTGGGTAGGCCTTCCCGCCACTCTTTCTGTAGTTGGCGAGTAGTTTCGAGGACTGCCTGGGCTCGACTATGTTGGCCCCGTGGAATACCCCATAACGGCCAATGCTATCGAAGGGAAGTGAAGACATGAATTCATCATCCTCATCCATCACCTCCAGGATACCTGCCTGCGAAGGAGATTGGTCTCCCATGTCCCATCCCCTGGAGATGCAATTCACGCAGAGCGCCTCCTGGAGCACCGTTTCCCCCCAGTTGGATTCCAGAAAGGGAACGCCCCCGAAGCTGCCATAGCCACCCACCATCAACAGGCCGAGGCCGTCATTCAATACCGAATCTCGGAACCAGACGATGAATTCGCTGCGGAAGTTCTTGACTATTGCATCGCTGAGAATGATTAGATCATATCGGTCCAAAAGATCCTGATAGGTCCGAGGCATGAGGATCCTCATCCTCTTATCTATCTGTTTTGGGGTTCCTCTCATCCCTGTTAGAGCCACCGCGCTGGTTAGGGGGTCTATTACGAAGGTTGGATAGGGGCTGGAGCCCAGGGCATCACCGTAGTAGAGAATTCTTATCCTACCTGAGAAGGGATCCCTTCTGGGTTGGCGACCGTAACCTGTCGGGGACAATATCAAGCAGGCCAGAATGATAAGAACTAATTTGAATGATTGCACTCCGTTTCACTTGGTGGTAATTGGTATAAATTTCTGTTGGAGCTCGGGATAAAATTGAGCCATGATGATATTTGAGGATGGTAGTTATTCTGGGTATCCTCCCTCTGATTCAGTGTGAACTCCCCTCTCGCGAGTCATTCTCCTCCTGTAATCGCCCTTCCTGTAGACACGGATTGGGTCCTTCTGTATGCCAAGCTTTCGGCGAGCTCTGTCCAGCAGACTGGAGACTTCGGCCCTAAAACTCTCCATTACAAATTCATGGGCTCCCATGACATCTCCCTCCCTTTGAAGTTCACGCAGCCGATCCCTGTCGGTGAGCAGGGCCTTGGCTCTGGATCTCTGGCAATTTACTATGGATTTTATCATCGGTTCTATCTTTCCCTCAATGCAATGGCTCTGATCAATCATATAGGCTATATTTTCTGCGCAGTGGGCACGTTCCCCGCTCGAAAGCTCAGCTTCCACTATTTCATGAAAGATCCTGTAGAGCTGGAACGGATTTGAGGCTCCAACTACGAGGTCGTCATCGCCATAATTTCGACTATTGAAGTGGAACCCCCCCAGAGCTCTCTCATCGATAAGATTGGCCACGATCTGTTCAACATTTGTGGCCAGCGGATGGTGACCTGTATCGATCAGGACCTGGGCTTTTTCTCCGAGTTTTCTTGATAGAAGAAGTGAGGTCCCCCAGTCAGGGATGTCTGTATGGTAGAATGACGGCTCATAAAATTTGTACTCTATAAGCATTCGAACCCTTGACGGAAGGGCCTCATATATCTCGAATAATGCCTCGATTAGAAAATTCCTCCTGGCGACCAGATCGTCCTGGCCAAAATAATTTGTACCATCAGCCAACCAAAGGCTGAGTATATCGGCCCCCGTTAACTCGCATATCTCAATACAGTCAGTAACGTGATCCAGGGCTTTGTTCCTGATATCGGGATCCGGGTTACAAAGGCTTCCAAGCTTATAATCCGGGTCCTGAAAGAGGTTCGGATTGATAGCACCTATTTCCAACCCTTTTTCCCGGGCGTAATTGCCTAGTTCGGAGTAGTCATCAACGGCATCCCAGGGAATATGTAATGCAATTCTCGGGGCCGCGCCTGTAATTTTGTTAACGTAGGAAGCATCATCGATCTTTTCCCATATATTTCGTGCAGCACCCGGCCAGGGAAAGGTAGCAAAACGGGTGCCACTATTGCCGTATGCCCAGGACGGGGTTTCTATTTTCAAATCCAGTATCCCATCTATGATGTCATCCTCTTTCATATTCTCTTCACACCCTTGGTTAGGATTTAGAAGAGAAGAATAATGTTGTTGAGGTTCAAATCTTTCGGGTGTATATTTAAGGACTCCAGCCCTGATGAGGGAAATGATGATGGAAAAGGAATTCATCTTCGATAGCGCACCCTTTGCTCAGTGCCACGCATCGACACTAGTCCAGGATTCCCAAGGCGGTCTCGTTGCCTCCTGGTTCGGTGGGACCAGAGAAGGTGCGCAGGACGTTGGCATCTGGATCAGCAGGGAGGTTAATGGTGAATGGATGAGCCCCGTGGAAGCCGTTTCGGAGGAATGTGTCCCCTGCTGGAATCCGGTCCTTTTTCTTGCTCCGGACGAAAGGATGTGGCTCTTCTACAAAGTTGGTGAAAGCCCCAGATCGTGGTCGGGAGGCTTTGTATTCTCCGATGATGATGGCCGTTCATGGTCTGAACCGACGCTCCTTCCCGCGGGTATACTTGGACCCATAAAGAATAAACCGATCTTGATGTCAAACGGGGAGATATTGTGTCCAACCTCCGTTGAGGCATACCGGGCCTGGACGGGTTGGGTGGAGAAGATGAGTTTGGACGGGAGCTGCTGGGAGAGATACGGTCCAATCACCTATCCGGGTGTTAACCGCGGTCTTATCCAGCCAACGGTGGTAGAGTTGGAGACCGGTAGAGTGACGGCATTCCTCAGATCTACAAAGGAGATCGGAAGCATATGTATTGCGGATTCGGATGATTATGGGGAGACCTGGTCCGAGGCAAGGAAGACGGAGCTACCAAATCCAAACTCGGGTATAGATGCCGTAAAGTTGAATGATGGCTGCGTGGTTATGGTCTATAATCATAGCAGGGATTCGAGGTACCCCTTGAATGTTGGGTTGTCGGATGACGGGGATTGCTGGCGGGTTCGTAAGGTGCTGGAGGATGAACCCGGGGAGTACTCCTATCCGGCCGTTATTCAGACCACAGATGGTTTAATACACACGGTTTATACCTACAAAAGGGAAAAGATAAGGCACTGCGTATTTGATTTGGGATGGTTAGAGTCTTAACCCTCGGTTATGTGAGGTTAGGTAATCTATTCTTTCTCTGGAAATCTGGGCAATTCCTCAACCTGTTCCGGGTCTTGCCCGAATTTCACGTTCTCCTCAATTTCAAGGGAATCCCGGTATTCGGTAATCCCCGAAACGGAGCTACCTTCCTTTAACTTGATGGTTCCCCCGTGAAGTTCGGAAGCCCGGGAGCCCTCCCTTAGTTCTATAGTCATCGCGTAGACATCGTCCACGGTGCTTCCCTCACCAACGATAACCGACCGGGCAATAATAGGGCCTTTGGCGTTTCCATTCTCGGTGAGTTCGATTAAAGCAGCCCTTGCGCCTTTTTCCGTGTTCAAATTCCTAGTGAGAATATCGCCAACGGCCTGGATTTTGTAGGCCTCCAGAGTTCCGCCCACCTCTATATTCGTGGCCTTCAGAGATCCCTCTATCATCGCCTTTCCCCCAACCTCCAGACTCTGGGAGAGATCGAGATCACCGTCAATTTTTACGGTGCCACCTACCTCTATCCTCTCTCCAATGCCATTCCCTGATATTTTGATCGTGCCCCCTACTTCAATGGAGTCGAATTTTAGGTCATCGGAGCTCGTAAGGGATCCGCCGACATCTATCTGCTTCCCGTTTCCTCCTTTCAAGGTCACCTTTCCACCGACATCCAGACGACCGAACTGGATTTTTTCAGATGCCTCGAATATGCCCCCAACATCGACCCCTTCTCTGATCTTGCCTCCAGCAATTCTTACCTTTCCCCCAACATCTAATTTCTGCACGTCGACTGGAGATAGCGTTTCCAGTGACCCCCCCACTTCCACCTTCTCGGTATAAAGCACCCCGGAAATGAAAAGCTTTCCGCCGACCTCCACAATCTTAGATTTCAGCCCACCGGCTATATTAGCTGAGCCACCAATCCTGAGCTCATCGATGAATGCATCGGATTTAGCCTCGTAGGAGCCGCCGATATCCACGGTTCCAGCTCTGGTCTTTCCCACTACATCCAAAGAGCGTCCGATCCTAGCCGTGTCACAGGACATATCCTCCTGTATCTCTAAAGATCCCTCGACCTCGACCAAGGAGGCTGAGCAGGAACCGTTCACCGTAAGCCGGCCATTCCTAATCCTGATCGATTTGCGGACCGTAAGGTCCTCGGAGAGAATATCTGCATTCTTTCCCTGCAGGTTTTGTGATTCTAGATTACAATTGAAGGTGCACTCCCCCTCGCACCTGGTGGTTCCACGCACATGCACGGTATTATCGGATTTATTGGAGAGGATAGCGGCGTTTTCCAGGATCAGGTCTCCATCAACCTGATCGAGTATCTCCCGTCTATCCCGGACTGTTCTGTCTCCTGCCATGGTCTTCCCCGGGAGAAGATTAGGGGCTGTATATTAAAATGAAGCATATTGGGAGCTCTTTGCAGTTAGATGACTATAGTCCCGCCTTTTTGGCTAGATATAGCCTGTAATACCTGAAATTATCCCAGGAGACATCTGGGGGAATGGAGTGATCGGTATGTGGTATATAGCCGCCGCTCTCCACTACAGGCCAAACTCGGTCCACCTCTCGCTTAATCGGCTCCTTACCGGAGGCGATCGCCCGCTTGTCGATTCCACCAAACATTACCAGTTTCTTTCCATATCTTTCACGTAGCTGACAGACATCCATATGGGCCTGAACCTCCAGGGGCCAGACTCCATTTAATCCAGCCTCAAGCCAAAGCGGGATTAGTCTCCTGACATCCCCGTCACTGTCAACGCAAATCAGGTCTACGCCTTTTGAGCGGAGGAACCGGCAGATCTTTCTATACCTTGGAACCATGTATCTTTTGAAAAGTCGGGGCGAAAGGAGCGGTCCGTCCCTATAGCCCATATCCTCCCAAAACCCGAACCCATCGAGTTCAACGTCCTCCAAAACCCTCCTGAGAATCGCGAGAATGACCTCCATCCTCTGGTCCATCATTCTTTCGACAAATTCGGGATCGTCGTAAAAGGCCCTGCAAAGGCGCTTTATTCCCATGAGGTTTCTTAACGGACCAAAGAACCCTCCCCATCTATCCATGAAATACATGAGGGGTTCCTCTCTCTCTTTCCATCTTTGCACCTTCTCATCCCAATCGCTGGGCAGTCTCTGGTCCGGTTTTGGCGCTAGCTTGGTTCTTGCCATCTCTTCGAAGTCCCGTTTGTTCTTAACGGGAAACTCCACAAACTGTGGCATGCTTGACCAGCCCCTATCGCCCTTAAACTCCCGTTTGATTATACCTTCATGATCCACATATAGCACGGTCTCCGGGGTGTCCTCAAGTACCTGTTTCTCGTAAGGAGGCCATGGTCCCCCTGGAACTCGGAGATGAATAACGGGATCTCTGGGAAATATTTCCTCGATGGGGGTTCCGTCCCAACCTTCATTGAGCCATCTTGACCTCGTTTCCGGCCACATACCCCAACCGGAGAGAAAGGGTCTATCGGGCTCCTTGAAGCTTGTTACCGCGATGTACCTTTGTCGTGCGTTCATTTAGAGGTTGAATTATTATGAGATCTTAAATGAATTATTTACCTTTTTCAGGCATCTGGTTTAACCAGTCGGTGATTTTTTTCTCTTCCTCGTCCGTCCAGGGCATGATATCCTCGATAGAGAGGGGGCCGTATCCGCTATATACCCTGGACATGGTATTTCGATAGCTGCCATCCTTCTTTGCCCCTTCCCTCCATTTCGTGAATTCCCTCCTATCATACTCCTTGGCAGCTTGATCGATGGATTCACAATTGAAATTCTTTAACAGGATTTCATCCATTTCTTCCACCATCTCCGGCTTCTCCCTGGCAAGGTCACGATCCTCCCAGGGGTCCTCCACCAGATCGAATAGCTGGGGTTGGTATCCCATGTATTTGATATACTTCCATTTCCCTCTCCTTAGCATGAAGGTTCCAGTACAGCACCTGTCCCCATTATATTCGGCGTAGGCCCAATCTCGCCGCTGACTATCTTTACCTTTTAGGAGAGGCATCAGGGACTGCCCATCAAGCGCTTGTGGATATTGAGGATGCTCTCCATAATCATCATAATCCAGGCCACCCATATCGAGGAGGGTGGGGTAGATGTCAACCAGTGAAACCGGTTGCTGGATACGAAGATTCCTCTTCACGCCGGGACCGCTTACAATTAGAGGTTCATGGATGGAGGGCTCGAACATGGTCCGTTTGAGTATTTGATTCTGCTCGGCGGCCATCTCTCCGTGGTCGCTTGAGAATATGATATAGGTGGAGTTCCTCAGACCGAGATCGTCGAGTGCATTTACAACCCGCCCTATCATCTCATCCAGAGCGGCAATCATTGCCAGGTAGACGTGCCTAATCCGAAGGGCCAGAGCCTCGGGAAATTCATTGGTGCAGTTTTTGGTCACGCGCATATACCGTACCACTGGGTGCTTCGTCTCCTCCAGAGGTCCTAATCCCGGCGGTATCTCGATTAGATCCTTATCGATCAGTTCCATGTGTCTCCTGTGGGCTACAAATGAGGGGTGGACCAAACCCGTGGTCAGATAGAGAAGAAAGGGACGCCGGCTAGAGGAAGCTTCCCGAAGCCAGTCCATTGCCTGGTAGGTTCGGTCCCAGTCGGAGGCGTAAGGGGAGTCATCTTCGACTACCCTGGGGAGCACGTTTCGATTGATGGGGCGCCAAATCTTTGCTGATCGGGTCCAGGATCCGATACGGTCCCTGATCGAATGCTTGCCGTGAGCATAATCCAGCGGTCCGATTGCCCCGGTTTTGTAACCGGCGCTGTCGAAGGTGGTGCGAAAGGTGGGGATATTGCTTTTCAAACCCTCATGGTTATTCCAACAGTGGTAATAGTGAGGGTATTTTCCTGTCCACATGCTGGCACGCGACGGGTTGCAAACTGGACAGTTGGAGTAGGCATGGTCAAAGGTTACCCCTTCATGGGCCAGGGAGTCCAGGTTTGGAGTTGCATTTTTCATCGCGGGGTGGCCCATGCACCCCATCTTTCTACCATCCATGCTTTCGGCGTGGATGAAAAGGATGTTGGGACGGTCCAGATCGACTTGTTCTGAACTTGTCTTTGTATGGGAAATCATGGATTTTCTTTTCTCTTTTCTACCTGGCGGTCATAAGTATGTTGATGTCCATATCCCAGACCAAATGGATATTGCAGAGAAAATACAGGTAGAGAAACCACTAAAAGAAGATAATACTCCATCGGGTGGTGTGATGAGCATGAAGATAATTTTTGACACCGATATTGGGTCTGACATTGACGATGCTTTCTGCCTGGCTTACCTCCTGATGCAGGAAAAGTGCGAGATAATGGGAATAACTACGGTAACGGGTGAACCCATCAAGAGGGCGATGTTGGCTAGTGCTCTATGTATGGCGGCGAAAAGAAAGATACCCATCTATCCAGGCGAAGAGAAGCCTATCTCCGGCATTTTGAAACAGAAAACCGCGCCCCAAGCCCAACGGATTAGCCGGTGGAATCATATCGAGAATTTTCCGGAAGGAAGAGCGACCCATTTCCTCAGAGATACCATAAGGGAGAATCCCGGCGAGATAATCCTACTAGCAACTGGCCCCCTGACAAACGTGGCAAAACTCTTTATTGAGGATGGGCAAGCTGCTGGTTTACTAAAGGGACTAGTAATGATGTGCGGGGACTTCAGTAAACAGGATCCAACCGGAGAGTGGAATGCTTCCGGGGACCCGAGGGCGACATCCATTGTCTACGGCACATCAATTAGGATGCATAGATCCCTGGGTTTGAACGTGACGAGAAAAGTGCGAATGAGCCAGAATAGGATAAAGGATAGGTTCACAGCACCAGTTATGGGACCGGTATTGGATTTTGCCGAGGTTTGGTTCAGCGAAAATGACTCCGTGACATTCCACGATCCTCTGGCTGCAGCGAGCATCTTTGATGAAGCTATATGCGACTTCGAAAGGGGAACTGTTAATGTGCATGAAGAGGAGGGCAAGGTTTTTACAGTGTGGAGGCCGGACCCGCTTGGAGAACACGATATTGCAGTAAAAGTGGATCGCAGGGAGTTCTTTGATCACCTGGGCGACATCTTGAAGGGTGTTTAGCCTTATGAAGGGAAAGGAAGGTAAGCGAGATCGGTCAGTTCTAGGTTCTCTCAAGAAAGCAGTCAAAGGCTTCATGGCTACGTTACCATTACTTGCTGGTGTCGTATTACTAGTAGGTCTATTTAGGGCCTTCATCACGGAAGGCATGCTGGGTAAACTTTTCACAGGAAATATGCTGTCGGACACGGTATTGGGAGCAGCAATAGGTAGCGTTTCCGCCGGGAACCCCATAACCTCCTACGTTATAGGGGGAATGCTAAGGACTCAGGGGGTAACCATGTTCGCGGTAACGGCCTTCATAGTAACCTGGGTCACCGTTGGAATCGTGCAGCTGCCGGCCGAAGCCGGCATCCTTGGTAGGAAATTTGCCCTTGCCCGAAACGCGATTAGCTTTGTTCTATCCCTGGTCGTTGCCATTATAACCGTACTAATCACTGGGGTGACATAGATGGTTGACGAGAAACCCATGAGGAAAAAGGTGGGCGGAAAAAAAGGGGGCAGCAATTGGAAACTATCGACTCTCTTTTTGCTATCAGTTATCATTCTTTGGTTTGTGAGCTTCCTCTACGACTCGGAGAAGGCGAATGAAGCACTCGAATACAGCGGTAAGATTGCCTTCCAGATAGCACCGATTCTGGTTCTAGTTCTTATATTCATGGCTTTGGTTAACTATCTCCTCAGGCCCTACACGGTTTCCAGATTTGTGGGAAAGGGTTCGGGTGCAAAGGGCTGGATCATATCCGCATTTGCCGGGGTCCTGAGCCACGGACCGATATATGCATGGTACCCGCTGCTAGGCGATTTGAGGGAGAAGGGCATGAGACATGGCCTGGTAGCCGTATTTCTATACAACAGAGGGGTGAAAATTCCTCTGCTTCCCGTAATGGCCCATTATTTCGGCCTGGTCTTCGTTGGGGTTCTCCTGGTTCTCATGATTATTGCCTCGATATTTGAGGGACTTGCTATCGATTTCATAATGAGCCGATGATTACAGTTAGTGAAAGATGGAATGGGAAACTTGAGGCTGGATTTACTGGTAAAGAGATCACAAATTAGCCTGAATGAGCTGAAGGATTTACTATCGGAATTTTTCGACCTAAGAAATGAATCCGGTCTTTGGGAGTCCTGGGTCCGGGGCAGCCGCTCGCCTCGCACAACCGAGGTATTGGCCGGAGGGGGGCCCTTTTTGAAGATGAAAATTCCGATCGCGGACAAGAAGGGAAAGGGAAGGATCGAGAAATGGTTGTCCCGGTTTTCCAGCCCCATCTACCGTCTAAGACTCACCAAACTTGTCCTTGAGGACCTAATTGCAATGATCGATAGAATGGAGGAGGAAGGTTTAGAGATTGGATTCATCGAGCGACAAGGAGGGAAGTTCTCTTTTCTGAAAGGAGAGATAATCCTCTGGCCTGATAGTGCTGAGGCCCGCCTCACAACTGCCAAAAGGCTTTATCGATTATCAAAGGAAACAGAACATGAGCCGTTTATCGATGTTGACTTCTTTATCCTTTCACTTCGCAACATTACGAGAAGAAAGCTTCGGACCATTTTCCTGGTATCAGTTCTGAGCCTAGTGTGTGGGAACTTCATCTATCACATACGCTTTTCCATTGGTGGAGAGGGAGTTGCAGTGGTGGTTCCCGCACAGTGGGAACTTCCTCTGGCTGCTGGGCTTATGGCTCTAATAACCTTCATGAATCTCATGGAGATTTCCCTTCATGAGCGGAAGATGGAGATCGGCACAATACGGGCTTTGGGGGCGGAGACGACGACGGTGATGTTAATCTTTGCCAGTGAGGGAATGATTCTGGGGGCTTTAGGAGCGGCCTCAGGCTACCTGATGGTTATAATAGCTGCGGTGTCGATTAAATTCTCCGGTATTAGTCCGGGGCTTGATTTGGTTGCCGCTGCTGGACCAGGGAAGGGCATATTGGGCTTATTTTTGGGCTTTTTCATTGGCATTGTGGGGACGGTTCCTCTTATATTCCCCATGCTATGGAGAGCACCAGATGATTGTCTCTAAATCTGTGTCAGTCATATGATAACCCGAAGGCTTTGACATTGAGGTACTAAAGCTGCCAGAGGGATTCTTGGGGGTACCTTGTCAGGGGTTGGGAAACATAGGGAACTAAATCTCTGCCGTGATCCCTTTAGGATCCATAGAATTCTTATCTCTGAATTTTTCCCTGGTGATGGAGAATGCATAAATGAAAAAACTACCCGAATGTGCGAAATGTCCGGGCACCTTCTGCGGTTCCGCACCGATGGATGAACTCAATAAGGATTCGCTGCCCGACTTCTGCCCCATGAGATTATCACCAGAAAAAATTAGGAAATCGGTCAGTAAATATCGGGAATCGCCGGTGAGAGACCTATACAGACCTGCAACCGTAACGGAAAAGGAGGCATATGAATCGGTAAGGGGCACCACCATGGCCGTGAGATCCAGGATCAAGGAACTCATAGAATTGGCCAGGCTAATGAATGTGAAAATCGTGGGCATTGCATTCTGTGCCGGTCTCAAGGATGAAGCCAACAGGCTTACTAATGTTCTAGAGGACCAGGGATTTTCCGTGGCCTCGGTGATGTGTAAGTGCGGTGGAGTGGATAAGACCAGGTTGGGGATGGGGGAAGAGGATAAGATCGGGGAGCCTGGGAGGTTCGAGGCTGCCTGTAATCCGGTTCTTCAGGCCGATTTACTCAACCAGGCCGAGACGGACCTTAACGTGATCGTCGGTCTCTGCATCGGGCACGACATGATATTCAATAGTAATTCAGACGCCCCGGTTACCACACTCATAGTTAAGGATCGTCTTCTTGGACATAACCCAGTCATAGGTCTTTACAGTGGTTACCACAAAGGGGTAATTAGAAGCCAGTCCAGGACCTAAACCGTGCTTGATAGGAAGGGATTATCCTAAATCCCGGTATCCGGTTCCTCCATATTAGAGATTGATCGCTGCCGCGGCTATGAGTATATGTTTGGCCAGCTCTCCCCCGGTCATGCCTAGCTTCTCTGCCTTCTTGTCCAAAACTTCGATCAATTTTTTCTCCTTCTCGGTTTCGGCTTCAATGTTTACCCAATTTCCACCGTCCTCGAGATCAATTGTCATTATTTTCAATCGATCATCTCCTAGACGACACGATTCGAGTCTTGCAGTATCGAGCTTTTAATTGTTCACTGGTATCCCGTGGACCAACCAAGAAAGGATAGGCCTGCACGAATTGTGTATTATAGCTTCTTCAAAATGGTGAGAAATGTCTCAATAAATTCCGAAACTCGTGGTTTACATCTTAAATTGAAGGACCTTTGATGATCTACATGGACGAGTTACGAGGCATTGTATGGGGAAGGCCGCTGACATGGGGAACCGCCACCGGTCTGCATACGGCCTTCACGGTGAAATCCGGCGACGATCAGGTGCTTGTGAAATGTGACTTCCTTTGCTATGTCAGATGGGGAGATGATGTGGTTGCCACAGGGTCTTTAAAGGAACGAGAAGGAAGGATCTCGGATTATCGAATAAGAGGTAGATATTTCCAGGCAGATATGATTGAGGATTCAGTTCTCGGCGTGGTGTTTGAACGCCCTTAATGGAGGGTCGTTTTTGGAGAAAAATATTCAGAAATTAATGCATAACTTGGAACTTCTAGTAATCACTACGGGCAATGGAAATTGGAAAAGCGCCCGAGAAGCGACTTCGAAATCGAAGCTCTTGCTCGGGCTTATCGAGGAACAAATTGAGAATAGAATTGTCAAGGAGGGACGTTCGGACTAAAATTAGGTTTCTAGTCCAGGGTAACGCCTATTAGCATCATCCTCAGGTTCTCGTCACCGGTATTTTCGGTTGAGTGACGGACCTTAGGAGGTGCATAGACTACGGAGCCCTTCTTAATAGGAATCTCCTCATCTCCAACAATCATCTTTCCCTCGCCGCTCAGTACCAGGAAGGCCTGCTCGGTGCTCTCATGTTCGTGGGGATTATGACATCCGCCAGGTTCGTAGGTCTGTACTAGAATGCTCAGTCTCTCCGATCCTGATATGGCTCCCTTGCCCTCCTCGGTGTTTAGTACTCTCTGGTCCATTAAACCCTCCGCGATGGGAAGGCCCTTCTTCGGTTTGACGTCTTCTATGTTCGTATGTGGAGACATTGTTACACCTTTAACCATATTGATTTCCCGCGTTCAAAAGGGTTTCCTAGCTCCAAGGGCCATATCTGAGGGTGATGATGTTGAGTACATCTATAGAAGAGGAGGACCTGAAACACGAGTGGGTCCCAAGCAGGGAGATTCAGGCCACGGTCGACATAAAGGGGACCGCCGCTGGTGAGATAGAGGAGATATCCCTAACGCCGGGCATTTCTAGGAAATGGGAGGGCAAATACGAGCTGCCGTTCAGCAGGGAAATTAGGGAATACCTGGCTGGTGAAAGGACCCGGTTCTCCTTCCTCGGGTCCTGTAAGAAGCGTATCCAAAGGGTAAGGGGCAAATTTTATCGGGCCGTTTTGAATAAAACCATGGATATACCTTATGGTGAGACCATGAGCTACTCCCAAGTTGCAAAATCATTGAATTCCCGTGCCTTTCGGGCGACCGGTTCCGCACTATCCTTAAACCCGGTAGTCATAGCCATACCCTGCCACCGGGTCGTGGGAAAGAGGGGGATTGGGGGATTCGGAGGGGGAGTGTCCATTAAGAGGAAATTATTGAAGCTCGAGGGAGCGGACGGGTATTAATCGCTTAGTTCCTCGGCTCTTCGTCGAGCGCTGGAAACGGCTTCGATGGCCGCCGATCTGAACCCGTTCTCCTCCAGGCTCCTGACGGCGGCGATGGTAGTTCCACCAGGCGAACATACCCTGTCCTTGAGTTCTGCCGGGTGAAGGCCCGACTCCAATACCATATTGGCGGCTCCTAAAACGGTTTGGGCGGCCATTTCCGTGGCCTGCTCCCTGGGGAGACCATGCAATACGGCGCCATCGGAAAGAGCTTCTATAAACATGAATACGTATGCCGGGCCACTGCCCGATAGAGCGGTCACTACATCCATGTTGGACTCTTTTACCCTTAAGGTTCTCCCCACTGCTCCGAAAACCTCTTCCGTTCTGGAAATGTCCTCCTCTGTAGCAGCCTCTCCCTTGCATATTGCCGTGCAGCTCTCCCCCGTGGCGCAGTTGATATTGGGCATGACCCTAACCAGGTGAGTGCCCTGGGGCAAAACGGATTCTACTTCCGCCGATGGCATTCCAGCAGCGACCGTTATCAGCAGCTTACCCGGAGCTGGCTCCAGCTTCAAGGCGGCGGTTAGTAGAACGTCCGGCTTGAGTGCAAGCACGGTGATGTCGGAGGAATCGACCACCTCCATATTCTTCCTGGATGTTGGTACCGAGAAGCGATCCTTCATGAGTTCCAGCCGGGATTCGTCTATATCGGAGACCATGATGTCACTTGGTTCTGCAACTCCGGAGTTGATCAATCCCGAAATCATTGCTTCAGCAAGCTTGCCAGCTCCAATGAAACCTATTTTCATTCAATTCCTCCCCGAATAAAGATCCTCGGCTACATCCTGAAACCCATCTTTAATGAGAGTTTCCCTCTTAGGGATGCCGGTATCAATTTCCCATCCCCTCCTCCTATAATATGCGTCGAGAATCTCCTCGTAGATCTCTGGATCGGCGACCTGACCCTTGAAGGGCCCGGATTTTATTGGGTCCTTGAAAGTCCTTGGCGGGGGATAATCATCAGCTCTACGTATGCCTCTTTTCACGTTTATGGCCCTGGTCAGGTCATATATCGCCTTGGATTTGACTAACAGCTGATCCAGGGTGAAGTCAATTCCGGTAACTGCTGAATACATCTCCGCATAGAAGTTCTCGTCTATCCCTAGTTCTATCCAGGGCAATCTGCATACACCCAGCATGTCGAATAAAGGCCGGATGGCTTGGTGGTACATTACCAGATCCACCTTTTCATCTGGACCCCAATCCTGTCCCTCTTCTAGTTCCTTGCTTATGGGCCACGCCCGAGTGTGATGAGCTCCTATATCACATGTCCCGTAGGCCAAAGCCATACACATACTGACCCTGGAGTCATAGGCGGATTGCTCCAATCCCTTAACGTGGACGGCTATCCTCTTGAGCTGGGGCCATTTCTTCAATACTTTGGCCGATCCACCGGCCAGTATATCACCGATACCCTCCCTGCGGGCGATCATCTCCGCGAGCCTTATTGCCCCCTCTTGATCGCCCCAGGTTATATCACTAAGCTCACCTAGTTCCTTTTCGCCGAGTAGGCCCTTTTCCGAGGCCTCCATAACCAGCCCTATGAGATTACCGGTGGAAATGGTATCTATTCCAAGCTCGTCGCAAACCTGATTTGCCTTCAATATGAATGAGAAGTCGTCCATCCCCAGATTGGAGCCGAACATGGCTGCCGTTTCGTACTCAGGCCCTTCACAAACGGACCCTTTCCATGGACCCTCCTTTGCCAGACAGACGTTGCCACATGACATGGGACAGGCAAAACAGGCCGAATCGCTTATCTTATGTTGATATTCCATTACATCCCCATTTATCTTTCCGGCAAATGGGTAATAGGCATCAGAGAAGTTTCTAGTGGGGAGGAACCCGATGGTATTAGCGTAATCGATGACCATCATGAGCCCTTGTCTCTGCCAGGCCTCTAATGAGGGGTGCTCCATTAAATATCCAAAAGCTCTCTCGCTTATTTCCATGAGGCCATCCATGTCGGCCACCGGAAGGTCCTTTGTCCCTCTGATGGCTATGGCCTTAAGATTCTTGGAACCCAGGGCAGTCCCCATTCCGGTTCTCCCGGCATTCCGTCCCCAGTCACAGTTGACGGTTGCAAATACCACGCCTTCCTCTCCCGCCGGGCCAATGCTCATCACCCTTACCTCGTCCCCGCCGAGATCATCCTTTAGGATACGCTCCGTTTCGGTCGCGCCTTTACCGCGAAGCTGAGGAGCAGCTACGATTTCGCATTCGTCGTCGTCAATCCAGAGATATGATAGTTCGTCCGCTTTCCCCCTAATGGTGATCGCATCGAGTCCCGCTTGCCTGATCTCGGTTCCAAAGCTACCTCCCATGTTGCTGTCAGCGTATATTCCAGTCGCTGGGGAAATACATGAAAAGGAGGTCTTGCCCGAGGCCGGGATCAGCAGGCCATTCAATGGGCCGGGGGAGATGGTGACCAGGTTTTCGGGCCCCAGGGGGTCAAGACCGGGTTTCAGATTGTCCCAGGTCAGTCTCGCACCCCATCCCCTTCCCCCCACGTATTTCAGGGCGAATTCATCGGAAACTTGTCGTATCCTAATGGATGAGGAAAGATCTACGGCCAGTGTAGCGTGGTTATACCCACCCTTAGTCTTCATCGGTCTCACCACAGTCATTGTATTGAAGCACGGTTGTCTCCGGTCCTAGGATTTTCAGCTGATTCATCGGCCTGTACACCACCTTTCCGTCCTCTAGTCGCGGCTGGTTTTCAAGCTCTTCCACGATTTCCAACGCGTTTTTGGGGCACATTTTCACACAACGGGGTGAACCCGAGCATAGGTCACACTTGATGGGAGTATCTATTTCGGGATGAACGAAAATTGCGTTGTAGGGACAAGCCCGAACGCAGGCCAGGCAGCCAGTACATGCATCGGGATCGATTTCGATCGCCTCACTGCCTTTGCTTATGGCGTCTACCGGGCAGGCCTCTTTGCATGGCGGCTCATCACATTGTCGGCACACTATGGGAGTTCTTATGATTGGGTTAGGGTAGAGGGAAAAAACGCGGATTGCGGACTTCTTTGGATTGTTGACACCGAAATGGAATTCAGCGCATGCTAGCTCACATATTCTGCAGGCCGAGCATCTTTCGGGAATCACCGATATCTTTTTCATGGGCTGCACCTGTGGATCAGGTTCAATAGCCTCAATGCGTGCTCTGAAATATATTCTCCCGAGTGGTGTTATCCTAGCTTTATTACTTGCCTCTTGGACCGGGCTGGATTCGATGAGGCGTCACCTTAATTCAGAAGCATTGTTCAGCCATTCAAGAAAAAGAGCTTTGCGGTTCATCTTGACCGATGAAAGGGAGGTTCTCATGCTGTCAGAGGGTGAGGTTTCCTCCTTGATATCGATGGGGGAGGCCATTTCGGCCGTTGAGAGAGCGTTCAGGAATAAATACTCGAAAAAAGTGCAGATGCCTCCTAAGCCGTATCTTTTCTTCGATAAGGCCGGGAGGATCTGAGGGTAAGGTCCTCTTTCATTCCTTCAATTGGTCTGGCCGCCGTCAAGATCGTGAACTCACACCCACAAAATCCAAATCGCTTTGGCATACCAAGCGTTGTGGGAACTCTTTTCGTAGTGAATCCTGAAGATGGGAGACCGGTGGACATAATGAATGCAAATTACCTTACGTCTCTAAGGCCCGGGGCCGCCGGCGCGATCGCAGCCAAGTAAATGTCTCCCGATAACCCCGAGGTCGTTGGTCTTCTAGATGCGGGCATCCAGTCTAGAACGCAGCTTGAGGGATTAATGGAGGTCCTTCAAGGTCTCCAATTCTGAGGAATGAGTGGATCGATAATGGAATCCACATTAATGCCATTGGTGCCGATGCTCCAGGTAAACAGGAACTGGAGATATCTCTGCTGAGAAGAGCTCATATAGTCGTAGATGACTGGGAGCAGGCTTCACATGGCGGAAGATAAACTCCGCGGTTGAGCAGGGGATACTGGCTAGGGACGATATTCGCGGGGAACTCTTCCAGGTGATTTTAGGACAAGTTAAGGGAAGGCAGAGCAGGGATGAAATGACCGGTTTCGATTCCACCGACCTGGCAATCCAGGATTCGGCCATGGGCCGTGAAGTTGATATCTGGAGCCCTTAAGTGGTCTAAATCCTAACAGGATTTCTAGTGAAGACAAATCTATAAGTCCTCGCCCGAGCGAATTTCCAATTGCTTGATTCAAATATCATTCTTCACATTATACTTGGGGCATTTCAGGGAATAGTTGAATGGTTCCCCCTGAGTAGTTCAGGGCAGATTTCCCTCATACTTCAACAATCCGGTGTTCCCCCCGTTGAGGCATTATCGGCGGCCCTTTGGATGCATTTGGGGTCCCTAATGGCAATTTTGCTGAAGTTTAGGAAGGAATTTCGAGATATCATGATGTTCCCGGTTAATAGATCGGGTGAGCATAATGGGGAGGTGACCAAGTTCATGGTTCTGGGAACCATTTTCACTGCGGTAACCGGAATACCGGCCTACTTTTACCTTTTCCGATGGTTTTCAGAAAATCCAGAGGGTGGCCTTTTCACGCTATTGATTGGGTTTTTCTTGGTTATCACCGGGATCGTGTTAATTATAGGCAGCCGGATGGAGAGGGGAATGAGAAGAGTCTCCGATTTGATATGGGTTGATGGGGCACTGACGGGCCTGGCCCAGGGCTTCGCAGTTTTGCCCGGAATTAGCAGGTCTGGCTTTACGGTGGTGGCTCTTCTGGGCAGAAGGGTCGAGAAGTCAGACGCTCTTAGGCTTTCCTTTCTCCTGGACGTGCCCGCTATTTTTGGAGCAATGGTCCTGACCTATTGGATATCGTTGGATAGAGGAGCGGTTTTTACACTCCCCATGGGATTAGCGATAATCGTGGCCTTCGTGCTAAGCTATTTTTCCATGAGCGGGTTGATAGCCCTAGCCAGGAGGATCGATCTTTCCCGTTTCTGCATTCTATATGGTTCCCTGGCCGCGGGGGCTGCCGCAGTTCAGATCCTGATTTAGGGGATGATGAAAAATTGGAGCCAAAGGTGTATATTCACAGAATTGGTCAAAAGTACCGGGAGTACATGACGCCGACCAACGAAAGAGAGCTGAGGAAATTCGCTCAGGTGGTAAACGACGGGCCTAAAACCCCGAAGATCGATAAGGGAGAGCTGGTTTCGAGGGTCGAGGGATGCAACTGTATTCTATCTCTCAATGGAAATGGTGCTCTGGACATTACCGGGGATGTGCTCCGAAAATCGGGCACCGTCGAGGTTTGCGTTATTTCTCATTACTATCACGGTGTTCACGACCAGTCAATTGGTCACTGGGAATCAGCCGGCGTTGAGGTAATAGATGCCTCTGAAGGGAATAACCGGGCGGTGGCTGAATGGACTCTTGGCGCGGCCATCACCGGGATGTACAGGTTTCAGGAATACGACAAGGCCCTAAAATCGGGCGTTTTCTGGCCCGGTAACGGGATGGCGGACCAACTTGAGGGAAAGACGGTCGGGATAGTTGGTCTTGGCAGGGTAGGGGAAATCGTTGCGAGGTACTTTTCCATGTTCGACCTGGAAATGGTCGGATATGACGCCTATGTCTCTAGGGATGAGATGACCCGCCTGGGCGTGCATCCGGTTGGCTTAATGAAGCTCATGGAGATTTCGGATATAATCACATTCCACCTCCCGGCAACCGAGGAAACCAAGGGTTTGATTAGCGGAAAGCACCTGGAATCGGTGAAGGAAGGCGCCCTGCTAATCAATTCGGCCAGGGCCGCGATAATTGACGGGAAGGCATTTAGACGTGAACTCGAAAAGGACAGGTTCAGGGCGATACTGGATGTATTTGAACCCGAGCCACCTCCCAGGAATGATATCCTTCGTGAGCTGGACAACGTGGTGATGACACCCCATATCGCCGGTAACACTGCTCAGATGCGGCACGATTGTGGAAAAATTGCCGTGGAGGCCATCAGAAGATATTTTCAGGCTCAATGAGGAAGGAATTACCTCTTTCCCGGGATCTTTGTGCGAAAGATACTTCTAGGGCCAGAAATTTGGTGCGCCCATGCCCCCCGATGGAAATTTGGTGGTTGTTACCATCGTCCTGCTTACGCTTTCCCCGGCATATGCTGCCTTGGAGTTTGAGTATTTTAGGGCCATATACGATGGTGACTGGAATTACTCACGGCTTGAGGATCTGGGTTTTGACTGCATATATGAACCGGTCACCTGGAGGTCGGAGGTCTCCGAGCTGGTGCCCGTGATAAGAGAACAGAGCCAGGACGCGGCGAACCACAACCTAATATACATGGTTGGACCCAGATTCAGGCCAAGGAAGGGAGATTGCAATTTCACAAGGGCGGTAAACAAGCACGGTCAGGTTCAGGAGTCCCCCTCCCCCCTGGATGAGGGCTACTGGAGGAAGGCGATAGAGGAGAGCGGCCGGATGATCGCCAACATGTCCCTCTACTACCCCATATCAGGCATCGTTTGGGATATGGAGGTATACTACATGCATTGGCTCTGGAACGAGTGGACCTACTATTCCTATACGTATGATCGGATGGCGATTGAGGCCTTTGCTAATGCCACCGATGTGGATATTCCCTCCATGCCCGCATCCGAAAGACACGACTGGTTGCAGGTAAACGGACTGCTGGAGGAGTTCAAGGAATGGCAGGAGGACGAGGTATTCTCAATGGCCAGGGGAGTGGAGGAAAAAATCCATGCTATAAATCCACAGCTCCATCTGGGAACTTTGGGCTTTCAGGACAAGTGTTGGTGGTTCCTTTCCATACTCAAGGGCTTTTGCAGTGAGGACTTATCGGTAAGCGCCTGGCACGAGGATACATATGGCGGCTGGGGGACACAGGAGATCAACGATAATCATGATGTATTCGCCGAGTGGGGGATAGAGGGTAAGGTTATTACCGGGCTATGGGTCTACAGAATACCGCCGTTTAGACTGCTAATCGATATGGAAAGGGCGGCAAGGTATAGCTACTCGGCCACCGTCAATGGGAGTTTCTGGACGACCTATAATGGAAGCCTCTGGATATACCCCAGACATAGAAACCCATGGCATCTGGCCGATGAGAGCCAATATATTAAGGCATTGGAACTACTGGAGACGAAGGTATTTTTTAACCGCTCTAGTCCCAACCCGCTTCCCCCGTTCACGGTCTACCCCTGGGTGGAGATAAAGCCCCATCTCGGTCCAAACGGTGTCATCTCTGCCATTGTGAATTCCAAATTTAATTCCTCCGCATACCATCTCCCGCCTCATCTAGGTTTGGCGTTCTCTGACCTGGAGCTGCCCCCCTATATCGAGGAGATTACCTATGTTGACAAGGACATGGAAACCAAAACCGTTTCCCGACCTGTAATCCCGCTCGAGGACCTGCCATGCATCCTTTGGGGAATGAACCTTACCGATCTCAATGCCACCTGGGCCTGGTCAGCTATACACGAGCTCGGGGTCCTAGTCGACACGTTCCAGAGCCTGGATATGGGAGATATCGGCGAGATTTCACGTTGCAGGGAGAACGCAATCGAGGATTTCGAAGCCGGACGGTACTTGAAATCCGGCCAGGATGCCAGAGACGCTCTGGACGATGGTTATGACCTGGTTATGAATGAGGTGAGGCCTTTTGTTGAGGAGGGTTTTGCCAACCCCAGAAATAGCTCAGTGCCCCTGGTGATTCTCAATAAGATATACTCGGCCGACAGGATAATGGAGAGGGGGGAGGAGATGAAGGGAAGGTCAACCCTGCTAATGGCACTTAAGGATTGGTCCGAAATAGGGGAATCAGTTCCATTGCTCTCCGGATTTTTGGCCTGTATTATATTCCTCGGCGCGCTGGTGCCGGGATCTAAGGAAAAGGCCGGTGGCAATTACGACCAAAGCTAGGAGAAGGAGGATCCCCGGCCAGCCGATGTCAAGGGCCTCGATCACGGCGAAGGCCCCCACAGATGCAAGAGTGACTAGAACGCCAGCTATCGTGACCCCCAGGGCTATGGCCAATGAGGCTCTCTTTCTATCCATGTCCAGCAGGAAAGCAGCAAGACAACCCGTATAGGCACCGGTTCCCGGTAGAGGGATGGCTACAAAGGCCGCTAGCCCAACCATACCATAGCGCCGGGTATGGCTCCTCACGGAGCTCCTTATGGCCTGCACCTTGCCCCAGAAGTGTCTTTTAATCCAATCTATTCGAAAGAGCCGGTCAAAGGCCAGCTGCAGGAAGACAAAAATTGGGAATATGATAAGGATATTGGCTATGGTAGAGACCAGGAATACGGAAAGGGGGTCCAACCCCAAACCTATTCCCACTGGTATGCTTCCTCGTAGCTCTATATAGGGCAGGAAGGTTATGAAAAGAACGTAGATATAGGAATCAACCGGGAAGGGCAGTGGCACCATGTGCCGCCCCGCCTAACCGACTTGGAATTGGGCTTCGGGCTTCTTTATTCCAAGGCAGACGATGGTACTGCCCCTGATAATCAGGGTTCCGTAACGCTTGACGGGGTTCTTTTCCTCGATCTCAGTGGCGCTGGTCAGGGTAAGGTTCATGTTAACATCGTAGTTCCTAAGTTCGCCCTGGTAGAGCTTGTTGTCCTTTGTCTTTATGAGAACCGTCTTTCCAAGACAGCGAGTTAGGATGTCAAAAGGTCTGATCATGGCTTTCTTCTCCCCAGAAAGGTATCCAGAAGAGTTTCCGTAGCTCCCCGGAAAACATCTCTTATATCTTTTTTCTCCTCATCGGACTCCTTTTCCCAATGAAGCATGGATAAATCTCCCCAAAGCTCATAGCAAACCTGCTCACTACACTCGTATTGATCATCGAGCTGGGGACCATACTTGCGACAGATCCTACATCTCTCCTCCTTCTCCAGACTGGAAGGATCTATTCCCCTTGATAGCAAAAGGTGGGAAAGCAGATTCACAGTAGTATATTCGTGTTGATTTACTTAATTCTTTTTTCCAGAGGGTTAATCCAGTAGCCAATCGCTCAGGGTAACCCGCTTTACCCTGCCGCTCTTCTCCCTTTCAACTATTCCTCTCCTCTCCAGGGAAACAACTGCTCGTGAGATAGTGGCTTTCGAGAGCTTAGTGGTCTTAACTAGCTCTGCTTGGGTGGCGCTCTTGCCGTCGGAAAGCTCCCGTACCACCCTTCTCTCCCTTCCATCAAGTAACTTGACTGCCAGATCGGTTTTTTCCGGCTTTTGGGATCTATAGTAATCACGTATCAGGTAGACGACCAAAGCCACAACCACTATAATGACCCCCAATCCGACATATATTAGCCAGGGACCGTCGTCATTATCGGTTAGGGGTGAATGGCCTATGCCGATAAATAGCCGACTCGAGTGCGAGGATGTCCATTGACAGTAAGTTTTACCGGACCTATAGTATATGCTGGTGAGGTTCTCGGTTCCATATCCCGCCGGAAGGTATAATCTCACCTCTTCGGGAAGCTCAACGGTTACCGTCCAGTCATTTACCTGAGAACCGGCAGTGAAAACGGTGGCGTAACCCCAGGATGTGCCACTCTTGGATGTGAAATTGCTGCTAACGTAGGATATCTTCAACTCCTTCTTATCTCCCTCCCTCAGGGGGGATCGGAAAAGGAATTTGACAAGGGTGAGGTTGGGCGATGAACTAACCGAGTGATCTAGATTTCCCATCATATCGATTACCTTGAGTTCGGAGATCTTACCGGGAACTAGGAATTCGTCTCCAAGAACAGACCCTGATTTACCCAAGTAGGTCAGCTGTATCTCTTCCCGTGAGTACATGTTAGCGGAAACCGCGATTCGAGCTTTGATTTCGAGGATTTCCGCCTCGTCCCTCGACATCCCCGGGGATGGGACCAATGCCAATAGGAGGAGTACCAGCCAAGCTAGGTGCCTTGCGGCCATGCATCTCACAACTTTAGAGGTAGGAAAGCAAAGGGGTGAGCAGAGATTTTACTATATAGAAGACGAGAACCAGTATTACAAGGTAGAGAATGACCTTGACCAAACCTTTTATTTGGGAGTCGAGAGTTTCCCTTTCCATCAGCTGGGTTAGAATCCTATCCTGCTGGGAAATGAGCAAATCCATCTTCTCCTCCATGGTTGGTTGTTCTTCAATGGTGTTTTCATCTTCCATTTTTCTCCCCCTCTGCAGCGCCGAGGGCGGTTTTGGCCAATTTAAATTTATCATCAAGGTTTTCCATGAGGAGCTTGACGGTCTCAACCCGTATGCCGTATTCTGCGTCAATTCTTGGCCCTAGCTTGGAATCAGAAGTATCGATAAGCAGGCAATCAAGAAAACCACGATAAATCTCGCATATGGATAAGGGGGATACCCGATATCCTAGCGCCTTCAACATTTGGCCAGCCGGGCCGCTGAAGGGCGAGGTCCGCCTAATTGGTGAAATGGCCACCACCTTTTTTTCAGCGAGAAGCCCCTGAACACCGGGCATTCCAATAATCGGCCCTATGGATGTTATAGGGTTTGAGGGGCCTATTATGACCGTATCGGCATTCCTCATGGCACTCCGGGCGCGGGGGGAGGGAGTGCATTCCCTGAGTCCATCAAATTCGATTCTCTGTATTTGGTCCTTCCCACCATCCCGGACCCAGAATTCCTGGAATTCCTTCATCCCGTCCGGGGTCTTTATCCTTGTGGTTACCTTGGAATCGGTCATTGGCCAGACCGCATTATGAATACCTAACCTTTGACACTGATGAAGGACGGCCTGGCTCAAGGTGTATCCCTGGTTCAACAGTTTGGTCCGAAAGGCGCAGTTAGCCCTATCCCTGTCACCTATCCTTAGCAGGTCCTTCTCCCCCCTGCTCAATCTCTCCTGGTATATGCTATAGGAGTCATTCCTTATGCCATACCACTTGTCGGTATCGATGATTCCGGCCAAGGTGTAAAGTACGGCATCCACGTCCGGGCACACGTATATATCCCCCACCGTGAGATCATCCGCGGTGTTTGCCACGATGGAAAGATTCTGCGGGCTGATTATTTGAAAAAGTGCCTGCAGAAGCTTAGGGGTTCCGGTGCCCCCGGAAAGGACGCATGCCTTATCTGTCAACATAACGTCCTCTCTTCTCGATCGAACGGCACCTGTCCAGAACCTGGTCATACTGGCCAGCCCTTGCCTTGTATCCCCTCAGGCATGCTGAGTATAGGCTGCTAAATTCCTGGTAATGGGTGCTTTTCATGGCCGTCTTAAGGAGATGGAGGTCAACCGCCCTTTTTTCCAGGCTTCCGCTGTATTCGGCGAGGCCAAAATCGATGAGATGTACCTCCCCATCGCGGACTATCATGTTGGATGTAGTTGGGTCACCATGGATGATACCATTGGCATGAAGGATGCCTAGCTGGCGGCCTGCAGACCTGCAGACGTCTTCAGGGGACTGATCTGCCTGGTTGAGGTACTCCTTAAGCACTACTCCCTCAACCTTTTCCATAACGATAATACATTCATCCTGCCAGACACCGATGATGAAGGGTACATTGGCGCCGGCCTCCCGGGAGTCGCCTATGATCTTGGCCTCCGAAAGGGTCCTCCTCCTGCGAAGTTGGAGGTCAAGGCTCGGTTCCCGGTAACCCTTGGGAATTCTTTTCTTGATGATTATCTTTGAAAATGTGGAAGAGGAAAAATATACGCGGGAGAAATCGGTCACGTAGAGGTCGGCCTCTGCTCCCTTGGCGAGAGTTTTCATTTTGTTATCCACCTGGTGGCAACCTGATCGGTTCTCCATCTCGGTCTAACTACGGAATCCCTTGCCTTGATGGATCCGCCGGATTCGTATATCTGAATTCCGTTCCAGGCGATCATCGCTCCATTATCCATGGCGTACTGGAAGGGAACAGCAGAGAACCTGGCATCTCTCTCCCTGCACATGGTATTCAACATGTCACACAGTCTCTTGTTGGCGGCCACTCCTCCGGTGAGCAATATCTCACGTTTCCCGGTGTGGGCGAGGGCCCTCTCAGCGACCTCGGTTAGCATCGAGAATGCCACCTCCTGGACCGAGTAACAGAGGTTGGGAACGGTTTCTCCCGCCTCATGGAGGTCCACAGCATGTGTAACCAGACCAGAGAAGCTCAGATCGGTTCCCTTTACCGTGTAGGGAAGATCGACGTATTGCCCACCCTTTGCCAGCTTCTCGACCTCCTTGCCTCCTGGAAAGCCTTCGATTCCCACCTCCCGGGCAAAGGTATCCAGGGCGTTACCCAGAGCAATGTCCTGGGTTTCCCCGAAAACCCGGTACCGACCCCCTACATGGGCCAGGATCTGGGTGCTTCCCCCCGATACGTAGACGGTAACCGGGTCCAGGCAATCAGTGGTAAGCTTCCCGATCTCTATATGGGCCACACAGTGATTGACGCCAACCAGCGGTATACCCAGGTGGATGGCAAGCGCCCTGCTAGCTGTGGCGACGGTTCTAAGGCATGGTCCCAGGCCTGGCCCCCTGGAGAAGGCCAGGACATCGATATCGGTGATTTGTAGGTCCGCCCCGGAAATGGTATCGGACAGAAGTTGGGATAGTTCCTCGCCATGATGCTGTGCGGCCTCTCTGGGATGGATTCCTCCACGGACCGGGCTATATTCGCTTTTCCTGTTGGCCAGAATCTCCCCCTCGTCGGTCGCCAGCCCTATTCCCAAGGTGTGGGCCGTTCCCTCCATTCCAAGACATATTGTGGGCATTCCGCCTCAAAACCGTTTTGATGGATCATGTCTCAGGCATCAACACTCGATTAGAAGTGACCCAGTATCTCTGCCGGGGGTGAAGATTACGATGGAACTATTCCGATTTCTCAAAAATGGTGTATCCACATTTACCGCAGGAACTCCTGTTGTCGTGTTCGGCCATATATACACCGGCGCCGCATCTTGGACACTCCTTGCGCTTCCTCTGGATTTTTCCGTCCTTGATTTCATATATTTCCGACATGTCGGTCATTGTTCTCTAACCTCCTAGTCCCCCTGAGTTCTTATAACTCTTTTTAAGCTGGATGTCTCTTCATCTCTCAAGGATGAAAGTGGATTCAGGGAGTTCCGCCACCTGGCCCATGAGAACGCGATCGGATAATTTGTCGGCAATCATAACAGGCTCCATATCCTCCAACATTCTTTCCGTTCTCGACAGGTTGCTTGCTTTGTCAGCATATAGTCTGAGGATGATGTCCCCTTTCTCAACCCTATCCCCTATCTTGTGAGGTATCTGGATGCCTGCGCCACCATGACTTGGATTACCGAGGCTCCTGGCGATACTTACGATCTGGCCGTTATCTATCCAGAACACCTCACCTGACCTTTCGCTTTCTATATCCAGGGTACATTGCCCAACCGAAATCTCGTTTGGCTTGATTTCGGGGTCGCCTCCCTGGGCCTCAATGATCTCCTTCATCTTCTCATAGGCCTTGCCAGATTTTATGGCATTCATGGCCTTTTCCTTTCCATTTTCGATTCCATGCATGCCCAGGAGTATTCCTGAAAGCGAAGCGACCTTGTGAACCAGGTCCGGGGTTTTTTGAGGGTCCAGCAGTGTCTCGATGGCTTCACGGGCTTCCAGCGCAGGGCCGATATTTCTTCCAATAGGTTGTTCCCCGAAGGTAATTCCGCACTGGATATGCATTCCCAGCTTGGTGCCCAGGCGTATGAAGTCGCGACCGAATTCGTTGGCATCATCAAAGGTGCTCAGCTTGGCGCCCTTTCCAGTTGGTAAGTCAATGACCACGTAATCGGCTCCCGCCGCCTTCTTCTTCCCCAACACGGATGGGAGGTAAAGGGGATCTATGGATAACGGATATTCCACCTGAATGAATATATCATCGGCCGGTGCCAGATCGACCGCTCCTCCCCATACCATACATCCTTGTGTTTTGGAGACCACTTCCCTGATTTCTCCAATATCAAGGTCGACGGGACACAATACCTCGACCCTGTCGGCAGTCCCGGCTGGGGAGGTGATGGCCCTGGAGGATGTCTTTGGTATGGTGTAACCCAGGCTGGCTATGGTTGGTACCAACAACATGGTAGTTTTGTCTCCTGGGACACCACCAATGCTGTGTTTGTCGAAGATCGGGTGCTGGTTCCATTCTAGTTCCTCGCCAAGGTCAACCATGGCCCTGGTTATGGCCTCTGCCTCGTCAAGGCTGAGCGGTCTCATTTCCAGAGAGGTGATAAAGGCCGCTATTTCAAGGAAGGAGAGACTTCTGTCCATCACGTCCTTGACGATCTGGTAGTGCTCGCCCGCCTGCAGCATCCTACCCTTTATTCGATCGGTGATGTACCTCACCGATTTTGGTTTAACCGCGGGGGTGACCTCTACTTCATCTGGTTGTCCTAGATACCTTTTCAGGTCCTCGTAGATTCCAATCTCGCCCTGTTTCACGGTCTCAGTTGCTATATCCAGGATGGCGACGATGTCCTTTCCATCCGCCTTGAGCCTGACGCGGTCCACCGCCTTGAGCCCCAGCTCGTCGGCATCCTTCTGGTTTAACAGGGCGACAAGATATTCGCCCGCCTGGATATCAAGGAACTTGGTGCTTAGCTTAATGATTACTCCTCCCAGTCATCCCAATCTACCAATCTCTTTAATTCGGGCACAAGATGTTCGTACTTTTCCAGCACTGCGCTTACTTCTTGAGGTTTAACTATTCCATCCTCGGTGATTATTCCTTCCATCATATCCACGGGAACAGTTTCGAATGCGGGGTTACGAACCTTGAACGGGACCTCCCCATCGATGACCTCGGATGCTGGTCTCTGCTCAACTGGCTGAACGTACCCAATTCCAACTAATGGATCGAATTTCTGGGTTTCGCAAACGGAATATGTGGGTATATCCATTCGTTTGGCAAAGTGAATCAATGCGTAGGACCCGATCTTATTATAGAGGCGTCCTCCTCCGACTGAATCTGCCCCGATGAGCACTAGGTCGGCCTCGGGGAGGTACATGTGGGTGGCCGAATCGACGAACAGGGTGGTGTCTATCTGGTTCTCTGCCAACTCGTATGCGGTTTTTCTTCCCTGCCACCTAGGCCTGGTCTCGGTACAGATCACGCGGAGGTCCTTGATCTTAGACTGGGAAATTATGAGGCTGGTTACACTGGAGCTGTGACAGTGCGTAAAAATAGTTGATCCGTCAGGAATGGCTTCTGAACCATATTTGCAGATATTTGCTATATTGGAATTCAATTTATCGTGAAAATGATCAACCTCTTTCCCGGCCAATTTCCTGAGGTTTTCCAGATCGATATCGTCCCTGTCCCTAATCGCTTCAAGGACCGTGGCAAGACCGTTCCTAAGGGCGGGTTCGGTCACCCTTATCCTTGATAGTTCAGGTGCCAACTTTGACATCTGTTTGACCAGGTCGGCGGTAGAGTCCGCTTCAGCGGTGAGTGCCAGAATCTTCATGGCTCTAAGGCCCTGTATGGCCACATTTCTGGCACCTTGAATCTCAAGACTCCTTATACCCTTTTTGATTTCCCTTATTTCCTCCATGGCACAAGCTCCTTTTCTAGAAAGATCTCGTATCGCTATTAAATTGGATTACTACCCTCAGGGGAGGTTTTTGGTTGCCTGTAAATTATAGAGTCAGTATTAGATAGACCATGGCAGCTGATAGCGTGGGCACGGTTATATTATCATCGACATTGGGTATCCTTTCGACCAGACTTGCCATGAAGGCGAGTAAAATTCCCAGAAGGCCCAGGATTGGATAGGCGATGACTGAACATACCGAGAACATGGCGATGGTACCGTCCCAGGATTTCACGTGTTTCTTCTGCCTCCATGCCCTGACCAGACCTGTGGCTGAATCGCCGAAGGACATAAACAGCATCGGTATAATGGCCACCCAGATGTTATTCAGTAGCACGCCAACCGATAACACGAGGGCATAGGCCAGGGCAAAATGCACCTCGTAGGAATTCTGACCTACCTGGAACCAGTAAAGGGGTTTCCAGGATCTTCTCAAGTGGACGTATGATGCTAATAACAGTGCAGCTACCACCACCAGCCAGTAGTTCCCTTTAAAGAGGACAGGAATTAGAAGGGTGGTGACCCCTCCGGCAAGTATATGTACCACCTTTCGGCTGATATAGGTAGCAGGGAGGTCCTCCTTCCCCTTTGCCCAATCATAGAATCCTTTAGAAACATAGTGTAGAACTGCCATATTCCAGATGGCGAGAAATGCAAGTGATAGATAGGTGTCTGTCATCCAGGACATGACCTAAGACTTGATGTTGCCCTGGCTTATGAAGGTTTGCCATTATCCGGTCTAGTCGGCTGCAATCTCAACCAGCTTTTTTTCGCCTTTCTCCCTTTCCCGCTTGTCCTTCAGTTTTTGGACATTTCTTTTAACGTCTACTCTGGCATTTACCGGACATACCTTGGCGCACAGGCCGCAACGAAGGCATATTCCACGTGGGTGGCCCTCCTCCATAGTGATGCTATTGGTGGGGCAGATAGCCTCGCAGAGGCCACATCCGGTACACTTTTCCTTATCCACATAGTACCCTCCTCTCTTGTTCTTCTTTATGGCCTTTGAAGGGCAAATCCGCGCGCACTCACCACAGTTAATGCAGGTCAGAAAATAGTCATCCTCAGTCTTTCGAATAGCCCCCGTGGGGCATCTCCTTAGACATTTTCCGCATTTAATGCAGTCCGAGGTTGTCAGGTACACGATTATGTATACTCGGGGTTATTTTTTAGCGTTGCCTAAAAATAATCACCGTGCCATATTTCCGCACAAATCCTTGTCGGTGACTGTTTGAATCACCTGGAACATCGGCCATGTGGTCTTTGGCGATTATTTCAAGGCAGTTTTATTCAGGAAACAGACTTAACCTTCCCTCTGATCTAGGACTATTTAGCCGGTTAAAAGGGGGCCAATTTTTGAAGGCAATCGTTGCCAGTCCGCCAAATAAGATGTCAGCGAGGTTAGAGGAAATTCCCGACCCCGAGCCAGGTCCGGGTCAAATAATGCTGCGAACCGTATGCGTGGGTATCGATGGTACTGATAGGGAGATACACGAGGGAATATACGGTACCCCTCCCGATGGTTTGTCGTACCTGGTTCTAGGGCACGAGGCTCTGGCCAAGGTAGAGAGGAAGGGCCGGGACGCGGAGGGTTTTGAACAGGGGGAATTGGTGGTGCCCACGGTGAGGAGGCCGGATGACTGCGTTAATTGCAGATCAGCAGAGAGCGACATGTGTATAAAGGGGGATTACAAGGAGCACGGGATTAATGGACTTCACGGGTTTGCCTCTGAATTGTGCATTTCCGATGCGGACTTCCTGGTTAAGGTCCCCGAGGAGCTTTCCGATCTGGCGGTTCTGCTGGAACCAATGAGCATAGGTGAAAAAGCAATACAACAGGTTCAGCGAATTCAACAGAGAATGGTTTGGAAGCCCGAAAGGGCATTTGTCCTGGGAGCGGGTCCACTCGGCCTATTGACGGCCCTGATACTCAGGTTAAGGGGTTTTTCCGTGAAAGTGGCGGCCACGAGATCGAGAGAGAGCCTTAAGGCTCGGCTGGTAACCGAGATGGGCGCGGAATACGTTGATGTAAATCAGCGCCCCCTTGATGGCTTCTCTCGCGATTTTGACCTAATCATGGAGGCCACCGGGAACGTAAATCCAGCCATGGATGCCATGGGGATGATAGGAAGAAACGGAGTTCTATGTTTCCTGGGAAACTACAGGAACCCCGGCCATCTAGATGATGTGCAGGAGATACTTTATGATATGGTTTTGGGTAATCGTTTGATGTTTGGTTCGGTTAATTCCAATCGGAGCCACTTCGTGGCCGGCCTTAGTGATATGAAGGAGGCCAGAGATAGCTATCCGGGTCTCATGGAGAAGTTGATAACCGATAGAGTAAAGCCACCTGATTTTCTCCAGGCTTTTGAACCAGACAGGGAGGAGATTAAGACGGTCATTGATTTCTGAATCCGACCTATTCAAGGTTTATGGCTACCTTTTTTATGGCCCTGGCTATGAGATCGCAATCCTCCAGGGGCATCTGGGGCGGAATGTCGATATGTATTGACCTGGAAAGATAATCAAGGGAGTTTGGGCACATATCCTCCGAGTATTGGGGCGGCTCGCCGTCATGATAGGGGCAGGTAAAGGGGCATCCCTCAGGAGTAGCTGTGAGCTTTTTCATCAGATGGGGCCAATGGGCATAGATATGCCAATCGGGAATCCCCTCGTCGTAGATGGCCCCCGCGTTCACCCCTTCGCATCTTAGCGCCTCCGCAAACCTTCTCGTTCTATCCGGATTATCAATATAGAATATGAGGCAGACCGAGGTGTCCCCCTGTTCATCATTTATGGTGCGGGGCCGGATGCCGGGTATGGATTCTATGGCGGACCTGATTCTGGTCTTCCTCTCCCTCATCGCATCTACTACCTCGTCCAACTTGGTAAGCTGTGCAAGAGCCACCGCTGCGGTAAGTTCGCTCATTCGATAGTTCTCACCTGGGAATACCTCCCCTTTATACCTGGGAGAGGCGAATCTTTTTGGACGCCAGCAGGCGGCGGCATCATGGTAGGCTCTCACCCTATCGTAAAGCACATCATCATCTGTGACCACTAGACCACCCTCTCCACTGGTGAGTATCTTGTGATATTGAAGGCTGAAGCATCCACAATCTCCATAGCTGCCGAGTGGCTTCCCACCATAGGAACCGCCCATGGCCTGAGCTGTATCCTCGATAACCCGGAGATCGTGCTCACTGGAGATTCTCATTATTTCGTCCATCTTGCAGGGAGCTCCCCTCATATGGACAGGCATAACTGCCTTGGTTTGATCGGTTATCTTGGATTCAAGGTCCTCCGGGTCCATAGTCAGGCTTTCATCCACCTCCGCAATAACCGGAATTCCCTTGGCGATCATCACCGCCGAGCAGGAGGCAAAGAAGGTGTATGCGGGTATTATTACCTCGTCTCCTGGCCCGACCCCACTGGCCACTAGGGAGGCGATTAGCGCCGATGTACAGGAGTTAACCGCGGTTGCATACCGGGTTCCCATCCGGGATGCAAACTCCTTCTCGAGTCGCTCCGTCTTGGCCGGAAAATCCTCGATGGCCACGCCGGGTCCATAATACCTGAAGAGCTTCTTGCTTTCCAGGACCTCGAGTACATATTTTCTCTCCAGCTCTCCCATCTCCAGGGCCCCGGGAAACATGGGGACGTTAGGGGTGTCCTTTATCGGTTTCCCGCCTTCAATGGCCAACTTTTCATTTTGGGTCAGAATGATCACTCCAGACCTTGCAGTCAGGAAACATCTTCTCACTAATAGATAACTTCCTTCTCATCCTGACAGGTGAGGAGCTCCTTTCAGAACGAGGGCTTTTCCCCAACTATCCTCTCGTAGGCCTCGTCGTAGGCTCTTTTTACATCTTCGGGGGAGCCACCGTCCCTAAAGACCTGCTTGTCAT
>CAZUNO010000027.1:0-33767 GCA_964621445.1 Hadarchaeota archaeon (SeqCode) | reverse complement strand
GATCTTACAGCGTTGAAAGGAGTATCTTTCAAAGTCGAGAGGGGAGATGTGGTTGGTTATCTTGGACCCAATGGAGCGGGCAAAACCACCACCATAAAGCTGCTCACCAACCTGTTATCGCCCACTTCGGGTGAGATCTATATCAACGGGAGAGATGTGAACAAACACCCGGAGAAGGCTCTGAGCTATGTCGGAGCTCTCATAGAAGTCCCCGGCATGTATGGGTATCTGACTCCTCATGAACTGATGACACATTTTGGCAAAGTCTATCGGATGGACGGTGACAGGATAACTAAAAGGATTGGGGAAGTGTTGGGGACTGTAGAATTGCAGGACTGGGAATACAAGAAGATTGATGAATTCAGCACGGGTATGAGACGGAGATTAGCTATAGGGTTGGCGCTTTTACCAGACCCGGAGATACTGATACTGGACGAACCGGTTATGGGTCTCGATCCCAAGGGAATAAAAGAGGTAAGAGAATTACTGACCGGTTTACGGGAAGGGGAAAGGACCATCTTTTTGAGTTCCCACCTGCTTCAAGAGGTCAGTCGAATCTGCAATAAAGTCATCTTTTTGTTTGAAGGAGAGATCGTTGCCTACGACGATGTTGAAAAGGTATTGAAGAATGCAAAGCACCTGAATATATCGGTGGAATTTTTGAACCCGTTATCAGAGGACGAGATAGATAAATTAAGATCATTGAGAGGCGTTGAAGACGTAGTGGTTGACGGAAAGGAAGCCAAGATCCACAACAGCGGGAAAAAACGACGTATGTATAATATTCTTTCCGCACTGATAGAAGAAGGCTTTGAGGTAGTGTCTTTCAGCTACGAGAAGAAGGATCTAGAAGATCTCTATATCTCTCTGGCAGGGAAAAATGAGGAAGGGGGATAAAATGAGGAGGTTGATCGATAACATAAAAAGCGTTATGTATGACACGTTTTTGTCGACAAAGTTCGAATTGAAAAAACTTCTCCGGCGGAACAGGATACAGATGGCTGCGATTTTGGCCATATTCCTAGCTTCTGTGTTTTATATTGTTCCAACCATCTGGGATGTGGACCTCGCGGATACGGCAAAAGGATTCGCTTCTACGAATCTAGGCTTCGTTAACTTATTCATCATAATCTCCGCTGTATTATTCGGTGGAGATATAGTATCTTCAGAGTTCGAAAATGAAACGGGATTGATACTGTTTCCCACCCCTCAAAACCACAACAGTATATTTATCGGCAAATACATAGCTTCTGTACTCACCACCTTTACTGCAGTGTCTATTTATTACGGAGTAACAGCTCTAGAGATCCAGTATGTCTATGGATTATCGAATATAATCGTGGAGTTTGGCAAGTCATATCTTTTCTCCATACTCTACATGTTCGGGGCGGTCAGTTTGATATTCTTCTTCAGCAGCACATTAAAGAGGTCGATAACATCCGCGTTACTGGGTTTCTTCTCCCTACTGATGATACTTCCCATAACGGGAAACGTACTAAAGATGGTCGATATCGAGCCGTGGTTTCTGATCACCTATTATGAGGGTTTTATCACAGAGGTTCTAGGAGTAGTTGAAACAGGAGGGATAGGGCCCGGCAAAACGGGAGGTCCCTTTACGACCACTGCCTCTTTTTCTCCCGATTTCCATACCGGTATATATGTGATTTTAGGGTACACGGTTATCCTGTTCCTCTTAGGCCTATATTTCGCTAATAGGAGGAGGATGGAATGACGAGCGTAGATACGCCCGGGATTCAGAAAGGATGTGCAATCTTGACCCTAGTTTTGATCCTCGGACTATTCTCCCTTATACCTGCGAGAGGACAGGAAAACGGTGGCGAAACCTCGCCCCGACAAATAGAGATTGGCGGAATCCAGTTCTCGGATAATAATCCCGAAGCGGGAGACAATATTTCGATTAGCGCGACGATATACAACGATGGGTCAGACCCAATTGATAACCTGGGTATAGTTTATTTAGTCGATAATATCAAAATAGGAAATATAAACGGAATAAAGGTAGGTTCAGGAGGATCAAGCACATACAAAATCTCCTGGGAAGCCGAAGAAGGAACGCACCGGATAAACGTCGTCCTAAAATACAAAGGGGTGCTTATCGAAGAGATCGGTGTTGGAAAGAATCTTTATGTTGAGCCAAGACCAACAGGAGATCTCTCCTCTCTACTGGGCTCGATCGGCGTGATATTAGCATTTATATTTATATCCATGATAGTTCAGGGCGTAATTAAAACAATCAGGAGCGAATAAATCTCCCGGAGAAACACTCATGGGTTTGATACAATCACCAGTGAAAAAATACGAGGACCTAACAGCATGAAAAAAGAGTATCTTTCAAAGGTGAAAAAAGGAGGTGAAAAGATGCAAATTTTCGATCTCAAAGAAATGGAACCGGAGGAAAGGGCGACCGTCTTCTACGAAGCCGACGAGTTCAACTCCAGACTCATCACTCTGCCGAGCGATGGTAAAATACCTCCCTGTGATATGGATTCATATGTCCTCTTCTACGTGATCAAGGGCGAGGTAAGAGTTACCGTCGATGGAAAAGAGGAAATACTCGAAGAACAAGAATGCTTGGTTACAGAGCCCGCCACGTTGTCCATGAAAACCGAAAAGGGAGCAAAAATCCTAGGATTACAGATAGCGAAAACAATGAGAGGGTAATCAATATCCCCGCTGAAAGGAGACTCTGATTAGCCCGTCCGGATTCCGGGCTTGGAGATTTTTTTCCCATTACAATTGGAGCGTCGATCTCTGTCGCTATTTTTGAATGTATTTTAATTTTTAATTTCCTATAGAGAGCTTTCCAATTGGCATCGGATTTCAAGGCGAGTACTTGGCCCCGGGCAGGTGAATTTAACCGCTGAGGGAGCCATCGCCCCTGCCCCGGACCCAGATGTATATTCCCACCCATGATAAGATTCTCAACATCTTCTGTCATCGCCCGGCCTTTCTTGGCGATCGACGACTGCAAATACGATTATCCCTTTGGCCTTTACTCAGAGAGCCCTTGCGCCGAAGGATTTCATCGGTATCCACATATTTGCCCAGACCAACGTCTTCATGTTGTCGTTCTACGGCAAGAGGGTTCGGGGCAAGGAAATCGTCTTTGAGGCCCAGGCCAGGGATAATACCGTCTTTGCTTTCAATCTGCCCAACGTCTTGACTAGTAGGGACACCCATCCGATGAACAGGGACATGCTCAGCTGGGTCGTTGGCTTCGATGTCATTACTCGGCCTCCTCCGCCCTCCGGAGAAGCGGTGGTCAACATAAATCCTTACAACGTGGAGGTATTCTAGAGTCCGGAGAGGTCTCAGCAAAGAAGATAATGGATCCAAGTGGGGAGTGCCAGGCCTTCTCGGCCCGGCCTGCGGTTGGGCAGATGATCATTTTGGAGCTGGGAGGGGATCTGGTTCGACTATGGCGAGCTACGGGTGGAGAGATGGAAGGCGATGAGATGAGGATCCCCCGTGCGGCGGTTGGGCGTGGCGTCCACCCTTTCCTTTAAGGTTAACTTGTTCTTGTCCTGTCGATGATCCCCGCCTTTCAGGCACGGCTTGTAATTGAACATGGTAACGTTGATTTGACATGCAGGTCTCGTAGGCCGATGGCGCGTTTCTCGAGGCCTTGGAAGAAAGTGGAAAGACCAGGAAAGGAATGGAACAATATGGAAACGTGTGGAGACGTCGCTAAAACGCGAAAGGAGTTCTCTGAAAGCTTGAAAATGGTAAACTTTAAATATACGTGCTGCATAGGAGGTATCAGGCTTTCAACAGCCTTTTTGGAAAAAAAACGGAAAGAAGGAGGGTTTTGATGAAGAGAAATCTGGCGGCGTTGTCCGTAGTTGTGTTGATGATTGGATCGGTTCTGGTGTTAGGTGCCAAGGGAAAAGGGGGGCAGGTCCCGGGGCGTTTGAGTCCCTCGAATGGTTCAACCTCCCATGCACAGAACGTCAGCGATGAAGTGGGAAACCTAACTCTATCTATGCGCCCTGGCCCCCCCGAGAAGATTCCGGTCCCACTTGAACCTGGTCCCAACAGCATTGAACGGGTTTTGCTTGTCCTTGTGGAGGAGGGCTCCAGCGGGCAGCTGGGCGAGTACTGCGAGGTTCTGGAACGTTCCAGTTTTGTTGACAATTTGTACTATGTCAGGGCGAATGCGACCGACATAGGAAGGTTGCGGACCCTGCCCTTCGTTGTGATGATGACGGATGGCAAGGGGCTGGGCATATTTGCCTCCTATCTGAAGGATGGGTTCAGGGAGAAAAGGGACGAGATACTCGAAACGATGGGATACGGAGATTTGGTCGACGATGTGAACCGCGAGCAGGTAGAAGAGCAGGCTAGACGATCCGGGAAGGAGGACGTTGGTTCCTTCTCCGACTATATTACACCGCAGGATGAGGCCATATTGGACGCGGTCAACCATCTGGACAGGACCGCTGAGGCGGTATACGACTGGGTCACCACCCGAATGCTCTGGATATCGGACATGGAGCTCTTCGGCGTGGAGGAACGATGGCTGACCTCCGGCGAGTGTCTGGTCCAGACGCCCGACATGCCACCGGTGACGGGTTGGATCAAATCGGACTGCGAGGAGCAGGCCAATACCCTTGTATCCATGCTTCGTGCGGCTGGCCTTGGACCAGAGGTTGTGAGAGTGGTTTTGGGCCTGGTTAGCTTCCAGGGAATTGAGGGGGGCCATGCCTGGGTCGAGGTGCTGACCGATGACGGCTGGTTGGCTCTGGACCCTACGTCCGGTGGATACATCAAGGACGGAGCAGTTAACGAGAGGGAGGCGTTGGATTTCGGCTTTTTTGCTGCCTCGTCCTATCCCGAGTCGGAGAGGTGGTATGAGTACAACGATGTCTACTACAGGGACTACCTGGGGGGAGAGGAGATGGCTCCCGTTCAGTGGGAAGTGTTCCCCGTAACCGTGGAATCCCTACTTAAGGGCGAGTTGAGAGATGTCGAGAATGCAGCTGATATGGAGGGACCGCCGACGGATCTGCCCGTTGACCTCGAGAAGTTAAAGAACATGAAGGGCTTGTTGTTCGGAAGAGGAAGCAGGCTGGCCTATAGAGAGGGCGCGGAAACGGTTCTGAGCTGGGTTGCCTCCGACGAAGCGGCTGGCTACGCCATATATGCAGCGGACTCGATTGAAGGATTTGACTTCTCTGCTCCCAACGACCAAGTGGGCAATTCCACTCAGGTCTGGAAGGACACATCTGCAACCGATGCAAGATACTACGTTGTGAGAGAGATGGGCGCCGACGGAGAGATAATCCAGAACTTTCAGGTCGCTGGGATATTCGACAAGCATCTGGATCGGGGATGGAATATCGTATCATTTCCCTACGAAGTCGGTTTCACGGCTAGTTCTCTTTTGGAGCAGATCGGTGAGGCAGCGACGAGCGTTGCGAGAAGATCTGGAGACGGATCGCTCTATGAACACTACGTGGTAGATCCCGGAAGCGGAGTGGGCTTCGGTGGGGACTTTGACATAGTTCGGGATGAGGCTTACTATGTCTGGCTGGAAAGCGAAGTGAACGTGACGTTGAGTGGGATTGTGGAATACAACACGTCCGTCTTGACCGAGTTGGATGCCGGGAGGTGGAACCTAGTTGGGAAGCCCTCTTTCTCCGCAGGGAACATCTCAGAGACCTTTTCCAACCTCTCGAATGAGACAGAGATAGTGCAGATTGCCAGGAGGAGACCCGATGGCTCTTTCGAGTTCTACATAGAGGGCTTCACATCCAGTGAATTCTTCATCCAGCCTTCGGAGGGCTACTACGTCTGGGTTTCTAGAAACACAACCTGGGCGGTTGAAAGGAAACTCTAGGCACGGTTCCGGGGAGGATGTTTCTTTCTGGACATCCTCTCTCCTTTTTGAAAAAACAAGCTCTTCGTGCATGTCATCTAGAGGAACACAGATGGGAATATGTTGAGAGGCTTGCGTGTTGGTGATGTTCCAGATTAGTATAGCTTTGAACAGGAGGCAAAAATATCGACAATAAAGATGCACTGCTTACCAAAAACTGCGCAGCTGGCTGCGGAGTAAGGAACAATAATTTCTATATTTTGCAAAAAATTTTAATGTTCGAAATATTACCCTTCAGTCGACTCCGATCACTGCTTCATTCCAGACCTCTCGTTTTGTTTGATCAGGGGTCAACCAATTGGGGGCGACGGAGCATGATTGCATGCTGGAAGAATATCCGTCAGCTGTGTCTTGCGGCCCTGTCCATGATAGCTTTGGCTTCCCAAGGTCCAACGCTGGGTATTCCAGACCCCTATGCGGTGTATGGTTTAGTTACGAGCGATGAGGAGCGCCCCGTGGGTTCCGGCGTCTCTGTGACGGTGATTAATGAGGGGACTGGGGAGTGGTTGACGACCTATACCAATGAGCAGGGTCAGTACATCGTCGACCTCTCCATGCTTTCCAGCGGGTATGGAGAGGGGGATCTGTTACGGATCAATGCCAACGACGGTAGGTTTATGGGGACCGGTTCGGTAAGCGTGAATCTTTCACAGCCAGGGATCAGGGTTGATCTTGCCCTTCTATCACCACTACCCTTAGCAGACAAGCGGAGTCAGTACCTTGGTCTAATCGCGATTGGGGTGGTCTCGTCGTTGTTTGTCGCTTGGACCGCTTATGGGTTTCTCAGGAGAAGGATGGCGGCGGAGCGAAAGCCCGATGCCGGGGAACGGAACGGTCGCTCGGAGAGGAAGCCAGCAAGAGTTCCGAAAGGTCACCACCACAGAGAGGGCGAAGCAGAGGGTGGAAGGTTGGAGACTTTCGAGGGTGCCTCGCTTCTCGTAACCGGTCTTTCCAAATGTAACAAGATCCCATCCTTGGTGAGCCTTATGCGCCGGTGGGGGATTCTCGACAAGAGGGTGATTATGATCTGCTTCAACGGATCGGGATGGAAAAGCTTTGAAGGTAAAGAAGACTTCACCCTGATAGAGACAGAGCCCGAAAGCCGCCGCATTAATATTGCCATCTCTAGGGCCATACTGAGGCAGCCGCGTACCATAGTTGTTGACGTTCTGTCGGTGTTTGCAGAAGCCAAATCATCTTCTGACATCAAGGACCTCGTTTCGCAGGGCCTGCAGAGGATTGGGCGAGAAGGTATAACGACGCTGTGGCTCGTTGAGGCGAATGTCAGATTTGAGAAGCTTTCCCCGGAGATGATGGGATTATTTGATCGATTGATCGAGTTTGGGGAGGGAGAACACCCGAGGTCGCCCCGGCGGTTCCAGAAAATGAACAATACTGATTGGCGGGGTGAATCAGGGAGGCACCATCCCGACAGGGGCGGTGAGTAAATTTGGAGAATGGATGGAGGTCGGAAGGTGGGCATTGATGAAGAAATTTAATTCGAGCACTGGTTTGGAACGGGGGTTGCTTGGAGTGGTTTTCTTTGCAACTCTTCTGGTGTTGGGTTATACTGCCATGCGGGATGTTCCGAGCGTGCCCAGGGATCCTTACTCCGTTTATGGGTCGGTGTACGATCCTTGGGATGAACTAGTTGGGGAGGGGGTAGCGGTGGAAGTCACTAACCTTGACACAGTCGAACAGCTGAGCGGCTGGACTAATCAAGAGGGCAAGTATGTTTTCGACATCTCAGCCCTTCCGACCGGGTACTCGGAGGGCGACCGCATACTCGTGGAGGCCCAAAACCCCTCCGGCTATGGCTCGGCTGAAGGGGTTGTTGATCTATCGCAGCCCGGGATCATGATAGATGTGTACAAGGAGATGACGGTTGGAAACCCACCCTCCCTACTTTTGGCGGGTTTGATTGTCGTATTTTTCTTTGCTGGGTCGACTTATGAAAGGTGGCGATCCTAGTTTGTTTTTCGGTTCCGATTTTGGTGGACCTGGTTTGACGTGGCCTGGCTGGTTTTCACGCCCTCCCTCTCTAATAAAGGTGTCAAGTATCGGCCAGGGGGTTTGCAGGATATGTTGCATTCTGGCGGTTATTTTCCTTTGTTTACCTTGTCTGGGTCAAGCTCGTATCCTGGATCCTTTTGCAATCTATGGTTATGTTAGCGACCGCGAGGGGAACCATGTGGGCTCCGGCGTCTCTGTGACGGTGATTAATGAGGGGACTGGGGAGTGGTTGACGACCTATACCAATGAGCAGGGTCAGTACATCGTCGACCTCTCCATGCTTTCCAGCGGGTATGGAGAGGGGGATCTGTTACGGATCAATGCCAACGACGGTAGGTTTATGGGGACCGGTTCGGTAAGCGTGAATCTTTCACAGCCAGGGATCAGGGTTGATCTCGCTCTCGTATCCCCCGTAGGCATGGCGAAGGGCTGGGACGAGGTTCATCTCTATTCTGCGCTGGGTCTGTTCTTTCTCCTTGTGGGCTTCCTTGTTTTCCTAGCGGTCAGACGTTGGAGGAAGGGGGGTCCAAGCAGGGAGGAGTTGATGGAGGTCCTGAGCGAGGATGAGAGAAGGGTGGTGGAGATCCTGCGCGATAGAGGGGATATGACCCAGGCGGAGATCAGAGATATTGGAGATTTCTCGGATGCGACCATGTCAAGGATAGTTAAGGGACTGAACTCGAGAGGAATCGTCAGCAAGCACAGGATGGGTAGGACAAACATGATCGGGCTAAACGAGAGGTATAGGTGATGGACACGACCTGTCCGCAGCCTGTATGGCCTTATCGTCCGTGGATGTGCCCGGGAAGGGGAAGGAATCGGGTTAGATTCATCAGTTTGCTCCTTCGTCATGCCGGTTAACAAGGTTGGTCATACATAGACCTACGGCAGGATCCGTGCGAGCTGACCGTCTGTTTACCTCTTTTTTGTCCCGCAATTTACATGTCCAAGAAAGTCTACTAATTCTTGTTTTTCCCCCGATAACCCCATAAGTAAGCAGAACTAGTCAGAGAACTAATTCTATGTTGAGGCCTGTCATATCCCCAAGATGGCTGCAACCCCTAAGTATGGTTACCTCATTTGAGCGGTGCCTCCCAAGGTTATGTCTTTGACCGTCCATTGCCCAGAAAAGAAATAGCAGTTTGAACCATATCGTTTCTCGAGATCCCGCATCTTAAGCAAGGCAAATTACATTCATCTCCCCGGCCGACGATGTAAGGAGAATCACTCCATCCTCTCTTTGAATCGTCCTGAATTGAATGTGGGTTGCCATATACTTCTAGCCGCTTTAGCATCTCGTCAGCCACCCAGATCGTGCTCGATACCATCGCTATCCAGAGCCAGTCCGCCCAGGAGATCCCCGGGGTTCCGAACACCATCTGACCAACGGCGGTGTACACAGCTCCCAGTTGGAGGAGGATCGCAGCTCCCACACCCAGAAGGAGGTATCTGTTACTGAACACGCCGATCGAGAAGATCGACTGGTAGTTGGATCGGGCATTTAAAGCCTGGAACCACTGGAATGCCGCCATAACGGTGAAGGCGATTGTCCGGGCGTAATTCAGGCCTCCGTTTTGTTGCGCATACCAAGGCCCTCTACCGCGTCCTCCTGGAGACAGGCAATATCGACCCCGACCGGCGGAGGCGATACCGCTTCCCAGGAGACCAAAGAAGCTGCCGATCTACCTCACCCGGGAAGGGATTGACGCTCTTCTCGGGTAGTCCGGAACCAACCCCCAGGGAACAATCCTCTTCGGCCTGCCCTACGGAACCGGAATGCGGATATCAGAGGCCCTCAACCGCAGGATCTAAGATCTCGCCAGCGAGTCCAAGCTCATCCTCGTCAAATCGGGAGAACGCGAGAAGGATCGGACCATTCTCCCCAAACACCAAGCAAGACATACCCACCTATCTATCCAAAAGGGACGAAAGATCAAGTTCCTCCCCCGGCGGGCTCCCCATTAAGCCAGGATATTTTCTTAGCGATGATGACGACGCGAAACTTTATAGGGAATACATGGAATCGAGGAGACTTGGAACATGCAGGGACACCGTCATCTCCAGAGACAAAAGTTCAAGGCGTTCGAGAAGATGGTAGGGAGGCTGTCGAGTCAGCCCGGAGGTGGATTGGATCTTCTTCACGAGATTAGGGAAAATGGAGTCAAATCCGGAAACGGGGACCTGGGGTCGAAAGCGCTCGCCTAAATGGCCGAAGGTCTTAAGCCCGGGGGATGACAAGTTCCATAGGACAGATCTCGACGCCGTTTGATCTGAAGAAGAAGCGTCGATTCCGTTGTGGTCATGGGACCCCGCTCGGGAGTTTTTCTCTACGGGACCAAGGGCGCTGTCCTCAGGAGTTCCCGCATAATCGTGCTGTTGAACTGCATCTCCTCCAAATAGGCCTGCGCGGACCATTGTATGGTCTGGCATCCGGCAAATAGTGCCTGGAGGAGAAGGCAGGTAATCTTGACTACTTCCGGTCCAGGGAGACACTTAAAGTAACATATTTATGCATAACGTTGTTACCTTTATTCTGTGATAGCGGAATGCGCGGATGTGACTCTGGACCCGAACTCCCCTGTAAGTGTGCCTCCCATGAACATCCCGGTTGCCCTCCGGATCATCACGGTCCCGGGTTTCCTGAGAGGGGCTGGATGCAGTTTCTTTTCCTGCGCTTGCTTTACGAGAAGCCTATGCATGGATACCAGCTCAAGGAGGAACTTGAGAAACGCGACTTTATTGTGGAGGATCGTCTAAAACCCGGGGCAATATACACCATTCTGAGGAGAATGGAGGCCAAGAGGCTGGTAAAATCAGAGTGGGAGAGAACAGAGTCGGGACACGACAGGAGGACTTACAGTGTTACTGAGAGGGGGAAAGAATCCCTCAAGTACGGCCTGGAGATAATGATCTGGCGAAAGGCCCTTCTGGACGACCTGTCCGCCTTTTACGATAAGCATTTTGCCGATTAATTTGATAGTTGTGACCAGGGCATGGCAAAAAAAGAAGAGGAGGTGATAAGGAAAATGAGAACCGACTGTGGAATGCACGGGCATCACGCCCACGCCAGGTGCTGTGGACCTGTGATGGGCCACACCTATATGGGCCATCCCTCGATGGGGTGTTCCCCTGGGGAAATGACTTTGGAGGAGGAGTCAGAGACTCTAAAGAGACACAAGGAGATGCTTGCCAAGCGTCTTGAGCAAATAGAGAAACGCCTTGAGGAAATCAGCGAATAAGCGCTCCTATAATATCAGGCTTGCCGAGGGCCGGAACCTCGGCCATCTTTTTTTTAGGATAAACCCGAATACTTATCCGTCATTTGATAAGAGCCGGCCATGACTATCAGAACCGGTTGGACACGGCGGGTTCTACAATGGGGAGTTTTTTTTCTTCTACTTCTCTAAGAGATAGACTACGAGCTGTCATCGGTAAAGTAAGTCTTTAGCTCATCTTACGTCACTCTTGACTATGTTTCTTGTCGTGGAGGTCTAAGGTTCGTATAGTGGATGAGGACCCCCTAGATCCCGTATTTTTCCGCCGCCTCTGGGATTCCTCCGACTTTCACAGATCGAAAATTAAGCCGAACATAGTTTTCTGACAATACCCATTGATATTCTTTCGAAATGCTCAGAGTACTGTATCAGAGAAGTCCCGAGAGGGAATTCCCGGTAATCGGGGCCTGAGTTATTCTGATATATACGGGGCCGGGGATCTCTGATAACCTATAGAGATAGTTGGAGTGAAGGGTTCCCGCCCTCCATCGATACGTTTGCCGTTACCCTGAACACCTGAAACCGTGGATTGGAAGATTTCGGATGCTGACTGCGGCCTTGAATGGTCATCTTCCCTCTTCTATGGCAAATTCGAGGCGATCAAGCTTTCTTCTCTTAGATTGAACCAATGTGTTGGTCTTATTATTTATTTTTGGACCATCGTAATGGCTGGATTTATAAGTAGTAAGGGACCTCCTGCTATGTGTATAGCAATCAGGAGCTTCTTCGGTGGCTTCACATCAGTAATCCATGGTGGAGAACCGGTAGCGTTCCGGAGGATAAGGCACCGGAATTCAAACGCCGTGACTTCCACCATCATCGAGAGGAGCTTCAAGCCGAGACCCAAGACATAATGGCAATAGTCGGTCCTAGAAGGGTCGGGAAGACGACCCTCCTCTATCAGCTTATTCAGAACTTGATAGAGCGGGGAGTCCAACCCGAGAGAATCCTATATCTGTCTGCTGACGATCCAGCACTGCTCCCGAGAGAGTCGCCTCTTCAAGAGGTGCTTGATGTATTTTGCCGAAATGTGCTTGGTGAGCCCGTAGACCAGATATCCGATACGTGTTATGCTTTCCTTGACGAGATACACCACACTGCACAGTGGCAGCTCTACCTAAAGAGATGGTACGATATGGGCTTGAATCTTAAACTGATAATCTCGGGATCCTCGACCACGGATATTGTCAGGGGCGGGTCAAGTGCACTCGTGGGAAGAATGTCGCCCAGAATAATGCTGCCCCTTAAGTTCCTGGAGGTTGCTCGGTTCAAGATTCCCGAGGAGGATGAAAGATTACAGAACTTCTGCAAGAAAGCGAGAGCCGCATTTCGGGAAGGGGTGGAACTGGGGAGATGCGAGGTGTTTGCCTCTGCCCTTGAGAAGGATATCCCAGATCTGTTTCCGTGCTCTGATGGAGTCAAGATTGTACTGGATCAGTACCTTAGGTTCGGGGGATATCCGGAGCTTCTATTCCTTGAAACCAAGTTGGAGCGGCGCCGCAAGCTCAGGGACTATATAGATCTCACCATCTACAAGGATGTTGTGCGTTTCTTCGGTATCAGGAATCCAAGGTCCATGGTGGAACTCCTTACTCTGCTGGCTCGCGAGAGTTCCCAGAGGTTCAACGTACCAAATCTTGCCGATAATTTGGGGATAAAATCCGATACCGTTCGATCATATATCGACTACTTGAAGGACGTCTTCCTGGTCTCAGAAAGCAGGCATTACTCGAAAAGCTCCTACAAACCCTTGAGAAAGGACAGGAAGATCGTTGTCAGAGACCCAGGGATATGTAACACCGCCGCTGGGCGAATTATTGAAGAGCCTTTCCGGGAGGATGAGGTCGTCCGGATTGCTGAGAGCGTGGTCAACGATCATTGCAGGAGATTAATCTTCAACACTACCCGTCAGATGGACCCACAGGTCTACTATTGGCGTGACCCCAAAACCGAGGTCGACATCGTCATCGACATCGGAGGCAAGCCAATTCCCATCGAGGTCAAGTACCAAGGCGATATCACTCACGGGAATCTACGCGGAATAAGATCCTTTTCCGAAGAACACCACCCCCCCTTCAGCGTTATGGTAACGAGAGATAGGTTCTCCTTCACGGGAGAGGTCGTCTACATTCCCCTATGGGCCTTTCTCATGATGTGTTGAATGTATGCTCATGTCCCTAAGGGGGGATCTCTGCGAGGTTTGGCCGACCTGGGTCACGCTCCGCTGCGACCCCAAGATGTGGTACCTTGATGGAGATGCAACTGCTGGAAGGACCTTGTCAATCTTAACTTGGGCCTTCAACCATTTACAAAATTCGCGATCTGCCAAAACATTGGTATCCAAAGCCAGCTTTATTCCTTTATCCCCAGGAATAACTGGCAGGATATCGAAAACTTGACCTATTCCTCACTTCCTGAATGCGGGGGAGTAATTCACGTTTTTGAGAATAATTTGATGCAGGGAAATGATGATTCTTGATCAAAGTCAAGACCAATGGAAATGATAGGGCCATGGCACTGAATATGGATTGCCCAATCCGGTTACTCCTCCTCCGAGAGATAGAATTCAATCTTTCTAGGCAAAACAGAACCTGTCCTCTTCAACTCCAGTTCTCTGCGATTCAGAGAAATTCATTCATTTGGGGAAGTTCCTTGGGCGCTAGAAGAGGATAAGTTATCTCGATTGGCCCTGATGCAATCTTATGGTCCCAATTTTGACGGGAAATCAGGAGACCTCACACTCTCTTGCAACATCGCCCAGAAGGATGGTCCAAGACATTGATCTCCATCTCCAAGCGATGTATCGAGGAAAGGTTTCATTTTCTCTATGTGTCTGTGTGGGGACTCCAGGGAACAGGATTTCAAGGCATTTGACCATATCACGGACCATGATATTCTGAGTTCTCTTTATCCAATGTTTAGGAAGAAGAATTTCGGAATGAGGGAGATTGTATTAATTGGGGCGAGAAGAGGCAGACCCCTTCATTTAGCAGCGGCTAACCGAGGGAGATGTCACGGTCAGTCGCGGCTACCAGCTTTGAGATTAAGGGTTTCCCTTAGTCCTCTCAGGTGCTTGTCTCCGGTTAATAGCTTCGCGTTCCTTTCCCTGCATAGTGCTAGGATCATCCCGTCTGCGAGCGGGAAGTCCCTATATTTTTCACGCATTCCGACCTTTATCCTGCCAGCGTGGTCAGCAGAGTCGGGGGTCAGAGGCAGGATTTCCGATCTCAGTTCGATTAGCTGCCTCCTACTCGTCCATTCTTCAGACCTACCTGTCCTTCTGTATTTGTCGCTGAGTTCTGCCACCACGATTGTGGGGGTCAGTATCTCGGCATCAGACTCAACAATTTTCTTCAACCTCTCTCCTTTCTTGGATCCTCTGAAGTACTCGATCCAGGCGTAAGTATCAAGTAGAATTTCATTCCTCGCGGAACTTGGCACGGTCCTCTTCCTCCTGCCAGACGGGTAGGTCGGGGTCTTTACCGAACGCGCTTATTTCACCTGATTTCACGAGTAGCCTCTGTATGAGCTCATCGTAGCTTTTTGCTTGGCTTTTCTCCCTCAGGCTTCTGAGTAGATCATGGGTCCCGTCCTTCAATCTCAGGGTCTTTGCCATACGCATCCTCCGTGTACATGAGTAATATACGACAAATATATATATGTTTTATTCTTGTAGTAATGATGTGGGCCATTTCATTAGAGAGCATTTCGAGGTGGAAAGGATAACCATTCGAAGTGACAACATGGATTTTTATCCCGTGATCGTTGAGTAAGGAGGCTATTCTTGCTATTAAGAAGTCAAGAGAAAGAATTAAAGCTGGAAATTTTTGTAACTGAGGAAGAGGCAAGAAAAAGGCTTGGTTTCTGAATGTATGAAGTGGTTTTTGATCCCGAGACGATCGATTTTGTAAAAAAAGCAGAGAAGCTGGTTGCTAAGAGGATTTCGGCCAGAGAACCCAGAAGTCGTCATAGATACGGAGAGCGCCAGGAAAAAATAATGGGTAAACTGTAGGTGCTGGGATTTCTGCGGGATTGAAACACGCATTTGTTCATGTCAAGTATATTTAAGTACACATATGTGTATGTATATTCAATGGCTACCAAGACTATTTCCCTCTCCGAAGATGCCTACGAAAGGCTCAAGAACATGAAACGGGAGAATGAGAGTTTCAGTGACGTCGTCAGGAGGCTTTGCACCCCGATTAAGCTAAGGGATTTCTATGGCGTGTTAAGTCCGGAATCCGCTGCCAGTCTGGAGAATACCATAGAGGAGGCCCGTAGGACCCACCGCGAGGAACGGGAGAGAAGAATGGAACGCATGAAGAGGGAGTTGCAGAGTTGATTCTGGACACCTCGGCGCTCATCGACCTTCTAAAAGGACGGGAATTGCCAGCAGACTGGATAGTCAAGTTCGATTCCGGAAGTGAAATCCCAGTAATTACCACAATATCAGCTATGGAACTTTGGGAGGGTGCACATCTTTCGGAAATACCGGAAGAGGAAGTTCAAAAGCTAGAGCAAGTCCTGGAAGGTCTCACAGTCAGGGACTTCACCTTCGAAGATGGAAAACTCTCCGGCGAAATAAAGGCTTCTCTGGCCAAGGCCGGGAAATCTATAGATACGGAGGATGTCATGATAGCCTCCATAGCGCTGAACGCCAGAGAAACCGTTCTGACGCGTAACTCCGATCACTTTGGCAGGATAGATGGGTTGAGGATGGAATCCTACTAGGGATGTCATGCATGAACCTCTGTAACCATCGGGTGCCTCGGGTTTCCAATCGTAACCAACGTATGAACAGGAGAAATATGGGTTTGGCTTTTTCGGCCCGGCTTCGGCTGAAAAATGAAGGCACAAAGTGAGGCAAGCTCTAACACCGGTGGAGGTTCGAGCATTACCTGTCATTCCACACCCGCCAACCCCAGCTTATCGTCGACTGGGACTGTGCCTTTTCTTTCCCCAGTATCTTGCTCTCCCCACAAGGAGGATTGCGGCAATGAGTAGGGCCAGGATAAGAGAACCGGATTCCGGGACCGGAAGACCCGTGAGGCCTAGCTGGATCCTCTTGTTCCCGGTCATGTTCACCGTCGTGGTCTCTGAATGGCCTCCGTATGCCGCCCGGACTGTGTAGATGCCAGCGGGATACTCTCCAGTGGCATTCAACAGCTTCTCGGCCAAGGTCAGCCTTGCCCAGCCATCCGGCCCAGTCACGCCGGACTGTGCTGGCATTCCGTCCGTTCCGTTGGTCCCTTCCGGGCAACTGGCCTCTACCTCCGCGGATGCAACGTCTTGCCCGGCCGAGCCCACCACATGGACGTCGAGAAGCCAGTGGACCAGGGCCTGGGCCTGATCGTACACGTTGCAGTACTTGATGGTTGTATTCTCCAACCGCAGCTGGGCCGTATCGCCCAGGTTTGCTATCCGCAGATGCGAGTTCGATACTGTGACATTGGAGGAAGAGTACACCCCTATGATCCACTCATTCACCCGAGTATCGGTCAAGAACAGGCTGGTGGCCCGGCCGTCAGGGGCCACCAGAACCGAGCAATTTTCCAGGAAGCTCCAGGTGGAGTAGATGCCTGAAAGAAGTCGATCTGCCGAGAAGTTGGCCCCCGAGGCATAGATCGTCAGAGTGTGCATGACCGTGGAGTCCACCACGTCTATCTTCTCACTACTAAGAGCCTGCAGCCTGTCCATGGTGCAGTTTACCACCTCGCAGCTCGAATAACCTCGGAGTTCCCCACTGCTCCAGGAGGAGTTCGACACCTCAATAACCGATTCGTCCACGCAACCGAGATGATAGATCGAGGAATCCGATATCGTCAAGGCAGCCGAATCACGGCTGAAAAGGTAGAGCTTGGGGGCCGAAAGCATGCTCAACGAGCCCTGACTCGAAGCGTAAAACTCCAGCTTAAGCTTCCGGTCATTCCCGAGTATCGTGGCATTCTCCACCAAGAGACGGGGATCGCCACCCGAGGGATTCTCAAGCCTTATCCCGAACTCAAAATTGCTGTTCTGGGTGAAGTTCAGCAGAGCGTTCCTGAGGACCAGGGTGGCATTCTCCTCGACGATAATGCTTCCATTGATCTTGAATTCATCATCCTCGATTATCGTCACGTTGCTCCCGCTCAGAACCAGGTCTCCCTGGTATACCGGCAAAGAAGAGGCCCCAAGAACTCCAATCCTCCCGACACCCACCGAGAAGAAGAACCCTACCAGAAATAAGGCCAAGGCCAAGAATAACACGAAACCGGGTCTACGCACGCCCAAGGACGGCCATTTCACCTCTCCCCTGAAACCCTCTAACCTATTATGTATTGCTAGGGGGTCCGCAACCACAAGGTCAGAGCGGTTGTCTCCCGCGGCATGGAACCGGGGTCACCCTTCACCCTGGGCCCTAGGTCAGCTTCCTCAGCCCCATAACGTCATGGATAGGGACAGCTCTACGAGCCGATGGTCTAAAGTAGAAAAGCATATGGTAAGATCATTGGTTTAACCCGCCTCTCATCTAAGGGGGGATGATGGGTTTGGAGAATGGGGAGATATTTGCCATTTACGGCGAGGACGATACATAGTCCTAAAGAGACTAGAACTCTCTTCAAGGTAGGAATTTTAGACGCTAGTGGATTGGGGGGAGGAATACGAGCAGAAAAATGGTATAGAGAGGAAGCAAGTGCAGAAGGCGATCCAGAAATATCGAAAAGACCATGGATAGAATTCCATTGGTTTCCCGGCATATGCTGTTTGGGGACTAGAAAATGAGGTTTGTGCTTGATACGAATGTTCTTATCTCCGCCTTCTTTTGGAAGATCCTGAAAATAGAATCAATAGATATATTCGAGAGATCCTGTTCTTTTCTTAAGTTGTATATACACCGGAGAAATCGAAATCATAAAACATGAGCCGGATGACAACACAGTCATCGAAACAGCTGTGAAGGGGATACAGATTTCATAATCATGGGGGATGTGCATCTTCTCGATCTTGTCAATCACGGTGGTACTGTAATTTCAAGGGCTGGTGAGTTACTGGGATAGATGCAGGAAAAGGGGTATAGCCTGTTCAATCCCCTAACCCTTTAACCTATTCCTCGCGGAATTTGGAGCGGTCCTCTTCCTCCTGCCAGGTAGGTAGATCCGGGTCTTTGCCGAATCGATTTATCTGGTAGCCTTTATTCTCCAACGCCTTCGTAACTTCTTGAATGACAAGCGAATATTTAGGGGGGTCGGGGAGCAGTACTTCTAGATCCCTCTCCCACTCCGATTCCGGGACTGACAGCGATATTGTGGGAGGACGATCGACGACCTCCATCTTTCGCTCGAAAAGAATGGCGTCCAGCTCCACGTCCTGCCTGATCAAGAACCAGACGTCGTAGAGGTCACGTCCTTTAGCCCGCATGGTGAGGGCCCGTAGCTTCTCGGCAAGTAGTTCCTTTTTCTGAAGGGCCAACACGTTTACCACCCGTATTTCGGGATATTTGAAAAACATCCTCACCCACTGGGGTTCGAGGAAAACGTCGTTTCTCTTGGAGATCTCGATATTCACGGTCCCCAATGATTTTTCGGATCCATTGTAGAGTGGGCCCTTGTATCTTAGCCTGGCAGTGCGGGAAAGTTTGGTGTTCCTTTCACTATCCAGCCAGGCCTCAATTCCATAGGACTCGAGGTTGGAGGCGGCCATAGTAAGTTTGCCATCCAGATCGGTCTCCCCATTTAGCGTGAAGTCCAGATCTTGGGAGAACCTGTCCAGTCCGTGGGCCTGCCTCAGGAAGGTTCCTCCTTTGGATACTAGTAGATCGACCTCCTGGTATAGCTCTCTTAGGAATATTGCCTGGATATAATCCTGCTCCAGAATGTGTAATGGGAGGTTGGCGCGGTGAACTCTCCTTAGTTGTCTTCTGGTTATCATATTATCTCCCTATTGACATAGAGTTTCCATTCCGGTTCCAGCCTTTTGTCTCCTCGCCCGGGGTCCAGTTTGGCGTATGTGCTTATCATGGATTTGAGTTCCTCTTTTTTGAATTCCAGGCCCTTTCTCTCCGCAAGGTATCCCAGCCGGGATGCTATTGCCGAGCTGCCCGTCTTTATACAATATTCAACCATCTTCTCCATGTCGAGCTGGTTGGTGATCCCCGGGAATATGTTGCCGATGCCCCCGGAGTATTCCTGGTGTTTGAGGGAGTCGATTATTGTTTTTTCCCTGTCGGAGACCACTACTTTGCCGAACCGTTCATAGCCGAAGAAAAGGGCAGGCTTGATGGTAACATACTTGACAGTTTGGCCCTGGAGCTTCATTGGTTTCTTTCTCTTGGCGGTGGCCAGGAAGACCGTTCTTGGGACCTGGTCCGTCATGCTGTGGTAGTGGAGAGCGCTCCAGAAGCCGAGGTATGACGGCCTGATTATTCCAGGAACTATCTCGTAGATATCCAGTTCCTCCCATGTCTCGGTTAGTATGTATTTGCCCTTCTCCAGCCTCGTTATCAGACCTTTGTTTTTCATATTGGATATGATGCGGTAAGTATTTACCTTCGAGGTTTTTAGGAATCTCCTAATATCTCTGGGAGTGAATATGAGCATGTCCCTGCTTCGAATCTCATGTAGGACCTCGGCCTCTCGCCTGGATACTGGCGTACTTTTCATGTAACCAAGTTATATGTTAATTATATAAAATGATTACATTACTTAGATATTACTCGCTTAGAGAATATACCAAAGCGCGCGAAAACATAACAAGTAAGATTTAAGTAATACATCATGGTATAGTAATACGCCATGATTATGAAAGGAAAAATAGTAAGTATTACAAAGAAAGGTCAGGCAACGCTCCCAGCCGAATTCAGGAGGAAACACAACCTGGACAGAAAAGTGATAGTCGTGGATACAGAGGAAGGTTTGCTCGTTAAGCCTCTCCCCGACCCGGATGAGGAAATGGGATCGCTCAGGTATCTATTTGAAGAAAGCTCCGAGGAGCTGCTCAGGAAGAGCAGAGAGCTGGATTCGGGAAGAGAGAAAGAGCTGGAGGATATGGTTTGAGAATAGTCTTCGACACCGAATCAGTTCTGATGTACTTCCTGGGTGAAAGCGGAGCCAGTGAGGTTAGGGATTACTTCGAGAAGTGCAGAGAGGGAGAGATTAAGGGTTTCATGAGCCTGGTGAATTTGACGGAGTTCTACTACATCCTGTCCAGAAATAGCGTTGATTTGGCAGAGGAGAAGGTCACAAGTCTGCTTGGATTTGGCCTTGAAATGGTGGGTATTGAGGATAGGGAGATCTGGAAGCGGGCCGCGAAGATAAAGGCGGGGAAGGCCATTCCAATTGGGGATAGCTTTGCGGCCGCCACGGCCAGGGCCCTGGAGGCAAAGTTAGCCGTTGGGCAGGATGAGCATTTTCATGAATTGGGCCTGGATCTGATCAGGATAGCGGATTGACTTCGTTAAGCGAAACTGTATTTTCTCCACAGAATCAAGGTTGCCGTTTCCGGGAGGAATTGATGGCACGGCTACTATAGAAAATACCTCGCCCTTAGAGAAACCCCCAATATCGACCAAGAGATAACCACCCTCATCGAAATCCTCTAGGGAACCTGGATACGGATATCGCAGGCTCTCCAGCCAAGGGTCGAGGATCTAGATACCGAGTCCAAGGTCGTCCTCGTCAGGTCGGGAAAAGGCCGGATAGATATCGGAGCAAGAGTCCAAACTTAGTTTATGAGGTTATGAACGGAACAATCCAATTGAGTGAGGAAAGGTTGGTGGAACCTGGATTGAGGGTAATGCGATTTAGGCAGAGGAACCTCAAGATTTGGGCTTGATGTAAATGAGGCTCGTCGCCGACACCTCAGCTTTTTTCGATGATAAATCAAAGGCAAGAGAGTTATCACTTCGACCTAAGCTGAAGTAATTTACCCTTCATTTGCCTTGGACGATGCAGAAGAACAAAAATCAGAAATCTTTGATAGAGGTGACCTTTACAGTATTCTTTAACACTAATGGTAAGTCACAAGAAGTTTTCCCGGTCCTCCTTCGTTGCAATGTTCTCATTCTTCACGGACTCTATGGCCCTCTTTACCAAATCCGAGGTAATGTAAAGGGAAGAGCGGAGAAGAAGGTTCCTCAGACCATCGATGACCTCCACATCTGTTAGTATCCCCTCTCTGTAAGCCCTGAGTGGGATTCCCACCGAACCGTGGGGACTGATTCCATACCTTTTTGCCACCGCCCTAGCATCCAGATCATCGGTGAAAATTAGAGGGAGACCCCAAGCTCAAATGAAAGAGCGATGGCTTGTGCCTCCCCCATCTGTAAGCCCCAACGCCTGATGAAGACGGCCACCCTGTTCTCTCCTGTCTCGCCTTTACCGGTCAAGCTCTCTTCCACGAAGTCCAAGTCACCGGGATCTATGGACGTGCACCGGTCCTTAGTTCCTTCGAAACCTCACGAGGAATAAATAAACGGCTGACTATAGTGAATGCTCTCACTTCACCGATCTCAGAGAGATGGATTATGGGGCCGGTGTCCGAAACTGCTGACTCAATGGCCATGCAGACCCCATTCGATGTCCTCTTCTATGGCAGATTGCAGACGATCAAGTTTTCTTCTTCCTGCAAGTCGCCTGACAGCATCCCTAATGGCCTCGCTACGACTAGCGTACCAACCCTCATCCACCATCCTATGCAATTCTTCAATCAACCTTTTGGTCATCTTGGCGGGAACCGACTCCAAAGAAAGGCCACCGTATCACCATAGTGATACCTGCATAAAAACGGATTCGCATGGCACGGGCTGTGTGGTCCAGACATGTATCTACATTTAGCCTTGAAGAAAACGTCCTGGAGTCCTGCATAGACACCGCCCCTTCACCCTCGAGGTCAAAGGGGGCCCTCAGCATCTATGGCTTCGCCCATGCCTGCTTTTTTCGGCCCCCAAGTAAGTACATCCACCGAAACCCGTGCTGATCCAACCCACGGACTATTATCCCAAGACTGAAAAGGAGAATGAGTCGACCCACAAATCCTATTTCAGAGCTAGAAGAGATTTGAACGCCGACACATCCACCTGTTGCGAAGTCGAGATGCACTAGAAACCTCCAGGGCCATCTGGGACCTCAAGGGATACTCCAAGAAGACCCAGGAGCTCTACTCAACCCACGTGCAGGACATTCCCCGCCACCTCCAGAAACCTCCGCGGGAAATTGATTGTAGCAATCTGGAGAGATAGCTTATCGAGGCTAAGAGACAGAGGTGGCTGACCAACAGCACCATATACAGCAAGCCAGCCCCGGTGGTTACGTCTCCCTCCCCACAGACTCCCGGGCCTGGGGCACGGGGTATACCGCCTGGTTATCAAATAATGATCTCCTGATGCCAGATATATACGTATGGTATACTTGCCTGTTGAGTAGAAATATGCATGGCAAAATTATCTTCCAGTCAATTTATGGCCACAATTATGCTGGTGATCAGTTGAATTGCAGATACCGGTGCCCAGATCCTCTCGATCTTACTGCGGGTGATGGTGTTCAGCACCGTGCCAATTCCGGAAAAGACCACCACAAACCAGATCGCATATTTCGAAAAGGATGATAGATTCGGGAGTACAAGTTCCGCCTCGGACAGTACAACCACCATGAGAGTACCCAGAAGAACCATATTGGCCAAAGCTACAACTCGCATCTTGGGTGGGTACTTCCCTGGATATTTCCCGCCCATGGATGCCGCACCCCAAGGCAGCCCTATCGCCAGGCAACCCTGGAAAACCACCACTATTCCGGCCGAGGCTGCATAGATCACCGCGGCTATCGTTTCCATGTTAGTGTCTTTCTCCTAAATGGGTAATGATTCTCTCGACGGTCTAATCGGATGGTTCCCAATATTTCCGGGAGTCGGGAGTAAATAAAACCATTTCCCCGGGTCATATATCATATATGAACTGGACGCAGGGAATGGTGCTTGTTTTCAGGTGATATGGGAAATTGAGAACAAAGTAACTTCGTGTTTTGCTGAGAGGTGGAGTGTCCAAAAAGCCTATCATACTCTCTATGTGAGAGAATCCGCAATATTGTCACGGGGGTTTCTTTTCCCGGTTTAGATGCAATAGTGTAAAGACCTCTCCAGCCGGGAACTCCGCCGGATCAAGGGAGGATGCCAATTTGTATTACATTTTTGTAATCGTATACCTTAATATAACGTAATGGAAAGTAAGACATATAGATTTAGCAAGAAACTCGTCGACGAGCTCAAGAGGATATCTGAGGAGGAAGGGAGAACCGAATCCGAAGTAATCCGCGACGTAGCTGGCAAGGGCCTACGGGAGTACAGAATCGAAAAGGCAATAGAGAAATACCAAAGGGGAGGACTATCCCAAGGTGCAGCCGCGGAACTCGCCAGGCTATCCATAATGGAGTTTCACCAGGAGCTAATGAAAAGGGGACTGGTTCTGAGAATGGATAGGGATAGATTGAGGCGAGAACTCGAGGGGCTTTAATTGCCGGTCGTTGACTCCACGGTACTCATCTATCTAGCCAGGGCGGGCTTGCTATTCATCCTGAAAAGGATGTACGGCCAGGTTCTCTGTCCCTTAAGGGTTTACCAGGAAGTAGTGGAAAAAGGCATAGAAAAGGGATATCCCGATGCTGAAAGTGTAAAACGGGAAGTTGGAAGAAGCCTGATCATGCGACCACCCGAGCAAGAAAGGGATGAAGATGCTAGGGTTGATTCCAGAAGCAAAGGCTTCCGTCTCGGCAAAGGTGAATTGGAAGGGGTGGCGCTCTCATGCGAGATAAGTGAGCTCTTCATAAGTGATGATGACGATGCAAAGCGATATGCAGAATCACTGGGGATCGAAGGGAAGGGGACGATATACCTCATCTTAAAAGCGTATAGGGGCGGAATCATCTCCAAAGATGGTTGTTCACAGGCATTCGAGAAGATGGTGAGTCAAGGATTCCGGGTCAGCCCAGATGTGGTATGTATTTTCTATAAAAAATTAAGGGAAATAAAGACGAAAGGGAACTAACAGTAATCCTCATTGCCAACCTAAACTGGAGAGACATACCAAGTATGTATCTAAAGATGGTCTCAATGATTGTCCTCTAACAGCCTGGATCGAATATTATCTATGAGTTCAGCCTCCCTCGAAACTGCGGTTTTTCATGTAACAGTGTTATAACCACAAGAGGAAGGTTTATATGCTTTGTAAACATATATGTTTACGTGATTCTATGACCCAGGTTCAGGTAAGGGTACCCGATGAAATGATCAGGACTCTGGATAAGTGGATAGAAGGTGGTAAGTTCAAAAGCCGTAGCGATGCCATAAGGACTGTCCTTTTTCAATATGAAGAGCGTGAAAAAACGAGAGAATTCTATAGACTGATGGTTGAGCGGAGCAAGGAGGCTAGAGAGCATCCGGAAGAACTCCTACCTTTGGAGTAGTTGAAATGGCGTTCGAGGTGCTACTTCATCCCAAAGCCTACGAATTCCTGGAGAATTCCGAAGACCAAACCGAGAATAGGATAAGGAAAAAACTCCGTGTTCTGTGCTCAGTACCGGAAAAAGGAAAGAGATTGTATCATACCAATTTTTGGCGTTTGAGGATAGGAGACTACCGTGCCATATACGAAATAGATCGAGGTAGAAATCGAGTGGTAATACTATTCATCGGGCACAGAAGGGAGGTCTATGATGACTTTTCGAGATTATTGTGAATGCCGATAGCCTTCAGGAACCACATTTTCCTGTGAAAATATAGAGAGGAGAATGGATAGGGTTTGGTTAGTGTCCTGGAGAACCTTATTCTTGGGGTAGTCCGTTTGCGGACCCACTTTGAAGTCGATGAAAAGGAATACTCTGAGAACGTGACCAGAATTAGTAGCAAGGAACGCACTTTCATCGATTGCCTGGATAGGGTGAAGTATTCTGGAGGATGGGAGGAGTGTCTAAAGAGCCTTCAGAGTCAAGGAGGCCTGAATTTCCAGAAACTTCCAAAAATATTGGAGAACTACGACAAGGATATTCTCCGGAGAAAAGTAGGATTCGTTCTGGATCTCCTAAGAGATACTTCAATGTTCTACGAACACCTGGACACTCAGATCCTAAGTCGGCTGCGGGAAGAGATCCCTGGGGAACCCCGATACATGACCGAGGGTGACTCCTTCATCTATGATTGGAAATGACAATTATATGTACCGGAGGACTTTGAAACCAATTTGAGGGGGATCTAATGAAATACGATATCAGTAAACTGGCAGGAGAGCTAGGATTTGATGTTCGAGATATGGAGAAAGTAATATGTGAGATTTCTGAGGGGCAGGCTTTCCCTATATGGCGGCACGGCCTTGAACTTCATTCACTTTGGGGAAGTTCCCAGGCTTTCAGTGGACCTTGACTTCAATTATCGGCATATCGATGAGAGGGATTGGGGGCGGTAAGAAGCGAGATAGACGAAAAAATTAAGGAACTTCTCTACCTCCGGGAATACAGGAAACAAGATGTAAAGATTAATCCCAGTTATCCACTTTCCCGCATCGATGTCTCATACCAGAATTCTATGGATCGAAGTGACAGTTTCATGATCGAGATTGGTTACATACGAAGAACTCCCATCCTTAAGCAGGATCAAGATGGATACTTTATGCACTTAGCAGAAGGGAGAAAATTCCAGGTTAAGACCCCCAAAAAAGAAGAACTTTTTGCCAACAAACTTGGCGCGTGTCTTTATAGAACGAGCCCGGGAGATGTTTACGATGTTTATAGAATTTCTAGGGAAGCATTCGATAGGGATGTATTTAGAAAATGCCTGGTAATTGACACTCTCACACGTGGAAGACCACCTGTTGATAGAATTGAAGTTGACTCCAAGCTTGGTTCCGTTTCGATTGATTCCCATCTCCGGAATCTTCTTCGAGACGGGGCCAATGTAGATTTTGGGGAAGTTGTCGAAGGAGCATCAGATTTTGCAGAGAAAACTATTGCTGGATTGACTGCGGAGGAGAGGTCTCTAATCCGGCGCTTCTATGATGTGGGCCATGAATCATTCTGATCCTTTCGGTATAGACGTTGTCCCCACCGATCAGGAACTGTGAGTAGGATTGGTGCATCGCTCAAGATGGCCAGGTTCTGTGCAGGCATATGATATGAATCCACCTCTTGGATCGCTCAGTGAAATTACCTCAGCCGAGCGAAATCTATAATAGTCATTATCATAATAATTATTATCGTGATAATGAAGTTTATCGATCGGGCACCGGAGCTGCGCGCGCTTGAGAAGAGGTGGCGATCCCCCGGGTTCGATCTCTTGGTGATCTATGGGAGAAGAAGGATAGGGAAAACGGAGTTGATCAAGGAATTCTCTCGCGACAAACCCCACATATACCTCCTTTCCTCCCAGGACGCCAAAGATCGGCAGCTAGACAAGATGCTGGATGCGGTCTCGAGTTTCTTCCATGAAAGAAAGCCTGATATTCATGATTGGAGAGACGGCGTAGGCTACTTGAAGGAGAAGCTGGAGGAAGAGAAGATACTACTGACCATGGATGAGTTTCCCCGCCTTGTCCAATCGAACCGATCGATCCTCTCCTACCTACAAGAATTAGCCGACGAGATCGAATCCGAGTCCACCATGATATTGTGCGGTTCGAGCATTGGGGTTATGGAATCCGAAGTCATGGGTCATAAGAGCCCGCTATTCGGGAGAAGGACGGGGCAGATCGACCTCCAGCCCTTCGATTTCTCCACATCGCTTCAAGCCATCAAGTATCCGTTTGAGGAGGCCATTCGTTCGTATGCTGTCACAGGGGGAGCACCCATGTACCTTCTCAGTTTCGACTATGGTCGCAGTCTGGAGGATAACATCCGGGATGTGATACTGGACAAGACATCCTTCATGTTCCAGGAGCCGGAGTTCCTGCTCAGAACCGAGCTGAGGAATCCCAGCAGATACATGAGCGTTTTGGAGGCTGTGGCAAACGGGCACACGAAACCAAACAGGATCTCAAACCACACCGGTATTGATCGGGGGCCTCTGTCCGCCTATCTGAAGACCCTCCGGCGACTCCGGTTGTTAAGGAGGGAGATACCTGTGACGGAGGAACGGAAGAAGTCGAAAAGATCCCTGTACGAGATCGATGACAACTTTCTCCGATTCTGGTTCCATTACGTGGAGCCACGAAGGTCGAGCATCGAGATATCTGCAGAGGACGTGGCGTCAAGTGAGATAATGGCCTCTCTCGATGAATTCAGCTCCAAGACTTTCGAGGACGTTTGCAGGGAGCTGATTTCGAAGCTAAACCCCAAGGGCCTATTTTCCACCAAATACTCCAGGGTAGGGCGGTGGTGGCACGGGGAACACGAGATCGACATAATTGCCCTCAATGAGAGCGAGAACGAGATCCTGTTGGGCGAGTGCAAGTGGTCCGAGAAGGTCAATCCCGAGGCACTCTATTTCAGGCTAAAGGAGAAGAAAGACGAGGTGAGGTGGAGAAACGAGGAAAGAAATGAACGATACGTAATATTCGCCAAATCTTTTAACAAGGTTTTTCGCACGGATGACCTTACTTGCATGGACCTCGAAGAGATGGAGACATCGCTTAAGTAGGATATGCAAGGAGAACCCTGCCGCACCCGCCTTCCTGCCCTGATAGGGTAAGGGTAGACAGAGCTTCACTTCCTCCATATCCAAATCTGCAAGCTTTCGCTTAGCAGCCGCGAGTCCTTCACGTACAGCTTCCTCTGCATCGATCCATAACCGAAATGGCAGCAAAGAGCTAAGAACACTCAACTTGGTCCCTAACCAATAGGGGGAGGAAACTGAGGGCGAGATTCGATAATCGTCCAATCGATCTGTATGTCTGCCTCGCCATCTCGGCGGCCATCGTGGCCCTTATATATCTCCAGGTGGAGGGAACCCCCGGATAGCCCTGGACCTCCCGTTCATCCTTCTTGTGCCGGGATACATCTTCATCTTCTCACCCTTCCCCGAGAAACCCGGCCGGCACACATCTACACCCACATATCCAGGGAGGCAATCAAAGAGGCCCATAGACCTCACCCTAAGGAGAGAACAGATGCCTGATAGCTCCCGCATCTTCGACTCCACAGCGAACATCCTGATGTTTAGTCGACGACAAATCGAGATGTTGTTCGGCCAGCTCACTCTCCTCGGAACTAGGTATTTAATATGTTAATAATTATCAAAAAAGATAATTATATATACTTTTATTAGAAAAGGTCCCCCTATAATGGTCGATATCGTTTCTTGGGCTCAGAAACGACCGCTTTTCACATTGAATGATGTGGAAAGATTTCTTGGTCGTACTAGAGAATATATCAGGTTGAAGCTTCACAGGCTGACCGATAGGGGAGAGATTTTCAGAGTAGAGAGGGGAAAATACACTGTATATCGCGACCCTATGATCTATGCAAGCTATATCGAGACTCCATCTTTTTTTAGCTACTGGACTGCACTCAGATATTACAATTTGACAACTCAACAGCCAAGCCGCCTGCACCTAGTGACCAGAAAAAATAGAGAAGACCTGGAAAATATCCAGTTCCACTCTAGCACAAGCATTTTTGGCTATCGTAAGCGATTATATCAAGATTTCCAGGTTTTCGTCGCTGACAGAGAGAGGCTGTTCTTGGACTGTCTTAGCAAGGGGACGGTTCCAGTAGAGGAGCTTGTGGACCTCATTCAAGAGATAGACAAGGAGAGGATAATTGAGTACTGCAGGTTCTTTGGTAAGAATTCAGTTGTCAAGAGGGTTGGATACCTTCTGGAAATCGAGGGTAAGCAGATGGGTAAGCTTATCGACTTAATCGATCCAAATTACGTCCCCTTGGATCTTTCAAAGCCCCAACAAGGAGAGAAAAACGTTCGGTGGAAAATCGTGGTGAATACTGATGTTGCTTAGATCCCAATTGAGAGAGTTGGCCAGGACTTTTACTAATGGGAATGTTGGCCATATGGAGAAACTCTACCTGCAGGATATCGTATTGCACTCGATATACCATGAGACGGTAGATGAACTGGTTCTGAAAGGGGAGACGGCCTTATTCAAGCTCTATAACCTTGACCGGTTTTCAGAGGACTTAGATTTCACGGCGATTGACAAAATCGAGTATGATAGTCTAATGAAAAGCATAGAAAGAGACTTTGAGAATTTCGGGATGGATGTGGGTAATATCCAGAGGAACGAGGATGATAGTTCATTTGGTGCAAGGGTCATTGTACGGGGCCCTTTGTATTCGGGAACCAGAGTATCAATGAGCTTCATAAGGATAGAGGTCAACAAGAGAGCTGCAGTTTTTGGATCCACAGTTAGAAGGTACACCCCGAATTTCCTGGACATACCCAGCTTCGACCTCGTTCTTTTGAGCGAGAGGGAGATTGTGGCTGAGAAAATCCGGGCTATATGCAGTAGAAGTAGGCCTAGAGATGTCTATGATTTATATCATCTTCTCAACAGGGGGGTAGAAATCGATGACGGGCTAGTTGAAAAGAAGCTGGACTATTATGGACGGGCCTACGATCCACCAAAGATCTTGGAGAAAGCAAAGGAGAAGAGAAAGAGCTGGCAGGATCTGGAGAACTTGACCTACTCTAGACTTCCTGAGTTCGAGCAGGTAATTCATGTCATTGAGAATAGCTTTATGCAGGGAAATAATGATTCTTGATCAAGGCCAAGACATATGGAAATACAAGGGTCAGCCGAGCCCATCTTCATCTATCAGGGAGTCGGTGGAACGCGACCTCGGGTCTCGTCGCCCTGATGTCCTACCCTAAAATACGTATCAGAGATCTGTTCTCTTTTTCATCCCCCTTGCTCTTGCGTTCTTGGGTATATAGGCGGAGAGGCCGGGTAGCTTGAGGACCGGGACGTATGAACCGACACCGGGTAGTCATGGACACCAGAAACGGCCTTTACGAACCCCCTGGCCTCACTGAGCTTTCACCTAACGAAATATTGACTCCGCTTGTGTGTAGATATTCCTTCAACAGGATGATGGATGGCCTTGAAACTTCATACCACAGTAAAAAGCTAAGAGCAGGCTCGGTGGCGAACCGCGGGGGCGCCTCAAGTGGGGGGTGGGGGAGTTGTAGGGTCATCTACGTTATCGACGAGAGCCGAAGGTTGGCCGTCCTCGGAGGCAGGAACCGGCATCCTAGGACCCGCCGGGGAAATCCTTGGGTTCGACCACGCGTATGCCTTCCCGGATTCCCAGAAGATGTCTATCCGTTGAGTACAGGACCTCACAGCCTGCCTCAATGGAGGTCACCAGGTAGATCGAGTCCTGGTACGAGATGGATCGCTCCCTTGAGTAGTGCTTCCCCCGCAGCCTCCCTCCCAACCAGGCGAGATCAGGCGTTACGCTCCGAATGTCCAGTCGCTCCATGCTCGTGATCACGGTCCTGGCAGCCTCAATCTCGGGGGCACCCTTCCCCTCCCTAAGGAAGGCCCAGGCAACCTCGGCAAGCAGAAGGGCGGAGGTTACGCCTTGATTCTCCCTGCTAAGGGATCGGAGGACTTCTCCTGCCCTTTCCACGTTCTCGGGATCGGTCTTCGAAGCCTCTGGCAGGAGCAGGCAGAGGAAGATGTTAGAATCCAGGCCTATCCTTCCCAACTCTCCATCTCCCCGTGCACCTCTTCCGGGGTTCCGGTCAGCCCCGCCCTCTCCCCGAGGTGGCGGAGGGCTTCGCCAGGATCGCTTGGGACCCTGAGTATCGTCCAGAAACCCTTCTCGTCGCGCTCGAATAGGATTCGGTCGCCCTCCCGGGCCCCGAGGTCCTCCCTCACCGGCTTCGGCAGGGTCAGCTGGAACTTTGATGAGAGCTTGCTCGACTCCATACCAATATGACCATGCTTTGTGATAACTCATAAATCTTACGTCGCGGCGTGAGACTTACCTCACTGCTTTAGAAAGAAACTTCTAGATGCCAAGGGACCCGAAGACCGACTTCCGACAGACCGATGGGGCACAGAAGGGAGGTCTATGATGACTTTTCGAGATTATTGCGAATGCCCCCGGGTCTTCAACCGTGTATCCGGCCGATAGCCTTCAGGAACCACATTTTCTGCGAAAATATCGAGAAGAGAATGGATATGGTTTGATTAGTGTCCTGGAGAAGCCTGTTCTTGGGGATAGTCCGTTTGACGAGTACGTCAATCAATTGGTAAGTTTAAACCTATATACCATTTAATGGAAGATAATAGTAACTTTAATTAAAGTGAACCTCTTTTTCCATATGACGGATTATAGCGTTAAATTCTCAAAAAGGGTTTAGATGACAAACAAGAGAGAAGAAATCTATCGTAGACTATTGTCAAAAAAGGTAGTGTCGTTCGACGAGATTATCGGCGAGGCTGAGAAAGTGATCGGCCCCAAGAATAGGCGATATATTTTCCTCAAATATGTGAAGAAACTGCTGGAGGACGGGAAACTTGAGCGCATTAGGAGGGGACTGTATTGTGCGCTCTCCCCTCTCGAGGACAAGACTAAGCACGCACCCGACAAGTTTCTGGTCGCCTCAAAGCTGAGAGAAGAATACTATTTGGGTTATCACACGGCATTGGAGTTCTACGGTTGCGCTTACTCGCACTTCAATGAAGTTCAGATTGCTGTCAAGAAGAGAGACAGATTCGATCCTTTCCACCACAGGGGGTTGGATTTTAGGCCCGTCTTCGTCCAGAACACCCACTTTGAAGTCGATGAAAGGGAATACTCTGAGAACGTGACCAGAATTAGTAGCAAGGAACGCACTTTCATCGATTGCCTGGATAGGGTGAAGTATTCTGGAGGATGGGAGGAGTGTCTAAAGAGCCTCCAGAGGCTGGGTGGCCTGAATTTCCACCGGCTTCCAAAAACTTTGGAGAACTACGACAATGAAATTCTCCGGAGAAAGGTGGGATTTGTTCTAGACCTGTTCAGGGATTCCTCCATGTTCTACGAACACCTGGACACCGAAATCCTTAATCAGCTGCGGGAAGAGATCGACGGAGGCCGCCGATACATGACCGAGGGTGATTCCTTCACCTATAACAAAGAATGGAGGCTATATGTGCCCGAGAATTTTGAGGACAAATTGAGGGGGGTGTGATGGAATACGATCTCAGGGGACTGGCAATAGAGCTAGGATTTGATGTTCGAGAAGTGGAGAAAGTGCTGAGGATTTCAGACTTCTTGGAGGACATCTCCTATGTGAAATTCCTGAGGGACAGACTTTCCCTGTATGGCGGCACGGCCTTGAACTTCATTCACTTTGAGGAAGTTCCTAGACTTTCAGTGGATCTTGACTTCAATTATCGGCATATCGATGAGGGGGATTGGGGGCGGTAAGAAGCGAGATAGACGAAAAAATTAAGGAACTTCTCTACCTCCGGGAATATAGGAAAGAAGATGTGAGGATTGATCCCAGTTATCCACTTTCCCGAATCGATGTCTCGTACCAGAACTCTATGGATCGAAGTGACAGTTTTCTGGTAGAGGTTGGCTACATACGAAGAATTCCGATCCTCAAGCAGGATCAAGATGGACAATTTGTGCACTTGGCAAAAGGTGAAAGATTCCAGGTTAACACCCCAAGGACGGAGGAACTCTTCGCCAACAAACTTGGAGCGTGTCTTTATAGGACGAGCCCGGGAGATGTCTACGATGTTTACAGAATTTCTAGGGAAGCATTCGATAGGGATGTATTTAGAAAATGCCTGGTAATTGACACTCTCACACGTGGAAGACCACCTGTTGATAGAATTGAAGTTGACTCCAAGCTTGGTTCCGTTTCGATTGATTCCCATCTCCGGAATCTTCTTCGAGACGGGGCCAATGTAGATTTTCGACAAGTCATCGACAGAGCGTCAGATTTTGCAGAGGAAATTATTAATGAGTTGACTCTAGAGGAGAGGTCCCTAATCCGACAATTCTACGATCAGAAATCATTTGAGCCCGGCTCAATCGATGACACGGGGATCTTCCACAAAAAACTGCCAGAACACCCTGCTATCATGTGGGCCATGAAGAACCTCTGATCCTCGGTATAGACGTTGTCCCCACGAATTGGGAACTGTGAGTAGGATTGGCGTATCGTTAAAGATGGCCAGGTTATGTGCAGGCATATGATATGAATCCACCTCTTGGATCGCTCAGTGAAATTACCTCAGCCGAGCGAAATCTATAATAGTCATTATCATAATAATTATTATCGTGATAATGAAGTTTATCGATCGGGCACCGGAGCTGCGCGCGCTTGAGAAGAGGTGGCGATCCCCCGGGTTCGATCTCTTGGTGATCTATGGGAGAAGAAGGATAGAGAAAAGGGAGTTGATCAAGACACGAGATCATGCTGGGGTAGTGCAAATGGTCCGAGAAGGTCAATCCCAGGGGCCTGTCTATTGTCTACCAGTCTCGCTGAGTGATATGTGAATGCCATAATCTCTAATATGGTCCAAATTATCTGGGGCCCTTGTTTTACCGATATCCCGTTATTTATAGATACATGTATCTACTAAATGATATAATCACGTAATATTTTTATGTTTTTTTCTGCTTTGTTGCATAACTGGTGGGGGGTGGAGGGGTTGTATGGTTTTT
>CAZUNO010000026.1:0-34281 GCA_964621445.1 Hadarchaeota archaeon (SeqCode) | reverse complement strand
AATTGAATCCCTGGAGTCTTCAAAAAAATGATATTTGGGGAAGATAGGCCATCCATTAGACACATATTTGAGTAAGTATATGTGGCCCGATTGGGATGATATCCAAGAAATCTATGGGTGGACTTTCCGATCCATATCAAGCCCATCGTGGCCTGGTTCTCTCCAATCAGGGATTGGTCTGCTCGGCACATCCGTTAGCCTCCGGCACCGGGGCCGCCATACTCAGGAGAGGGGGCAACTTCATCGACGCGGCTCTTGCAACCTCGGCCGTGCTAAATGTCGTTGAACCATATAATAGCCATCTGGGAGGAGATGCCTTTGCCCTGGTATATTCGGATGGTTGTCTTGAGACCCTCAATTCAAGTGGACCATCCCCCGCTTCCATCAGGTATGAGGATTTCAGGCAAGGGATCCCCACAACCGGGGTTAACTCGGTTACCGTGCCCGGGCAGGTCGGAGCTTGGGATGCCCTTCACCAGAATTATTCAACCATGAGCTGGGGGGAAATTCTAGCTCCCGCCATTAATTATGCCAAAAACGGATTTCCGATGAACCCCCGCCTGGTGGACGCGTTGAAATCCTCTTGGAGTAATCGTGTTGAGGACAAAGGATGGAGGGAGGTATTTGCCCGTGGTAAGGGGAAACCCCAGATTGGAGACATACTAACACAACCCGATTTGGCCAGGACCATTCTTAGAATTAGCGAAGTTGGACCCAGGGATTTCTACAGTGGCAAGCTGGCAAGCAAGATAGTTGATTATCTTAGAGGGGAGGGCTCCTCCATTCAGGAAGAGGACTTTTCATCATTTGAACCGGAGTTTCTGGCACCCATTAAGACCTCCTATAGGGGATATACGGTATACGAGCAGCCACCCGTTTCCCAGGGTCACATATTATTAGAGGAACTCAATATCGTGGAGGGATACGATCTTTCGTCGTTACCTCCCGATGGAACTGAGGCTGTGCACCTCATGGTCGAGGCGAAGAAAATCGCCTTTCAGGACAGGTATGGACATTCAGGAGATCCGGAATTTGTGGATTTACCAATTGAGGATTTGATCTCCAAGACTAACGCAAAGACGAGAAGAAAGCTGATCGATCCCCGGAAAGCTAGTGCAGGATACCAGCTGCCGTCGCTCAAAGGAGGAAACACCACCTATTTTACCGTCGCTGATGGTGAGGGAAACGCGGTCAGTTTTATCCAAAGCCTTTTTCATCACTTTGGCAGCAGGGTTTTGGTCCCTGGAACCGGAATAATCCTTAACAACCGCATGAACGGTTTCTCACTTGATCGATCCAGTCCCAATGTTTTAGTGCCTGGAAAGAGGCCGATCCACACCCTCAACACCTATATGATTTTCAATGGCAATGAACCTCTATTTGTGGGTGGTACCCCCGGTGGCGATAAGCAGGTCCAGACAAATCTGCAGGTAATCACCCGTTTGATTGACTGGCGAATGAATGTTCAGCGAGCCGTAGAGTTCCCAAGATGGGCAAGTGGAGATGGGCTGGACCTTGAGATGGAGAATCGCTACCCCCCCGAAACCGTCGAGAAGTTAAGAAGTTACGGTCATCGGGTGAATGCTATTGGTCCATGGTCTGGTAGTGGCTCCGTCCAGCTCATCATGACGCATCCGGAAAACGGTTCCCTTATAGGAGGATCCGATCCCAGATGCGATGGAATGGCGGTGGGAATCTAATCCTTCCTATAATCTCACCCTGGGAGATACATATCAATCAGCCTTAAGAGAGAGAAACTCATGACCCCAAGAGAGCGATTTGACAGGATTTTCCACCTTCAGGAACCTGATCGAATACCGATCCAGGACTCCTTTTGGTCCGGATTCAGCGAAAAGATGAGACTTCATATGGGATTGAAGTCGAATGATAACGTATATTCAAAGTTGGGGATGAATAGCCTTCACATGCCGCGAACTCCCGGTTGGTGTCCCCGCTCCAATGAACCCAAGGTCGTGAAGGAGACCGAGAGGGAGAAGATCGTCATAAATAGCTGGGGATACACGGTGAAGGAACTTAAGACCGGAGCAACCGTACCCCAGTTCCTGGACCATCCAGTTAAGGACCCTGAACAGCTGGATGAATATCTGGCTACCTGGGATGAACCAGACGATCCCAAGCGCTGGGGGGATATGGAACGTAAAATCAAGGACTCCAAGGAGGAACATTTCGTAACCCCTACAGGATTAGAGCATTACGAATCCGCGTGGCGGGTCATAGGTTTTGAGAACCTCCTTTCCTGGATGTACAAGGAACCGAAAGCCCTTGGTAAGCTCCTCGATGCTCTAACCGAATACTTCGTGGAAATTGTCGAATATGCTATGGATCTTGGTGCCGACGGCTTCTGGTTTTTTGGGGACATAGCAGACAATCACGGACCATTCATGACCGAAAAAACTTATAGGAGAACTTTCTATCCTCACCATCGTAAGATATACAGAGCTGTGAGAAATAAAGGGGGCATCGTCGTCCTTCACACCGATGGAGATGTTAGGCCCTTAATACCTCATTTTATTAAAGCCGGTATCAACGTTCTCCAGCCCATCGATGCCGTGGCGGGTATGGACGTTACCGATCTCAAGGAAAAGTATGGAGATCAAATCGCCTTTATTGGAAATATAGATAACTCCAATACTCTGCCCTTTGGGAGCACGGATGATGTAGAAGAGGAGGTCCACCGCAAGATATCCACAGCCGGGCAGGGAGGAGGATACGTCTGCGGGTCTTCCCACTCGGTACCGGATAGCGTTCCGGTTGAGAACTATTTGACCCTTATCAAAACCACAAGGAAATACGGTAGATACCAATAGACGGGATGTCCGTCACAGCTTCCGAAAAATAGTCTTTAAAGGAAAAAAGAGTTAAGACGGAATGGGGATCCGGTCAGTATGAGCCAAGGGGATAACCACATATTTGCCCGGATCAAGGGGGAGTCAATACATATTGTGCTGACCCGGCAGGGCATCTGGCTGCCACGAGGAAAGGGCGATAGACTTAAGCGTTTACCGGGCATGCTCACCATGCTTTTTGGCTCGTCTGCTATCAAGAAGGGAACAAATGAAGATATCCAAGAATGCGTTGATCCCCGTCAATTGATGAATAGTTGTGATGGGGAAAGAGAGGCCCGGGTTAAGCTGAGACGTCATGCAAGATTAATTCCCTACACCTCAATAATTCGGTGTTTTCTGGCCAAGCCGGGTAGGATTAGCATGGGAAAACTCGCATTCGAATTCTTTGATAGCAATACATCACAGCGCATTTCCAAGGAGTTTACCATCGAGGACGAGAATTTTTCGGAAATAAAAGGTAGGCTAAGATCCTCAATACCCGATAGACTGGAAATACATTGATGCAACATCTATCAGGCATGGAAACCGGCATCCCTACCATGGATTCACAGGCTAAGCTACTGGTAGGCTATGACGTTGAGAGCTCTCAGAATCCGAAGCTGGTGGACCGGTTTTTGCGCAAGGCGAAGGACGTTCATGGGGATTTCGAGGCTCCCTGCACCCTGTTTCTGGTTGGAAAAGTGGTCGAGAATAACTGGAAGAAACTATCTAGAATCCTGAACAATAGCGAAATCTTCGATCTACAACAACATACCTACTCGCATACCCTCCTAAAGACAGTCTGCATAGAGAGGGATGATAAGACCCAGGTAATAAGGAGTGGCTCATTGAAGGAAATTGAACAAGAAATTCGGCGCACCAATGATCTTCTGTCCAACAAGCTTGGTATCAACTGCAAAGGCCTAACTGGTCCCTGGGGATATTATCGCGGACTCTCGGATAGGCCGGACCTCCTAGAAATTCTGCATCGGAATGGCATCCGTTTCCTGAGAACCTGGGCACGAAATGAAAAGGATTTCCAGCCGGTGTCCTTCGAAATTCAGCCTTTCTGGTATGTAGATCAGGGCTTTCCCGACATGCTCGAACTGCCAATACAGGGATGGCAGGATGTGTACTGGCGTCAGGCCCATGGATGGCAGGTAACGGAGGGATATCTAGAGTTTCTAAGGGATACATTGGATTTCGTCGAGGATAAGGGACTTGTTTGGTGCTATGGTACCCATGACTGGTCATCCATCAAGGAGGATCCTGACATGTCGATTATGCGTGGCCTGCTCGAGTATGCCCGTGAAAGATCCGTTGATATCGTGCATTACAATGATTATTACCAGGAGCTAAGTAAACAGAGATAGATTCAGCCCAGCTTCTTGACGTAGTCAAACAGCCTTGGGGCTTCCACGAATCCAAATCCCCTATACATTTCCATTGCAACTTCGAGTGAATACCCCGTCACCAGAAAAATTGAGGTCAGGTCCTGGGAAAGCAGGTAGTTAAGGACCTTTACCGTCAGGGCCTTGGCCAGGCCCCTTCTCCTGTGCTCGGGTACAACACCAAGCCAGTGCAAGCGCCCCCTCTTGGGTCCCTCATCGACCTGTCTCCAAGCCATAAACGTGCCAACCATTTTGCCTTTATGGATGGCAAAGAAGGTCCCTCCGGGCATGAAGTTGGGAGTGTTTACCCATTCATTCCTGATTCTCCTGGCCGTATAGTGCTTGGGTTCCCTCACCGTTGAAAATGCTCGATTTATGCAATCAGCCCATTCCTCTTCGTCGCCTTCCCTGTAGGTCCTGATTTGGTAGTCATCGGGGATATCAACATCGGGAATTTCACACCCCTTCCACTCCATCTTTACCCCATCGTCCTTCATGTGGAAACCCTTGGTTTCCAGAAAAGCCGTGCAGTTTCCACATCTCCTATCAACATCCCTCATCACGATCTCGCTTCTACCGGCCTTTTGGGTTGCCCGGGTAATTTCATCAAGGAGGGAACTACCAATACCACGCCGCCTATAGTCCTTATGTATACACAACGGCCCCACCTCAACATCATCGTTGATATGCAACTGGGCAACTCCGACCAGCTCCCCATCAAGGTTGGCCCCGTACCACACGGATCCTCGTTTGACCCTCTCATCCAGCGGGGGAAGTAAATCACTTTCCGAATCGTTTTCTCGAACGAAATCCAGTACATGTTCACCAGGGGTTATGCTCCTCACGGAAACGGACAAGGATATCACCTGTTTATACAAGGCTTTCCATTTTCAATATTTCCCCTTTTGGTCTTCCAGATGACCATACGGGCCTAATTATTTCATCACATTCTACGGTCTTCCCTAGACGATCAAAAATGCCCGGGCCTCTCAAATATAAATCGAGACTAAATCCCTTACCACAATGTTGAAACGTTCTGATTACGAATTGTAACCCTAAGTTCATCGGATCACCGAAATCTTGGAAAGATTGCTATTGAAATATGCTCGGTAGAACTCACCTATAGAGAGGTCTAATCCGTAACCTTAATTAAAAGCTGGAAACGGAAGAACTTTGTTGCGAATTTTCAAGCTTCTACCCCTCATACTACTGTTAATTCCTCTGGTTCCGGCCCAGAACGTGTCCCAGGTTGACATGATGGTTCCAGCGGTTTCCCAGGACCCGGAAACAGGCCTAATGTTTGGCGTACCAGTGCGTTTGAATATAAGGATGATGACACCTGGGGAAGGTGAGGTATTCGTTAACACCAGGGCTTTAACCCAGATGGACATGCAGGGTTCGGCCAGAGTCGCTGCAATGGTTGCCGGAGATATTACAGGTAAACACATAGATCGAACCGACTTCCTGATAACCCTCTACGCAAATTCAACCATAATTGGAGGGCCCAGCGCTGGAGCCTCCATAACTGTGGGCATGGTTTCCCTCCTAGAGGACTTACCCATGCGAAATGACGTTATGATGACGGGAATGATAGGACCCGACGGGGTTGTCGGAGTTGTCGGCGGTATCCCCGAAAAGGCCTCTGCAGCCGCTGCCTGCGGTATGGACCACTTCCTCATACCAGAGGGTCAAGCCATAAGCTATAATTCCACCACATACGAGGATGTCAACGTTACCAAGATGGCCGCGGAGAGGTGGAACCTAACCGTGATTGAGGTCCACCAGGTAAGGGAAGCCGTCTCCTGGTACACCGGTATGGAGTTCAAGGCCCGTAAATACCCCTCGCTGCCGGTTGCGGTGGAATCCTATCAGGAATTAATGCGCTCTCAATCCAGCAAGGAAATAACTCAAGCGAAGATAACACTTCAGGATGCTAACTACTCCCTGCAGTCCTCGGGGCTGAATACATCCCTGAGGAATTATCTTGGGAATGAGCTGGATAATGCAGCCGGAAGACTCCAGGCCGCAGAGGTTAGCTTCAACCAGACCAAGTATTACGTGGCCTCAAGCAAGGCCTTCCAAAGCAAGATCTCAACCAGATTTGTGAGTAACTACGTAACCTTCCTCTCCCTGCCCCCTGAAAACCGTTCATCCTATACCAATTCCCTCTGGGAGGGAGTCGAGGAAATGATAGCAATGATCCGTGAAAATATAACCGGATTTGAAGTTCAGAGCATCACCGGCCTAGAATGCTTAGCAGCCACACAATCTAGAATCCATGAGGCAACGGAACTCCTTGGAAATTCGAGAAGTAGCTTCAGCGATGGTGACCATGAATCCTCCATTTATTACGTAAGCTTCGCCCGGGAAAGGATCTACACTGCAATATTATGGAGTGACATCATACGTTTCTATGGGAACGGACATCCTACGGAAGATGATGATCTGAAAACCATGGCAGAGAATATCTATGCAGATGCCTCAATTCTTGCCACCTATGCAGATCTACTTTACGAGGAGATATTTGGCCTACCGCACGGCTCTGCTATAGATTTCATCGTTGCCTTCTTTCCTCAATACTCCTTCATAGATCCCTACGAATCCTTGAATGCGGCACAGTGGGCCATGACCTCAAATAACTGGTCCATGGCCGCCTTTGAAGCACTGGAATCAGAAGTCAGGTCCGGATTGGCTATCGATTTCATCAACATCCTGGTACTATCCCAGGACGAAGGCCAGGCTAAACGTATGCTCGGGGAAATGATAAACAGATCCAGGAAACAGGGGAGACTTGCGATAATGGACTCCAGGAACATCGGGATCGAACCGGTGCTCTCAGTCAGCCGTTTCGAATTCTCGGGGGACCTGGCCAAAAACAATGAAACGTATTCCCTGGGAGAGGCGGCCTTCGGCTTTCGATATTCCGGGAGTGCTGCCAGAATATCCTCCTCCCTCCTTAGCCTCTATCTCCCACTGCTAGAGGTTGAGAATATGAATGGTACCTTGATAACCACAAATTCATCCATCTCGGGACTCGCCGAGGATCCAAATGGAGACCCTCTGAAACTAGAGATCTCAATAGGAGATATACAGGAAACCCATGATATCGGCGCTGGACCCTTCAACTTCACCTTTCCCAGCGGAGGCGTCCAGGATGGGCCCCATATTCTTGAGATAAACCTTACCGACGGAAATCTATTCGACTCCAGTGTCTTTCAAGTATGCGTCGACAATAACCCGCCGGATTTGCTTATCCGCGAACCAACCAATGGCACCCTCTATTCATCTCCAGTTGGTCTCAATATATCGGTGACGGATAACGTTGATGACCAACCAGAGCTCGATATATATCTGGATGGAGCAATATTCACGGGCCAAGAAATAGGTGAGGGCCGTCATAGCCTGCGAATCCTTGCAGTGGATGAGGTGGGTTGGAGATCGAGGGAGAAGATTGGCTTCCTCGTCGATTCAACCCCTCCATTGCCAGAGCTTCTGGCTCCTGATCTCAAAAATCCTATTCTCCCCTCCCTTGAAGATGTTTATTGGAGGGTGGATGAAAACCTCAGCGGCATACACAGTAGCTCAATTAGAATAAACGAGCATGACTGGAAACCAGGTAGCATGGTGAATAGAACCCAAAATGGCCCTCAGGAAAGAATAGTTTACAGACAAGATTTTGACCTACCCCAGGGTAGGCATATGCTCTCAATCCGGGCGGTGGATAGGGCCGGGAATAACCAGACAACCATCCATCAGATGATACTAGATTCTAGCCCACCGCTGATCGAGGTCGATAACCTGAGAAATGGTTCATCCTATAACCATAGCTTTGTAATCTCCTATCACGTAAACGATCTGGTGGACCCCAGCCCCGATGTCGAATCCCTGCTTGATGGGGTACCATACGGCCAGGAAGCTGTTGGTAGTGGTGACCATGAATTCTTTATCAAGGTCACCGACTTCGCAGGCAACACAAGGCAAATTCACATTTACTTTTCGGTTGACACTGAGCCTCCATTGATTTCCCATAACCTCAGCCAGGAATTCCAACGGAGACCGGTTAGGATAGATTTTAGGACCAGAGATCTTATGGACCCCAATCCTGACATGAGGGTCCTCCTAGACGGTGACCCCTATTATGGGCGGGTGCTAGGCCCCGGGATATATGACTTCCACGGGGTGGCCACCGACAACGCTGGCAACTCCGCCACCCTTGATTTACACCTAGTCGTCGATAATTCCGCCCCTGTTGTTACCTGTTCGGTGGAAAACCGGACCTGGTACAAGGAGCCATCAATCATTACGATCGATTTCTTTGACGATATGGATCCTAGCCCCGGATATAACATCACGCTCGATAGCCGGACCTATGAACCTCCAATAACCGTTGAAGAGGGGAAACATGCCCTGAATATACAAGCTTGGGATTGGGCAGCAAACAGGGTTCAGCTCAATTTCTATTTCCACGTAGATGAAACCAGGCCAGATATCGAGGTAAACATTGACCCCGGCCAGTCCTTTGGTAAATGGATCATTCCCAGGGTAAATATAACCGATAATCTGGATCCAAGCCCCCTATCGGAATTTATTTTGGATGGTAATCCATATGAAATGGGTCAGAAGGTGAAGGACGGTAATCACACGATCTCGATCAGGGCCAGGGACAAGGCAAACAATAGCCGGCAGAAAAAGCTTAGATTCTACATTGATACCAAAGCTCCAACAATCGAGCTTGACGTGGAGGATGGTGGAACCTATGTAGGCTCCCTAACCCCAAATCTATCCGTCCATGATGAGGGAGCAGTCATCTTTAATGCCTATCTCGACGGAGAACCTTACGAAAAGGGATCGAGCATTGGACCTGGGGTGCACACTTTGGAAGTTCGTGCCGAGGATGAGTTGGGAAATGAGATCAAGAAGAAGGTTGTTTTTGAGGTCAAGCGACGCATTCCCATCTGGGTACTAATACCCGTTGTGGGCTTGATTTTCCTGGCAGCGATTATCTATAAGGTACGTGGATCGAATCGGGACAAGAAGGAAACCGAACATCATGTATACAGTTTCGATTAGGGTCTCTCCTCATAAGAGTTAATAGAAATTCCCCCCGCCAAGGATTAGTTACCAAGAGGTATTGGATAATATGAAGATCTATTCCTCGGTTGCGGACGTTCCTCTTCCCGACTATGATTCTCAGGACAGCGTCGCCATCAAGCTTCACATGGGAGAGCGCGGGAACAAGACCTTTCTCCGTCCGGGAACCGTTAGAACCCTGGTTAAAAGGCTTAAGGATATGGATTGTCTCCCATTTCTCACCGATACCACCACACTCTATCAACGGAAAAGGTACAAGGCGGAGGACTATCTGGAAACGGCAGCCATGAATGGATATACTGAGAAAAGCATTGGCTGCCCGATCAAAATTGCAGATGTTGACGGTGAGACGAAGGTCGGCAATATCCATGTAGCAAAGGAATTGTTGAATGCGGATCGACTTGTCGTGATTTCCCACGCAACCGGTCACATAAGCACTGGATTTGCGGGAGCGATCAAGAATGTGTCCATGGGTTGCGTCGGAAAAAGGGGCAAGAGATACATCCACAGTGCCGGTTGGCCCAGGTACGACGAGGAGAAATGCAAGCAATGTGGAGATTGTGTGGAGGCCTGTCCCTTCGGATTCCTGGTTCTAAATGACAGGATAGAACTTAATCTTAAAGACTGTCCAGCCTGCGAGAGATGTCTTAACACCTGTTCCACCGGGGCCCTCTGGCGACCTGAGGAAGCGATGGAGAAATGCTACCGCCGATATGCTGAGACCTGTTCCACGGTAACCTCCAGTTTCCGGGAACCCTTCTTTATCAATGAGCTGAATAGGATCACCAAGTTCTGTGATTGCACCACCAACCCGGGGCCAATTATCTCACCTGACCTAGGTTTTATCGCCTCATCTGACCCGGTGGAACTGGATAGGAAAACCGTGGAATTGATCGTGGAATCCAACCCGGAGGCCTCCCAGATTTTCGGAGAAAAGTGGAAGAATTTCATTGACATAGTCTCCCGGAATATGCCAGGCAAGTAATGGAATGACAACTAACCAGCCCGACACCAAGGTGAAGGGAATATGACCGAACCCGCATCAGAGCCAATACATCGGCGAACCCTAGATATGATCAACATCAACCCGCTTCAAACCGGGGGCAAGCTTCCAGCTGTGGCTCGGAAGACCCTGATGGAGTGGGCGGATGGTTATTCCATCTGTGATTACTGTAGGGGAAGGCTCGACAAGATATCCACTCCCGCTCTCAAGGAATTCATTCACCACAAGCTGCCTGAATTCACGGGAATGGATCAAGTAAGGGTCACCAATGGGGCACGCGAATCGATCTTCATAGTCATGCACAGCATTTGTAACAGAGGTGATACCATTGTAGCGGATTCAAACGCACATTACACCACTCACCTCGCTGCTGAGCGCTGTGGCCTGCAGGTAGCCCCCGTTGAACACTCCGGTCCACCCGGATACTCGATTGATCCTTCCAGATTCCGGCCAGCCATCGAGGAAAATGACCCGTCATTGGTTGTTCTCACATGGCCTGATGGAAAATATGGTAATTATATAGACGCAAAGAAGGTTTCCAAAATTTGTTCGGAAAATGATGTGCCGATGCTGCTAAATGCTGCCTATTCCGTGGGCAGAAGGCCCGTAAATGGATCCGATATGGGCTGCAGCTTTCTTGCTGCTAGCGGCCATAAATCAATGGCCTCCTCCGGCCCCATCGGCCTTTTGGGAACTACTGATGAATATGCGGACATCGTTTTCAGGAAATCGAAGAACTTCGAACAAAAGGAGGTCGAACTCCTTGGCTGTACGGCACGGGGATCAACCGTGATGACCATGATGGCTTCTTTTCCCCATGTAAAAAAAAGGGTTGAGAACTGGGGAGAAGAGGTCGAGAAAGCTAGGTGGTTCTCCACCGAGATGGGAAAAATGGGCCTAGTACAGATGGGCCAGAAACCTCACCGACATGACCTAATGTTCTTTAGCACTCCGCCTTTATACGAGATTTCCAAAACGGCCAAAGGCGGTAGGTATTTTCTTTATAAAGAACTCAAGAAGCGCGGAATACATGGAATCAAGCCCGGACTCACCAAGTTTTTCAAACTCAGCACCTACGGCGTTGATAGAACCGATCTAAGGACCGTACTGGTTTCCTTCAACGAAATCCTTCGGGAATTCTCGAACTAGGCATAATCAATCGAATCCATGTAATCCCGATCAGGATCGCTTTAGATAATCATTAAGAGATAGGAGTCAAAATAGTACTAAAGCCTCGGGAAGTGTATTATTGGGGAGAAGAGTAAATCGCTCGATGCTCGGCATATCTTTCATAGTTTTAGCTGGATTCACAGTGCTACTTACTGGACCAGGTATCGGACTACCAACCTTGGTACCGACTGCCATACTGGTTATAGGTGTATCTGGGTTGGTAGCCTCCCTTATACCCCATAACCAAAGGGCCTTGGATTGGGATATCACCTTTTCCTTTGCCATCCAGGTAGCGCGTCTTCCCAAAACATGGTTCAATACATGTTTTCCAAAGGAAACGAAGGACCCATCTACTTGGCCTTTTGTCCTCAGTTTTCCGTTATCCATTTATGGTCTCTGTGACGTTTGCTCCTCCCGCTTGAGAATTGAAGGGAGGGGCGAGAGATGCTTTTGCCCTGAATGTGGACTCGAGCTAAATACTCGGGAGTACGCAAGGCGGGTAAGACGGGCATTGCAGGATTACAGACGTCTGGTGCGCAAATTGGAAAACGTCAATCTATATCTGAAGTCAGCAGGAGAGTGAATGCTGCCCCTTTCATTCGGGATTTACCTCTTCAAGAATACGCCTTACCCTTGCCAAATTGATCAGGTCATTGGAAGGGTCATCCTTGGTCCTCTGCGGGGTCTCGAGGATACCGGGAATTGACCGAATCCTTTTATCAGATAATATTCGCCTAAAACCTTCCTCTCCGATTTCCCCCTCTCCTATATGTTCATGGTGATCTATGTTGGATCCAAATTTTCCCTTTGAATCATTCAGGTGGAGGGCCATTAACCTTTCCAGCCCCACCTTTTCCTCCATCTCGTCCAGAACTGCACCAGGTTGCTCATGAATTGGGATTCCTGCCGTAAATGCATGGCAGGTATCAATAAGTATTCCCAAATCCGTTCCATCAACGATTTCCGCCAGCTCATCAAGGGAACTGCCCACCTTATTTCCACTTCCTGATACATTTTCAATTAGCAATTGGGCATCGGTATCCGATTTTTGAAGTGCTTCCACACAACATTTCCTTACCCTTTTTGTCCGGCCCTCCATGCCCGAACTGGAACCGGGGTGGGTAACCACATATTCAATATCAGCCATATCGGCCCTACGAAGGTCGTCAATCAGACACTCCATTGACTTTCTTCTCAGATCCTCCCTCGGGGTTGCAAGATTGATGAGATAGCAGGTGTGGATAACAACTGGTTTGATACTGGCTTCCCTTCTCTTTTTCATGAATAATTCAACGTCATCCAGGTCCCAATCCTTTCCCTTCCAGGCCCTTGGCGTTCTGGCAAATATCTGAATGGTGTCACATTTGCGCTCCAAGGCCCTGTCAATGCTTTTGGCTATTCCACCTGATATGGAAACATGAACTCCAATCTTCATTAACCACACATTCCTCGGCGCGAGCATCGTTTGAGAGGGGAGATTGAAATAGGTGGTGGATCACCGGCTCCTGGTTGTTCTCATGTCCCGCTTGATCGACGACCTCGAAGACCTATCCAATGTCATTGGCGTTTCCGGATTTGAATCGCATGTGAGAAATATCATATTGTCCAAAATCGAGGATCTGCCCGTGAAATCCGAGATTGACCGACTGGGAAACCTCGTGGTCATCAAGGAAGGCATGGAAGATGGACCGAGGGTATTACTCGATGCCCATATGGACGAGGTAGGATTCATCACCACCCATATCGATGACCACGGTTTTATCAGATTCGAAAAGCTCGGATCTTGGGACGACCGAACATTGCTTGGTCACCCTGTGAAATTCCAGTTAGTGGACTCTTCTATTCGAGGAGTAGTGGGTACTAAGCCTCCGCATCTCCAGAAAAAGGACGAGAGGGACAAGGTAATCCAAAGCGACAAGATGTTTGTAGATATTGGTGCTTCCTCTGCCGAGGAAGTGGGGTCGGTCGGCATTGAGGTCGGAACCCCCTTCACAATTCACCATTCATTCAGTAGAATCGGATTCGACAGGGTTATGGGCAAGGCTTTCGATGACAGGGTGGGCTGTGCCATTCTTATTCATATTCTAAAAGGGCTGATAGAGACCTACCACACCGCTACCTTCATCTTCAATTTTACCGTTTGCGAAGAGGTAGGTGGCAGAGGAGCAACCACAGCCGCTTACTCGGCGGAACCTGATATGGCTCTGGCCATCGAAAATACGGCGGCCGGCGACATTCCAGGGATAGAAAATGAGAAATGTCCCACCCGTTTGGGAAAAGGACCGGCCATAACCGTTGCCGATAAATCCCTAATTGCCCACCCAAAGATCGTTGAGACGCTGAAATCCAGAGCCCAGGAGGAGGGGATCCCGTACCAGATAAAGAAACCGCTGTATGGTGGAACCGATGCTGGTAGAATAGCACTTACCAGAAGTGGGGTGCCCTCCGGAGTCCTTTCCTGCCCGTGCAGATATATACATAACGGGCTCTCGTTGCTCGATCTATCCGACCTGCAGGCCTGCGCGGACCTGGTCTCAGCTTTCTGCACCGGAATCTAAGGTGACCTTACTAATCATATCGACCCAGTGGGTCATCGATAATGGAATGGGCGCGTTTCAGTAGCGAACGTGTATCCTCAATTTTCATACCGGTTAGCTGGCTCAGTTCGGATGAGTCATGGGAAGCCAGGTTATCCATCAACATGATATTGGCCTTGCTCAAAGCCCTGAATGTGTTCTTGTTCAAGGAGGGCAAGAGGGTAACCGGATAGAGACCCTTTTCCTCCACCATACGCTCGATTCCCCCCTCCTCGGGTTGCCTCCAGCCCAGCAACTTGAGCCCATTGCATGAAGTATATTTCCGGGCCTCATCCGAACTACGGGTATTGGTGGCCAGCCATGCATTCTGGAATTCCTCACATTTCCCAGCCTCGTAACCCTCCTGGAGGTCCAGAAAACGTGCATGGGTGTACATGGCTTCCTTTAGCCCTGTGTAGATACCTGGAGAGTTATGATACTTCACTTCAACCATTTCCCTCTTCCCGTCCTTTACGATTATAATATCGATCTCCTGTCGCACACAGAAGCCCTGCACGTACTGTCTAAGCTTGGTCCGGTATCCATATCTCTCCAGGACCTGGGCTAGAAATGTCTCAAATGGAAAACCCTCAGGCCCCATGCGCATTATGGCCTGCTTAAGATCATACCTACTTGCGGCATCGTTTTTACCCCGTTTTCTTAACCCCTGTATAACCATCTTGAGGATTTCCTTGGTCTCTATTCCATCGTATATGCTCTCCTCTATCTCCTCGGTTACCTCTTTTGCGGTTTTGCGGCTAACGCCCGCCCTAAGACACGTGCGGTAAATCTTACGCGGATTGAATCTCTGTCTTTTGCCCGAAGCTCTAGTAACTCTGACCATTAACACCCTATTCAAGGTGGGGAAATTAAATTAATTTTCCATTTTAAAATTCGCCAGCTACCCTTTCGCAACCCCTTGGCTACAACCCGACCTAACGATGCATTAATCTAACCGGGAGCCACCTCATCATCCATGTTAGAGGACATCGAATCCATAGCCATAATTGGAGCTGTTAATGACCGGACTAGATATAGTAACAAAGCGGTAAGGGCCTACAGGAAAAAGGGCTACCAGGTATACCCAATCAGCATTCGTGATGATAGTGTCGAGGGACTGAAAGCATATCCTTCAATACGTGATGTCCCCGGTCAAGTCGACGCCGCCTCGCTGTATGTAAATCCCGAAATAGGCATTGGGCTAATGGAGGATATAGCTGCCAAGGGAGTGGAACTCCTCTTTGTAAACCCGGGGGCCGATTCGCCGGAATTAATGACAAAGGCCAGGGAGCTGGACCTGAATCCCATACTGGCCTGCAGCATAATGAGCCTGGGCCTTGATCCGGAGGAGATGTAGCTTAAATTCTAACCTAAATCGAGTGATTCCTCGCCGGTCGCGTAATCGAAAATTATCTTGTGTACCAGGATCTCTATTGGAGATCGATTATCGGTTAGGATCGTGGACCGATCACCATCAAAAACCCCAACTCCGCTAGATATTCCATTCACGATCCTCTTTGGTGCGTTAATAGCATTTATCTCCACCTTGGATACGAATTCCTCCAACCGGACATCATCTTCAAATGCCAATGCTAGTTGAGGAATATTGGGCCTTCTATCAACTAGAAATACCTCATCGAAAACAGATTCCAGTGTGGCGCAGACGGGGTCCACTACGTGGGCTGGTCGCCCGTATCTGGGGACATTCACCGCGACTACACCACGCTTTTTGAGCCTTTCCTCAACAAGCTCAAAGAACTCCTTGGTTGCTAGGTGAAAGGGAATGGTTGGCGGGTTAAAGGCATCCATAATTATGATATCAAACTTCTTTTGATGCATCAGCAGATAGGTCCTTCCGTCTGCAACCTCCACATCCAAACGGTCGCTTTCTTTAACCCCGAAGTATCGTTTGGAGACTTCCACAACAAGGGGATCAATCTCAACCCCCACGATGCTGGCGTTTGACAATTCGAGGTACTGCCTTCCAGCAGTTCCGCCTGCAAAACCAATCACCAGGACATCCTTGGCATTGGGCTTGAACAGTAGAGGGGCCAGAAAATAGTCCCATATCCCACGCGTATAGAGGTCGTCCTCGGAGTAGACTGATTGGGACCCTATGCCTTCATTGAGCTTCAGCAGCAACCTATCGTTTGAGGATTCCACCACCCTTACGTAGTTGTAAACCGATTCACCCTCGAACAAAACCTCCCCTCCTACCTGGGTTGGGGCCAACACAACGCCCAGGATCAATAACCCTCCCATGACCCCCATCAGGGGTGATTTAAGACCAATGGTACTGATGGTCAGCATGAGTATTCCATAGGCCAAAAGGGTCTCCACAACACCCAGATAAGGCATTCCCAAAAAAGTAGTCAGGAAAACACCGGCTATGCTTCCGACCGTCGATACCGAATATATCCTACCGGAGGTGGTGCCAACCGTTCCTACCGTCCTTGCCGCCAGACGAATTATGTACGGAGATGCACATGCCAAAAGCATCATGGGAACGAAGAAAAGCCCGAGGGACCCGAAAAGGCCAACGGCAAAGCCGATCCATGACATCTCGACGGCGCCCTGGAAACCTAACCTCGAAATTATCCTACCAATGGGAATTATTAGAGTCAGGCAGGCAGCCACGAACAGGATTTTGAATAGTCCCGATGACCTCGGATTTCTATCCGCCCATCTACCCCCTAGCACATAGCCAACTGAAAGAGCGATCATTGCCATTCCAATAATGGTAGCCCATACGTAGGTTGAGGTGCCGAAGTAGGGTGCCAGGAACCTGGATGCCAGCATCTCTAATCCCATTATTGACATCCCGGTGAAGAACGCCGTTGCCTGAAGAAAGATTAGCCTTGATCTCAAGGTTCTCGCGTGGATTAGTTCGGAGACGGATATAACTCTCATCATATGTGGGATATATGCCCGCTATAACCTTCTCTGGGCGAAAATCAAGCTGATGAAGAGTACCAGTCCAATTACCTCGGTGGTTGGTTCCTGAATTGGAAACCACGTGGACCAATAATTGAAACGATTCCCGTAGTACCAGGAGAAGAACCAGTCGTACCAGGAAATCCAGGGTATATCGTGCCACTTGTAGTACGTATGCCAATATTCGTATTGGCTGTAGTACCAGTTTGGATGATCGTGAGAATTATGCCACCAATAATTGCTACTGAGCCACTTGCCATTGACAAGGTGGTAGAAATTTACGTAGAAAACTGGCATTCCATTGCTAAACGTTTGAACCGGTATCCGATTGGATGGCGTTTTACCTCCATTCACCTTCTTTAGGGGAATGTTGGTTATGATTATCCAGGCTGATACCATTCCCGCTTGGTCGGATGCAATGACAAACTCAGCTATGCTGCCATTTTCCTTCTCGGTAAGTATTGACCGACTGAGGTTGATTATCATATCAATATGCTGGACCCGGTAGCATTCGACATACAGGGAATCGACATCAAACCCCTTTGACATTAGATACTCAAGTGCCATATTCCACTCCCCCGTTCCCCTCAATAGCTCCATTACCCCGCTGGCCTCGGAGCCGTTTAACAGGGAAACCTTCCCGTCACCTCCCGCCTCTAAGAGCTCCCCCAGTCCATCCCTTCCTTCAGAAAATGGACTAGCAATGGAAGAATAAATCGCATACAGCCCGAGGATCACGGAGATTAAAATGACGGCAAGAATCAGAAGTCCCCTGTGTCTTGATGCCCATTTGTAATGCAATCTACCAGCTCACCTTCCCTCCTAGTACGGGAAGTAAGTGGACCAGTAATTGAAGTATCGCCAGTAGAACCAGGCATAGTACCAGTTATACCAGGGGGCCCATTCATAGCCATACCAGTAGTGCCTCCACCACCAGTGGTTATAGTAACTATAGTACCAGTTAGGATGGTTGTGAGAATCATGCCACCAATAATTATAAGGGAACCATCGGCCCCCTATCCAATGCCACACCGATACGAAGTACACGGGCATTCCATTTGACCACACGTAAACCGGCAGGTCGCAGACCGGAGGGTCCCCTCCCTCAATGGACTTCTGACCTATGTTGGTTACCATCCTCCAAATCTGGTGGTTCCCATCCTCATCCCTGGCAAATATGAACACTCCATAGGTACCATTCACCGGATTGGTCTCCGATGACCAAATGCTAACCGTTTGATCGTCCACAACCGCGATCTGTCCCTGCTGGGACTCCAGATCCCACCCGGGAAAATTCTTCTCCTCCATAAAGAATGTCACGGCCTCAAAAAAGGCCGGGTGACCCTCCACCGAAGCGAGAAAGTTATCTAATTCCGAAGCCTCCATATCGCGCATGGACACGCTTTCCTGAGGGTCTATCAGCTCACCAAGACTTCCCAGCCTCTCAGGCATGGAATCCGTTTCGCTGGCGCTGGTTACCTCATAGGTAACGTATAGACCGGCCAGGCAAGCTATGGCTATCGTAGTAATGACTAAGAATCTAGGGATTTTCATCGGTTCCTAGGGACCTTATTAACTTATAAATATTCAATTCGCCTTTCAAGCTCTTATCATTTCAAGTTAACCGGTTTACCGGAGCTAGATGACTCATAAAGAGCGAGTATGAGTTCAACCGCCTTGCGGGCGCTTTCCCCGGTGATGAAGGGATCTCTATCCTCCTTTATGGCATCTACCAGGTCACGAACCAGGAATACATGTCCCTCAGCACCTATGGCTTTAGGATCCGAGGCAGCTCCATCCTTCTCTGAATCGACTTGTATATCATGTTCCTCTGCCTTTTCATCCTCACCCTCGGTGTACGCCCACTTCGATATCTCCTCGCCCTCGAGAACTATGGTACCCTTTTTGCCATGTAGAGAAAGCTTTGTTGTCTCACCCGGATTCACTGAGGTGGTCCCCTCTAGCACGCCCCATGCACCATTTTCATACTCCAGAAGGGCTATGGCGGTATCTTCCACCTCTATGTCCCTTAATAGGTGCGCGGCCCGGCCATACACGGTTACCACGTCCCCCATTATCCAGAGGGCCAGGTCTATGCCGTGTACGCCCTGGTTCATTAGGGCTCCTCCCCCATCAAGCTTCCAGGTACCCCGCCATCCTGCGCTATCATAATATGATTGTGATCGATAGTACTTTAGGTAGATATCTCCCAAAACCATCTTCCCCAGAAGGCCCTCCTCGATTGCTTTCTTCGTCTTTCTTGAAGCCGCATGGGTCCTTCTCTGGAAAACATTTGCCAGTTTAACACCATTTGAACTGCATGCTTCTATCATTTCGTCTATCTTATCCGTCTTTATCTCTATAGGCTTCTCACACAGCACGTGCTTCCCGGCCTCGGCAGCGGCAACCGTCACCTCTCCGTGGAGACCAGACGGGGTGCATACACAAACTGCATTCACCTCTGGATCCTCTACCAATTTGTGATAATCCTTGTAGAAGGAGATATCCCCGCTCTCCTTGGCAAAGGATAGGCCCTTCTCTTCATCTACATCACAGCAAGCCACCACCCTTGCACCATCCGTTTCCTTTACGGCATCGCGGTGCCAAGGAGCAATTACGCCACAGCCAACTATTCCAAAGCCAATCTCATTTCCTGACATTCATATACCCAAAGTGGCTAACCTACTCGGTATTACTTAACGGTTTTCGCCGCTTTGTAAGCCAATAACATATTCGCTTCCCTTACATGCGCCCCTTATTGGACCTTCTAAATGAACTCTGGAAAAGATCCCGAATCCATCAGGGGATAAAACCGTAGCTCTAATCTCCCTCGGGGAAATCCACAAAGGCATCAGAGGCAGGGTCGCTGATGACGGTGGGATTGTATATTACATCGTCGGCGTTTACCAATTTGCCAGATGGCATGATATACAGGTTACCGGTGGCTTTCGGGAGATCTTGGGCATACTGGTTTGAAAGATCGCCATCCCGCACCATACGTTCATTCTCTGCCTCCTCAAAATCGATGGATGACTCGGCAATTTCTCTTAGTTTTTCAAGCGCTTTTCTGTCCATTCCGGAAGCGGACTCAATTAGATTATGCTGTTCACCTGGGTCAAGTTCCAAGTTAAAGAATAGAGGCTCCGCATCTCTAAAACGTACGTACTTATAATCACCTAAACGAATCATCCTGAATTCGGTCCCCTTCCCCCATCGGGGGGTCAGGGCATCGCTGAATATTGGCCTTTTAAGCGGATCCACCTCCCCTCTTATGGAGCGGGAGAGATCAATTCCATCCAGGTTACCCGGGAATTTCGTTTCAGCAAGGGTACAAAGGGTTGGAAATAGGTCCGTTAGGCCCACGGGGGTTGAACAGGAATGTTGCCCTAATTCTCCTCCTCGCTGTTCGGGCAGCGAAAAGATCAATGGAACACGTGTGCATCCCTCATACCAGCCGTTTTTCCACCACACTCCGTGCTCCCCCGCCATTTCACCATGATCAGTGGTATATACAATTATGGTGTTTTCCAGTAGACCATCCCCTTCCAGGCGCACCAGAAGGTCGCCAATAACTTCATCCAGGTAGCTAACGGCTCCAAAATATCCTGCTCGTGCTCTCATCATCTCATCGTGGGAGATCTCTTCAGCCCTAAAACCTCGCCGCATACCAATGCTCATTGGATGATTGTAAGCATCACCTTCAGAAACGACCATGGGCTCCGTTACACCCTCGGGCCAATAGCGCTCGAAATGGCGACGTGGTGCCGTGAGGGGAAAGTGAGGACGGGAAAAGGAAGAACAAACGAACCATGGTTGGTCGGGGTTGCTGTTTCGATGCTCCCGTAGAAATGAGACAGTTTCCTGGGCAACGATCTCGTCCTGGATCAAACTTTCTGGAATCTCGGTAACCCCGGCTCCCAGCGTACGCATACGCATACCGTGGTGTTTTTCTGATTCGTCCAGCGGCTCCCATTGGTGTCCGGTCCTTCCCTTAAGGTCACCATAGGGTCGGTGCCGAAACCCTGCAAATTGCACCGTACCACCGAGATGCATCTTTCCAATCAGACATGTGTCGTATCCATTTACAGCCAAGATCCCGGGTATGGTGGGCAATTCAGGGCGAAGCACGGCTCTGTTAGTCCAGGCACCACATCTTCGTACTTCAAGTCCAGTTAGTATACAGAAACGGGAGGGGGTACAAAGAGGCATCTGGCAGTAGGAGTTTGTAAACACCGTCCCCTCGGAAGCCAACTTGTCGAAGGTCGGGGTATCTATAGGTTCCCCACCTTGGCTGGAGGACACGTGTCCCATGAAACGAAAACTATGCTCATCACTCAATAGGAAAAGAATATTTGGTCGGCTCATATCTTAACCCAGATTCAAACTCACTCAAATATGTATATTCCTAATCTAGGAACCAGTTCCACAACATATTTTTCAGCACGTCGCCTGGGATGGGCGCTGGAGAAGGGATACCGTTGAGCGAAGAGAGTAAGAACATCATTGCCTCAAGGCCAGCCTCATACCGTAAGTTTAGGGATCAAGCCTTTGAGTATCTACCCAAAGCCGGAATATACAACGTAGAGATAGGTCCTCCCGAGACCGATAAGGTAAATGAGAAGATCGAAGAGCTAAATAGGCACGGCCTCACGGCCACATCACTGGCCACCAATGTCGAGCTTGATGATGAGGAAATGATCAACCAACTTTTAGCCACTATTGATACGGCCAGAAGAATGGATGTTGGCCTGATATTCTGCAGTACACGTACTGGGGAACTCAGCAAGGATGATGCATATCGAAAGCTACAGGCACTTGGAGATCACGCCCAGGACATTGGTGCCGCTATCTCCATGGAAACCCATCCCAACATGTGCAGGAATGCTGACCAGATGTTGGAAACCATGCACGGAGTGGATCATCCTGCCATCCGTGTAAATTTCGACACGGCAAACATCTACTATTACAATCAGGGTATAGATGGTACTGAGGAGCTAAACAAGGTTCTTGACTTCGTGGCTAGTGTCCACTTGAAGGATACAAATGGGGGGTATAAGGACCACCACTTTCCGACTTTAGGGAAAGGTATAGTTGATTTTCCCAAGGTATTCCAGATGCTTAACGAGGTCGGATTTTATGGTCCCTTCACCTTCGAGATGGAGGGCATAGCCGGTGAGGACCTTACCCTGGAGGAAACCCACCAGAGGATTCTAGACTCAATGTATTACCTCAGATCCATAGGAGCAGTGTAGAATTCAACAAGAATACAAACCACAAACAGGGCAGCCAATCCCAATGAAGGCATATCAGTTACCTGTGTTTCCCGGTCAATGATTCTCTGAAGATACATCTTTGTTACCGCATAGTCAAATCTATCCCAGGCCCTTTCTGCGATATGGTAGTCACGCTCCATTATTCGGGTGTCCATTCCCTCATCTCGAGCATGGGCTATCAAATTCGATGCGTGAGAAAACATCTTCTGGATCTCCTCCATCCTGTCCTCAAGCCGCTGAGTTAACCTTCCCGCCTCGAAAAGCCGGTAATATCTCGAGGTGAGATTCAGGTACTTGTCCCCAAATTCTAGGCTGGGTTCAATTTCGCTGCCCTCGTGCCACTCATTCCAGGAAGTGACTAAGACCCACTCCGGATCAGTGAGCATGATAATCTCCCATGCATCCCGGTAATAGGTTCCATTATCCCTGTCAACCACCAGTCCCGGAGTTCTGATTATGGTGTCATCGTATCCCGGAGCCAGGGTCGCGGCAAAGGTCTTGTTTAGCTCCTGACACCCCTTATTCACCTCTCCATATTTATCCATAGTTCTAAGAGGGCTGTAGGTATGGAGGCCATCAAATACTTCCAGGTATTTTACATCCAGCCGGTCAGCCATATAGAATCCATATAGACCCTCATCCTCCAACTTCGAGAACGCCTCTCGGAACTCCCCAATTTCAAATTGGCCCATGACCCGGCCATATATGAAAATCACAGGCTTCCCATCGACCTTCATAAAAGCAGGATGGTGCCCGTAATTGGTCAGGATGTATCGAAGTTGATCTATTAGATTCTGAAGATCACTCGCTATCTCAAAATATACCGTGACATTGAACCCCCTCTCCTCTGCAACCGGAAGCAACTTCTCAAATGCCTTATCGGTAAAGGTTCCAGGGCCCCACCAGGAAGAGATGAAACCATCCAGGCCAACGCTTTGAGCAAGTCCTATTTGATATTCCATCACCCTTTCCGATCTTGAATCATAAAAGCCAATCAGGGGTACATGGGTGGAAGAGTATTCGTTGTTAGGATCCCAGTGAAACCAGCCCGTCCCATATTCTGGATTCCCATACCAGGGATAATAGAAAGCTAAAAAATGATGACTCTTGTTCTCGATCTTGGCCTTGGTACGCCATTCCTGCCATCTATCGGTGGTTAGGCTTACCGGCACATCCAAAGATGCCGGGGTACTGAAATTAGTTGACTTGAAGGCTGCAGATACCGTGTATAGCCCACTGGCATCCATATACATCGAAATATTGGTCTTGAACTCCTTTCCTTTCTCAATAATTGGTATATCCATGGAACGGTTCCAGATCTCTCCGTGGTGTAGTAAACCAAGCGAGACTTCCAGATCACCATCTTGGATAGGTACCTCCTCCCCATTATATAGAGTTAGATTAATGGAATGCTCCCCAGGCCTCAAGATCTTGGTTTCATTATCCCATATTTCCATCGATAATTCCATTTCAACCGAGGAGGCATAACACAGCGGAGTTAGTAGAAAAAGGATCAAAATGTATATCTTCGGTGGTGACAGCTTCATAATGTTCCGGATTTTGGGTATGCCTTTCAAATTTGGGGGAGTTATTCTGTAACGACTATCGTGGTGGCTCATATGAATGCAATACCTTCATGTAATTTGCCCGCTCGAAAGCAGTCGGCTCCGCCACCGCTCTTTGGCTAAGAACTCCCCTCATATCCTGCACCGACTGGTAACCGTGTTCCTCCATCCAGTCGACGAATGATTCCAGGACCACTTTGGCATGTTTAATACCGTTCTTCAACAGGGCTGAAGTCATCATGGCAACATCGGCGCCTGCCATTATGGCCTTCACTACATCACGCCCGGTATGCACCCCTCCGGTGATCGCCATATCGGCCTCTATATTCTCGAACAGTATTGCCACCCATCTAACCCTCAATCTTAGTTCCCGCGATGTACTAAGAACCAGGTTGGGAGTAACCTCCAGGTTTTCCACATCCAAATCCGGTTGATAGAAACGATTGAATAAAACCAACCCATCAACCCCCTCTTTGGAGCCGAGTCGCCAGGCCATATTTGGAATTGAGCTGAAATAGGGTGAAAGCTTCAAGGCCACGGGAATTGCTATCCTACTCTTTATCTCGGATACCAATTGAACGTAGAGTTTCTCAACCTCATTTCCCGCCATCCCCGTATCCGTGGGAATGTAGTATGCGTTGAGTTCCAATGCGTCGGCTCCGGCCTCCTCCATCTTCTCAGCATATTCTACCCAGCCCCCGGTGGAAACTCCATTTAGACTAGCGATAACTGGTATCTCCACCGCATCCCTGGCCTCACTCAAGTGATCGAGATACTCCTCAGGCCCTATATTGTAGCTGCCCATTTCTGGGAAGTAGGTCAAGGACTCTGCAAAACGCTCCGTTCCCTGAACCAGGTACCTGTTCAGCTCCTCGCTCTCAATGTTGATCTGCTCCTCGAATAACGAATGTAGAACCACTGCAGATAGTCCTGCCTCCTCCATCTGCTCAATCTTCTCCAGGTCCTGGCATAGCGGGGAAGATGAAGCCACAAGCGGGTTCTTGAGCTTCATGCCCAGGTATCTAGTTGTAATATCGGTCATGCTAGTCCTCCTTTTCCTCCATTTCCATGGAAGCCCAATGATTGTAGAGCTTCCAGCGTTCGTTAACATCCCTTTGAGCCAACTCCAATAGGCGCTTGGCCTCCTGGGGATTGCTGCTGGCCAACATGTTATACCTGGTTTCATTATAGGCATAATCCTTAAGAGGAATCTGGGGCGGTTTGGAGTCAATTTGAAGGGGGTTTTTGCCCTCTTTGGCCAAATCAGGATTATATCTTACAAGCGGCCAGTATCCGGATTTAACTGCGGCCTTCTGCTGTTCCATTCCGTGAACCAGATCGTATCCATGGCCGATGCAATGGCTATAGGCGATGATAAGGGAGGGTCCATCATATGCCTCTGCCTCAAGAAATGCCTGAACGGTCTGCGAATCTTTGGCTCCAAGTGCAACCCGTGCCACGTATACATTGCCATAGGTCATGGCCATCATGGCAAGGTCCTTTTTGGCATTCTGCTTTCCTCCAGCGGCAAATTTGGCTACCGCTCCCCTTGGGGTAGCCTTGGACTTCTGACCCCCGGTGTTGGAGTAGACCTCCGTGTCAAGAACCAGGATGTTAACATCACGGCCCAGGGCAATTACGTGATCTAAACCTCCATATCCAATATCATACGCCCATCCGTCCCCTCCAACTATCCACACGCTTTTCCTAACCAGTAGGTCCGCGAGTGAGAGAAGTTGTTCGTGATCAGGCTCTCCCTTCAGCAGGTCCTTAAGCCTCGATACCCTATCTCTTTGCTCCCGGATTTCCTCTTCCGTTCTCTGCTCCGCATTCAGCAGGTCATCCACCAGCTCCGGATCCAGGCCTGGTCCTATCTCCTCTAGCTGTTCCCTCACGATTTCTATCTGTTTGTCAAGGCCCAACCGCAGTCCAAATCCGAACTCCGCATTATCCTCAAATAGCGAGTTTGACCATGCGGGTCCCCTTCCGGTTTCATCGAAGGTCCAGGGCGTGGTGGGCAGATTTCCTCCATATATGGAAGAACACCCGGTAGCGTTGGCTATTAACATCCGATCCCCAAACAACTGACTCAGAAGTTTTAGGTAAGGAGTTTCACCGCATCCTGCACAGGCACCGGAGAATTCAAACAAAGGTCGGAGCAACTGAACATCCTTTATCCTGCTCATATCCAATTTTTCCCTTTCCACCTCGGGAATATCCAGAAAGAAATCCCAGTTTACCGCCTCCCGTTTTCTAATAGGAGGTTGGGGCTCCATGTTTATTGCCTTGAGCTTTGGCTCCTTCCTATTTTTGGCCGGGCAAACCTCCACGCAAAGTCCACAGCCGGTACAATCTTCAGGGGAAACCTGAACGGTGAAGTACTTACCCTCAAACTTTCGCCAGCGGGCCTCCGTTGACTTGAAAGTATCGGGAGCATCATCTAGAGTATTGCCGTCATATACCTTGGATCTGATAACCGCGTGGGGGCAGACGGATACACACTTGCCGCACTGTATGCACGTCTCGGGGTCCCAGACCGGAATTTTCATGGCTATATTCCTTTTTTCCCACTTAGTGGTCCCCGTAGGAAATGTACCATCCGAGGGCATTTTGCTTACCGGGAGGGAGTCGCCTTCATATGAAAGCATCTTGGCGGTAACCTCTTGAACGAAAGCAGGAGCTTCCTCGGGGACTGGCGGCCTAATATCGAAGTCGCTGCTCACCTCTCTCGGTGTTTCCACATGCTTGAGATTCTCCAGGGCATTATCCACCGCCTTATAGTTCATCTCAACTATCTTCTTTCCCCTCTTTCCGTAACTCTTCTCAATTGCTTCCTTTATCTTCTCGCTGGCCTCTTCTTTAGGCAAGATGCCACTGATGGCAAAGAAGCACGTCTGCATTACGGTGTTTATCCTGCGGCCCAAACCGGCGTTTTCGGCAACCTGATATCCATCTATGATATAGAAGTCCAGTTTCTTTTCCAGGATGTGTTCCTGGACGGTTTTTGGAAGGTGTTCCCAAACCTCTTGTTCACCGTAGGGCGAGTTAAGAAGGAACGTGGCTCCTTTTTGTGCTTTCTCCAGAACGTCAAATCTTTCCAGGAAAGAGAATTGGTGGCAGGCTAAAAAATTAGCATTGTCAATTAGATAGGGTGAATGAATTGGGCCCGGTCCAAACCTGAGGTGGGATGTGGTCACCGACCCCGCCTTTCTTGAATCATAAACGAAGTATCCCTGAGCGTAGTTTTCCGTTTCCTCCCCAATGATCTTTATGGAGTTTTTATTGGCACTTACCGTGCCATCGGAACCCAGACCATAGAAAACGGATCGTACCCTGTCGGCTCTCTCGATCGAAAAATTGGGATCGTAGTCGAGACTAGTTCCCGTAACATCATCATCAATTCCCACCGTGAAGTGGTTCTTGGGACTTTCCTTCTTCAATTCATCAAAAATGGCCTTTACCATTGCTGGGGTGAATTCCTTGGACGAGAGGCCATATCTGCCACCCAGCACCAACGGGTCATCGTCAAGTTGTTTATCCTTATTTTCCCTTATTGCCGTTAAGACATCCATGTAGAGTGGTTCCCCGCCGCTTCCTGGCTCCTTGGTCCTGTCCAGGACTGCAATGAACTTCGCGCTACTGGGGAGGGAATCCAGTAAATGCTTGGAGGAAAAGGGCCTGAAAAGATGTACCTTGACAACTCCTACTTTTTCCCCCTGGCTTTGGAGATAATCCGCGGTTTCTTGGGCTGTTTCGGCTCCCGAACCCATTAGAATCAGGACCCGTTCCGCGTCCTCTGCCCCTGAGTACTGGAATAACCGATATTCCCTTCCAGTAATCGCCTTGAACCTCTTCATTACCCGTTCTACAATATCCGCACAGGCTAAATGATAGGCATTACCCGCCTCTCGCGACTGAAAAAATACGTCCGGGTTTTGAGCTGTACCCCTGATAAAGGGCCTATCCGGAGATAGGGAGCGTTTCCTATGTTCCTGGACTAGTTGGTCATCAATCACATCCTCCATTTGAGATTTTGAGGGGAGCTGAATTTTTGAGATCTCGTGGGAGGTGCGGAAGCCATCAAAAAAATGCAGAAATGGAATCCTCGTCTCCAGGGTTCCTGCCTGAGCGATAACCGCCATGTCGGCAGCTTCTTGGACGGAATTTGATGCCAGCAGAGCGAAACCCGTTGCCCTGGTGGCCATCACATCGCTATGATCACAAAAAATCGACAGGGCATGGGTAGCAACGGATCTGGCCGCCACGTGAATTACACCAGAGATCAATTCCCCTGCTATTTTGTACATATTCGGGATCATCAGAAGAAGGCCCTGAGAAGCGGTGAAGGTGGTTGTCAAAGCTCCGGCTTGTAGGGAACCATGTATGGCTCCCGCGGCTCCTCCCTCGCTTTGCATTTCCACCACCTTGGGGACCGATCCCCATATATTGGGTTTTGCCTCAACCGACCACTGATCGGCATGTTCTCCCATTGGGGAAGAGGGCGTGATCGGATAGATGGCAACGACCTCGTTCAGGTGATAAGCTGAGTAGGCGGCCGCTTCATTTCCATCCATGGTTACATATTCGACTTTTGAGGGACTGCTGGTACTCTCCGACGAAGGCATGTTGGTTCTCGGTCCTCTCTCATATTTATACCTGGCGACATTGCCGATCTATTGCCTTTCACTGTCTCGGCAACGGTCTAGAGAGGTTAATAATCCCAATACAATCAGTTAGATTTGGTTATGGTCTCTAGATCCCTCATCAGATTCCTGAGCTGGGATGCTTCAACTTTAGTCTGGATCCGAATGGATCCTTCTAGGTTCTGTAATTTGAAATCGTATAGATCATCATTACCCTTGATAGAAAGTGAGTAATGACTGCCTATTTGGGCATTTAGCTCTTCATTTGATCCAGCCTTGTCAGAGGACTCAACATCCATTCTATCCAGTATCCTTTTGGAGGATTTACGTAGAACCTCCGCGACATCCTTCCCCTTCTCAGTGGTCTGGACGAAAACGGCCTTTCTCTTTCCAATCCTCTCCAGGCTTAGTAGCCCCTTATCCTCCATTTTTCTGACCAATGACCCAAGGTAGGCTCGGTTTGTTTTTGAACGTTTTGCTAATTGATAGAGATTGATCCTTCCCTGATCAGCTATGGTTATGAGCACCGCCACCATTCGATCGTTAAAAAACATGGTCACAGCTCCTCAATTACCCAAGTGGCTTGCATACGTTTTGCTTTTGCATAGTATTTATTACTTTTCAGGTCTAGTTATGATCATCGGGTTATGACTAATTTTGGCGAGCACTTCCGTCTACTGATATGATGGGAGCATGCCAATTTGACTCGATTATGTAGTGGTTATATGAGTTATGGAAGACGCTATGACAAAAACGACAAGAATCCAACCAAAGGATTTGGTGGATCGTGGAGTACACCGTCAAAAGTTAAGTCAGGATCTAAAGAAAAGGGAAATCAAAACTCAAAGAAGGAAAGAGGAGAAGAAAGCAAAGGCTAGGACCGCCTAATAAAATTCCAAAATGTCATTTCCCTGATTTAACTACCTTCTGGTTTTCATTCTTGGATTTCAATATTAGCTAGACATCGAGAATTCTTATCAAGATGCAGTGTTTGGATCGGACTCCCTGCAATCAATGACCGCGGAGCTCGAGTTTTCCACTTTGTCTCTGTTGATCTCCAAATCTCATCGAGCCATTGTAATGTTGATGTGCCATGAAGCAACTAGAAAATGCAAATATATCGCTTCAGCCGTTCGCGGATTGAGGTATTTCCTTTCTCAACAGATAGTTCCGGGTGAAGAATATTCGGATGACCCAAATGCATGTTGGGCGTTTTGGTCCTGGAACCCACCGTAGGACTACACCGTTTCAGGTGACCAGTCGACCCATCATGTACGGGGCTACTGGTTCTTCCTGGACTACTTTCTCTCCTCACTGAAAGCGCAACATGAGAAGGTGGTAAAAATGGAGGCGGTAGATAAACCTTGACCAGGAGAGTTTTCGTCCTTCACGAGGTCTTCTTTTTCAACCTAATCAAAGCAATATCTGGTCTACACAGAAACCTAATCGGAAGTGTGGTCATTCCTACACCCTTAGACACGTACATCACGGTTTCATTACTCTCGTAAATACCGGATAGGAAACCTCCCCCCATCCTCTTGGCCCAAGGAGCCCCAATAAACGGTATTCGTACCTGACCTCCGTGGGTATGACCAGCAAGTATCAGTCTAACCTTACCGGGAGCCCTGTTCATTACATCAGGAGAGTGCCCGAGCAGAATGACGAAGGAATCGCCGCAGCCTTCCAGGGATCTCCCGATGTTATCCTTCCCAAGTGATGGGTCATCGGTACCGCATATCCAAATTTGGCCCTCGCTACCTGGAATAAATTCTCCCTCATCCACCAGAAGATCGATCCCCTCATCTGCAAGATCACGCCTTAAGGAACTTCTAACCCATCCCACATGGTGTTCCCAGTTACCCTGCACCGCCCAGATTCCGATACCGGCCTGAAAATTGCCAAGATATTCCATGCATTGTTCTTTGTCCTCCGCTCTGTCAACCATGTCCCCCGTAATCGCAATCAGATCCGGTGATTCCTCCTGAAGTATACTTAGAACCTCATTCTCCCTGTGGCCGACACGGTGGAGATGAAGATCAGAAACATGGGCTATGGTTAGCCCATCCATTTCCGGAGGGAGATCCTCAAAATAGAGGTCAAACCTGTTTACCTTGAGATTGTTCGGCTCCAATACCATGGAATAGGTGATAACTGCCAGGAACAATATCCCCATGATCAATATCCACAAGGGACGCCTTTCCATAACTTTCCCTATTCGGAGCCATCTTTGATAAAGCCTAACTTCTTAACACGTTTGGGGGAAAGAGGATAGCTTGAAATTTGAAAAGTACTCCCTCATTAGAGGGGAAATGAATACGATAATTCTCCTAATTAAAAAAAGCAAATCGCAATATCAAGTTGAAATCTTTAGTAGTCTATAAATTCCAAGGAGAGAAAACCTGCCAATATGCAAAAACTAATTACCATAGGTCTCATCCTAATTTGTTTTAGCCTTTTCTGGTGGAGTGCTCTCGTCCTTGGATCACAGGGCGAGTACAAAACCATACCCACTGAGTCCATTATTCTTGCTGGTGGAGGTATCCTAATCATGTTATATGCCACCTTAAGTTGGCGCCGGGGAAGGGACCCCATAGAGAGATACTACTGGAACAAGGAAGACCTCTAAAGATGTTAAATCTGGGATTCAGGCTTGAATCCAATTTAATAATCGTCGCCAAAAGTAGATTTTGGTGGACATTTTGGCTCCAAAATATCGCATGCCTCAACTGAGCAAACCCCAAAAAGTCAAGTCAAATCAGGTGGTAATGGTTGCCAACGGGGACCTGCGTCTCAGCGCAAACAGAACCTGCTGGGAGGCCCAGGAATCAATGGAACGCGAACTGGAAGAAGCCGTTTCCAGTTGCGGTTACCAGCTTGTTAGAGGTCACCCCTACAAACCGGATGAAGAGCACGGGTTCATAGGTTCCCAGAAGGAGGGAATGGAGGTCTTCAAGAGGATTGATCCGAAAACTAAATTGATAGTCGCCGAAGCGGTCTGGCAGTATTCACATCACGTATTAGCAGGTCTCCTATCCCATGAAGGCCCAATACTCCTCGTAGCCAATTGGTCCGGGGAATGGCCGGGCTTGGTTGGAACACTAAATCTCGCTGGTTCACTCACCAAGGCCGGAAAAGACTACTCAATGCTTTGGGGAGAGGATTTCTCGGATGATGACTTCCGTTCCAATTTGAGTCTCTGGCTGGAACAAGGTAGCCTTGAACATGATAAGAGCCACGTTAAGCCTCTTGACCACATAAACCCTCCCGAAGAGATAGTAGCTCTCGGTGAAGGTCTAGCCAAGAAATTGATGAAGGAAAAAGCCATAATGGGGATCTTTGACGAGGGATGTATGGGAATGTTCAATGCAATAATTCCCGACAGCTTGCTAAATCCAACCGGGGTATTCAAGGAACGACTCAGCCAGTCAGCTCTTTACTATGAGACAAATCAGGTATCTGACAAAGAGGCAAGGCGAATTTTCGATTGGCTCAGGGAAAAGGGAATGGAGTTTGAATTGGGCGAGGACGAGGAAACCGAACTGACCGAAGCTCAAGTTCTAACCCAGTGCAAGATGTATGCTGCTGCACTTCGCATCGCTGATGAATTCGGATGTGACACAATAGGAATACAATACCAACAGGGCCTCAAGGACCTTCTACCGGCCAGTGATTTGGCCGAGGGCTTACTCAACAACACCGATAGGCCTCCCGTAAAATCGAGGGACGGGGAACGGGTGCTTTACGAGAACTACCCGCTTCCTCATTTCAATGAAGTCGACGAATGCGCCGGCTTGGATGCATTGATGACCAATCGGGTTCATGCTTCAATGTCCCAGCCAGTTGAAACCACACTTCATGATCTGAGATGGGGAGATTGGGACGGATCCGGTACCATCGATGATTACGTGTGGGTCTTTGAAATCAGCGGATCCGTTCCGCCTGAACACATCAAGGGAGGCTACAAGGGAGCAGTCAGCAAGAGACAACCTCCAATGTATTTCCACCTTGGAGGAGGGTCCATAGCCGGCATATCCAAACCTGGCGAAGTGGTATGGAGCAGGATTTACGTCGATGAAAACCAGCTTTGCATGGACCTTGGCCGCGCAGCAGCGGTGGATTTGCCAGAAGAGGAATCAACTAGGAGGTCGGAAGCCACAACTCCAGAGTGGCCCATGATGCATGCAGTGATATACGGGGTCACCAGGGACCAGATGATGGCCAAACACAAGAGCAACCATATTCAAGTAGCATATGCGGAAGATGTGGCATCCGCGGATGAGGCCATGCTTGCAAAGGCATGCATGGCAAGAGCCCTTGGAATGAAAGTAAATATATGTGGAACCAGGAAAGACGGCAGTAGCTGGTAATTACAGCAACTGCTTCCCTTAGCGAGATTCAGGAAAAAGGGACTATACTGGCCTTATAATGAATGCCTATTCATCCCTTTCCCGCTGCATCTACGAGATCCATCATTAATTGGATTTCGTAGTTCTTCCTGGACTTCAGTATATCTCCGGCCAGTTTTACTGATTGCAGACTTGAGCTGTTCTTAACACGTTTGTCCTCTGATGAATCGAGCTGTCTCATAGATATCCCACGCTCAACTTGGATCTATGTGAAAGAATTGGTCCTCTTTGTCTCTCTGTCGCTTCAGGAGAAATGCAGTTATTAGAAAACATGATACCACAACCATAAGTGCCAATGATAGATATGGATTGGACACGACTTGATCTATTATCTGATTGTTCACACTACTTGCTTTACGCGCCAGCATAAAAGACAAACTGATTATTGCTCATCCAACCCGATTAAACATTTTTGAAAGATTTCAAATCAAATTCATTCCCTCATGCTTTATAAAGAAATGGACATCCATGAATATCCATACCAAATTATACGAAGCATTGCAAAGGGATTCTACATATTACTCGCCATAAATCCGGGCTAGACCCCAGGCCGAACTATCCACTCGACCGATTCATGGACAATTTTTCCATGGCGTGAATGTTTTGTGATTGGATGTCAGACTTTCTCGATTCCCTTGACATAGACATCAAATCAGAGACCAAAAAGAGACTGATAGAACTTGAGGGTATAAGGGGATCCCACGATGAGGAGTTGCTGAGCCTTGAACAGCGAAAGGACAGAGTGGACCTACTTCTTGATATTGTGATTAGGAACCTGGGCATCCAACTCACATCAGATCTGAGGGATGATATTCTAAAAGGTGGAAAGAGGAAATATTTCGGCTTTCAATTACAGAGACGCCATATTGGAGAGCATCCAAACTGCCAATTCTCCGAGAATGGTTCGGCAGAAATCACGCTGAAGGTTTCGCCAAGGTAATCGAACTACGAGGAAAGGGGGCAACGCTGTCGGATATCTATAGAAGGAAGTACAACCAGGAATTCTCTTGAACCCGGTTTAATTATCCCCACAGTTTGAAGGTGATAGCCATTATCATTTGCCGATCTGGGACACTGAATCCACAAAGGCATATCATTTATACATCATCAAGGCTGGATTCCACCCAGTGAGGTGTATTGCATGGTGAACTGTCACGACATGAAAGCTGGCGAGGTCTATGTATGCGAAGGTTGTGGTCTTGAACTGAGGGTAGAGAAGGAGTGTAAAGATTGTGGAACCCCTGCTCACCAGTGTGACTGCGGCCCATGTACATTCGTTTGCTGCGATGGAGAACTGGAAAAGAAGAACTAAACCGAATGGATCAGTATTTTTTTCTGCTTTGTTGCATAACTGGTGGGGGGTGGAGGGGTTGTATGGTTTTT
>CAZUNO010000025.1:0-43058 GCA_964621445.1 Hadarchaeota archaeon (SeqCode) | reverse complement strand
ATTTGGTTTCATCGCTTATCGGAGTCATAGACCCAGTTCTGGGATGCAACCCAGATAGGATTTCCTGAGTTCTTGCCGATCCAGATGATAGTAGATATCGATCGCGTCGCTCGACCGGGCGTCCCCTCGGAGTTCTTTGACGTATTCTCTGGGCATGCCGTTTCTGAGTAGGTGGGTTGTGAACCAGTGCCTACAGCAGTGAGGCGAGAAGTGGTCCAACGGATTCTCCGATTCCGGGTCGTGGAGCCCGACTTTCTGGGCGGCCCGGGTCACAGCCCTGTACACGATGTTGCGGCCGATCCTCCGTCCCTTGACACCGACGAACAGTGCCTCCTCGCCCTCCTCCGCCTGCGTCTCCCTGACGCGTGTCCATGATCGGAGTACCCGGGATGTCTCGTCGTCGAAGAACACTACGAGGCTGGATCTTTTGGCTCGGGGTTTGAGCCGGATGGACTGGTCTTCCCAGTCCACATCCCCGACATCCATCTGCACCAGCTCGTTCCGCCTGACCCCGGTTTTGGCGAGTACGGTTATTATTGCCTTGTCCCGGGTGTTGATTACGGACCGGATGAGTGTGGACATCTCTTCCACTGTGAGTAGCCTTCTCTTGGATTCTGATCTCCGGCGTTTATCTCTGCTGGTTCCTCGGAGGTAACGCTTCCTGAACGGCAGCACCGGGTTCCCGTCCGTTATCCCTTCGAGAGCGAGGTACTCGTAGAACGTCGATATAGCGGCGTAGTAGTTACCTATGGTGCTGGCAGCGAGTTTCTTGTCCCTGAGGTCAGCGAGAAATAGTCTTAGCTCGTTAACCCCGACATCTTTGGGTCTAGTTTTTCTTTGTTGCAGGAATTCGAGGAAGGTGCGGACGTTTGACCGGTAGCTCCTCACGGTTTCGGAGGTCATGCCTCTGAGCTGGCAGTCAGCCACGAAGCTCGCCAGCAGGTTCATGGGCTTCGTGGGCCCCTTCGGAGATGTGGCGGTGGCTTCTCTGTTCACTGTGTCCACCTCCATCCTCTGGGTGTGGGGGTGGCGAGTCCCCATGATTGTAGGCTTGTGAGTTGGCTGGCAATGGTTTCTACGGATTCTGATTCGGTGTGTTCGATTCCCAGTTTTCTGAGTATGTCTTCGTCTTTGATGGGTCCCTGTTCTTTGATGAGGTCGATTAGTTCGCGTTCGTATCTCCTTGTGGCGCCGTTCTGGGTCCATTGTTTCTCTCTGTGGCGGCGGTTCTCTTTCTCGAGTTTGTCGACTGCGTGTTCGAGTATCCTGTTCTGTTTGCGGAGTTCCTGGTTTTCTTCCTGGAGGGTTTGGATCCTCTTTCTGAGTTCGGCTCGGGGCTCGTATTCTTCTTGTTCTTCCTGTGCGAGGGAGTTCTCTACGTGGTCGGCTACGAAGCTGGATATGGATTCGCCCGCCTGTTCGGCGAGGTTTTTCCATTTGTCTGCCTGTTTCTTGGTGGGTAGGTAGACGTATATGGCTCTTTTCTTGACCTTGTCGATGACCATTGAGGGTATTCTAGGCTTTAACCCTTATATAGTTTACTGGTAAATAAATGCGGGGGGTGGGATTCGAACCCACGGACCCCTTCGAGACAGGGTTTCTTAAGCTCGAGCCTCCTAAGCCTCGCAAAGCGATCTTTCCTGCGCCTTTGACCGACTCGGCAACCCCCGCGTCGGATGGAGTACTTCCCTACGAGCGTTGAAATATATTTCACACGATATCTCTAGCCATACCGGCCATATTTCCTGGCGGCGCGGACGTAGGCGTGGATGTTATCCAGTGGGGCTTGAAAGAAGTGATCCGTGTTGTAGAGCACGTATCCCCCTCCTTCAGCTCCCGCCCTCACGCAGTCCCTTACCCGCTCCTCGATCTGTTTTTCATTACCCATCTCGATTAGGGACTGGTGAAAGCCTCCTATCAGACACACCCTATCCCCCACCATTTCCTTGGCCCTGGCAAGGTCGACATCGCCCCCGAAAGGAGGGGGAGTCAGGGTCTCGATGCAGTCGGTTCCGGTCTCTGCTATGGGTTCCAGAACGTGCATGACCATACCGCAGTCATGATAGGTGACATATAGCCCTTTGCGGTGGATGGCATTGACCACCTTTCGGTCGAAGGGAAGCACCTGATCGCGGTATATCTTGGGGGATATGAAGTTTCCGATATGTCCCGGTATCTCCACCAGGTCCAGGTAGGCAGCGGGCATCTCCTCTATCCAGGCCAGGGTCCTATCGGTGAGTAGCCGGAACAACTCCCTGACCCAGCCTGGTCGTAGGTGAAAATCCTTGCAAAGCTCCTGAGGTCCCAGTAGACCAACGGCCTCGCCCTGCCCACCGACTCCGGTGCGCACGATTCCCTTATGGAATCCGGACCCAAACTCGCTCTCATAGCGTCCCACATCGGGAACGTCAGGGGGACGGTAGCGCAGGAGCTCGATATCCTCGGGGTTCTTGATCAGGGGCTCAAGGGTCCAGGTGGTTATTGAGGTACGCCTCTCCAGACAGGTCAGCTGTCCCTTGGGGGTTCGAAAGGTCACCCTGACCATCGCTTCCCCGTCATCCTCCCGGATTATTTCCTCCCTTCTCTTCCAATCGGGATCCCGGACTGGTTTGCTGTAGCTACGGTAGAGAGTTGGATCCAGCCCGAATATGTCGAGTGCCCTCCGGTCGTTGATATCCTTGCCCAGCACCTTCTTCAGGTAAGGTACCAGGGTCCCGATATTGTGCAGACCAACCGGCACCATGTCCGGTTCCTGGCCTTGGATGGCGGCCAACAACCGTTCTCTCGATCCCATTTTCGGAATTAAGGTTAAAGAAGGTCCAGTTCCTCTAGATCCTTCTTCAGGATCTCCACGTTCTGTTCCTCGCAGGCAACCATGGGAAGTCGGAGGGGGCCCGAGGGCATGTCCAGAAGGTTCATGGCGTCCTTGACCGGGCCGGGGTTGGTCTCTAGGAAAAGATCGCCGAAGAGGGGCATGAGCTTGAAGTGAATCTCCCTGGACTTTTCTATATCGCCGGAAAGGAAACTAGTGATCATCTCCTGAACCATGTCGGGCACGATATTGGAGGCCACGGAGATGGTCCCCTTTCCCCCCGCGGCCAGGGTCAGGAAGGTTGTCATGTCATCGCCGGAGAGAACCGTGAAATCGTCATCGGTCCCCCGGATGATCTCCATGATCTGTCGCATGTCGGCGCTGGCCTCCTTGACAGCCTCGATGTTGTCCAGCTGGGAGAGCTCGATCACCGTCTCGGCCTCCATGTTCCTTCCCGTCCTGGAGGGTACGTTATAGAGCACTATTCCGCCCTCGGCCTCCTCGGCCACGGCCTCGAAGTGGGCTATAAGACCCCTCTGGGTGGGTTTATTGTAATATGGGGTGATCATCAGGCAGTAATCCGCGCCGGCCTCTATGGCATGATTGGTAAGCTCTATGGCCTCAGAGGTGGAGTTGCTCCCAGTTCCTGCTATAACCGGCACCCTGCCGTCTACCTCCTCGATAACGGTATCGATTACCCTCTTGTGTTCCTCGTGAGTGAGGGTCGCGGATTCTCCGGTCGTGCCACAGGGCACGACTCCAGCGATACCTTTGTCGATCTGGAAATTTACGTTTTGTCTCAGGCCCTCCTCGTCTATCGATCCGTTGTCGTGGAAGGGGGTTATCAACGCCGTGAATGCACCTTCGAGTTTACCCAATGGAAATCCCTCGTGACTAAAGTATGGTCATCGGTTAAAAATCGTATGAATCAATACGCAGCATGCTTCCAATTTCTAACCGAATTAGCCTACGGTATCTGGCTTCAAGGGATTGGACTTAAGAAAAGATATGGTATCAAGATACTTGATGGAATATCACCTGATAACCAGTGAGCCAGGATCATGTTTACACTAGACCTTCTCATAGTCCTGCTGGCTGCGTTCATTGGCCGCATCATATCCAAGAGGCTCGGCCAACCGGCGATTGTGGGGGAGATCGCCCTGGGCATGGTTCTGGGGGCTCTGACCCATTTTGATATAATTCTGGTGGAGGTCTCGGAAACACTAACTGATCTCGGAAATGCCGGCGCGCTGATCCTGCTTTTCTCCGCCGGCCTGGCCACAAGCCTGAACGAGTTGAGAGAGCTTGGGAAATCTTCCCTGATTTCGGCCTTCGGGGGCGTGGTTCTACCCTTCGTCCTGGGATTTATCGCTTCAATCTCCTTCGGCTACTCAAACACGGTGGCTCTGCTAGTGGGGACGGGTCTGGTGGCCACCAGCGTTGGTGTGAATGCAGAGATTCTGTCCACCTTTAGAATGCTCAGGACCCGGATCGGCACCTTCACCATGGCCACGGCCATAGCGGATGACGTCATGGGCATCGTCATCGTGTCCTTCATGATCTCCTACGCCACCTCCGGACATCTTCCCATCCTGGATACTCTATTGGTGATACTTCTCACCGTCGCCTTCTTTGCCCTCTGCCTGCTGGTGGGGGTCAGGGTGGTCAACATCCTCTCACAAAGGTTTCGACTTGGCCGTTATGACCTGCTGTTGTCGGGAATAATCTTCGCGGTGGCCCTGGGAGTGGTGGCAGATGCCATTGGACTTGCGGTCATCATCGGGGGCTTCGTTGCGGGACTCATGCTGGGGCAGAGCCGTTACAGCGCCCGCCTTGTTCAGGAGTCCACGCTAATTGGTGAGGGATTTTTCATTCCCATATTCTTCGTCACCACCGGTATGGCCTTCAGACCCGAATCGATTCTAAGCGCGAGCTCATTTGCCGTGGTGATCGTCCTGGTGGCTATAGTGGGTAAGATAGCAGGTTGTGGCCTTGGAGCCAGAGTCACGGGGTTCACTTCCAGGGAATCCACAGTGGTTGGGATTTCCATGGTTCCCAGGGCGGGAGTTGAGTTGGTGCTCATCAAGCTTGGCCTGGACGCCGGCATATTCGGGGCGGAGGTCGTCTCCTCACTACTTCTCGTGGTCATAGTGACCACCATGATAACCCCACCCGTTCTCTCTTACTTTCTCAGGAAATTCGATCTGATCCCCGAAAAACGAGAGGAGCGGACATCTAGAAAACGCTTACCCGGCCCTCAATGATCTCGTCCGTCAGTGATGTTATGCGGTCCAGGTGATCGGCGACGATGGCCTCCATGTTGCTCATAGGGCATTCGGGCTCTCCAACCAGCTCAACGCTGGCCATCAGTGGCTTATTGATGGGTTTTCCTATCTGGGATAAGAGCTTGACGTAAACCTCACAGTTAGCCTCTGAATGTACCTCGGCGGCGATCCTGTCCGCGGCTATATTGTAGAGCTTGCCAACATGGGTCACCGGGTTCTTGCCGGCCGCGGCCTCCAGGCTCATCTCCCTGTTCGGGGTAATGAGTCCATTGACCCTGTTCCCCCTTCCCACTTCACCGTCGTCTCCGGCCTCCGCGGAGGTCCCGGTAAGGGTCAGGTAAACCACGCCCTTATCGATATCGTCCGCGCCGTTCATCAGAACCTCGGTTTCCCTCTCCGCATTGTCCGCGAGGTAATCTTTTATCTCGGAAACTATGTCGTTCTTTGTGGAGGCGTAGTGGTCCAGGTCGGGAACGAGTTTGGCCACGAAAGCACCGGCAACCGTTAGATTTATGCTGTGATCCCTTCTAAGCCCCATGACCTTTATGTCCTGGCCCAGCTCGGGGTAGATCTTCTTGAAATCCTTTGAGTTCAGCATGTTCTCTATCCCCATTACCAGCGTTTCGGTCTCGGACAGGGGGGCGTACCCCACGCCCACCGAGGTGTCATTGGCGCTGGGAACCCCATTTCTCTGGAACACATCGACCAGTTCGGCCGAGCCGGAACCGATCTTGGACTCGAAGACGGCATCCTCCCTCTCAAGGTTTGGCAGGACCCCGTACATGTAATCCTTTGCTGCCTCCAGGGCTACCTTGTGCACCGGTACGTCACCCTTTTCACATCGGTTGGTGGCCCGCCCCGACAGGAGGATGAACATGGGCCTTATGATGTTGCCTCCACCCAGGCTGACCTCAGCCTCGCCGCCCACTACCTCTACCTTGTCGGTATTATGGTGGAGTATGGTGTCGAATCTCTTTCGATATTCCCTGCAGAGCGCCCGGGATACCGATTCAGCCATCCCGTCGGCGAGAGAGTCGGGGTGCCCGATACCCTTCCTCTCCACAATCTCTACCTTCTGCTGCTCGATAGGAGTCTTGTTGATCTGCTCGGTAACGATGGACATTTGATCACTTATTACTATCGCTTATAATGAAGGCAGCTTGATATAAATCTTATTTCTAATCCCGTCCCCCGAATACCCACAGAGAATTCATGCTGAAGTTAGCGGTTACGGCGAAGGCTATGGCAAGGAGTTGGGCGATAAGGTAATAGAAGTCGAAGATCTCAACCAGTATTCCCAGAACCATAAGGTTGATTGAAAGGGAAATAAGGCTGGCTACTAAATAGGAAACCAACTGCCTGCCGACGACCAGAGCTTCCGAGCGCCTGTCCTTGAAGGTCCAAATCTTGTTCCACACGAAGTTGTTGGCTGCAACAAGGAAAAACGCGGCGGTGGCCGATGCCCGGTAATCAATACCCAGGTATTCCACCAGTCCGTAGACTATAGCCAGATTGAGGAATACGCCTATCCCCCCAACCGTGCAGAACTTGACGAAGCTCCTCAGGGAGGAACGGAAAAGGCGGTAGATGTAAAGGTCGAGGATGTTGAGAAGGTAGTCCAGGATGATGGACGCTCCCATCTTGCTGGAGCCCCCAAGTCGGTCCCGAAAAACGTAGCTTACCTCCTCCACCTTTTCTGGCCCTGCCCGAACAAGTATGTCCAGGCAGATCTTCCATCCCCGGTTGGAGAGGGCAACCCCCTCAAGCAGGTCCCTACGTATGAAGAAGAATCCGGACATCGGGTCGCTAATATTGGTCAGTGGCCTGGCCAGTGCAGTAGCGGACCTTGAGATCAGCAACCTCTCATCGGGCCATCCCCGTATCCCCCCTCCAGGGCCATATCTGGTGGCAACCGTCATTTCTGCCTCGCCCTTCGAGATTGGCCAAACTAGCTGGGGTATCTTTCCCGGCGGGTGGCTCATGTCGGCGTCCATGACGCCCAGGACCTGGCCCTTCGAGGCATTGAACCCTTCAATTACTGCCGAGCTTATCCCCCTCTTTCCGGCCCGTTTTATGAGTTCTAGTTGGTACTGGGAGGAGAGCTCCTCAATCACCCCTGCCGTGCCATCAATTGAGCCATCGTCCACCACGATGACCTCGACCTCCATGTCGGAACAGGCCTTGAATACACTGGGTATCAGCTCCCGAATATTCTCCTCCTCATTGAGGGTGGGTATTATGATGGAAACCTGCGGGGTTTCATCCGACATTTGCATACGGCCTCCCTTCCAGACCTCATAGACCGGATAAATATCTCAGCCCTGATTGTAAGCCCTACAATCGGCTTGCTCATCTTAGGGAAAAAACCAACTCAATTTAAATACATTTTTAAAGTCACGTGTGCTCCGACCCCCTCGAAGGGCATGAACGGACCCAAGAGGCTCCAAGTTCACATATCTCCCCTGCCATCGAAGGCGGGATGTAGCGGAGCCAGTATGGAGATGCTCCTTCCATAATCTTCTTTTTTGCCCCGTGCACGGTGATTAATTTTGGATTTCTATATAGAGTACAGACTCCATACTTTCCCATTTGTGAACAATTCCCTTTCATACACGGTAGAAGATCATGTATAACCCTACGGAACCGTCTCAAGTTATTTGCTCAACGGTTAGAAAAAAACTGGAAGAATCAGAATCCATAAAGTCCACGGCGATGTCGGATATCGACGAGGATGGCGCCTATTGCCGGCGCTGGGTGTTTCTAACGAAACGTCGCCTAATGGTGGTGGAGCTGGACGGATCGATCAGCTTCGAGTACCCTGTCAAAAAGATCAAGTCCATAGAGGACAGGGAATATACGGGCAGCGGACTTCTGCTGGTGGAGACAACTGATGGCAGGGTCTTGGAGGTAGCCAGGTTTTCCAAAACCCGGTCCCAGGATTTTCTCAAAATCACCAGGGATGCCATAAGCGTTTTGAAGGCAAATGGCAACGGAAACGGCTCCAACGGCAAGGCTAGCTCATTCCTTAAGCCAGGAAATGGAGAGTCAGAATCCGATCAGTGTCCTAAATGTGGCAGGACCCTTCCGGCTGGGACCAGCGTATGTCCTTTCTGTGTCCAGAAACGCAAGGTCATAGGAAGGCTGCTGGGATACGTGAGGCCTTATTGGAAGCAGGCCGTGGCCAGTATGGTCCTGCTGGTGATAATAACCGTTCTTTCACTAATACCTCCCCTGTTGCTAGGCGATCTTATTGACACCATAACCGCCATCTTCTATGGCGAGGCGGGCGAGGGGTCCATGAGGATCCTGACCCTTACTCCGATATATCTGGTGATCGTGTACTTCAGCATGCAAGGTCTGAGCTCCGTGAGGACCTACACCATGGGCTGGCTGGGTGAGAACATAATCTACGACGTGAGAACCAGAGTATACAGATACCTCCAGATGCTGTCCCTCAGCTTCTATGATAGGAGAAGGACCGGGGAGCTGATGTCCCGGGTTACCAATGATTCCGCCAATATCAGGGCCTTTCTGGTGAACGGCATCCCCACCCTTCTTGTCAATACCCTGACCATGGTAGGAGTGGGAATAATTCTATTTACCATCGACTGGAAGCTGGCCGCCGTTTCGCTTCTCCCCGTTCCCGTGTTGCTGGTGGGAACCACATTGTTTGCCAAGAAGATCCATGGAATCTACCATACCATCTGGAGGACCTGGGCCAGGATGAGTTCCGTTCTCGCAGATACCATACCGGGCGTCCTGGTGGTAAAGGCCTTCGCTCAGGAGGACAAGGAGGTCTCCAAGTTCAAATCCACAAATAACGATCTTCGGAAGGCAGACATGAATTCATTTAAGCTCAGATCAATTTTCTTCCCGTTAATTGGTCTCCTCATGTACCTGGGGTCGGTGTTCGTGTACTGGAGGGGAGGTTTCCTGGTAGCCGAGGGAACCCTGTCACCTGGGAAGCTGGTGATTTTCGTCTCCCTGCTGTGGCGATTCTACACACCGGTTCAGAGCCTGAGCACCATTACCGACCAGATCGAGATGGCGGCAACTGCCGCAGAGAGGATATTCGAGATCCTTGACTCCAGACCCGAAATAAGGGATTCGGAAAACTCGGTTAAGCTGGGTGACATCAAGGGTCATATCGTGATGAGAAATGTGAGTTTTTCATATCGCCCGGAAAAGAAGGTTCTCAAGGATATAAACTTGGAGATAAAGCCTGGTCAAGTGGTCGGTCTTGCGGGTTCAAGTGGTTCCGGGAAATCCACGCTGGCAAAGATGATCTGCCGTTTCTATGATCCGGACGAGGGAACTGTTGAGGTTGATGGGGTAGATCTTCGCAAGGTCAATCAGAGGTCATTCAGGGAGAGAATCGGAGTTGTTCTTCAGGAGCCCTTCCTGTTTCACGGATCGGTGGCGGAGAACATCGCTTACGGGAAGCCCCATGCCAGTAGGGAGGAGATAATGGAGGCCGCTAGGGCGGCAAATGCCCATCAATTCATCCTCCGCCTTCCAGAAGGCTACGATACGGAGGTCGGTGAAAGGGGTGCCCGATTGTCAGGTGGAGAGAAGCAGCGGATATCAATCGCCAGGGCAATAATAAACAAGCCGAGCATCATAATACTTGATGAGGCAACCTCTTCGGTGGACACGGTGACCGAAAAGATGATCCAGGAAGCACTTGAAAGGTTGATCGAGGGAAGGACCACCATAGCCATCGCACATAGGCTTTCCACACTAAGCAATGCTGACAAGTTGGTAATTATGGACGAGGGCAGGATAGTCGAGGAGGGTACGCACGAATCGTTGCTGGAGAAGGACGGGGTATATGCCAAGCTAGTAACAATGCAGACGGAGATGGCAAAAGCCAAAGTGGTGTGATCATGTCGGCCGATGTGGATAATACATTGGATCCAAATGAGGTAGATATTCATCTCGGGGAGAGCGGAAAGCCCATAATTAGGATTGGGGATGAAGAGAAGATAGTTTCACGATTCATAAGGTCGTTCCCCCTAACCTCACCCAATGGATTCGTCTCCATATGGGACGAGGAGGAGAACGAGCTCGGCGTGATAAAAAACGTGGGAGAGTTGGATGAGTCCTCGCGGAAGGTACTCAACCAGGAGCTGGAAAAGGCCTACTTCATGCCCAAGGTAAGGAAGATACTAAGGGTTGAGGAGCTTTACGGTGGGATAACCGAGTTCTCGGTGAAGACGGATAGGGGGTATCGCGATTTCGAGATCCATGGCAGGTCAGCCGTCAGAATGCTGGGAGCCAACAGGGTAGTCATAACCGATGTTGATGGTAACAAGTACGAGATCCCTAACCTGGAAGACCTTGATTCCCGCAGTAAATCTCTGTTTGGTTGGGTTGTCTAGAGCTCGTCTACCTTGACAAGCCTTTCCTCCTCTTGGGAGCGGTATGCGGCTTCTTGTATTTGAATGACCTTTAGCGCGTCACTTCCCTTGGACTCGGGTTGCTCCCTTCCCTCGATAACGGCAAAGAAGTTCTCATCCGCGCTGCCTTCCTCAGGGAACGGGCCCTTTTTGACCTTTTCTCCCTCCTCGTCCACTAGCTCCATAGTCCTGCCATCCCAGCTTATCTTCCCCTTGGTACCGGTGATGGACAGCGATTCCTCCCACTGGGGATTGTTGCCATTGACCGCGATAGATGCCAATGCCCGGTTGGAGAACCTGACCGAGATCGAGCTGAGGATGTCCACCTCCTCGTCACTGGCGAACCGGTTGCTAACGAAGGCGCAAACCTCGGCGGGGTCAAGCCCGCTAACCCAGCAGAGGACATCCAGGATGTGACTGCCGCTGTCCATTAGCATACCGCCTCCGCTGAGGTCTTTCCTTCCCCTCCAGGTGTTGACCGTCCTCCAGGCCCAGTCCTGGCCTAGGTTGCCCGTTAGATGGAAAACCTCGCCCAGCTTTCCTTTCTCAATATATTGCCTGGCCCAACGGAAGGGGGGTTTGTAGTGACGCTGGAAACGAACCATCAAGACCCTGTCCAGCTCCTCGGACATGGATATGATCTTCTTTGCCCTTTCCGTCCTGCATACCATGGGCTTTTCGATCAGTACATGGAGTCCCTTTTGCATACTATATACCGCCTGCTCGAAGTGCAACGTGTGGGGAGTACATATTATCACGGCGTCAAGGGACTCCTCCTCCACCATGACCTTGTAATCATTATAGAAGGGGGCCTCTCCCTCCAGAAGCTCGGTCCTTTCCTCCATGGTTTCCGTGTTTACATCGCAGAGTGCGGCTACCCTGGCCGAGGGATCCGCCACCGTCCGTTTAATGTGTCCTCGAGAAATGCTCCCGGTACCTATGAATCCAATATCCATCGTCATTCTGTCTACCGGGGGTGTTGAGAAAACGGGCTTTCTTAAATGCTCACGAGTCCGGGCCAAGACATGGGCAAGAAATTTCAGGCAGGAATTCAAGGCCGAGCCATGGGGAAAAGGAGGGAGGCCATTCTCATTATCGCGATTCTATTACTATGTCCCGGGACTTGGGGGAGGGCCGATCCCCAGACGGGGAGGATAAGACTGCTGCACATCGGCCTTGCCTTTATGAGACCCGATCATCCCGATCCCGTCTTTTTACAGGATCCAAAGATAGACCTAACCATGGTTCCCGCCTTCGAGTGGGTAATGGGCGATGAGGAGATCCGGCGCAGCCTACGTCTCTATCTTCCCAGGAGCAGTAGGGATCTTAACCAAAGTCATGACCTGGTCCTCATCGACGGAATAGATGCCATGCATATTAGGCAGGATTTCCTGACCTGGGTAAAGGACCTGGTCCTGGAGTCCAGCCTATGCTTCGGGATGTGCGACTCGGGTTCAGGCTGGTCCTTTGCAGGGAGCGGTACCAACTGGTACCAGACCGCCATAGAGCCCGTGCTCCCGGTCGACGATGAGCCCGGCAGGGAGGGCTCCGCACCTAGCTTCATGGCCAACCAGTTCTACATGGTTCCCGTTGATTCCCAGCACCCGTTGATGAGAGGCATTCCCTGGAAGGAGCAGGTCTGGGTGGCCATGAACCGGCCCACGGCCAGACCCGGTGCCAAGGTGATCGCCAGGATGTCCGAGGGATCGCCCGTGAACCGGGACAAGCCGGCCATCGTTCGCAGGGATTACCCCCGGGGTGGCAGGTCGGTTGCATATATATTCGGATGGCACACCATGGTGGACAGTCCCCACATCATGGCTTTCTATAGGTGGGAATGGCATCTGGACGTGCTGGCCCACATGATCTACTGGCCGGCCAGGGAACCGATACCAAAGAACCTGGCGCTGGTACACTCCGTTCGCCAGCTGATATCAGACCTTTATTTCTCAAAGGCCTACGCCATATCCATAATGGAGTTCGCCGAAAGGAGCGGGGCCAACATGCGTGAAACGGAGCTTGAACTGGCTCAACTCCAGGATAGGAGGAGCGAGGTCGAGGACCTGTACGTGGAGAACGAGATGGATGAGTGCTACGATCTCTGTTCAGAGCTCAAGGAAGGGTACCAGGACCTGGTGGAAAGGGCCATGAAGTCCAGGGACAAGGCATTGCTATGGATATTCGTCCTTGAGTGGTTGGTTGTGACTGCCACCAGCATGGTTTGTGGTTTCATTCTTTGGACCCTGATGGTTAAAAGGAAGTTATATCAGGAGGTTTCAATCACCCGTCCCGGGAGGGTGTCCTAGTTCCCGGAATCTTTGGAGGCATGGCTCTGAATCATTTTTTTAAACCGATCACCAAACCGCCCGGTTCCCATTTCTTTGGGTACTACGGTATCCAGCCCTGGAACCGTGACGGCAATAGGATATTGGGGCTGGAGGTTCCATTTGACGGACGACCTCCAGATGCCGGTGACGTGGCCAAGATAGGCCTGATAGACCCCGAGGAGATGCGCTTCGATGAGCTGGGAACCACCAGGGCCTGGAACTTCCAACAGGGATGCATGCTACACTGGCTTCCAGGGAACCGCATAATCTTCAATGACATGGCGGATGGGAGATTCATATCTAAAATTCTGGATTTTGAAGATGGATCCACCCGCATACTACCGGTCCCTGTCAGCGCGGTGACCGATGAAGAAAGGATGGCACTGTCCCTGGACTTCTCGCGCATACAGATAACTAGACCCGGATATGGCTATCCCAGCGGCCGGGATTACGAGATAGCCGACCCTCACCCGGAAAATGACGGGGTTCGTGTAATGGACCCGAAAACGGGCGAGAACTGGTTGGCCGTGTCCATGAGCGAGGTCTACGCATACCGGGACCACCAGAGGATGATCCGGGACCATGTAATGTGGTTCAACCACACCTTGTTCAATCCCAGCGGCACCAGGTTCGTATTCCTTTCCCGCTTTCCACCGGGTTCACCGAGAAAGACCGCCCTATTTACCTGCGATCTGGAAGGATCGGACCTCAGGTGTCTGATAGATTACGGTCTTGTTTCCCATTTCGACTGGCTGGATGATAAAAGGATTCTGGCCTGGGCGGATATTGAGAACGAGGGATCGGCTTTCTACATGCTGGATGAGGAAACGGGAGAGAACTGGAAGGTCGGTGAAGGACTCCTTCGAGAGGACGGGCACTGCAGCTTCTCGCCAGACGCCAAGTGGATACTTACCGATACCTACCCGGATCGACGGGGATTCAGGAACCTGATGGCCTTTAACAGGCCTGAGGAGCGCCTGGTCGAGTTGGGGAGATTTCATTCGGATCCGGAATTGACGGGCGAGATTAGGTGCGATCTACATCCTCGCTGGAGCCGGGATGGCTCTAGCATCTGCTTTGATTCCACCCACGGGCCGGGTCGTCAGATGTATGTGATGAAATTTGATCCTAATCGGGATTAGGGTGCCCGTGGAAATATGCATGGTGACAGGGGCTTCGGATGATTTTGCAGTTTGAGAGAAGGAGTCTTTAATAGAATACACGTCAACTCAGCTTCATGGCACTTGACTTCAAGGGAATGGAGGTTCAGGACACATATTGCGAGGCCTTCCCGGGACTATACTCCCGGGTGCTAGTAACCGCCGGCGATGAAAAGAGGTTGAAGAGGGCGGTGGTGGCTGCAACATCACTGCCCTGCACCGTATTTGGGGAATCAGAGGGCGGTATCGAGTCCTGGGTCTCGCCGGAGGAGTCACCAGACGGAAGGCAGGGAGCGGTGATACAGATATGGATTGGGAGGCCCAAGAGCTTGAAATGCCCCAAATGTGGTCACTCCTGGAAACCTTACGGAACCCAGTCGGGGACCCTTGAGTTCGAGATGAGCAAGAGAATAAGGCAGGGCATCCTGGTGGTGCCAACCACCCGCATATTCGACTATGGTGATAGCAAAAGGAAGCTTGATATGATGGAACGGGTTGGTCACTGTGGGGACGGTTATGAATGGATGGAGAGTAGATTTGGCAGGGAAATGATCAACCTGCCCCTGATGATGGGGGAGTTCCTTATCGAGAAGAAGATCGGCTATGGCAAAGGAGTGATGGGGGGTAACATCTGGTTTTTTTGCGATTCAATGGACACAGCGCTTGAGTGCGGGGACCGGGCAGTGGAGGCAGTGGCCGAAATTGAAGGAGCCATTACGGCCTTTGATATCTGTTCAGCCGGGTCGAAGGTGGAGACGAATTACCCGGAGATCGGGCCAACGACCAATCACCCTTTCTGCCCCACCTTAAAGGATAAAATCCAGAATTCAGAGGTCCCGGAAGGGGTATCCAGCATACCCGAAATCGTGATCAATGGCATAGATCTGGACACAGTCAGGAGGGCCATGGTGGCTTGTATGGAGAGCGTGAAGGGCGTCGATGGTTTGCACAGGATTTCAGCTGGGAACTACGGCGGAAAGCTGGGGGAGTACAGGATAGAACTCAGGGACCTCGTATAGCCCCGCATCATTCCAGGAGGGATTTCCCTCCGACTCTATATATAAAGGCGTTGATGGCTTGCGCCACCCTTCGGGGTGCCTCCAGGGTTAGTGAATGGGAGGCCTCGGGAATCCACTTCACCTCTATATTATCCCTGTCCGGAACTTGGAGTTGATCGAGCGTCGGTCTCTCCATCCCCCTGTCCCCCCAGATCTCCAGTATGGGAAGCGAAGTACTTCGAAGGAACGATGTTCCGTCCCATTCCCTCCATATGCGACCAAATTTCTTTTTCTGGGCCTCGCTCCAATTCTCGGTCACCGATTCCCTTATGACCCTTCTTCTTGAGTCAAGTTCCGGGGTGAGGGTCGTGCAATGCTCATTGCCGAAGGCGTCACTACTCGCCTCGCTGCTAGTCGAGCCCTCGATTGCTATTATCCCCTTAACGCGATCAGGGGCAAGGTTACCGGCCTCAAGGGCCGCCATTCCCCCTATGCTGTGGCCCCCCACGAAGAACCTGTGGGTCCCGACCGCTTTGGCAACTGAGAGCACGTCCCGGGCAAATAGCTCGATGCTGCCGTTCTCGGGAGGTGGCCAGCTGCCTCCATGCCCTCTAAGCTCAGAAATGGTGACCCCGATGCGGGAATCCAGGTTTTGAACGATCATTTCAAAAGAACGTCTATCGTGGAAACTTCCTGGAATCAGAATCAGGTGCGGTCCACGGGTTCTCCTTACGAAATATTTGATGTTGCCCTCATCGTTACAAAGCCGTCCTGGCTGGAAGCTATATCCCCCGATCTTGGTTTGAGAAGACATGATAGGATTGAGGGCAGTACTGGTTTCAAGTATCTTTACCTGAGACAGTTAGCAGGGAAAATGAGCGGACCGGGCGGGATTCGAACCCGCGACTTGCGGCTTTCTTCCGGAGAAAAGGTAGGAGGCCGCCGCCCTATCCAGCTAGGCCACCGGCCCACGGCCTGGCTTAAATCCTCTGGCCGGATTAAATATCTTTTCGCGCCTATATGGAGATGTTAAGGGGACCGTGGTAGATGGTGATACACTTTAATACAGCTCTAGGTGCCAGGTCAAGTACGTCCTTGGAGGGCGTAGGTCGGTGATCACATGGTCAAACGCGTTGCAGTTGCTGCAATCGGAACAGGAGGAAGGTTTCAAGGCTCTCATATGCCCCAGTTTCTCAAGATTCCCGAAGTGGACTTCGTTGGCGTTTATGACGTGGATGAGGACCGTGCGAAGGCGTCGGTGAAACGTTTTGAGGATATGAAGGCCGAGTCTGGAGAGGATGGAGGTTCACCGGAGGTCTATGACAGTGTAGAGGATATCGTTAAGGACCAGGATATTGATATCGTCGACATCTGCAGTCCTCCTTTCGCCAGGGATATGGTGGTAGACCTTCTTCAGGCCGGGAAGCATGTTTGCGCCGAAAAGCCCATGGCTCGTAACTACCTAGAGGCAAAGCCACTGGCCGAGGCGGCAGAGGACTCCGGGTCTCTGTACCAGCACAACGAGAACTGGTGCTACGACGGTTATCACTACACGCTCCAGAAGCTGATCAAACACGACCTGGGGGTGCCCTTCATCGGCATCCACTCCGAGGGACACGGCGGCCCGGAGAGCCGGGAATGGTTCTGGAACCCGGAGCTGGGAGGTGGGGGAACATTGCTGGACAACGGCATCCACCCCATAACCGGCAGCTGGTATCTCCTCGGTTTCCAGGACTGGGAACCAGTGAAGGTGAAGGCCGTGAAACTGGGAATAAAGTACCCCTGGAGAATGCTGGGAGGAATCTACCAGAAGGTGGAGGTCGAGGACCACGCCCAGGTGAAGATCACCTACGAGAATTCCTCCGGTGATTGCTCAATGGCCATGGTCGAGGCCTCTTGGAGCTGGACCTATCTAAATTCATTCATTCAGGCCGAGAACGGCTCTGCCCGGAGGGAAGGGGACCACATAGTGCTTGAGCTATACGGCTTGGGCGAGAGACGAGTGCCCATCCCCGGCATAAATGGAACCTTTGGGGAGCTGAACAACTTCGTCCAGTGCGTGTTGAGAGGCAAGCGATCCATGACCGACGAGAATATTGGACTCCGCAGCATGGCAATTGTCGGGGCTGCCTATCTTTCTAAGCTCAAGGATCGACCGGTGGAGGTCGAGGAGTTCGTTGACTGGGCGGATGAAATCGGCGATCACCAGAAGCTCAGACATGAAATGCTGAAGGCCTGTCGATAGTCACCGGGCTGGGTCCGATTTAAATCCCCTGAATTCGTAGGAATAACGTTGCCAGAGGGAAATTCAAAAACGCCAAGAATTCTCAAGGCCATAAAGTCAGACTCTCCTTCTCGGTTAGAATTCAGTAGAGTTCCCAGTTCAAAGAGCGAGGCCAGGTGCATTCTATGCAGGGGAACCAAGCTTCTATGTGGCAAGAGCCGTTGCCCCATAATGGTGAAGCTATATGCCCAGCGAAGGATAGCCCCCAGGCTAAATTCAACTGAAATAGACGGGAGTTCTCCCCCAGGGGTTTTCGTCGGTAGATCGGGATATCCACGGGTTGCGGTGGGACCGCTAATACCCCCCGAGCACGGCGATACCTCGGAGATGGATACTCCTGAGAGATGGCTGGGCAAGAGCATCGAGGATATTGTGGGCTTCCGGTTCAGCCTTATCAGGGGGAAAAGCCCCGTGGATGTGCGGGATGTAGATGGCGGGGGCAGAGCGGTGGAGGCGACCAGGGAGATCGCCATGTCCGAACGGCCAGCCGAGGTGGAGGCCGAGTTCACCAAGAAACCCTCGTCAAGGATCGTTCTCGATGATAACATCCAGCCCTTTGGCCCTGGGGCACCGATAAAATCGGTGAATCTGGGCACCTACAAGCTGGATCCCCATGTAGAAAAGGCACATTTCGATACCGATCTCAAGTCCAAGGGCGCGGTAATGAACATGTACGGGAAGGGGGTGTATCTTTCGAAGATACAGAGGGCATTTAGCGTTGGGGCCTTTGGAATTGGGGATAACCGGCGTTTCGTACCCACAAGGTGGAGCATTACCGCCCTGGATAGCATGATTTCAAAGGACTTGAGATCCAGTGTTAAGGGATATCCATCGGTCAACGAGTACCGGGTCTACATGTCCAACACCCTCGATAACCGTTTTCAGGTTCTCATGATGCCCGGCGCCTGGAGCTACGAGCTGGTCGAGGCCTGGTTACCGAGGTCGGCCTGGAATCCCGTGGGCAACAGGATAGCCATATTCTCCTCCTCGGAGCGCCATAAGGGCAGGAAGAAGTATGCCGAGATAGGAGGCTGCTACTATGCTGCCCGACTTGCCACTTGCGAGTGCCTTGACAGGGAGAGAAAACAGGCCTCGGTGGTCATACTTAGGGAGAGCCACCCAGGTTATATAATGCCGGTTGGAGTCTGGAACGTGAGGGAAAACGTGAGAAATGCGCTCAAGGGTCCTTACGAGAAGTTCGATGCCCTCCACGGAGCTCTGGAATTCATAGATAAACAGATGGAGATAGACCTGGCCACCTGGATAGGACACAGCACGGTACTCAAGGATAGGATATTCCAGAGAAGAATCGATGACTACATGAATTGAGTCTAACCGATCGTGTAGCGGATGGTGGCGAACATGGGCCCCGCGATGTCGATTCTATTGTTATTTGATTCTATATACCTCCGGACGGCAAGGGGAATTGATAGATAGATATCAGACGGGGAGCGTACCATCCCCACCCTGATTTCCCCGGTCCCGGTTTCCCCTTTCTGGGCCATTGTCTCGGTTTCGGCGGCGGCGTAACTTGCAACCGATTTCATGTAGGTCAACCCTTGATCGCTTTCCCCCGCCTTAGGGCGATGGGATACGATGCTGCCATCCTCCACACTAATTGTGTTGAAGGCGGCTGGCCCGGTTAGTGTGTGGCCCTCCTCCGTCTCGGTCAATTCCACCTCAACCCGTTTTCCATAAAGAGATCCTTTCCATGCCGGGAAGGAACACGGGGCCTCTTCGCCTGCATTTGTCCTAGCAGTTTCCACTATTGCCTGCATTATCCCCCTTCCGGTTCCCGTTTTTGGGGAAGCCGTGGGCTCCAGGCTATTTTCCATCTGCCGATCAGAGAAGAAGGGCGGCTTCTGTATCTCGGGGTAGGTCAGCTCCCGTATGTCCGAGACGTCCCTCTCTATCATTGCCAGACGGCCTATGCCGAACCCCATGTTGAATACAGGGTACGGTATGTCATAGCGGGAAAGGGCCACCGGGGAGTACATCCCCAGATCAGCTATCTCTATTTCCTCCTCCGATGACGGATGGCGGGCAAACACCTCTTCCTCAGAGCCCGGTGAATAGTACTTGGAGGTTGCCTTCTTGGTCACGAAATCGAGGTCCTTGAAACCAAGCCTCTCCACCACCCGTCGGGCCAGGCGTCTGCCATCCTCCAGCGTGAAGTCCTCGTCCATGACCACTATAGATGCGTTATAATGACTGCGAAGGTGGGTGGCGTCCTCCCTCTGTTCCCTTCTCATCCTCAGCCCGGTGGTGAACAGCTGAACCGGACATATCTTCTTGGTCAGCACCCGGGACAATATCGGGAACCAGGCCGTGGTGAAGTGGGAGAGAACTGTCAGGTTGGTCGGCAGGGGTTCAAGTCTCTTCATTTCGGCGAAAACCTTGTCAATTATCTCCGTTGCCTGTTCCTCGTGGATCTCTAACCTGTCAACCATTTCCTCAACGAAGTCATCGCTCTCCACCCGACCTGCCTTGTAGTCACGCAGCAGGGTGGTCAAACGGTCAACGGCAGAAAACCCGGGAACTATCTCCCTTATCCTTTCCAGCTTGTCCTTTGACAGCCCTATTTCGGGCCTGGGCAACCCGGCAAGGTAATAGCACCTGTCCAGTATTACCGCCGATTCCGGCCCGTACTGCCGGGCAACGTGCTCATCCTCCCAAATGAGAGGGGGGATGACCTCGTCAAATCCCATTTCCAGAAGGATGGAACGTATCTGCTGGCGCGACCTCTCGATGGGATGTGGGTCCCCATCCCCCTTCCTCAATTGGAAATTTGTTCCTTCCTTCTTGATTAGATCCGCCGTATCCAGCCAGGCAGCCTCGAAGTCACGGTCTGCACTGGCCCTGATTTCGGCGGGGTCCCAGCCTGACATCGAATTCAGTCCATCCTCTTGTCCAGCTTCTCTGATAGATCACTCTGCAATACGGCGTTGGTCACATCTGCCCTGGATTTCTCAAGAAGACTCCGGGCAATGTCCTGTTTGCGTCTCAGACTACCTACGATGGCCTTTGGGTAGTCAAATGTCATGAGGGCATCATACATCTTTTCCGCTATCCCAAGGTATTCCTCGGCAAGTTCGGTCTCGTGTTCACGCAGCAGGTTGAGGATGTGCCGCCTGATCTCACCGATGGCATCTCCCAGCCCGTTCAGGTAGGCAACCGGGGGTACACCAACCTCTTTTAGACTGGGGATCTCCATCTTGGTTAGCAGTTTTCGGACCACCATGAGCTCGGTGAACTCGGTCATCGCTGCCTTGACCGCGTTTGATGTAAGTAGATCGGGATGATCGGATAGCTCCTCGAAAAGGTCAGTTAGATGCTGGTTGGCCTCCTTAACACATTTCTCGGCGGCCTTGATATCGGACCTGTGATACCCCCTTATCCCGTCGCCAGATGTGCGTATCAGTATCCTCACCTTCTTTATGGAGGTTTCCCTGGCCAGGTCCTTTCTCTTTAGCATGTCGTGGATGTTATCTATATCGTCTAGCAATGAACTCTCATTGTATTCCTCCTGCACTGCCAATTAACTCTTTTCGGTCTTTATCATAGAACATTTATTCCGAGCCTCCCTGGAACCTTCATTGAGCGATGATGAGAAAAGGAGTTCAAAGGACCCTTACCAGATACTCCGAAGCCAGGGTTACGGTCTTGTAGGGCGGCACTCGGGCGTCAAGCTCTGCCACTGGCTGCGCAAATCCCTGCGCGAGGAGGGCACCTGCTACAAACAGAAGTTCTACGGTATAGAATCTCACAGATGTCTCCAGATGTCCCCCTGCATCGCCTACTGCAATTTCAAATGCGTTTTCTGCTGGCGCCCCGTGGATCTGACCGAGGCCTGTTCCATGGGATCGGATGTCGATGGACCTGAACTAATCGCCTCGGAGTCCATAGAGGCCCAGAGAAGATTGGTCAGCGGATACGGGGGGGTCCCCGAGCTCGTGGACCGGTCCAGCTTCAAGGAGGCAATGAACCCCAAACACGCTGCCATATCCCTTGCCGGGGAGCCAACCCTGTACCCGTACCTGGGCGAGCTGATCTCAGCCTACTCCGATATGGGCATGACCACCTTCCTGGTGACCAACGGTTCGGTCCCCGAGGCCCTCAAGAACCTGAGCAAGGAGCCCACCCAGCTCTACGTTTCCCTTTCAGCTACCGATGAGGCCTGTCATTTCAGGGTCAATCGGCCCAGCATATCCGGCACCTGGGACTCGCTAAGGGAAACCCTGGATTATCTAGGTTCATTCGACTGCAGAACGGTGATCAGGCTTACCATGGTAAAGGGCCTGAACATGGACGACGCCGCCAAATATGCAGAGATGATAGAAAACGCATCCCCGGACTTCGTGGAGGTAAAGGCTTACATGTACGTGGGATGGTCCAGGTACCGGCTGGAGATGGATAACATGCCCAGATATTCGGAAATCAAGAGGTTTGCGGACGAGATCTCATCTCTAACCGGTTACGGGATCGCGGACGAGTTCCATCCCAGCCGGGTGGTTCTTTTGTCTGCTTCCGAGGGTGACACGACCATTCCCGGTTTGAGGTAGCTTCCCGTTCTATTTCTCCGGTTTTGGCTTTGGCGGCCTGAACGAATTGGCCAGATACTCGGTTTCTCCCGTAGAGGGCTCTATCTCCACTATGTGGATAAGTTCGTTGAGAGGAATGTAACCGCTGGGGCGTCTCCGCATTTGGGGCATGACGGATGGGTCTAGAACCGTCTTTACGGCAAGCCTGTCGTTTCGCTTAAGGTCCTTGAACAGGATTACTCCCCTATCCGGTGCGTTTACCACCGACGGTTCGCCCTCCTTTATCCTTCCCTCCTCGCTTAGGCCCAGATACTTGGTTGTGTTCTCGTTCCTCTCGATGGTCATTTCGTCCAGGCTTTTGACCTTGTTGATGAAGAAATCGGCGACTCCTATATAGAAGTAGGTGAGATCCCCGTTCTCATCGAAAAGGCAGGCGAATGCATCGTGGAAATCCCAGAGGTGGGCCCATCTGAACTTGGGCCTTTTGATGCTGTACATTATCTTATCGGGGATCGCGTGCCAGGCGCTCTCCGAGAAATCGTATAGATAGACGTCAAATTCCTTTTCCACCAGGGTTTCCCTGTCCTCCCAGAGAGGAATGGTGGTCTTTAGGCGTATCTTCTTGGGGTCCCGAAAGGTGGATATATTGAGGAATGCCTGTACTCCCGGCATTCTCTCACAGACCTCCCAGGGCGTTCCCTGCCGGGAGATATTACCGATAAGGTCGGTCCTGTTCATGAGGCAGTAGTGCGAGACCCTGAGCCAGGGGAGGGATTGCTTGGTCAGCAAAGTGACCCCCGAAATGAACCTGGCGTTTCCGGATTCCCTGTACTCGTTCTTGACCACGGAGAATGGGGCGTCATCCTCGCCGATAATGAAGGCGGTTACTATGGTGGATAACACCAGGGCGATTAAGATGACTCCCAACAGGCTTCTATCCGCTTTCATACAGGTCACCTAGGCCTTGCCTCTAGTGACTTTTACCTCCCGGTAAAGCTTTCTCCGTACCATCAATGCCCATAGGACCACCCCTACTATGAGGAACGTCGCCGATACCGCCGTCCACTCTATAACATATATCCAGAATAATGCCTGTTCCCGAAGCCTTATAGCCTCAGAGTTGATCTCCTGGAATCTCTCCGATGCCTCCTCGAGAACCTGCTGTGCTTCCTGGTACTGTTGCTTTAGGTAAAGGTTCTCGGCGTTGGTTCTCAGGGGCAGGGTTTCGGCCATCATATTCTCCACAGGCCTGGTGTTTGCGTTGAACTTGTCTATGAAGTCGATCATGCCTATGATATAGGATCTGCTATCCCTGAACTCCTTGAGCTGATCGCGTATTTTATGCACGAGTTCCAGGTCCGCAGGGACCGGTGCTCCCCCGGCCACGTATACGTGGTTAATGAAGTAGTCCTTGTAGAATTTCCATTCGTAGAAGGGCTGCGTGAACCTCTCGATACCCATGGAGTTGGCCACGCTCATTCCTTTGCCAAAAGGCCGGGTGATTATGGCTGCCTCCTTCCCCTTTCTGTAAACGGCCCAGGTGGTGGATCCCTCTCTAGGGTCGTGAATCCCCTGCTCCGAGGCGAATGACACCTGCTCAAAGCCAGGAAGATCGAGGAACTCCCCCTCGTTCACTATGTCCAGGAAGGGGCACTCCTCGTTCTGTTTCTTTATCAACATGTCGCATGGGTATGCCTCGTAGATGGTGGTTTTTGTCCAATCCTCGCAGGCGTTCCCGGTCCATCCTCCTATGCCATACCAGCCCATTTCGCTGAGGATCATCCCGGTACCCTCATTCACAATTGAGTCCCTCATCCAGATGAAATTGGTATCGCTGAATCCCCAGGGGACCAGGTCGGAAAGCATGAAGACATCGACCCTGTTTACCCAGTCCTGGTAGTTCCTGGGCATGTATATCCTCATGAACCTGTCCATATGACTTGAGTGGGTGCTATCCCCGGCAGGTATGAATGACACGCTTACCTTGGGATCGGTCTCCATGATGTGAGGGGTAACCGACCATCCTTCGCCGAACAGGAAAAGCCTAATTCTATTTGTCTTGGGATCGATCTTGGCCGTCACCGAAGCGGAGACTGTAATTATGATGACCGCGAGGAGTAAGATCTTGATACAGGAAATTACGGATTTGCTCATCTTGACCGAAATCGTCCTTATCTCTAATAAGCTTTCTCATACATTAGCCCGTTTCTATCTGAGTTCTGGTCTCGGACAGGCACATCTCCAGAACGTCCTCCACATCACCCTTACCGGTCATCCCGGCAGCGCCTTTATGACCGCCACCTTCTCCCCCCACCCCTTCAGCAACGGTTTCCATTACCTGAGCCAGGTTGATCCCTTTCCTTACCATATTGGTCCTTGCTCTTCCACTTACCTTGAGAACAGAGCCCTTCTTTCCCGCTGCAAAGGCTATGTCCGCTCCCAGCCTGAGAAGAACGGAAGCCACATCTCCCTGGAAGCTGGAAACCTGGGTGATAACCAAAATCACATCGCCAAGGGTTCTTATCTTGAGCCTGGAAGCCCCCTTGAGGCAGGCTATCTTCAGGGAGCGGTCCCTGGGCGTTCTGAGAAGTGCAAATACATCCCTGACCTCGACCCCACAGATTGAGGAGATTGAAACGGCGTGTTCCAGGGTTTCCTTTACCGATAGCCTTAGACCTGCTGTGTCGGCTATAATCCCCGCCAGGAGCAGGGCGGATATCTCCGGGGTCATGTCAAAGGGTTTTTCGATATCCATTAGATATTGAAGGAATTCGAAGACCATCTCGGATGCCGAGGTAAAATCCGGATCGATGAACGCAAATTCTAGGTTGGCTGGTTCCTCTACCTGGTGATGGTCTATAACCGCGGTTGGCTCCAGTTTCCAATCCGAGGAGGGCGTAACATCGACAAAGACATAGAGGTCGCCCTCATGGGGCGAGCTTGAGACGGCAATCTCTTCGCCAAACTCGTCCGCGAGCTTCCTGCCTATCTTGCTCACCGATTCCGGCGCGGACACCGAGCACCTCTTTCCAAGTTGTTCGATGGATAGCTTCAACGATAGACAAGCGCCAACCGCATCGACGTCCGCGTTGGCATGTGTATAGACGCTGATTGATTGGGACTCTCGAATGAGAGATAGAAAGGGCTGGAATTCCATTCTTCATCCAGCCGGTGCAATTCCTTCGGATTCACCGGCCATGCTTTTGATCTTGGATTCCATTTCCTTCATCCGGTTGGTGATTTTGGTTTCCTGTCTCTTTGTTACCTTTACTCTGAGTTCCAGGGTTTCAATTCGCTCCTCAAGGTCCTCCTGGGCATCCTCTTTATCGACACTCAGCATGAGGTTACCGACATTTCTATAGACCAGGTCGTCCTCCGCTATCTTCTCTAGCTCTTCAGAGGCCATTTTGGCCTCACTCAGTTGGCTTTCCAGCCTTCTTCTTTGGAGCGATATCTCCTGGTATTGTTGTCTAATCTGTTGGTATTGTCCCAATTGGTGTTGTAGCTGTTGGGGCAAATCTTCTGCCAAATCAATCATCTCCTGCGTATTCAGTCATCTCACGGGCCAGGATGAGCCATCGGCAATATGAATTGACCGCTGCTCTCATGCTGGTTACATCCTCGGACTCGATGTCAAGGAAGATATGGTTCCCGTTCCTTCTCATGCTAATCTCGGTGCGGTGAGAGGGCACGGCCCTCGATTCAGGGGCGACTGCACCTAGAACCGATTCTGCGGATCTTCCGTCGAACAATTGTAAGTCGATATGGCACTCCACTTGACTACCTTGCCTTGACTTTCTTAGGGTTCTCGGTAGGTCTCACCTTATAGAGGATCCTGTACCCGCAGTAGTTGCATCTCACGGGTTCTCCCTCCTTGAGGCTTACTAACCTGCCGCAGTTCCTGCACTTGTATCCGGACTTCATGTCCTCCATATCAATCACCGCCACGTACCGAGGTGGCCGTCTTGGGCACGAAGGCACCGCCCGAGAAGACGCTCCCGCATTTCGAGCATTTCCAAATACCGGTTCCCTCGCGTTTAAGGGACCGCTTGCCGCACTCGTGGCATTCATACTCGGCTTTGGCCTTCTTCTCTACATCTCTAACCTGTCCACGAAGTTTCCATCCATATCTGGCGCCAAGACGTCCTGATGATCCTACCTTTTTCTTCTTTTTCAACCGATTTCCTCCAATCTGAATTTGTCACGAAGATCCGATATGGTCTTGAAGGCGAGTTCCAGAGCCTCCTGGATTTGATCGTTATCCCAGGGTCCGGATCCACTCTTCTGCATGGCTCTAATATGTTCTTCTTCATCAATGCCAAAGATAATCTTGCTATCCATGGCCACCTCCTCCTCATATGTGGGGTCCACCAATAGTGAATCACCAAACTTGGCTATGGAGCAGGCCAGGGGAGTGGGTCCTAGAGGTAATGGGGTCCTTTCCTCGAGCTCAACTGTCTCCCCGTCCTCGATCTTGAAGTTCCTGGTCTTCGCCGTCTTCAGTGCCAGTACCGCGGCCAGGGTACCTGCATCGATTAGATTACCGAAGTCGTCCAGAATGTGCACATCTATGAAAAGCATACGTACTAGCTTGCCTTTCTCTATACACATCTCCTTCATATCGATCATGCCCGACTGCCGGATTGAACGGTCAATTACCCTAGCTATCTCGATATACTTTTCATTCCTGGTGGGAGGGCCTGATTCCACCTCAGGAGACGCCGTGGGAACCAATTCCGCCGAGGTTATCAGGGCCCCTTCCTCGGGCGAGTCCGGATAGGGCTCACCGGTATCCGTTTTTACCGCGGAGATGATCTGGGTATCACCTAGATAAAGGAGACATGACCCCTCTGCAGTGCCGATGTAATCGGTCTCGTAATTGATCTCCCTGAACTCGTCGAACTCTCTACCATCGGGTCTGTTCCCGTTACTTATGAGGTTGCGTACGCTTTCCCGCTTTACTTCTTCAAGTACTTCAGTCAAATGATCACTCTCCTTCGAACCTCTCCATGAGGGCATCCCGCTGCGTCTTATGTATCTGGTCGACGGCTCCCATTATCATGTCCATGGCCTGCTTGAATTCCTCCTTGGTTAAGTCGCCGTCCATCTGTAGCAGCGTAACCTGCTTCTTGCGTGGCATCACCGCCACCGGCAGATCGGCCTCGCCATGGTTATCCTCCAGCTTACCTAGATCCAGGCATATCTGCCCATCGACCTTCCCTGCGGCGACCGCGACCACCAGATCCCTCATCGGTATTCCGGCGTCTGCCAGGGCCAGTGACACGGCGTTAATCCCCGTGCACCTGGTTCCTGCATCGGCCTGGAGTATCTCAATATCTATATCCAGGCTGGAGCGTGGGTACTTATTCAGGAATATGGCGGATTCCAGGGCCTCCCTGGTAACCTTTGCTATCTCGGTAGCCCTACGGTTGGGGCCGGGTCGCTTTCGGTCATCGACCGAGAAAGAAGTCATACTATACCTGAGCTGAATTATCGCCCGGTCTGACTTCTGGAGGTGCCTGGGGTGGGTTTCTCTTGGCCCATACACCGCCGCGACGGCCTTGTTATTCCCCCATTCCACGTAGCTTGATCCGTCGGCCTTCTTCAAGTGGCCAACCTTCATCTTGACGGGCCTCATTTCACCTGGATCTCTACCATCCAGTCTCTTCCCGTCCACAATCAACTTCTCTGGTTCACTCAACTCATTTCCTCCTTCAATATTTTCTTCACACGATTCGTGAGGCCCGAGGTGTGGGCTTCGGCCTCTATCTTTTCCAGTAATCTCTTCAATAATTCCTCCTCCTCGGTGCTATCGCATCGGGCCCACACGATCCCGTTCTGACCCACCAGAATATCTCGGCTGATGGCCCGCTTGATCATGGAGATCATGGATCCCCTTCTGCCTATTACCCGGGGAACCTTAGCGGGGTTCACCGTCAATATCCGACCACCAACCAGCTTCCTCAGTCGGGAATCCTTCATGGTCAGTTTAACCTGCATATACTTGTTAACCGAGAGTATCTCGGTAAATATCAGGTCCCCGACGGCCAGTATTTCATCCAGGTTGCCCTTTATGGGATCGAAGTCATGGGGCACCTCTCCGACCTTGAGAATTCCGGGCGTGGGACTTCTGAGATATGTCATCCAACCCATGAATTGGATCTCGGTTACACAGGCAATGACCCGGTCCCGTTCGGTGGGGATGTATTTTCCGGTTAAGGGGATTACCCGTACCGATTTACCACGCTTGTCGACTAGCCCCATGACGCTGGAGTATACGGTGTTTCCCTCCCGGAATACACCGTCCTTTAGTTTCATCTTTCCTTCTGCGATTTCCGTTCCTGGAGTAACCAGGCTCCTATTGGCAGCTAGAGTCAAATCATCACTTAGCCTATTTTCGCTCCACTATCTTGGTTTCTACTTCGCCGGAGGTTGCCCTGCCCAGAGCTGAATAGAACTCCTGCTCTATCCCCACGGGAATCTCGATTAGACCTACCCAAGATCCGTCCTTTTGCCATTCCTCTTTCTTGAGCTCGCCATATGACTTGACTTCTCCATATGCCTTGCCGGTGTATTCGGGCGGTATCTTCACCGCTATGGTCCTGACTTCGAATCTAAGAGGTAGCAGCGGTCTCAGGTCCTTAACAACTCTTTTGACCTGGCCCCTTACCTTTTCGAATGGGTCTATCTTGCACCTGGCCTCTTCCATTGCGTTCTCTATCCTGCCAGGAGGATGGGGACGACCGGTCCTGGGATCAACTGCATTTCGAGCGATGAAGTTGATTACCGCTTTGCGCTTGTTCTCAACCATCTCTCTTCTCTGAGCAGTGGTTAACTGGATTTCGCCCTTCCGGATTATCCTGTATACAACGGGTTTGAGGTCCGAAGTACCGAATATCTCCTCGATTCTCTCCTCCGACGCCTTGTCCCCTGCGCTTGAATCCTTGAACACGTTTCTAACCGCCAGAAGATCATCCAGGTCAACTAGCTCACCCTGCCTGATCTTCGTGGCCAATTGGGGATCAACCAGTATCTCGAAGTCGGATCCGTGGGATGAATATCTAGCTATCACTGCATCATCCAGGGTTACCATGTCTTATCCCTCGAGTCTGGGCTTTTACATTTGAGACGGAAAAAAGTAGTGGGACTGGTGGAGGATAAGGGATTATACCCCATTTTAAGGCGACCTTTCTCCAAAAACCTTGCATCGGTCCTTCGTCCCCCTCTAGAGGGCGTTGAAATCAATTCCTTCCCTCGTTTCCGAGGTTTGACCCAAGAAGATCCAAAACGGTAAACCCAAAGGATCCTTCGTCACTCGTCAGGTCGATTCTTCCATCCTGGAAAGCCTGCCTAAGCGTGAATTCCTTGTGAGAAATCTTAATCTTGGACCCCGGGACCATCGCCTTAATCCTGGCTATCCTCTTCAATCTTCCCGGATCTTCCTCTTTATTCCTCTTTTCCACTCTCTCAATAGCACTTATCTTCATTTTTTTAATAAATCTATCCTCACAGCCCCTGATGGTTCCACAAACCCCAAGGGTCCTGAATATCGCATCGTGTCCCTCGATGCTGGTTATGAGGGCCATTGAGGATCTAAACTGGTTCAGGCCATCGAGTTTTGTCCTGACCAGTCCCTTCTGGGTCTCCTCCTCGAAGGAGATGAGCCACGGTGAGGCTATGGAGTATGCCTTCTCCCCCACGAAGTTAAGATGGGATCTCACCAGGTGACGGATGACCTCCTCGCGTTTGAACTGCTTTTCTCCAATTATCTGGAAGGCGATATACCGTCTCTTGGCTCGCAATCTGACTATTCCACCTCCCTAGCCCTTTTCAGGATATGGTCAGGCCTGGTGGAAATCCATGATAGGGCCTCCTTCAGATCAACATCGAATATGGTGTGAATTAGGGATGCGATATCTCGGGGATCCCTGAGGAGGTAGCTATTGCGGGCGCCGGAAACCATTATCTCGGTCCCCTCCCTGCGCGTAAGGGCCTGATGCATGGTGCACCAATCCTGGATAATGGAGGAGCGTTTTATCCCTCTCGTGGACAGGATCTCAGAGTAGGGATAGGCAATTGTCACCTCGTTTTCAACCGCGAATCGTAGCGCCACCTCGTCCCTTCTATCGGGGATGATGAAATCGATGTTGCCGGTGGAGGCTGCTCTCCTTGCCCTTTTCCCGGAGGCGAAGGTCAATTCCGATTCCCCTCCCTTACCAATCTCGGTAATCGATATCACTGAGATGTTTTCCAGCTGGTCGAGGCCTCGGGATTTCTCCACCTCCAGGGATCCATAAACCCCTACGGTAGAATAGTTCAGTTCACCTGCTATCAGTGCTAGCCTAGAGGGCGTGTCCCTTCCTCCCCTCCTGCGGGGAAAGGTAAGTAGATCTAGAAACGCCCTTTCCATGTGCTCCCAACCACAAATATGGTCCTTTACCTGGCCTTTTCTGAACCCTTGCCCTTGTTTCTCAGGCCTCGCCCTTTCTTGGCGGCCGAAGTAAGGCCGCGGTATACCCTCCTTCTCTGGCTCTCGTTGCATATCCAGTTTATGTCCTTGTCGGAGCGAATGGCGGGGTGGTGGGGATCCACGAGAATTGCCTCGAAGTACTTGTGCTTCCCATCGCTGGCGACATGGTAGGAGTTAAGGACCTCAAGGTTTGGGAATTTGCGGTTCGTTCTCTCCTCTCCGATCCTCTGCAGGGACTTCTTTGGGGGGAGGTGGTGAACCAGCATCCTTCGAGGTTTTCGACCCTTTCGTGGTCTGGCCTTTCGTCTTCCACCCCTTCTGACCCTTACTCTAGCCATTACGAAACCTTGTTTAGCCTTATATCCCAATTTTCGTGCTCGATCCAATCTGGTTGGTTTATCAATCCTGGTAATGACCGGCTGCCTACGCCACCTAACTAGTCTCTCCCTCATCAGTTCCTTAACGTAGGATTCCTCGGGCCGTTTCCAGGCCTTCTCCATAGCTTTATACATATTCAAATTAGCCCCTCCTATCGTTCAGGTCAATGACCCACATCCCGGGGCAAGATAGCATTAAAGAGATCCGCGTTTAAATATGATTCATATTCATAATCAAGGTGATAGAGTGGCTGAGACAAGTGAGGATGTTGCTCGGAAGCTTACGGAGTTTGGCGGGGAGGTCTATGAAAAGGTAAATTCGCTGCAATCCCCGACATTCAGCTATCCATCAAAAGGCCTTAGTAACGTGTTTTACGAGGAGGAGAGTAGTCTATTGAAACAGGGGGGCAAGTTAAGCACCCGTTCCTTCCTGAATCTATCACACTCCAGGAAGTTCATGCAAACGCTGATGATAGCCGCGAGGTGCAAGGACCTGCTCCGCGAGACCAAGACCGCAAGCATCAGGGAATTATACTATCAGTTGAAGCACACCCTACCTGGTAAGAAGGAGGAGAATACCTTCGAGGACCAGAATGAGTCCGATTCCTGCGTGGAGGATCTGGAAAGGATGATGGATGTCCTGCGTGAGCAACTCCATCTAAACGCAGATAAAAGCGGTTACATGCATGGATACATAAGGATACAAGATGCCGGGGACATCATAGACTGCTCGAAGATGGGCAGTGGCGGTTATGCCATTCCCAGCAATATTGAGAGAATTGATATTGAGGACGTGAATGCCGATTTCGCCCTGGTGATCGAGACCAACGCCATGTGTGACCGGCTCAAGGAGGAGAAATTCGACAAGAAGAACAATGCTGTCCTTATATCCTGCGGTGGCCAACCCAGCAGGGGGGCCAGGAGGCTGGTGCACCGTCTGCACAAGGAATTCGACCTGCCTACCTACGTCTTCACCGATGGCGACCCCTATGGCTATTACATCTACAACGTCATCAAGTGCGGGTCCATTAACCTTGCCTATCTCTCCGAGAGACTGGCCACCCCTGAGTGTAAATTCATCGGAATGACCATGAGCGATGTGGACGAGTATGGCCTGGAAAAGGTCACCGAGAAGCTTAAACCCCAGGACGAGAAGCGTATTAAGGAAGAGTTGTCCTATCCATGGTTCAACAGCGAGGAGTGGCAGCGAGAACTGAAGGTCATGTTGAAGAAGAAGGTCAGGATAGAGCAGCAGGCCCTTGCTTACAAGTCGCTGTCCTTCGTGGCCGACGATTATTTGCCCACAAAGATAGAGAACCGGGATTTCCTGCCTTAAGCGCCCTTGGTTTCACCCCTGCTCGCGATATCAACGGAAGACCTTGCGGTTCGTCATCCCTAATGGGATTGATATTTGAGTCCCCCGGTAGGGGTGTCACCATGCCCTGTCCCGACGATCAAGGAGAATTGGACCCCTCGGCATTGAGGGAGATCAGGCTGGACGAACCCCAGATAATGGTTGACGACTACCTGGTGGAGAACAGGTTTGATGAAAGGAAATTTTCCTCCACCGTCCCCCACGTCTTCCACCGTGCTGAACGTCCAGACAGTCCGGTTATCGTGCCCGATAAACCCTGGGAGGAGGAGTTCGGAATAAGCCACCCGGCCGTGATTTACGATTCCAGGGATGATATGCTGAGAATGTACTACACCGTTTACCAGAGGGAAAGAAGGGGATTGGAGGGCTATCCTCCCGGGTCATACTTTTTGTGCTATGCAGAATCAAGGAATGGCCTGGAATGGCGTAAACCGGACCTAGATCTAATATCATGGGGGAATCGAGAGCATACCAATATAATCATGGAGGGCGAGAGGGAGGCCAAGATCGCCCATGTGCACACCCTTGATGAAGATGTAGAGGGTAGACTTAGGAATATCGGAACCCTTCCTCCCCGATTTCTAAGGGAACACAGATTCTTGATGTACTACTGCGATCATTCCCACTACCTGGCCACATCCGAGGATGGGATTAACTGGACGCAAAAGGTACATGAGGTAATATCGAATCGCATAGACTGCTATCACACCATCGTACATGACCGGGATAGCGGGGAGTTCGTTTCCTTCCTGAGAAACCGCCTGATTTTCGGCGGAAAGCAGCCGGAGGAGTATTTCGGAAATACGCGTATGATCTGCCGGGTATCCAGCCGGGATCTTTGGTCCAGGTGGATAGGCATGCCTTCCTCGGTATTGATCCCCGACCAGGGAGATAGCCAAAGGTTCTACAGCATGCCCACGTTCATTTACGGCAATATCTACTGGGGCTTTCTACACCATTTGGGGGAGAATCCACAGAAGATGGAGGTTGAGCTGGTGTACAGCCGGGATGGCCTAGAATGGTCGCGTTTGCCGGGGAGGACAAAGCTAATATCCATAGATGATGGAGAGGAGTGGGATTCGGGCATGGTAGCTACTGGAGACAGAATCCTTGAAAAGGGGGATGAATGGTGGCTATATTATACCGGCTACGATGGATACCATGACGAGACCGAGAGGCAGGGTTCCATAGGGGTTCTCAGGTTTAGAAAGGAGGGCTTCGTTTCGGTTAGCGCGCGCGAACACGTGAGCTATCTGCTCACCAAGCCGATCATCTGGCCGGAGGGAGACCTGGAGGTTAATGCGAGAACCGATGAGGGTTTCCTGGAGGTAAGGGTCACCGATCAACGGCGAAACACGGTCACCCATTTCTCCTACGATCAATGCCAAACCTTCGAGGGTGATGATGTTCGCCATAAAGTAGAGTGGGAATCGGGACGGATGCGGGAGCTGGAGGGGGAGGTTGTCCGCCTGGAATTCAAATTCAGGAATTGCGACCTATTCTCCTTCGTTGCGTCCTCCGGGTGCTGAATGGGCGGGTCGGAATATGCCCCGGAAGATAACCCATACCTACAAGGTTGCGGGTTCATGCGCCATCCAGGCCGATCTCTACTACATACCCGGGGACTCCAGACCAGGATTAGTCTGGATTCACGGTGGCGCCCTGATAGGAGGGAACCGGGGGAACATCAAGCCCGATCAGCTGGATTTCTACCTTGAGCAGGGGTACAACCTGATTTCCATCGACTACAGACTTGCCCCGGAGACAAAACTACCCTCCATAATCCATGATATCACCGATGCCTATGAATGGATTCTGGGCGCCTCTCGAGCCATGGATATTGATGATGACCGCCTGGCCATTATTGGACATTCTGCCGGGGGGTACCTGGCGCTAATGGGTGGGTTCCGCTTGGGTCCTCCTCCGAGAGCCATAGTCTCATTCTATGGATATGGGGACATCACCGCTCCCTGGTATAAAGACCCAGATCCATACTACTGCAATCTCCCCGCGGTTTCACGCGAGAGGGCATATTCAGCGGTTGGAAAGGAGATTATATCCCATACCGATGACCCGGGAAGATGGGATTTCTACCTCTACCTTAGGCAGAAGGGTCTGTGGCCCGAGTTGGTCACCGGGTTTGATCCTGCCAAAAATCCGGAGGTATTTTTACCATTCTGCCCGATCAGAAACGTAACCCCTGATTTTCCTCCCACGATGCTAATACACGGCAAAAAGGACACCGACGTGCCCTACTCCCAATCCGCTGACATGTCGAGGGAGTTGGAGCATCATGGTGTAGACCATGATCTCCTGCTTCTGCCCGAAGCCGGGCACGGGTTCGATGGCCAGGGACTGGACAATGATGAGGTTTGCCGCGTGTTTGGAAAGGTTAACCGTTTCCTTTCAACCCACGTCTAGGGCCCAATGCTCGAATTCAGGAATACCTTCCCACTTTCCGGGCGTAATCCACCATTGTACGGACGTTTTGGACGTCACAGTTGGCATGTATCGAATTGCTGGTGGACAGGATGTATCCTCCCCCCGGTGCTGCGGAATCCAGGCATCGCTGGACCTCCTCCTTCACATCTTCCGGAGAACCCTGTGGAAGAACGTACTTGCAGTCAACGTTTCCCAGCACGCAGATTTTATCCCCGTATTCGCTTTTTGCCTCTCCCAGGTCCATTGGTCCCTGTTCAACGGGATGGATCCCGTTAATGCCGGCCTTGATCATGTCCTCCATTATGGGTTCCACGTTCCCATCTGAATGCTTCAAAAGGGGGAGACCCTTCTTCCTGGCATACCTTCCTATTCTCCGCATGTTAGGCGCGATGAATTCCCTAAACATCTCGGGGTTTACAAAGGGCAACTTGTTATCGGCGTAGTCATCGGTAATGAAGATGACATCGGCTCCTCCCTCAACCATGAGCCTGATCATCTTGAAGCAGGCATCGGATATCCGGGACAGAAACTTCTTGGTTGTCCTCGGGTGTCTGTACATGTCTATGACCAGCTTGTCCATACCTCCGCGGATCTGGAAGGCCATGTGCCATCCCTCGTGTCCCTGGGCCATCATGGCCACGTCCTGGTCTACCAGGGGTTCCATTATCCTTTTCACAAGGGAGGAAGTTTCCCCCTCATCAGGGTCGGGAGGTCTGTATGATTTCTTTTCCTCTTCGTTCTTGACTACCCCGTCCAACCACCAGGTGGTCTTGGTATCGCTTCGGGATTCCATTATCCTGCCCCACTCGTCGACGAAACGGCCATCGCCAAGCTCGCGGGGATGATAATCCTTGCTGCATATGGAATAGTCGCTTACTGCGGGAACGGCGTCAAAGCCCAGTTTAAGGCAGGCTCTGGAGAGCTGTCCCCTGTTTCTAATCGCCGTTTCCCAGGGGCTGTCCCCACCGAAGGTCAGGAAGCTCTCGCCTTCTAGCTTGTCCCCGGTAATGGCCTCCACTATTGGAGGATCAAGGCATAGATCGGTAAAGGGAACTATGTCCGGTTCTTCTAGCTGAACTGCGCTGAGAAATCTGTCTCTTGGTTGCAAGGGTGAACACCATTATTGATTCCGGAGCTGGACTTGGGCTCCAGTCGGTGATAATGGAGAGAAGGCCTCCAAATTTAGTTATTTCCCTGGCAGGGAGAGTTTTTAATCCCCTCTGTTTTCAATTATTCATCCGCATTTCTGAGGTGTCACCATTTCAGGTGTGATAGGCGTTAAATCGGAGAATGACGAGAACACGACAAAAACGGCTTTCAAGGCCTTGGTCTCTCTCCAGAATAGGGGGGAAGCGGGGTGTGGAATCTGCACCGCCTCCCACAAAAAGCTTCTCTACTGGCTTTCACCGACATCGGACGACCCTGACGGTGGACATGCCGCCGAGGGCAGGGAGAGCAGCAAGGTCTTCGAGTTCCTCTACCCCAGGCTGGAGAAGATCGATGCCACCCGCCCTCACGCGATGATAGGCCATACGCTTTTCGAGAAATCAGGCAACGTCCAGCCCTTGCGACTGAGGACCAAGGACTTCGAGATAGCCATGGCCATGGACGGGACCATCGTGGGCAAGAGCGGGCTCTTGGATGAGAAGCATCTGGGCAGGGAGTTCCTGACCCGCTTCAGACGGCATGACGGGGATGTGGAGAAGGCGACGAGGGACCTCATGGAGGATTTCTACGGCAGGGGCTACTACTGCGTTACGATGATGATAAAGGAGAGGGGGAAACACCCCTTCATGGTGGCTTTCAGGGACCCTACAGGGGTGAGACCGCTATGCATCGGTGGTCGGGATGGGACCCACGTCGTGGCCTCCGAGTCGGTCGCCCTGGATGAAACCGAGGCCGAATTCATCAAGTACATAGAGCCGGGAGAGATATGCATCTTTGAGGACCAGGGACCCAGGTTCGAGAAGCTGGTCGAGAAGCCACATGCTCACTGCATTTTCGAATGGATCTACTTCGCCCGCATCCAGTCGGTAATAGAGGGTACTCACGTTTATGATTTCAGGAGAAAGCAGGGGATGAAGATGGGGAAGCGATATGAAAAGGAGATTCAGGAGGCTGGAATTGTCGGGGCCTCGCCCGACTCTGGTAGGGCTTTTGGAATCGGTCTTAGCCAGGCCACGGGGAAGCACTCGGAGGAGATAGCCTCCAAGAACGGGAGGAGAACCTTCCAGATAACCGACGAGAAACTGAGAGATCTGGCTGCCGAGGTCAAGTTCCTGATCAACGGACCCATCGTTAGGGATTCCAAGGTCATAGTTGTGGACGATAGCATCGTGAGGGGGACGGTGGGGGGCAAGGGAATGATCGGTAAAATCCGCTCCTCGGGGGCCGAGGAGGTGGACATGATGGTGTCCTGTGCTCCACTTACCGGGCCCTGTATGAAGGATTTCTACCCCCGAAGCACGCCGGCGGCATTTGGGCGCTATGGAGAGCCCGTGGAGGACATCGCGGTCTCGGTGGCCGAGAGGCTGGGCGCAGACAGGGTTTACTATCCTACCGTAAAGGACATGCTGGAGTCGCTTGATATTGATTGTGGGGTGTGTACGGGATGCTTTACCGGTCGGTATCCAATTCTCGAGGATCTTTTGCCCGATTACCTACCTGACTACGCCCAGTCAACCATAGAATGATGCATAAAATCACCAAGGGCCTTCAAGTTTCTGGTACAGGTCAAATATCGGGCTCCCAAACAAAATAATAGCCATGCGAGCAATATCTACCGCGTGAACCAAGAACTCCTTCTAACCTTCGGGGTCACTCTATTTAGCATCGTTGATTCCATCGGCAATATCCCCTTTTTCGTTGCCGCGACCGATGGTTTTTCTTCGGAGTCCAGGAGATGGATAATTGAAAGGGCGGTTATCATAGCCTCAGCGGTATTGGTCGCTTTTTCCCTGGCAGGTAGAAGCATCCTGGATGTTCTCCATCTTAGGCTCAGCAGCTTTGAGATAGCGGCTGGGATAGTGCTTTTCGTGATTGGATGGGATTTGTTGAGGGCCAGGTCCTTCCAGACCAAGACCACAAGGGAGGAGGAGGCGGAGGCCATGAACAGGGAGGATATCGCAGTTTTTCCTCTAAGCATACCCCTGTTGGCGGGGCCAGGTGCCATAACGACATGCATCGTCTACGGGACCAAGGTTGAGGGCATGACCCAAAAAGCCGGGTTGTTGGGCGTTCTTATAGCGGTGATGTTTGCATCATTCATGATTCTTTTCATGGGAGCCAGATTGATGAATAAGATAGGTATAACCGGAATGCGCGTGATTCGAAGGGTTATCGGTCTTCTGCTCACCGCCATAGCCGTGAACTTCGTTGTGGACGGCGTTAAGAATACCCTGCCCTATCTAACGGCATAATGGTGATCGCAATGAATTATGGTTGCAGATCGTCAATTCCATCCCAGTTTGGTAGCGAAATAGGTAGGACCAAGCCCGACTTCTTGGTCTACGTACCCTCCAGCATCGATGGTAGTAAACATGATACCGGTAACGAGCATTTCATGGTATTTAAGGCCCCTGACGGGACATTGATGTCGGTATGGACCCAGAGCACACGTGAGGGATGCCCTGACCAGCACATCGTGTTCTCCAAGAGCCCAAGGGGCAGAAAGTGGACCAAACCGGTGACCATAGCCGGGGCGGATGCTGACCCGAAAACGGGAAAGGGGATGGCCAGCTGGGGATTTCCCATGGTATCTAAATCGGGAAGGATCTATGTCCTGTATAATCTCCATACCGGAATAAATGACGTGTTCACCCACACCACGGGATTGATGGCCGCTAGGTTTTCCGACGACCTTGGTGATACTTGGTCGAAAGAGCAGGAGATTCCCATGCCCAGGAGCTGCTGGGATAACCCGGATACCGATGTCCCAGCCAACTGGATCGTATGGCAGAGGCCCCATAGGGTTTCGAATGGAAAATACCTGGCCGGGTTCACTAGGTGGATTAGTCCCCGGGTTCGTCCCCGGGACCCCATGGATATATGGTGGGCAAAGGCCTCCGTGGTTGAGTTCATGAGGTTTGAGAACCTGGATAGCGACCCGGATCCCGGTGATCTGGATATAAGCTACCACATGTCAGGAAAGAAAGCCCTCAAAGTGCCGCTTGAGGGACATCCGGATGTGAGCGTTGTACAGGAACCCAGCATCGTGGTTTTGCCCGATGGACGTCTTTTCAGTATCATGCGAACAACGAGAGGAAGTCCCTACTATAGCGTATCGGAGGATGGTGGTAGGCGATGGTCAAACCCCAAACCCCTCCTGTATCACGACCAGGGACCACCGGTGATGCATCCGGTGAGCCCCTGTCCTATATATACCATTGGTGATGGAAGGTACGCCCTGCTTTATCATAATCACGACGGGCATTTTGGTCCCTGGGGCCCACGAGACACAACCCGCAATAGAAGGCCCGTGTATGTATCGAGGGGTTGTTTCTGCGATGGAGCCGAACAACCGATCCGGTTCTCGGGACCAAGGTTCCTGATGGACAATGATGGGGTGCCGATCGGTTACGGTGATGGCCGCTGTGACCTGGCTATGTATTCAAGCTTCACTTGGGTTGACGAAAAGCCCGTTCTATGGTACCCGGATCGGAAGTTCTTCCTGCTTGGAAAAATACTCCCGGAAAGATGGCTTAGCGAGGGCGAATAGAAATACATGACCAGACATCCGACGAACCGATCTTTCAGGGGAAATAATGGGAACAAGGGTCATGGCTAGGGTGCGCATTTTTAACGATCGTGTTCTTGCTATCCCATCGCTATCTTCAGGGGTGGGGCGGGGGGACGTTGGTTTCCGCCGAGCGCTATAAGGATCCAACTAACCAAAATGATAATGGGCAAGGCTGATCCCATAAATTAATGACCAATTTATGAACAATCGTTATTTTCCTGCCCCGGAGCAAGATTATCGATGAACCGAAGGGAAAGATACCTTGAAGTTGCTAATTTTGGGGATCCGGACCGCATACCCCTTGCGGTTGGTGGGGTCAGGCCACTCACGCGTGAGGCCTGGTTGGAGCAGGGGCTGCCCGAGGACAGGCGGGTTCCCGATTACCTGGGCTTCGAGGAAAGCACGCTGGGTTCAGTTGGAATTGCATCCTGCCCGGGTGAAGGTTTTGAGTGGAATCCCAGCGGAAAAAGGGTAGAACTGGGACCCATACCGCCTTTCGAACACAGAATCCTGGAATCGGATGATCGATACAGGGTATGGATAGATAGCCTGGGAATCAAGCAGAGGGGATTTCAAGAGGACTGGGAGAACGGGTGGATGGGCTTCGCCACCAGGGTATTCATGGAGTTTCCGGTCAAGACCAGGCAGGATTTCGAGAAGATCAAGGATAGATACGATCCAAAGGACCCCAGGAGATATCCCGAGAACTGGGACCAGATGGCCGCCGATTACAGGGAGAGGGATTATCCTCTCTCGGCAACCATTAGAGGACCCTTCTGGTGGACCCGGGATATGGTCGGACTCAAGAAAATCTCGACGGGAATACATAGGGAACCGGAGCTGATCAAGGACATTATGGATTTCTGTGCGGAATTCCAGATAGAGGCCCTGCGCAGAGCTCTCGAGTCCGTGGATCTGGAATACGTTATTTTGAACGAGGACATGGGTTACAAGAACGGACCGATGATCGGCCCCCAAACGATGATGGAATTTATGGGAGATGCCTACCGTGATCTGGTCGATTTTCTCAAGGGTCATGGAGTCAATACCGTGCTGGTTGATAGCGACGGTTATGTCGAACCCTTGATTCCATCCTGGCTTGAGCTCGATATTGATGGTACAACGCCCTGTGAGGTTGCTGCGGGAATGGATGTTGCCGAACTGGGGGAAAAGTACCCGAGCCTGGTCATGATGGGGGGCATTGACAAGAGGGCGCTCGCTAGGGGTAGGGAGGCAATCCGGAGTGAGGTGCTGAGGAAGGTTCCACCATTAGTTGAGAGAAAAGGGTACCTTCCTGGCGTGGACCATGCAGTACCTCCCGACATCTCTATGGAGAACTTCAAATACTTTGTAAATATGTTGAAGGAGCTTTGCGGTTGGTGAGAGGCTAATATGGCTGTTTCTATGAAAGGTCCTACCCCCACTAGCTTGTACCACGAGAACTTGATGAAGGTAGGGTATATATTCCAAGTATTCTCCTCATCCCACTCTGGACGCCTATCTCGGATATTACAGCGGTGCCATCAGATAGGATATCTATGAGATTGAATGTATTCCCGTACCTCGCCTGATATCTACGGCTGGAGAGGGTGTTGGCGTTAACCACCACAGTTTTGTCTATCTTTTCGGCATGGGATATGTGTCGGTGCCCCGTCAATACCATGTCTACATTACTTTGTAGCAGGTTCGCCAAAACGTCCCCGCAATCCTCAATTGGATATTTTTCCCTCGTATGTGGTAGTGGGAGCAGGTGGTGATGTAGTGCAACGAGGCTTAGATTTTGCTGATCGCTATCGGAGATTCTTCCGATAAGTTCCTGGAGCTGGGTCCTCCCGATCCGACCGTTCATTTCATCGAATTGGGAACTGTTCAAGGCAAGAAGGCGGAAGTTTTCAGTTTCGAAGGTTGGTGTATATTCACCGATCCTTTTCCTGAAGATGAGACGACCAAGGTGAAGTAGGTCCCTGGGTCCGGGAAGTATTACCTTAGGGGCCAGAATTTTTCGCAGTTCCCTAACCGCAATTTGATATGAGGGAGTTAACCCGTCATGAGTCACATCGCCGCAGTGCACGACCAGATCGGGGTTCAGGTGGTTAATCCTCTGAACCGCAAGATCATATGCCTCAGCAAGAAAGTCGGGATAGTCCGAGAAATGTGTATCCGAGATGTGAACGATCCTGGCTATCCTTTTGCCTTTGCCCGCCACAAGCCTGCTTGACTTCTCTATGGATCTGGAAAACGTCCTGTGAGTTGGTTCCTCTATATTGAGAACCTTAGACCGGCATGTTTCCCCTGGTGATATCTCGATCAAGTTGAAGTTGTGATAATCCCCCGCTCTGGTCTTGCTGCTGGAGGTGGTTCCGGAGTTAAGGATTACCGTATCTTCCACCCTCACCATGTTTGGATAGTGTCTATGACCATTTAGAACCAGGTCGACGCCGTAGCTGAGGATGGTTTCCATGACATCCCCGGCATCGATAATCATGCTTCTTTCCCTCCCTGCCCTTGGAACTGGGATCAGGTGGTGATGGAAGGCAACGATCTTGGTTTTCCCCTCGCCATTTCTTCTCAGGGTTTCCCGCAGATCCCTGAGCGAGGTAGGGCCAAATCTGCCGTCATTTCTGTCCGGAACCGTGGTGTCAAACCCGGCAATTAGAACCCTGTCGTCTACATATAGCGGTTCAGTCGGTCCTATATACTCATCGAAGAGCTCGTAACCCACATTCCTTGCATCATGATTCCCGATAATGTATATGACGTTCTTCTCAATATCCGATATGAGGGCCCGGGCCATCTCATAGCTCTCCCTGGTCCCCTCCTCGGTTATATCGCCGGTGTGTATGAAGTAGTCAGCGGTCGATGAGTTTATCATTTCCACCGCTTTATTGAAGGCCTGTGGGTTAAAGGTCGGGCCGTCCCAGATGTGGGTATCGGAGAACTGGAGGATTGAAATCTCGTCTTTCGCTTTATCCAAAGGGATCCCGGCGAAGATTATATATCGGTTAGCCCTGATAATGCTTAACGAAGTCTTAGGGCTATGAGGCAGGTCAGAAATGTGGGCTGAAAAGAAGAGCGAGGCGGTTAGGGCGTTCATGACCAGGGGCGTTCTAACGGTAGGGAGGAGTGAAACCGTGATTGAGGCATCCAAGACCATGGCCGAGTTGGACATCGGAAGCCTCGTTGTTATGGAAGAAAAGGAACCAGTGGGTATTATAACCGAGAGGGATATTTTGGCCAAGGTGGTAGCTGCCGAGAAATCTCCAAAAGAACTTCAGGTCTCGGAAGTTATGTCATCCCCGATAATCAGTGTAGATGCAGACATGACGGTATCGGAGGCGCTTTCCGTTATGGGCGAGAAGGGAATCAAGCATCTAGTTGTCAAGGATGAGGGCGAAGTCGTGGGCATGTTTTCCCTGGCCAATGTGGTTGATCTCGAGAAGTATAGACTAGGGGTTGCATGAGTAGCAGCCCAGTTGAATTGGTATTCTGGTTGACCGGATATCAAGGCAGCGTTGGTAACAAGTAATTGTGGGTAATCAATTCGCTCAGCATGATAGTTCCAAATCTGAAGTGGCAATACGAGAGATGTTGATAAGGATATATTGATTGGAAAGAGAGAGGGGTGACCTTGAAAAGAAGGGGTGAAGGCCCCCTTGCTTTAACTCCGTGTCTGTATTTTAAAATTAACTCTGAACTCTAAGTTAGACCTTTCTTAGCTACCTGGATAGTGAGTCTATAGCCCGTGTTAGACAGGGGAATGCGAGGTAACTTGTGGAGAATCTGAGAGTTGGGGAATGGGTTCTGGGTGATGGTTGGGCGGTTTTGAACGGGTGTTTTTAGGTTGTTTTGG
>CAZUNO010000024.1:0-44332 GCA_964621445.1 Hadarchaeota archaeon (SeqCode) | reverse complement strand
AAGTGACCTTGGTATACCTCCTTGCCAGCCCCACTCAACACCCTGAAACCCCCGGGCTCATCCAGCGGTTTGTTGCACTGGACCAAAAACTCCTTGGGATGACCTGGGCTATACCCTGATTGATCGACGAGAACATCGAGAAATGTAGGGCGAATCCATTTTGAATCCTCAAGGTCATAACCAAGTACACCCGTTGTTCTGTGGTAGAACCATTCCGTGGTGCTTCGCATCACCCATAACACCCCGTCCAGAACCTCTATCCCATTTATCTTACCGAGTTTTATCTCCCCAACCTCCTGGATCACGGTCAGGTTTTTCCTCGTCCTCTTGCCAAATGGCAATTCCTTTTCCCGTTCCTATCCATGCCTGTTCAAGCTCATCGGACCATGCGCAACAGGTGACTGATGAGCTAGGAAGCTGCCCAAATCCGTAATTGGCAAATTCCTCCGAATCGAGATCAAAAACCGAAAAACCACTGGCAGTAGCGACAAAGACCCGCGAGACTGAACAGGAAATGGAGAACACGGTCCTGGAGATCAGGCCTTCACCCGTACCTCATGATTCCCAGGTATCCGTTGATGGTGTGTACCTTGATATCCCCCTCTGAGTGTCCCAAACCACACTTGTTCTCCCTGCACCTCGATATCCATTACCCAATCGTCACCCATGCCATCCGATTTGGTATAAGTTCTCCACGAACCGGAATCCAGTTTTACCGCTCCCTTGGGTGTGCCCACCCAGAGAGACCCTTCATCCACCGCCATGCAATTGATTTTAGGAGAGGGCAGGTTGTTTTCGTCCACCTCGGTCCAAACCATATCATCAGCATCCGAGTAGTAAAGACCCTCGTCGGTGCCCAACCAAATCCTTCCCAACGCAATAATACCGCAGGTCGTTTCATTGACCGGTATATCCACCGGTGCAACCAGATGATCCATGGTTCCAATCGACGGTGAGAAAAGGTAAATTCCCTTATCATTGGTGGTAAACCTAATCGAATCCTCGCCCTGGAAAGCACCAAAGACATTGCAACCAACCTGAGCTGGTTCAACGCCCTGAGCTAGGGGAATCACTAACAGTAAAACAATTACGTGGGGAAGAGTTTAGACCTCGGCATGTCCTTTGTAAGGTTAGAAATCCCTTAAAAAGTCTTCGGGCCCGGACCTCTGCTCCTCAGATGGTCATACGCGTGGTCGAAACCTCTCGGTAGAGTCTGCGCCGAACCATTAGGCTCCATACCAGATATCCACAGATGAGAAAGGTCCCAGTAACCGCTATCCACTGGGTTAGATAGATCCAAAATAGAGTTTTATCCTTGAGATCAGTGGCCTCATCCTTCAGTTCCCTCAGCCTGGAAACTGCATTCTCAATCTTCTCCGTCGCCTCTCCGAATCTGTAATCCCGGTAATAATCAACAGATTCTCCCCCTGTTTCGTCTATCTTCTGGATCTTGGAGTAAATTCCACGGGTATTGGCCCCGAAGCTATCCGCAAATTCAAGCAGACCGGTTAGCAGTGACTTTTCCACCCGGTAATCGGAGTACAAATTTCGCAAACGGTGAAGCTGGTAAATATTTTCCGGTAGGGGGCCTCCAGTGGAGTGAATAAGTATGTTCATAAAAACATCCCCCGCATACTGGTTATCGCTAGGGATGATCACCGAGGACCACCAGGGAGCATCAAGATCGTCTGCCACCGCCCAGGAAATACCACCCTTTGGCCCGGCCCTACGCGAAACCAACCATTCGGTCGTCTCCCCTAGACCTATGGATATGTGAGCCTCTGCCACCACCCTCAAATTACCCCAAACCGTAACCCCGGGTTTTAACATTAGATTAGTGAACCAGGTTCCCCTGAATTCCTCTATACCCAGTGGAATGAACATAGATAGGAGAGCCGGGTCTCTCTTCATCACCTCGATAGTGAAAGCAGATGAGTCCCGCCTCATCTTATCGTTGAGCTCAACCGGCAGGATCTCTCTTAGTACGGAGTTCGCCCAACTAGGGTATACCGAGCCACTCGGGGTGCCTAGACCCCCTCCCATAGTTACGAAGCTTCCCAGTCCGTTTTCCACGGCATGCTTCATATCCATCATCTGGGAAGAGGTGAAATGGTCCAACCTTCCATCCGGGAAAACCAGGAAATCGAAGCCATCCACCAAAACCTTCCTGGTCCTAGGGAAGTACAATCGGATGATTCTCTTGAAGGAAGCACCACTATAGCCCTGGCAGAAGTCTGCTTCCGTGGGGACTAGCACATAGTCGACGAGAGGGTCAGCACCAAACCAGAGGGGTATTGGGGATTCCCCCGGTAATACTTGACCTATCGCTAGGACATTGATTTGATCCTCGCCCAAGGTCACCGGCAAAACCAAAGAGATGATAAGAAGTGATAGGAGGAGCTTTTGACAAATGAATAAATGACTGAGAGCGGGTATAGTTTCCACAAAAATCCATCACCACTCTTCTCGGATCTCCCTAAAATATCTCTTGGATGCGTCCTCAAGTGATTATCCCGGTTCGGTACCTGGGCAAAGGATGTACGGGTTTAATATCATAAGGATGAAACGATAAACTTAGATAATCAAGCGCCTAGGAGGTTCATGCAAAGTTAATCATTCTTCCTTTTCCTGCTTTTTTCTTCCTTTCTGAATTTTTTGAAGGACCTTGTCGTGGTATTCCTGTGAAAATTCCTTCTTCCTGTTTTCTTCCTTGTCCAGAGAGGATTTAATTATCCTTTCCACCTTTCTTCTCCAACGCTTTGCATCGTTTCTTGGCATGGCAATCATCCCTATCTCTTATTCTGTTATCTTAGAAATTTGATGGCTCAATAATCTATCTCCGTCAAGTTAATCCTATTGCAAAAGGTCACTCCCTCGATCGTTAGGCTCTCAGCTTGATCTATTCCAGAGAATCCATCAGGGGCTCCAGATCGATTTGGCGAAGTTCCCAATAACTGGTGGTGTGTAAAAGGTCCGAGAAGAAGGTGTGCTCGTTATCCTTGCGAAACTTCACCAGTTTGCGCAGGGCCTCCCGGGCCTCCGATATACGTTCCGGAGGAACCTCTTCCTGGCCATCAAACGCTTGAGCCAGACCCCTTGCCAACCGGGCATGTCGAAGGCCGGTTTGAATAAACCGAACTCGTTCAGCGAACTCTGGGTCGGGATGTTTCCTGGCCTCCTTTAGTGCGCGTTCGAGCAACTCCTGGGCAGGTTCGAAGCATCTCTCGGGAAAGGCCAGGTGTGCACGGCGTAGGTAGCTGCTGTACCTCCAACCCACATCCCAGTAGAGGTCTATGAACCTCATCATGTTGCCAACCGCATAGTTCTCCCAATAATCAAAGTAGCGCTCCATGGTTTTCGCCGCGGGTCCGAAGGCCGAGAAGTACTCATCACGTATTTCACTTACATCCATCTCCGGCTTGTTCATGAGGCGCAGGTGCATGTAGATTCTGAGGCCCTGGGTCGCCCACTGCCCCGTTAGGGAGTCGAAGCGGGCGCCCTCCATCCCGTGCTGGTATGCGAACTTGAAAAACTCGCCCGATTGTCGTGTTTCAAAGTGGGGCATCACGTATCCGTCATGCAAGTAGTTTGGCCGGTAACCCATTCGAATACCGGTTTCCCTCCATCCCAGCCACTGCTCCTTGATCCAATCCAGAGCATCCTCGGGCATGGGGAACCAGCGCAAATGGGGGTCCTGCCACTGGACGAACTCAGCATATATGTTCCTGTTTAGTTCTATATCGGTGACCGGGGCCGGGAACTCGTTTTCATAGATGAATGAACCGGATATCAGGGCATGCTTATCGCGTTCGGAGGCCTTCTGCTGTATGGACTTCCAGAAGCGGGCATAGCGATCGGAAGTTACCCCCGAGAAGAGCTCCTGAGCCCTTGGATCGGTTTCGTATATCCGTTTTGCGAACCAGGGCGGTTCTTCTGGCTGTGGGCCATCCCAGGCCATGCAGTTCTCGCAGGTACAGCGTCCAGGCCTGTCCACAGGGCCAAGCAGCAGCACGCTTTCCCCGTCCCACTGCTCGACGATGAAATCCTGGAGCTCCTGGTTTGAAACGCACATGGGAACATCCCCGAAGTCCCTATCCGGATGACCACGTACGCCATCGCCTCGCAGGGCAAACCACTCCGGATGCTCCTCTCCATATTTTTTCCACCAGCCGCTGAAGGCATGTCCGGTGGGAGGCTTGGCGTCCCTACCTCCCATTCGGTGCCGGCGTAGAAGTATCTCCAGTGCCTTGCCGTATCGTTCAGCGCCCTCCTGGCTGAACCCCAGTTTCTCATCCTCCTCGCTGAGTTCCCTTTCCCCCCGAGCCACGGCTCGTATGCGGGACCAGGCAAGCAATCGGAAATTCAAATCCGGTTCCCGGGTCTCATTGACCGACCAAAACTCCAAGTTGTCGGTTTTGGGGATATAGGTACCAAGCTCACCTGGCCACAACCAACGCACGCCCAGGAAACGCTCTAGGAACTCGTAAACGCCGAATAAGGTACCAACATCGGGATTATCCTGCAGAAGGGGGTCCACATTACCGTCATGGCTGGTGATGAACAGGTCGTTTCCAACCGAGCGCATCGTGTATGCTTCCCGTGGCAGGCGCTCCGGGATTATCCCCACATGGCGGGCGGCAACCGTTTCCCCAATGTACACCCGGGTGTGTGGCTCATCCGGAACTTCCGATTCGGGGAATATCTCCAGCTCTACCCCTGTCCCCTTCTTCACGTGCCACACGAGCTCCTCCACAGCGTATTCCGCCGTCCTCAGAGGCTCGTCCGATGTCAATACAACCGCTTGGGCCTCGCCGTCCCGCACGACAGTGACCCCTGTGGGACATCCCTTCAACCGAACACCAGAGCGGCAAGAAGGCCTCTGCAATAAAAAAGTTGCCCGGCATTGATTTAGCAATTTCATACCAGGTAGTGGAGCCTCAATTACACGATAGGAATTCAGAGCGGGACTCCTTCATCAAGTACACGAATAGCATTCATGAGAGCTCTGGGAACGTGAAAAGGGTCCTTAACAGGTAGCGCCACAACGCGGTCACTGGGCGAGCCATCGAGATGCCGAATATTGACCCATTCCTCTCCCTCGGCCGCCGGAAAGGTCTCGAAGGTGTAATCGTGAACCTTCCAATACCATTCCTCCATCCATGGCGCCTGTATAAGAGAGTTGCATAGAACCAACACATAGAGGGCCTCCGAATGAACCCACCATAACTTAGCGTCCCAATTATCCTCTAGCTTTTCGACCATGGGATGGCCCTCAATATTCCCAGTAATAGGGCCGCGTGGCCGGCCCCCCTCCATATGCACGAACTGATACAGACCCCCATAGGAGCGATCCCAACCGAGCTCCAGGGCCCTCCGGACAACCTTTACGGCGGGTTCGATTATTTCCCTCTGCCCGACGTCCAGGGCGTAGTGAATTACAAACCACATGCACTCGAGTGTATGGCCTGGATTGATGTAGGTAGTTAGAATATTCTCCTCGTTCTCCCTATCCGTTCTGAGGAACTCCTTCATGATGTCCCTTTCCCCGTCCCTGTGTTTATCCATCAGCTGGCGTTCAAACTCTCCGGCCCTTTCCCGAATTTTTGGGGCCATGATCGAGGGCAAACCTGTCACAGGTCAGGGCCAATTGTCGACTTGTCTCCAACATAATCATTGGTACTCCGTGCTGTCTAAAGCCTGAAGGAGTAGGATACGGGTCCGTGCGAAAGGCCTCACGGGAGATACGTTCCAGAACGGATTCGTATAGATCCAAGGAGAATTCGAATGCACCCTGGTCTCCGGATACCCGAGCGTATTCGGATAGCCCATAGATAACGAAACAATCGGCATAGGTGCTAGTATCGTACCTTATACCGCTAGTTTTCCTGATTTTATTCCCCCCCTCATCCAGGGATATTGGATTGCCATCGCGGCTTAGAACAAAACTGCAGTTCCCATTTGGAAGAAGAGCTTTCTCCATGAGGAACTTGCCCCGGACCTTCCCAACTTTAGAAAATACTTTGAATCAGGTCTTTTCTTAAACTGATCAGAAAGCCTGGACCAAACCCACACGAAACGACCCTGGGACCAGGTGAATTTATGATCATGGAGTAGCTCTCCTCCCGAGTTTGAAAAACCGGTGTAATAACCTCCGTGTTTTGAGTCTATTCCCTTTTCGAGCCAGAAGGGAAGTATCTGGTCGAAGAGGTGTTTATAATAGAAACGTCGAAGTCCCATGCTACTTTCGACATTGATAGTTCCATTGTCCGGGTTCATCAGTAATACAACCCAAGGCGGACCTGAAATAGTTGATATTTCACCAGGCGATTTTGAGGACAGCGGGTCGTTCCATGCATTGCGATTCAATCGCTAAATCGATTACGTGAACATATCGGATGAAATTCATCGGAGCTTAAACCAGAAAGGTAAGAACCATATACGGCTATTACCAATGTTTTAAGTTAAAAAGCGCCCGAATTACGATTTTATAATGGAAAATAGTGAAATGAAAGCTATTCAAGGAGGGAAAAAGACCAAGTTGTGCCGTAAATAGCGGCTAATCTGGGAGAAATATGTATATCGATATCCACGCCCATGCGTTTGCCAGGCCTGGTCCAAGGAACTTCTGTAACCCGGAACAGCTTCTGTCACGATACGATGAAATAGGAGTCCAAGCAGGCGTCCTATTGCCGCTGGTCAACCCAGAGGTATATCTCCCGCAGTCCAACGAGGAGATCCTTACAATTGCCGAGGAGCATCCCAAACGCTTCATACCCTTCTGCAATATCGACCCCCGAGCTCTATCCAACTCCCCGGATGCCCCCCTAACGGACCTGCTGACCCATTACAGGGATTTAGGCTGCAGGGGAATAGGGGAAGTCATGCCCAATCTCCCCTTCCAAAATCCACTGGTTCAGAATCTTTTTCGATGCGCGGAGAAGGTTGACCTGCCATTAACCTTTGATATGTCAACAGATATAGGTGGAACCTACGGTCTCTATGATCATCCAGGACTACCAGGGCTAGAACGAAGTCTTGAAAGCTTCCCCAGCCTGAAATTCCTCGGTCATGGCCCTCCATTCTGGGCCGAGATCGCGAAGCTCCGAAAAGAAAACGACCGCAGTGGGTATCCCGGATACCCTGTGGAAAAGGAGGGCGTGGTCCCAACCCTGTTTAGAAAATACAAAAATCTCTATGGGGATCTGTCCGCCGGCAGCGGATACAACGCCCTGTCCAGGGATGAGGATTACGCAGTTAATTTTTTGCACGAATTCCAGGACAGACTTCTATTCGGGCTTGATATTTGCTCCCCGGATTCCGGAACACCAATAATCGATTTGCTGGAAAATCTGAGAAAAGACGGGAGACTGGGCAAAAAGGCCTTTGAAAAGATATCACATCAAAATGCTTCGCGGCTCCTGGAACTATGAAAATTTCTTTATTTGAGCGGGAAATTCCTTTGATTTAAACGTAAAACGGTGATTACATTGGAGAATATACTGTTTATCTGTACCGGGAACATCGATAGGAGCCCAACCGCCGAGGCCCTTCTGGAAAAGGAGCCGGGATATGAGGTTAGATCCGCGGGCACCATGTCGGGGGCCCGCAGAAGGGTAAGTAAACAGGACATCGAATGGGCCGACCGAATACTGGTTATGGAGGAACACCATCGAAGGCACCTATTGGGGATTGAACCCGGTGCAGAATCAAAGATTCGGGTCCTCGAAATACCGGATATCTACCGCCGGGGGGACCCTAGACTAGTTGAAATCCTAAGAACCAAACTGGCCAGCAAAGGAATTAATCTCTAGAGGTGGCACCGGCGAACAAAATGGCCGGCAAGGCGGAAAAGAGTATGAAGGTCTCCACAATCTCCATGCTCAAGACCGTCGACCCCCTTCTGGGATGTTTTGCTTCAAAATCATCCGAAGGGCCAATTCCCCATATCACATTCATGTCAGTGCCTGGTATTATCTCGTGATCATAGGCATCCCCCGTCGCTAAAGCCCGACTGAATTCGAACTCAGTCACCCCACCGGCCTGGGAACCTGAATAATCCGTAATGTCGATATTTCCACCAAGTTCGGTGTCCGGAGGATGGGGCCCATAGTTACCAGTTGAATAGGCATCAACAACGAAGCTATCCCCCGAGCCCTCGACCCACCCGAATACCATGTCCGCATCTTTCATGGCTATGGTGGGCTCGAATCCAAGGGAGACCCAGCCATCCGTCTCCGCGTGTATACCAAAGTAAACCATGTTCTCGGTTAAGGACCAATATACATCAAATCCTGCAGATACGGCTTTGTAATTGGCATATTCTCCGCTCTCTATCATCCCGTCTATTTCCGGCAGAGCCACTGCCCCAGCCGATAGTAGTAACATAAAAGCTAGACTTGCCAAGGAAATTCTCAAGATACCCAAATGTAGGACCTTCGGGTGTTAGATCAGATAAGGGAATATAAAGAATCCGCGTAATGCCCCTTCTTGCCGTGCTTAGGCATTCCAGCTGATCCCGGCTCTATTCAAAAAGAGAACAAAATAACCCTTCAGGGTCCGGATTTTCAAGCCCATGCCTTGGAGTTCTCAATGAGTTTTTTTGCCTCCTCCTCGGATCGACAGGTAACCTGGAACAAGATGCCATCGGCCCCCAGCTCCTTGCAAATTGGCCTTATTTCGCCAGGTTTCAAGCCCAGAACAAGCCCCTTTCCAGCCGCCTTTACCTTTCGGTACATATCATAGTATTCGTCCGATCCACACTGCTTCTTTCCCGCCCCCGGTACCCACTGTATGGCGTCGAGATCATCAATCTCCAGCAGATCGTCAAGGTGAGGTAACTGGCCATGTCCATCCAGGTGATATACGCACCGATCGAGTCTTCGGCATTGTTCCTTCAGAAACGGGAGCACGAACTCCCTGAACTTCCCTGGTGACAGCATATATGCATAGTCACACTGGATTGGGTACCACTTTCCATCACACCAAATGGATAGCCAAGCAGAGGAACCTTTCATACCGGTTTGGATAATCTGGTAAAGTTCATCGTAGCATCGGTGCCATATGTCCAGCACCTTCCAGGAAAGGTCGAGCACCTTCTCAGGTCTACGAAAAAGATCGATCATCAGCTTCTTCTTTCCCCGTAGGGACTGAACGATATCCAAAATTCCACCGAGATCCGTCATGGACACGAAGTACTTTCCCTCCCCTTCCGCCACGCTTTTCTCAGTATAGGTCCTTACCCTTTCCCACCACGGGTTCTCCGAATCGAATTCCACCTCCTCCAGGTCCTCCCACTCCATCGAGCTCTGAAACCATACCGTGTTGGAGTAAAACCTTGGCCTGGCTCCAAGAATAGCCCCCAGAACCCCAGCACCCAGATTCACAAATAAATTAGGAAAGGCCTCTCCCCCAAAATACGTACCGGAGCACCATCTCTCAAAATGCTCCAGCACCTTCATTGGGCGGTCGGGATATCTTGCGAATCCCCAGCCATCCAAATCCGGTGAGGCATTTGACCTCGGTGCCCGTGCCATGATTACCGGTCGGTCGACAAGGGTTCCCTCCCACCAGGCCTCAAGTCCATCCCTTGCTTCCTCCCAGTCATCCTTGTAAAGCATAGGTGCCAAATGAATTCTCCTCTAATTGATGGATTTAGCACCTGCTATGAGCCAATAACTGTGATCCCAAGGAGGATCAAAAGAGGTGGCCTGAGAAGTCCCCTATTTCCCCTAATATGTGTTGGAAGCCGACCGCGAGCCCCTTGGGATCGTCTAAAAGGTGTTTGTTACGAAAATAAGATACTTTTGTTTGAAATGGCTGTTATTCAAACGTTCTACTTAATATTCTTGACTAAGATTAAAACATCAGGGGGATAGAGCTGGGTTACTCTTCAGCTCCTCGCCAATGGTGGATGACCTCCTGGAACCATAGTAATGCCCGGGATATACCTTAGTATCCGGGTCGAGTGCCCCCAGTCGTTTCATGCTATTCATCAACTCTTTCCGGTTACCTCCATCCAAATCTGTTCTCCCGAAACCTCCGGGGAACAGAGTGTCCCCGGTGAATAGCTTGCCCTCTCCGTGAAGACAGATACCACCGGGAGTATGCCCGGGCGTATGAATCACCCTTAGCTCATCATCACCAAAGTAAAGGCATTCACCATCATGAAGTAGGATATCAGGTGAGGGATCTAGCATGGATGAATCCGCCTCGTGAACGGCAATCTTAGCTCCCGTAGCATCACGTATCTTAGTGTTGTCGTTAACGTGGTCGAAATGGCCGTGGGTATTAATCACGTACACGATCTGGACATGCCTTGCGTTGGCCTCATCAAGTATCTTCTCTCCCGCGAATGAAGGGTCAATGGCTAACCCAAACGTTGAAGACCAGAGCAAATAGGAAAGGTTCATCATCCTTGGACTAGCAATCTGTTTCATTTCAAATGTCATCTGCTCACCCTGCCAGCTTATTTTTCCCATTAAGCAAGCTTTTTGAATCAATAAGTACCCAAAGAATACCATCAGTGGAGATGGAGATGCCGAATAAAAAATACGACCTAGCCGTTGTAGGCGGTGGTCTTTCCGGTATATGTGCCGCGATTTCAGCGTCAAGACTTGGACTCAAAACAGCCTTGATACAGGACAGGCCGGTTCTTGGAGGTAATTCAAGCAGCGAGATCAAGGTACATGTCGGGGGAGCGGACAAACACTTTCGATGGGCCCGAGAAACAGGGATCGTGGAGGAGATAAGGATTGAGGACCGGTTCAGGAACCACGCGCCGGCAAAAAATGGTGAGAAGAATGCCATTTGGGATCTTGTCCTCCTGGAATGGGTTGAACGGGAATCAAATTTGGATCTCTATCTAAACGCTAGCGCCAGGGAGGCCCATGTAAATGGCGGTAGGATAGAATCCATCACCTGCCATCAGCTAGGAAATGAAAAGACCCATCATATCCAGGCTTCCCAGTACATAGACGCCAGCGGGGACGGCCAGATCGCCTACTCCGCCGGTGCGAGCTTCAGGAGGGGAAGGGAAGCGGCAAGCGAATTTGGAGAATCCATGGCACCGGAGGAAGGTGACGACAAGACCATGGGGTCTTCACTCATGTTCAAGGCAATTGACACTGGAAGGCCCGTTTCCTTTTATCGGCCGGAATGGTCCGAGGAATACCCCACAGATGAAGACCTACAATTCAGGCGGCATGAGGGAATAGATACTGGATACTGGTGGATAGAACTCGGAGGCGAGTCGAATACCATAACCGATAACGAGGAAATCCGGAAGGAACTCTTAGCCTGCCTCCTGGGTGTCTGGGACCATATAAAAAATAAGGGAGATCACGGTGCCCAAACTCTTGCCCTGGACTGGGTGGGATCAATTCCCGGAAAGAGGGAATCGCGAAGATTCATGGGAGACCACATTCTAACCCAGGGAGAAGTAGAAAACATGAGAGATTTCCCGGATGCCGTTTCCTACGGTGGTTGGCCAATTGACCTCCATCCGCCAGGGGGAATTCGACAACCCGGAAGGCCCGCGAATATGAAAAAACTGCCAGGTCCATACGGAATCCCCTTCAGGTGCCTCTATTCCAGAGACATAGAAAACCTGATGATGGCCGGTAGAAATATAAGCGTCACCCACGTCGCTCTGGGCACTACTAGACTGATAGCCACCGGAGCCGTAGAAGGGCAGGCCGTGGGGACAGCCGCATACCTATGCCACAAGTACCGAACCAATCCCCGCCAGATATACAAAAAACATATTCAGGAACTACGCCAGATCCTGCTAAAAAACGATTGCTATATACCAGGAGCCAGGAACCAGGACCCTCGGGATGTGTCAAGGACCGGAACTGCCAGAGCATCCAGTGAGATGCCGGTAGAACAAACCGTTCCAGACGACTTTCAGAAATTGGACCAGCCCCTGGGCCAGATTATACCCTTGTCATGCAAAAAACTCGAATCCGTGGAGGTTTACCTCAAATCTTCGGCCCACACCAAGATCACTATGAGGGTCAGGAAAGCCAATGACTGGTATCTAAACCAGAACCAGGAAGACCTCGTCGTCACCTCTCAGGAAGTACCAGTAGGCACATCGTGGGTCTCCTTCAGTACGCCATGCAAAATTGAGGATGAATACTGCTGGGTAGTTCTGGACCCGTCACCCGGTGTCCAGTGGGGATACAGCAAACAAAATATGGTTACTGTTCAGAGGACCGAACCTGGCGACTTCAGGAAACTCAAAGGTACATACCTTTTCCGGCTCCACCCCAGGTCCCGGCCTTACGGACCGCAAAACGTGCTCAATGGCATCACACGCCCCGAAGGGGGACCAAACCTTTGGATTTCAGACCCCAACCAGGATCTACCCCAGTATATAAAGATCGAATTTGAAAACCAGGAAAGAATCCACCAGATCAGGATCACCATGGACACCAATACGGATGAGCTGGTAGGAAGGGGCCCTGCGCCGGAATGCATAAGGGCTTACTCAATACATTACCTTTCAGATAATCAATGGCGCCAGATAGTCCGGGTCAAGGATAACCACCATCGGGTGGCAGTACATCAATTCGAGGAGGTAACCACCAAAGCAATCAAATTCGCAACACAGGAGACCTGGGGATCGAAAAGCGCTAGGGTCTACGAAATACGTGCCTATTAGCTATCATTAACGAAATTCCCAAAGCCTCGGGTAGAGTTTGCCACCTTCAAAGAATGGAAACCTTCCCAGCCAAAAAGGTCGGGCACAAAGGCTCCTGGAAAACTCATTATCATTCCGTCTCTCTTTGAAATGTTATTAACTTTCCATTCTCCATTTTGAAAGATCTATCTGCCATTCCTTCTATGCTGACCTCAGATGTACTTAGCACGATAGCCGTTTTACCGGCTTCGGCCTGCCGGCGGAGAATTTCGATGACCTGCATCGATTCCTCTTCCTCGAAATCCCCGGTAAGATCGTCACAAACTAGGAGATCTGGCTCGTTTGCCAGGGACTTTCCTATGGTCAGCTTTATTGAGTCTATAGGAGAAAGATTTGCTACCCTTTCGTTCTCTTTGCCCTTGAGCCCAACCTCTTCGAATATCTGATCGGTAGTTTTAAACTGACCCGAAGCGGTCATTCCCAGAGCCATATCGATATTCTCGTGTGCCGTCATGTCCGGTATAAGGCCGGAGACCCTGGATAGAAGGGCAACCCTCGTCTTCCGCAAGCCCTCCCTGACCTCCGGATTCTCTATCAGGTCCTCCCCACAAATACTAATCCTGCCAGAGGAGGGAAGCGAAATGCAAGCAATCATGTTTAGAAGACTGGTTTTACCTGAACCTGCCGAACCAAAAAGGCAGATAAACTCCCCAGGTTCCACCGATAAGTTTACTCCTCTCATTATCTTAACTGATAGGCCACCAAACTCGTAGGCTTTTTCAACGTCCTCAAGCTCCACCACAGCTTCAGCGCTCGTTTTAACCATGCCTCCTTTCAGGTCAATATCAACTTGATGTTTTCAAGTACTCCTCACAGGCCAGAACCCCGTAAATTGAAGACACGGCACCCCAACTATCCATGATCTCGCCATTTTCCATGCTCTTCCCCTCGTAAAAAGCTCCAAGGAAGGTCTCTCTGGAAAGGAACTGGGACTTCACTATCCAGGATATCGCCTTTTCGGATGCCTCCATGTATACGTCCTCAGCCGCCAGCCCGTACATCTTCAGCCATAATATCGCGAACATCGCGGTCCCGGTCCCATCGGGACCGCCATTGGTTACCGAATTGGTGGGATCAAAGGACTGGGGAACATAGCCCTCTGTGGACTGTGAGTTCATTATCAATCTCAGACTGGTGCTTACCGGTTGGATAAATCTCTCCTTTCGTCTCTTTTCACATGCCGTTATCAATGGAGCTAGATGCCAGTACATATTCCTTGTCGAGACCTCCTCTCCCTCACTGGCGTCATCTTTTTCCATCCTTGGTGCGTCCCTGCATGAAAAGACACCGGGTTCGACCCAGGAATCGACCAAAGCATCAACCTGATCATCATATATATCGCCGAACACCTTCTCCCGTGTGAGATCCTGGAGTCTCGCGAAGGAGCCCTCATCTAGTATATGGCTTCTGGGCCATCCAAAGGTCTCCTTGTCCGGGAAATAGCGGTTTAAATGGGTTCCCCCACCTCGATACACATCCTCCTTGAACCATTTTGCCACCTGTCTAGCCGTTTCAAGGTAATGGCCCGACCCCGTAGGGCCATACAGGTCAAGTAGTCCCAGTATACTCCTGTAGCTGGAATCGACCCTCAAGGGTTCCTCTCCTTCTATCCAGGGATCCCAGAGAGCTCCTTCCATTATGCAATCCTCCTCTCTGCACTGAAGTCGCTCCAGGTACATGCCCCCATTGCCCGCCCCTTCAAGCCAAGATTGGTTTCGCGTTCTACCATGAATCCTTAGCAAGGCCCTAACTGCTGCAGCAGTATGCCAGGGCTCCCGGACCATCCTAAATTTCCTGTCCTCAAGATCGAATTCCGTTCGAAAACCGCCGTGATCGGGATGGTCTTCTTCTCCCACTTGACAGACATTTAGCATGAACCTGGATGCCATCTTTGATGCCTGGTCTACCTTCTTACGGTCGAGCATCATTCACCCGTTCCATAACAACCAAATTGCCAGTTGGCGACACATCGGATCCAGCGTTAAATGTATTATCATTAGGTTTCCGAGATTCTCGATACTTCTGACTCATCACACCAGCCCAGTGGTATCATGTAGTCCAACTCACAGCTGCCATCATGTGTTCCTTTAAGCACCTTTTTCCCATCCTCAATTACCCTACGTTCATGCTGACCGTGGTCAGCAAGAACTATCACGGCCCCGCCTATCTGACCTAAAACCCGGACTAAGGCCCCTAATCTCATATCAGTATCTCGGACCGCTTTGCGAGCATTATCCCCAAAAGGGCCGTATTTGTGCGAAGCCTTGTCAATATCGAGAAACTGAACCATGGTGAAGGCCGGGTTCCTCGTCTCGATCGCTTCAAGTGTCAATTCTAGCACCTCTTCGTCCCGATTGGAGTGAGCTATGGCCGGGTAATCGCAGGAGTCGCCGAAAAGGTGAGCCGGGCTTCCGCTGAGCCGGCCTCCCACGCATGTCCTCATGTCTTCATCCCCCAGCACGTCGAATACCGTCTCGCTATCCAGAGTCTCCTCTTTGGACCTTATGCCGTGGTTAGCCGGGGATAGACCGGTGGCCATGGAAGCAAAGGCAACGGGGGTCTTTGGAGGGTCAACCGATCGTATTTCCGCACAACGGAGGGAAAAGATCTTCTCGAAATTAGGGCAATTTGAACCTAACGATTGGAATGTCTTGAGGCCAAAACCATCGAAAACCACTGCAGCCAAAATAGAACTTCCTGCCAGACTCTCAACCATGGGTTTGAAGCTCTCCACTCGACAAGATTCCGGAAATCTGGCCCCTAATATCTCGCATATGCTTGGAGCTAATAGCCTCAGGTCATTATGGGTCATGGATATCGAAAGCAGTTACCTCGCAAATATAAATATAGGCGTCCTAGACATTTTATTGAAACCACGGTCCACAAATTACGTCATATATCTAATGGCTCTCTCAATCTGGGTGGGATCCATATTTGCCGCCCCCGTTCTATACTCCAGCACGCAGACAAGATTTCTCGGTCAGGGAATTTACGACGTTTTTTCCTGGGTTTGCCACCAGAAAACGCAGAGATCCTTCTACCTGCAAGGTAATCCCCTGGCCGTCTGTTCAAGGTGTACCTTCATCTATTTTGGTGTCCTAGCGGGTTCCCTGGTTTTCATGCTCAGGCCAAGGCGCACTCCCGGGAAAACCTACCTTTTCGTGGCTGCTTTTCCCCTCATCATCGATGGCCTGACCCAGTTAGTTGGACTTAGAGAGAGCAATAACTCCCTAAGAGCGATCACCGGTTTCATCCTTGGTACAGCTATCGCCTTCTACCTAGCCCCTCAAGCCGAGTCCGCAGTTGAGGAAATGCTTCGCCGGACGCGTCGAGTGATTAGAAGGCCCGCCCGACTGATCAGGGAGTCTTGACCACATATGTGGATGCTATCTTGTCATGCAAGCCCTGGTTATCGTCATCGATAATTATCAGCAGATACCCAAGCATACAGATGATAGAGGATATGATATACCCGATATACCTAACAAAAGCCTTGGGGTAGCCAACCGGCATGGACCCGTCGGTTCCGATAACCTTTAGGCCCAGGGCCATCTTGCCGGGGGTAGCTCCCTTGTCACCCCAGAAGTAGACGAAGTAGGCCACGCCAATGATAAGGCTGATGGCCGAAATAGCACTATACCTTGAGGCCATTTGAACGGGATCAAAAGACACGCCGGTCATCACTGGGGTTCCCAGAGCAGCTGTTATCGCTCCCTGGATAATTCCCAATATTATGGCATCGATTAGCCAGGCTATGAATCTATAGAGAAATCCAGCTTTGGGCATAGTCGAGTAGTCAGTTGGCCCGCCTTTCCCTGTCGGTGTTTGACCGCCTGGAGAGGAGGCTGGTTGTGGAGGAGGGCCGGTATCTTGGGACATATATTCAACACCTTTCAACGAGGCATCTATCGCACTTCACCATAGACTTAAAAGGATTACCTTGGCCACGGAAAATCAAGAGAAATCCAAAGCACTTATCATATCAAGGACCATCCAATTGACCATGGACCTCAAGGGAAGAGACTTTCTGGAGCTTAGCGACCTCTCGAAGTCGGAGCTACTTGCGCTAATGGACCTGTCCATGGACCTGAAGAGGGACAACCAGCTGAGAAAGGATCTGGACGGAAAATCCCTCGCTATGCTATTCGCCAAGACATCAACTAGAACCAGAGTCAGCTTTGAGGTGGCAATGACCGAGCTATCGGGACATGCTCTCAACCTGAAATGGGAAGAGACTAACTTCATTAAGGGTGATATCCGGGACGAGGCAAAGGTCCTTTCAAGATACTGTGACGCAATTATGGCCCGTCTCTATGACCATCATGATCTAATTCATATCGCCGAGGCCTCCGAAAGTCCGGTGATTAATGGTATGGATGATGATCATCACCCCTGTCAAGCCCTGGCAGATATAATGACCATTCTCGAGGCAAAAGGGGAGATGAGTGGCCTCAAATTAGCCTGGATAGGGGACGGCACCAACGTCTTTGTATCTCTATCGCAGGCCGCCAACTTGCTCGGAATGAAAACCGCCATCGCAACCCCAAAGGGATACGAACCCAGTATTCCAACTGATGCTGAAATACTACGGAACCCGCGACAGGCCGCCCAAGACGCGGATGTTCTGGTAACCGACACCTGGGTCTCTTTAGGACAGGAGGAAGAGAAGAAGAGGAGATTGAGGGATTTTGAGGGCTACACCGTTGACACCGACATTCTGAGCCTGGCAAATGATGAAGCCATAGTGCTTCACTGCTTACCAGCTCAGAGGGGTTACGAAATCACATCCGAGGTGCTGGAGAGTTCACAGTGCCTCGCATTTGACGAGGCGGAGAACCGGCTACACACAACGAAGGCCCTTCTTCTCAGCCTGATCTAGACTTTCTTACAACCATTAAGCCGCCCGTGACAATGGCAAATAGGAGGGTCAATCCCTCTGGCATTCCATAGTAATGTGATTTAGCATACAGGGTAGTGGCGTTCTCCATGGTAATGCCGTTGTAGTTCCAGGTAGCCCTTCCGTTTGCCACGTCATGGGCGTTATGGTCCACTATCTCCCCCGGCATATTGATGGAAAAGTCGAAGGTCATGCTTTCAAGCATGCCACGAACCATGGGATCGCTGAGATTATACCCAATGTCCCCACCCTCATCCGGTGTATCGTCAACATCAGTCATATTGGCCCGGATTACATATTCCGTGTAGCTTGGATATTGATCTATCTCCAAGCTCATGTTCTCCTCGGGAACCCTAATTCCCTCGGTTCTAACATATACCCAACCATTCTCCTTCCAAACCTCGGTAGCGTTCTCAGTCAATTCAGTTTCATTTCCAAAGAAACTGAAATTGCCAAAGGTCGAGTTCATACCCCCACTCATGTTCCAATACATCTCCTGCATACCCATGGTGAAGGATGCGGTCATCGAGCCATTTTCATGAACGGTCATATCCACATCGGTTTTCACGCACCCAAGGGTTAGTGAGGCCACTATCATGGCAATAGTTATGGTGAAAATCATCTTCTTGGTCATCTAATCACTTGGTAGGAATCGGCTTAAGCGCTATTTAACTGTTCACAAATGGTCCAGCGGGATCTTGTTTCCCTCACAGAGAATCGTAACAAAGCCCCGTCCCCCTTCACGATAGATTTTTATCAATGTCCTTCATGTCCAGAGGTGGTGAGTCAGACGTACTGCCGGTACTGCGGAAAGAATATTCCCGACGATTTCTCGTTCTGCAGATACTGCGGTAGGCCTGTCGCCCCTGCTGAGGGACAGCAGTTCATAACCTACCCCATCCGTCTGGATGCCGATTACCAGGAGAAATCCAAACGAACCGAACTAATTATCAGAATCTTCTACGGCATCGTGCTGTTGATAGTTTTCTATTTTTGGTCTTTGGCAGCTGGCTTGGCATTTGTGGTTCTCTGGCTCCACATTCTGGTTTTGGGTAGAAGGAATAGAGGCCTATGGGAATTTATCCTGGGTTATCAGAGATTCGCGGTGCGTATGTATTCCTACCTGCTATGCCTAACGGACGAGAGAGCTCCAATGTCGGGTCGCTGATTCCCTCCTATTTGTGTTCCTGGCCCCCAAGATATTTGAATTTGCCAGGCCGTGCATAATCGTGGCTAATTATTCATCAGAGGGCGGAATCTGCAATGGCAAGATAAGATCGGTTCTGGAGATTGTATTCGAACTCAATGATACCGAGATACGATGCCTTGCCCACTTATGTAAAAGTGGGAAGTTAAGGGTCCGAAACCTCTCAGAAATCCTGAATAAGGACAGGTCGACGGTCCAACGGGCCTTGAATGCTCTAAATGACAGGAAGCTGGTGGAGAGAGAGGCCAAGTGTTGTGAGGGACCAAAAAGGGGACGCTATTTTCTTTACTCGCCCGCATCCATGATAGATATTCGAAAGAGATTGACCGAACGGCTGGAGTGCTGGTACGAGGAACATCTTGAAGCAATAAACTCCGCTGACCAGATCTTTGAATCTTGATTGCCGTATCCTAGATTGTCATTCGAAAGTTTAGAATCAACATTTTTAAGTGTTTGTGCATAATCATTGCACAAACAGGTGCCAAAATTGAGGATAAAGGATATAGATGACTCGAACTTCGAGAAAGCAGTTCCAGATAATGGCGTAGCGGTTTTGGATTTCTATGCCGACTGGTGTATGCCCTGCAGAATGATGGGACCCGTATTTGAATCCCTATCCTCTGAATTAGATGGCTCAGTAGTAATGGGAAGAGTTAACGTGGACAAAGCACCGCAGACCGCCTCCCGGTTTTCCGTTGCCGGTGTTCCCACATTTCTATTCTTCAAGGATGGACAGCCCGCGGATCGAATAGTGGGGGTAACAAGAAAGAGCCAATTAAAATCCAAGATAATGAACATGTTGGACAGTTAGAAGGGCCGATAGAATTGAATGAAACCAAAAACCAATGTACCTCTAGCTGCAAACTGCGCGGTTGTGCCCCCTGCTCATATCTCGCCTTATTCCTGGTAATCCCCTATTCTCTGTATGTTATAGCCAGCGGACATCTCTTTGGATTGGCCTTCCTGGCCTATGGATTGATCGTCTCCGCGCCTCTGCTAATTAAGACCTGGAAAGGGCTCATGAACCGCTCAAGTAGCTAGGTGCAAACAGATTTCAGGGCCCATCTCACCCCTCTGGATACTTGTACTCCAAGATAGATTGTAACTGCAGGATAGGAAAGGAGACCGTACCCGGTGCAAGGGGACCATTAACTCCCGAGGCAGTAAAGGGACAAATGGATAAGGCGGAAATAAACGCCACCGTTGTTTACCACGCCTGGGCCAAAGAACATGATCCCCGGATCGGCAATAAAAAGCTGATGGAGGAGATATCCGGGAGACCGAGGCTACTTCCGACCTGGGTCCTACTACCTCCCGCCACACGAGAGTTAAAGCCTCCCGAGGAAATCCTTCAAGAAATGGTTGCCAAAAAGGTGGTAATGGGTCGTCTTTTCCCAAAGGATCACAGGTTCCCGCTAGTTGAATGGTGCTGTGGCGAGCTGCTGAGTACCATGGAGGCCCACCGTATGCCTATATTGGTCGACCTGGATCAGACCGACCCGGAGCACATAAATGCCGTCTGCCAATCCCATCCCGAGTTACCGATTGTCCTCTCCAACGTGAACTACAGAGTGAATCGTTTTCTCTTCCCCCTCCTAAGTCGGAACCGGAATCTCCACCTGGAGACATCTTTCTATCAAAACCATCGAGGAATAGAGACCTTATGCAAGAGGTTCGGCTCTTCCCGTTTACTTTTCGGAAGCAGGAGTCCTGAATTTGCTCCGGGACCCATGGCCATGGCCATACGTTATGCCCAGATATCGGGGGAGGAAAAGTCCAAAATCTTGGGCGGGAATCTCAATAGACTAATCGAGGGAATACGGGATTGACTAAGGAACTAATATCCAAGACCAACTCGGGTTGCACCCTTTCCGATATCAAAATTGTAGATTCGCATGCACACATGGGGCCTTACTGGAACTTCCACGTACCTTACGGAGACGCGAAGGGAATGCTGGTCTCCATGGACGCCGTTGGCATAGATTCGGCCATAATTGCCCCGCTGATATCCATAGGGCCAGGTTTCCAGCGCGGGAATAGGACCGCGGAGAGCTCAGCCAGGAGATACCCGGGTCGCTTCTGGGGGGCCATAGGTATTAACCCTAATTACCCGGAACTCGCTCGGGAGGAGTTCAACAAGATGTCGTCCTCCCCCAGGATGAAGGGGGTCAAGCTCCATCCATCTCTCCATGACTACCCGGCCGACGGGGAGATTTACAGGTGGATCTATGAGGCGTCGGGCAAAAATGACCTACCAGTTACCACTCACACCTGGGAGGGGGATAAACGCTGCAACCCCGAAATCTACGGTGAACTGGCCTCGGATTATCCGGGAACCGATTTCGTTCTTGTCCACTCCGGTGGAACCCCCAAAGGTGTTGAAGAGGCAATTGAAACCGCCTCGTTCCATCAGAATATATACCTCGAGACCTGTGGCTCAAAGACATTCGGGCTTATCGAGAGCATGGTCGATTCCCTGGGGTCAAAGAGGATTCTCTTCGGATCTGATATGCCTTTTCTGGATCCAAATCCCCAGGTCGGTAAGGTGGTATATGCGGATATCAAGAGTAGCCAGAAGCTAAACATCCTGGGACGAAACGCCGAGAAGCTATTTCATATCTAATCCTTCCCGGGTTCGAACCGGGCCGCCGATCCTCTCGTTTCCTCGATCTCGACGAAATCAAGCCCTCCAATGCCCTCATTTACGCGCCTAAAGATGTAGGCTGCCAGCTCCTCGGCCGTGGCCGACCTGACTGGAATCTCAAGAACGTCGGATTTTGGCAACACGTATTCCCGATCGGGAAGCAGGACCCGGATCTCCTCACCGCCCCGCGATATGGCCATGTCCGGATTTAGGGAAGGGACTATAACCTTCTGGTCCATCTCCTGGCAAACTTCCCAAGTCTTATCGGTTAAGGACCCGAAATCCACAAGCATCCCCTTCTCGTCCAGGTCCCCTTTCACGCCGACCCTCACTCTGTAATTATGTCCGTGCAGCCTTCCACATTTCTCATGGCTGACCAGGAAGTGGGCTGCGCTGAATTTCAAACGGCTTTTATCCACGCTAACAGAGAACAAGTTTGCCACCTATACCGTTTTGTAGCTCTTGCGAACCAGATTTTCCAGGCTTTCAGCCCAGCTGATAATAACCTCTCGCATTAGGGCCATGGAGGCGTCCGCATCCTGTCCAAGAACTTTCGTAAGGCTTGAAGCCCTTACACCAACGGGAATGCTGGGTTCCCCATTCAGGGTAACGTTCACCCCGAAATGCATATTGCATGAGTTGGCCGTGGAGGTGCAAACTCCAACATTCAGCTTTTCACCTTCTATGAAAATATCGCTTCCTTTAACTTCCGGATCTAGACCTCGTGAACATAACCCCAGTGCCAAATCCTTTGCTAGCATGCTCTGAAAGGCGTACATTAACTTTAGGTCCCCTGCTATTTGTGGGAAATCGGCCACCACATGATACAGATCCGGCCCTCTTATCCTTGTTCCGGCTTTCCATTCAACCCTCTCGGTCTGGTCCTTCACATTCTCCAGCGTCACATCCATTGGACCCCGCCAGATGAAGACTATGTTCCCATAGGCCTCGGCGCCTACGATATTGGAGAACCAGAGATGGGTTATCTCCTCCCCCACGTATTTGTGTTCCTTGTTCCACTCAAATATCTTGATTGGAAACATTGCTCCCTTGACCTGGTGCTTTATGGCCTCCCCCTCCACTATATCTCCCTCTCTATCTCGCAAAACGCGTCATGTTTATGTATGGACTCGAAACTCCGTGCACGTATCCTTACCTTGCCTTTCACTCCAAGTTTTCTGGATTTTATAAGGCAGTCACGAGCCAGGTCCTCAACGAACTTGGGATTTGCAAACATCTGCTCCACCAGGTACTCCTCATCCTCGCCCTTTACCACCATGTACGTAGGGCTGGAAAAACATGAATCACAGATGTCTGCCATTTCGGTCAGCTCCACGTCCTTTTCAAAATCGGTATCTATGCCAAAGACCAGCTCTGCCCGCTGGATATGTGATTTCCCTCCGGTCAAAACCAAACTATGTGGGCATAGAGTATTTCCAATGGCCTTGACCTCCAGATATTTCCGGAATTTCCCATCCTTGGTGACCTTAACGGTAACGTCGTAGTCCTCATAAGTACGCTTTTTCGAGGCCGGGGTAGTCCGGGGCACCAGGAGATGGGTCCTTATCGTTGCTTCGCCCCTCAGGTATTCATGTCGCCTGGCTATCCCTCGCAGTATGTCATAGCCCACCTTTTCTAGACTTGGATCCGAGTGCCTTCTTGAAACCACCTCGTTTATGGTTTCAATGATCCGGGACATGTGGATGCCCTTCTTGTCCTCCTTCAGGTCTATGGCAACATCAAGTAGCGGCAGGTGGAACAGAGTCGTGCCATCTCTCTCAATCTTTAGATGAGTGCGCACATTCTCCACACCAACTCTGTCAATTCTTTCCATTATCTTTGGCTTCCGATCCTGTGTCTGTTTCTCCTTCAAGAAAATCGCCTAAGGAAGACCCAGTTCCTTATGAATCTGAACGGAGATACTGATCAGTTCCGGTTGTAAATGCTTCGATGCGGCCTCGGTAAGCGAAAAGATCAGTCCCTGAGAAGGTCTCTTCACCCCCTTCACCGGCGTCACCACCTGAATGTTGAGAGGGCAATCCAGTTCCGAAAGAGCACTAGCTACCATTCCCGCGTCCTCCGGTCTCGTTTGGCTAGTTACCACCAGCTTACCAAATACTTTCGCTCCCGACTCGCTCAATATTCCTATTGATTCGAGTTCCCTGTCAATCAGATGATTCCAGTCCTCGGCCGCCTTGGCGGATCTATCCTTGACATCGACACAGGCAAAATCGATATGCTTGGATACGACCCCCAGGTTCTGGGGTAGCGAGCCATTAGTCTCCAGGTAGGTTCTCATTCCTTTCCCATTTAGCTCCCGCGCCAGCTCGGCTAAGAACCGGGGCTGAAATAGGGGCTCCCCTCCCGTCAAGCTCACCGAATGCAGATCACTGGTTTTCAGTCCTTGAATAACCCGGCTCGCCTCCTCCGCATTCAACGGATTTTCCAGCTTTTCGAATTCCTTGGAGCCCGGGATCTGCTGAAACCTGACAAAAGACGCCTTCTGGTCATTCGATTCGGGGGTGTCACAATATATGCACCCCCTGGTCCCCATAGATCCTTGGGCTAGATTACAGCCCGAAAACCGGACGAAGATCTGCCTCTTCCCAAGACAGCTTCCCGCAACCGAACCCCCCTCACCCTGGTAACTCGAGAAGATGCTCCACAGGTAGCCCTCTTCACTCACCTGGCTCCACCTCGTAATCGGTGGGATCCTTAACTCCTGCATCCAGGAATCCCCTATGCCTCAAGATACAGCTCTGGCAGCTACCACAATGAACGGGCCGATGGTTTATGAATCCCCTTGGTCTATAACAGGAACAACTCAGTTCGATTGGAGCACCCATTCGCTGTGCAGTTCGAACTATCTCCTTCTTATCCATGTCAATCAGAGGAGCAACGACCTTGATTTCCTTCTCAAGGACGGCATCCGATAAAGTTTTGTTAAAATTCCTCACGAAGCGCCTGGAGTTATCGGGAAAGGTCCTGGCTTCCTGTTCATCAAAGCCAACTATGATATCCACGGCATTGGAAAGCCCCTCGGCAAACGAGGAGGCGACCGACAGCATTACCAGATTACGAGCTGGGACCCAAACTGAACTCGTGGTTCCCATACCCTCAGGGATTGAACTCCCTCCCTCCATAAGCGAGCTCTTGCCCCGAGCTAGGGTACTCAATATGTCGAGATTAATAACATCATGACCTATCCGGGCACGGTTAGCGATCTGGTATGCACAGTGGATCGATACCCTTTCCTCCTTTGACCCATATCTGAAAGTCAGGGCTTTTACACCCTCATAGTTTCCATCCAAAGCCCACCACAGGGCAGCCGTGGAGTCCAAGCCCCCCGACAGTAACATAAGTCCCCTTTTCTTCAAGTTGTCAACCACGCCTATCTCCAAGGCCGAAATAGTATAATTCTCTTTTCCCTAAAAGAAATTCCTTGAAATACGTCCCTAAAGTCCTCCCCTTCGCATTATTTCCTTGAACTGGGGTCGAAGCAGAGTCCAGGCGAGGATCAGCACTAGGGGAAAGCAAAATATTATGATCACCAAGAAAATATTGTCCAGTACGTTTAGCTGCCTGGTAACTATCATCTGCCAGGCCAAAATGGCGAAGAATGGCGCTGCAACTAATAGAAAGACACCGATCAATACCAAATAGATGGTCACAAGCGGTCTTCGCAACCATTTCACCTACGGAATGGGGAGGGGTTTATCGATATGGGTTTACCACATATAAACATTACTTGAAGAGAACCCCTTCAGTTTGAGTATCTTTTCAGGCGGGATCTGCACCCTGTACCCTGATCACATTTATACGGTCGGTCCCTAGCGGAGAGCAAAGGTGTAGATGATTGATAGTTGTTCTCACCGGTGTCCCTGGCTGTGGAAAAGGAAAGGTAATTGAATTCCTCAGGAAGGAAATGGATGTCGATGTTCTGAACTTCGGCGATTTCATGTTCCGAATTGCCACCGAATCAGGTTTGGTGAAGGACCGGGACGAAATGCGAAAGAAGATAAGCATCGAAAGGTCCAGGAAGATGCAGAAGAAAGCGGCTGAAGCTCTTTCCTCGGAGATCGAGAAGCTAGGGGAGAACGTGATAGTTGATACCCATTGTACTATCGCTTCGCCCGCCGGCTATTTCCCTGGACTCCCCTTTGAGGTACTCCGGAAGCTTAGCCCTGACTCGATATTTCTAAGGGAAGTAAATCCTGGTGCCATTGTTGAGAGGCGAAACCGTGATAGGCAGCGCGGGGTAAGGGCCAAGAGAGATCAGGAAGAGACGGAAACAATAGCATTGCAGCAGGACCTTAACCGGTCCTATGCGGTAGCCTATTGTGCCATCTCCGGGGCGACTCTAAAGGTCTTCCAGGACCGGGATGTGGAAGAATATCCCTTCCAAAACGCCGAGCTCGCTGCAAAGGAACTCCAGAAGGTATTTAGCTTCATATAGCGATGCTCTCATCTGGTTCTATTCCCTCAACGCCGGTTATGTCCTCCACCAGGGACTGAACATCGGATTCCAAGCCCCTTTTGCTGAAATAGGGGAGCAAATTCTCGATATCCCTGAATAGGAGATTGACGGCAAGAGGATTATCCTTTATGGTTCCCTGGGAGAAATCTATCATAACCGGGCCCTCATCGGATTCCAAAACATTATACGGTGAGAGATCTCCATGGACAATCTCGCCTTCCTGGTAAAGTGCCCTATAATCCCCCACCAGTGATTTCAGATACCTCTCAGGGAACTGGCAATCGATGTCAACCAGCCTCGGTGCGGGCATCCCTTCCTTCTCTATGCATTCCATGACGATGAGATTCTCGTGCCACTGTATCGGTTCGGGACAGGAACAACCGGCCTCACGGGCCGTGCTAAGGTTCTTGTATTCCCTGGAGGCCCAGGTGTGGATTACTTTCCTTCTCTTTCTGGCAATTGTATCGAACCTGGGATCGCTCCGTATATAACGCCACATATTTCTGAAATCGGAGGTTGCAACCCTGTAAACTTTGAGAATAACCACCTCCTCTTCAGCTTCGGCTAGATGTATGCAGGACTCCTTCCCCATTCTAATGCATCCATGTACCCCTGTTATCACCCCTCGGCTCAGCAGGCGATATATCGCCATCAGTGTGGAGGAATCAAATACTTCCGCAAAGACCCGGAACTCATCGATGTCCTTCTCCAGTCTCTCCCTTTTCTTCTTGTCCAGAGCCCTCTCCTTGCGAAATTTATCCAACTTCCTCTTAGGCACCTTCGACCACATCTAACACATTACCATCTTCCCGTTTCAAGTTCTTTACTCTTGTCTAGCATACTAGGATTCTAAAAGCATTAAAATCGGTATAGGGACAACCCCACATGTGGAAACTTCCTATCCGGACTATGACCTTGAACTCGAGAGAGTTATCGATGAAATAAGTAGAAGGCAAAGCCGAGTGGTCGTATTCCAAATGCCGGATGGACTAAAGAGATACATACCCCATATAAGGCGGAAGGTGGAGGCCGAGACCTCAGCTTTCCCGGTTTTTTCCATTGACCCCTGTTTTGGTGCCTGTGATATACCTTGCTCTCTGTCAGAGCTTGGAGCTGACATCATCGTGCACATGGGCCACGCCAAGATGACCGATCTGCCCGGCATTCCGGTCATATACGTGCCCTGCTTCTCCGGGGTGTCCGGCAAGGAAACTCTGAGAAGAAAGGTCAAACGTATAACCGAATCCAGGATTGGCATCCTAGCAAACGTCCAACATGTCCAGGAGATACCTGAGATATCCAGGACACTGGAGGAAAATGGTCATCAAGTCAGGGTAGCACCCCAAGGCACCCGAACCCAGTACCCAGGTCAGATACTTGGGTGCAACTTTCATGCTGCAAGAAGCCTGGAAGGGGAAGTTGATGCCTTCCTGTATGTCGGAGGAGGCGACTTCCACCCCCTTGGTGCGGCACTAAGCACAGGCAAGAAAGTTTACGTGTTGGATCCCTTTTCAAATGAACTCAGGGATGCGCAAGAGATGACGGAGAGAGCCCTGAGAAAGAGATTCGCCCAAATCGAGAAAGCGAGGGGAGCCCGAAGATTTGGGATAATCGTTTCCACCAAACCTGGTCAAAATAGGCTCGAGGAGGCCCTTTCCTGCCTCGGAAAATTGGAGAAAGATGGATATGAAGGGACCGTCTTTTGTTCGGACCACCTCGACCCCGAACGACTCAGGATAACTAAATGCGATGCATACGTGAATTTCGGATGCCCAAGGATGTCCTTAGAGGACTCCGTCCTGTTCCCCAAACCCGTTATCACCCCGATCGAACTCGAAATTCTACTTGGCGAACGTAAATGGGAGGAGTATGCTCTGGATGAGATTACGTAAGAGAAAACTGGAGATGATATTGTCCCACCTCTCCCGCCATCCGGACCCCGACCCCAGATTGGAGCAGTATGATATTTCCCCCCAAGCGGCAGCCAGGATTATAACCGTGGCCTGGGATAGAGGAGATATAGAAAACCGACGCGTTTGTGACCTGGGTTGCGGAACTGGAATGCTTGCCATAGCTGCCGCTCTCTGTGGGGCGAAAGAGGTGGTGGGGATTGATATCGATCCCCTAGCTCTGGAAACCGCTCAAGAAAACATAAATATAGCACAGGCCCATGCAAGGGATGTAGTCAGTACTAGGGTGAAATTGATAGAGAACGATGTGGCCCGGGTCGACATACAAGAAACGGGGAGATTCGACACGGCAGTCCAGAACCCCCCTTTCGGGGTTCAGACGCGGTCATCGGACCGAGTTTTCCTGAGGAAGGGACTTGAACTCTCTCCGGTCCTTTACTCGCTTCACAAGAGGGATGAAGGGGTGGAGAGGTTCGTCAATGCCTATGTATGGGAACTGGGAGGCGCAGTTCAGGATAAGATCGGAATAGAGGTCTCCATTCCCCACCAGTTCGACTTCCACAGGAAGCCCAAGTATGTAGTACTGACCGATCTGTTCATCATCAGGAGGAAAGATATTGGCTCAGAGAAAGATACAGACAGGTGATTTTGTGATTCCGGGGGACGTCCTCGGTGTTGAAGAGGAATTTATCCCCGGTGACAACGCATTCGTCGATTCTGGCGTTGTATATTCATCGGCAACCGGCATAGTAAATTTCGACAACAAGGCAAGAAAGGTATTTGTCAACCCTACAAGCAACTTGCCCCCCTACCCGGAAAAGGGTGACACCGTCATAGGTATGGTATCCTACATGAGGGGCCAGTTCACCAAGATGGATATCATCTCCATCGAGGGTGAAAATAAAAGGGAGATCCCCTCGGCGCCGCAAGGAGCGGTACACATCTCCCAGACTCGGAACAAGTATGTCAAAAATCTGACCAGTCAGTTCCAGGTTGGCGACATCGTCAGGGCCAAGGTGGTAAACACTAAGAGGGACCCCATGATACTAAGCACTGTGGGTCAGGAATTCGGGGTCATACTTGCAAAGTGCCAGGAATGCCGAAACCCCATGGTGGCTCGCGGGAAGCGGGTCTATTGCGAGGAATGCGACAGGAACGAGAAGAGAAAGGTCTCAAAGCTCTACGGTTCAAACCCCTTGTAGGTGATTCGAGTGGAGATAGAGGCACTGGAATCCGACAATAGATACATGAAATTCTACTTGAAAGGGGAAGGACACACCTTCGCCAATATACTAAGAAGCATTCTCTCCGAGTCGGATGATGTTAAGAGAGCAGCCTACGTAATCGAGCATCCAATTACCCACAGATACAAGCCAAAGTTCGAGCTGGAAACCCAGAACCGAAGGCGGCCGGAAACAGCGCTGAAACGAGCAACTCAAAGACTCGTGGAGATCTGCGATGATCTTAGTGGTGAATTTGAAGCCGCCCTGGGCTAAAATCCACAAGGACCCTTTCGATGACCTCATCGAAACCCCAGCTACCATAGAGGGTGTGGTGAATAACAAGAAGCTATCCAAGCTAGGTGACGCCCTAATGAACTTCATTTACTCGCTCAGTATTTCAATAAGTCGGGGGGCTGCGGACGGCAGCAAGGTACCCAATTTGATCCTGGCCAAGGCGATCGCAGGATGTGAACATAGCGATGTTATTCCCAGGCGTAGTGATAAACACAAGAAAGGCGATGTCGTGGAAGCGATATTCGCCTATGCATGGCTAAGGGGCGAGATCAAGATAAGGGAGAGCATAATGTTCCTGGCCAATCGTATGGGAGACCACTTCGACGAGGACGAATATGCCCAAGCTTTGGGCGAACTCATTGACAGGGTCCTAGAGAATCTGGAGATCCCCGAAAATGTCTAGATCAGCTGCCAAATTCTGGGAGATAAAAGACGAGATCAGGGTCGTTGGCGTTGATGATGGTCCCTTTGAATTCGGAAAAGGGAAAACTGCTTTTGTGGTCGGTGTGGTTTTCAGAGGCGGTTCCCGTATGGACGCGGTGCTTACCACCGAAATCGAAGTCGATGGAAACGACGTCACCGATCGGCTGCTCCATATGGTTAAAAATTCAAGGCATCGAGGGCAGATAAGGGTGGTCATGACCGACGGGTTGACCTTCGGGGGTTTCAATATCATCGATGGCCCCGCATTTTTCCGACGCTCCGATCTCCCATTGATTTCAGTCACCCGTAACCAACCGGATCTTGGATCGATCAAGAGGGCACTACGGAACTTTCCCGACTTTGAAACGCGGTGGGAAAAGATCAAGCGTGCCGGGGAGCCTCTGAAACACATGTTCCCGGATGATCGGGGAAGGGCACACGTCTTTTTTCAAAGCTTTGGCATACAGGAGGAGGACGCCCACCGAATCATAGACATAACCTCTACCACCTCCCTCATGCCGGAGCCAATAAGGGTCGCCCACATGATAGCATCCGGCGTGGTTAAGGGAGAATCCCATGGAAGGGTATGAATGAGCACATTTGTTACCGTGGACATAATTATCGAAACTCCAGACGGCATCCCCCTGATACGTAGAGGTTCCCCACCGTACAGGGGTTGCTGGGCGATTCCAGGCGGGTTCGTCGAGGATGATGAGAGAGTGGAACAGGCAGCGATTAGAGAGGCCAGGGAGGAAACCGGTTTGGAAGTCAAAAATCTCAGTCTGCTTGGGGTGTATTCCGATCCTGATCGAGACCCCAGGGGTAGGTCCATAAGCATTGCCTTCGTTGGTATGGGTGAGGGGGATCCATGTCACGGAAGCGATGCAGCAGAAGTCAAATTGTTTAAACTCAAGGATATACCTAAGGACCTCGCATTTGACCATTCGAAAATGATAGAGGACTATAAGAACCGGTTAAATGAAGAAAGCGAAGGAGAGGAAGATAAATGAAATTCTGTCCCAAATGTGGAACACTACTTTCTCCAAAAACTGTTGATGGAAAAAGAGTTCTCGTCTGTCGTTCCTGTGGAGCAGTCCAGGAAATTGGTGAATCGAAGAAGGAATACGTGATGTCCGATGACCACCCCAACGCCTCGGGAAAGGAAAGCGTGGTCGTGGTTAAGGATGAGATAGTCCCATACCCCAAGACCAAGGCCATCTGCAGGAAATGTGGAAATAAGGAGGCTTACTATTACTCTGTCCAGACCAGAGGCGGCGACGAGGCAGAGACGGTATACCTCACTTGCACAAAGTGCAACCATGTTTGGAAGGATACCTCTTAACCCCTCTCCTTCATAACCCGCTGTCTATATTTCTCCGACTCCCAACCACGGATATATTCGACCTCTACGGGATCAAGGTCCTTTGGCTCACCCCAAATTGATGAAATAACCCTGACAAGACTCTGTTTTTCCACCATCTCAGCACGGGCCATGGCCTCGGAGGCCGTCTCCCCGACGGTTAGTATCCCGTGGTTGGCCAGTACCACTACTCTAAGATTCTCAATTTTCCTCAGCCTTTCCTCCAGCAAGCTCGCCACCTCCTCTCCCGGGCGAGCGTAATCCAGGAATATCCAGTTTCTCTTAGGCTCCCCCAGATAGACCACGGAGTCCGGAAACTGTGGGCTGAAGAAGGATTTGAGGCTTGAGGTACAGCACCCTCCCAGGGCATAGGGCGAATGGGTATGGATCACGAAATTCGCATCACACTGTTCACTGTATATACATGCATGCATGGCCGTCTCAATGGACGCACGGTGGTTATCATCCGATCTACGAACCACGGCCTCCTGGGCCTTACTGAGGTTCTTAACGGCCAGTTCGATGTCCACTTCCACGAAATCGTTCCTCGTTACCTTGGCCAGCTCACAACCCGACCTCTTTACCCAGCAGGTATAACTCCCCGATGACCTGGCGGAGGTATTTCCCTCCCCAGCGATGACCAAACCCTTGCGGGCCGTTTCGTGCGAAACCTCCACCAGACGTTCGATGATGTCTTCGTTGGTCAACATAATCCATCCCTCTTTGCCCCCGTCCCTCTAATAAGTTCAGTCCGAAAGGGGCGGCCATATCCGGGAATTGGGGCCAAATCGAAAACAAGTATAAGTAGCAGTACATCCTTAGGTACACGGTTCTCGGCTTCCGAGGGACCCTAATTAGGAGGACGGTGTGTGGTGGAGGAAGAGGAACAGACATGTCCTGAATGCGGGAGTAAGAAGCTTGAGGAGGATCCACTAAGGGGAGAGGTCATCTGTTCCAAGTGCGGCTATGTCATATCCGACAGGTTGATAGATAGGGGCCCGGAATGGCGAGCATTTGACGCGGATCAAAGAAGGGAACGCGAGAGGACAGGAGCCCCTTCCACCTACTCCCTGCACGACAAGGGATTATCCTCAACCATCGATAAGCGTGACAGAGACATATCCGGCAGAAAGCTCAAGTCCCGAACCAAGAATCAATTCCACCGCCTCAGAAAATGGGATTCTCGTAGCAAGATGCAGAAATCCAAAGATCGTCACCTGATGACCGCGCTGTCGGAGATCGAGCGCATCTCGGGTCTTCTAAACCTCCCCAAGAACCTCCGTGAAGCGGCAAGCCTTCTTTACAGGAAAGTCATTGATGCCGGGCTGGTTAGGGGTAGATCCATCGAACTTCTCTCGGCGGCCGTGGTATACATAACCTGTCGCCAATTCAAGGTCCCGCGTACCCTGGACGAGATCTCGGAAGCCACCAAGCTAGAAACCAAGGATATTGGAAGAAGCTACAGATTCATATGCAGGCGACTGGATATCAACCTCGTCCCCGTCAACCCCATAGACTACGTGCCAAGATTCGCCAGCATGTTGGCAATTCCAGGGCCAGTCCAGCAAAGAGCGATAGAGATACTCAGGATGGTTCTATCGGAGGGACTTGCCTCAGGTAAGGGTCCCGTGGGAGTCGCGGCCTCAGCTCTATATTACGCCTGTCTTGAAGAGGAAGAGAAAAGGACCCAGAAAGAGGTGGCAGAAGCCGCGGGAGTCACCGAGGTAACCATAAGGAACAGGTACAAGGAAATCAAGGAAATGCTGGAACTGGGCCAATAGCCTTAAAAAAGACATATACAACACCGATATTAGCGCAAAAGGGGCACCAGAAATTGGATACCGAGGACGAGAAAACACAGATCTGGAAGGAATTCCGCAAATTCGGTAAACTCCTTGACGCCCACGGTTATAATACCTCTCACAGCGGAAACATTAGCGTCCGCAGGGGCGACCGGATTTTCATAACCCGTAGAGGATCGATGTCAGCAGAGATCAAGAAAAAGGACGTGGTGGAGACCGGAATATACGAGGATGACAGTGGGATCGTCCTAGCATCGACGGAAACCATAGTGCACAGGGCCATTTACCAGAACACCTCCGCTCTGGCCGTAATACATGCACACACGCCTTACGCCATAGTCCTGTCCTTGATCGAGAAGGAGATAGTTGCCGTGGACGCTGAGGGACAATACCACATGCACAAGATTCCGGTAGTTGACCTCGATGTGCCCGTGGGGTCCACGGAGGCCGCCGAAAAGGTCCCACCGGTGTTGAAGAACTACAAGGCAGTGATGGTAAGGTCGCACGGGGTCTTCGCCACGGGGAGCATCTTGGAGGAGGCCTATATGTGGGTCAGCGTGGTGGACAGCATCTCAAAACTCCGTTACCTTGCCCTCCAGGCCGGGTACAAGGCCGAGGACAAGGGTTACGAGAACTGGTAGGGTATGAAAATGTACCACGCCGGATTGGATATCGGGACCACCGTTGTCAAGGGCATAATATTCGATCAAAATGGAAGAGAGATGGAGCAAGCACATCGCGAATATGACCTCCATTACCCCAAACCGGGGTGGCGGGAACTGGACTCCGATTCCGTCTGGTCCAAGACCAGAGAGGTCCTCAAGGAGCTAGGGAAATGGGAGGAAGCGGATTCCATCCAGGCTCTAAGCGTATCCGTGCAGGGGGAGGCGGTTACACCCATCTCGGCTGATGGCCAGGCTCTATACAACAGCGTGGTCACCTTCGATAACAGGACCATACCGCAGGCGGAATGGTGGGAAAGCGAGCTGGGCAGGGAAAAGATCTTCTCCATCACCGGGCAACCACTCCATCCCATGACCACCCTAAATAAAATCATGTGGTTCAGGGATAATATGCACCGGGTTTACCAGGACGCCTGGAAATTTCTTTGCTACGAGGATCTTTTCTTCTTCCGGCTAGGCCTCGACCCGGTAATAGACCACTCCCTTGCCTCCCGTACAATGGCTTTTGACATAATTGAAAAGGAATGGTCAGACCTCATGACGGAGACCGCGGGAATAGATCAGGACCTTTTAGCGGACCCGAGGCCATCAGGGGAGGTCGTGGGCGAGTTGAGCTCTGAAAAAGCCAAGGAATTGGGTCTTCCAGCCGGTCTGGCCGTGGTTACCGGGGGACACGATCAACCTTGCAGCGCACTTGGGGGAGGGGCCATTGCGAATGGAACTGCCGTTGATTCAACGGGCACCGTGGAATGCGTCACCCCGGCCATGGACGAACCCATCCTGAACCAGGATATGTTGGACTCGAATTTTCCCTGTTACTGCCACGTGAAAAAGGGCATGTTCGTTACCCTGGCCTTCCACTTTGGGGCCGGGTCAGTTCTGAAGTGGTATAGAGATAACTATGCCAGAACGGAGGTTGAAAGGTCCAGGGAGAAAAAAACCTCGCCCTACGAACTGCTTGATCGGAATGCAAGCGAGGGACCCGTCGATGTTTACGTCCTGCCACACTTCGTGGGAACGGGAACTCCATATCTGGACCCCAAGTCAAAGGGTGCCATCTTGGGACTAACAACCTCAACAACCAGGAACCAGATATACAAGGCGATACTTGACGGAATTACCTACGAGACCAGAATCAACCTTGAGAGACTGGAGGGGTGCGGAGTCAAGATCAAAGAACTCCGTGCCATCGGAGGAGGGGCAAACTCCCCCATATGGCTTGACATAAAGGCCAACATATTGAACCGTAAGATCGTCAAAATGACAACATCCGAGGCCGGTTGTCTGGGGGCGGCCATGCTGGCTGCCACTGCCACCGGTTACTACCCCAGCCTCGAGAAGGCGGTAAAATCGAATGTGCGATCAACCCGGAGGATCGATCCCGACCCCGTCAAGGTAAAGGACTATCAGGAGAAATTCGCGGTTTACAGAGATATCTATGACACCATCAAGGAAATAAGCTGGAGTATTCCAGGATAGATCAAAAAGCACGGAAACTTTTTCACCAGACGTCTCGAGCGCAAAAAGCCTTTTATTGCGGCGATACTGCTGAGTTGATAATGGACAAGAGTTGGCACCACCGAACCCTGGTCTTCGTGTTCCTGACAGGCCTAGCCTTTGCCAACGGTGGGTTTTGTCTTGATTTCGACCTTACAGGACATCAGAACCTTACCGGGCCAGGGGCAGCCAACCTCATGCTTACCATTTCCCCCTATAATGAATCCCTGATAAACAGGAGCCTAAGGATAGAGATATCCGGTGCCATGGCCGGCACCTTGGTTTTACCCGAGGTAGAAAGGAAGACCGACCTCGGGTACTTCCAACTAGCAGCGGGTAACTACTCCTTCAACTACTATGTGGTGGAGAGAATGGAGGAAAGCCTCGAACATAGCGGGGACCTGATTGCTCACGGAAGCTCCGAGTTCACCATTCACGCCCAACCAGAACCCGCGAACGAGGAGGAGAAGCTATTAGACCCCGTTAACCTCGGTTTCATGGCCGTCGCCCTTTTCGTGCTCGCCCTGATCCTGATTATCCACCAGACTAGCGAATACCAAGAAGGCGAAGAGGACCAGGGATAATCGGAAATGGATACGGATAGCTTCCCCAAGGAAGGGCTTTACCTGGAACTGATCGAGGAGCTAGATCGGGGATACGAAAGAGAGGGAAATTTTCTCATTATTGGCGGAAGGAAAATCCAATTCCAACCGGCGGAAATGGGCTATGATATCTCAATGGAAGGTCTGGAATTAGGCAACACCTGCGATGACTATTTTCTGACCTACCTTTCGGAGCTCTTCGAGGGAAAGGATGACCAAGCCCTGAAAAGCCTGAGATCCCTCTCCAACGAAAAGAGATTGATCCAGGCAATGGAACTGCAATCAACCATCCGGAAGGAAAATCGATCCTACATGGTGGGCACCCGCGAGGTAGGATTCTCGAGGAGATTCTACCAATGCACTTGCCCTGACTGGAAATACCGAAGGAAATTTGGTGGGTGCAAGCACATAGTCGCCCTCAGACTCCTGGATGTATAGGGCCAGAGATATTTTAATTGACCCGCCCAATGGCCACCGACAGGGAGTGTTAAAATCTCACAATTTGAAAGCGCCATAGAACTTGCATTAAAGAGAAGCCTATTTTACCCTGCATCCGAAATATACTCATCAGCCCCCTCGGGAATCTTCGAATTTGGGCCTTATGGAACCGCGATCAGAGACAACATGGCCCAGTTCTGGAGGCGTCACCTCGTTGAAAAAAACGAGATGATGGAGATAAGGGGATCCCAGATAATGCCCCAAGCGGTATTCGAGTCCTCCGGTCACCTAAAGGGATTCAGCGATCCCTTGACCCAATGCCAGAAGTGCCATTCCATGCACAGGGCAGATAAGATCATCTCCCAGGCCACCGGTGAACACATACCGGAGGGGACCGACCCCGGGGTATTGGACCAGAAGATTGAGGCCAACGGACTAGTTTGTCCTTCCTGCAAGGGCCCACTTTCAAAGGTCAAGGAATTCAACCTAATGATGGGTGTGAAGCTGGGACCTCTTCAGGACCAACAATGCTTCCTGAGACCCGAAACCTGTCAGTCAATTTTTTGCGACTACCTCAGAATGACCAAGACCATGAGGGCAAAACTACCTTTAGGAATCGCACAGACGGGCAAGGCGTTCAGAAATGAAATATCCCCCAGGAATTACCTCCTGAGGCAGCGAGAATTTGGACAGATGGAATGTGAAATCTTCTTCGACCCCGAGGCCATCGACGATGTGGATAATTTCGGGGAGGTCCAGGACGTTGACATGCGGTTCCAGACCATAGCCCGGGAGAAACCCCTGGAAATCGGTCCTCATGAACTCCTGGACAGGGAAATGGTCAGCGGAAAGTTGATAGCATATTATCTGGCTGAGGTTCAACGCGTTTGGGAATCTATGGGGTTCCCCCATGAATCTCTTCGCTTCAGGGAGGTGGGCGAGGATGAAAAGCCATTCTACTCAAAGGAGACCTGGGACTTCGAGTACCACTCGGATCAGATGGGATGGGTCGAGCTGGTAGCCAACAACTACCGTATGGAATATGATCTCTCGGGGCACCAGGAGGGCAGTTCAACCGATCTCCGATGGAAGAACCAGGAAGGAAGGAAATTCATCCCCCACATCTGGGAGATCTCGGCGGGGCTGGATAGATCCCTTCTCTGCCTTTTGGAAGCCACCCTCAGGGAGGACGACAAACACGGCTATGCTTACCTCTCCCTCCACCCCCAGCTAGCTCCATTCCTGGTATCCGTATTCCCATTGGTAAAGAAGGATGGCTTACCCAAAATCGCACACCATATAGTGGATTCCCTCAGGAAAAATGGCCACCGAGTTGTTTACGATCAATCGGGTTCCATTGGCAGGAGGTACGCCCGCGTGGACGAGGTTGGCTGTCCATTTGCAGTAACCGTTGACTATGATACCAAGGATGACCAAATGGTAACCATTAGGGAAAGGGATTCCAGCGAACAGATAAGGGTTAAAATTACTGATCTCCCGGTATTGCTTTGGAAGCTCCAAAATAGAGTGCTTGAATTCCAGGATATCAGGACAGATCCTCATTGATCACGGCCGATAGAATATCGAAATCGCGAACCACTCCCACCAGCTCTCCCTCGGGGGTCATTACCGGGACCTCCTTGAGATCCTCCGTTACCATTACATTTGAGCATCGCTTGATGGGCGTTCTCCTCCCAACGCCGACTTCCTTGGTCATAAGATCACCAACGACCTTATCCTCGGGGAATACCAAATTTTTGCTCACTACATAGAGAAGGTTTTTCCCCTCGAGAGACCACAAGTCTCCCTCGGTTTCGGTTGTCAGCATGTCAGTGGCCGTGGATTCCTTAATCTCGGATGCTCTGAGGATATCGACATCGGAGATGATGCCAACGACCTTTCCTTCGTCATCAACCACGGGCACGGTTCGGGATTTGGATGCATCCATAATCACATAGGCGGCCATCAAAGGGGTTTCTTCCCAAATTGCTGTTACCTGTTCGGAATAGATATCCTTGACATGGATATCCAGGTCCATTTCACTGACCGCCCTGTCCAGGATATCCTTTACGGTGATGATCCCCGTTAGCATCTCCTCGAAGACAACCGGAAGGTAACGAACGCCCTCCTCGATCATTACCCTACAGGCCTCCTCGAAATCATCATCGGGACCAACGGTAACAACGTCCCGGGTCATAAGCATTGCTATCTGCTCTTCATCCGGGTTTTTGGCTAGATCGTTAAGGGTGACCAGGCCAACGAGTTTCCTGGTTCCCTCCTTGAGAACGGGCAAACCATTCACTCTATGCTTCTGAAAGAGTATCAGGGCCGTTCGCCTGGTACTTGGTATTTCAACGTACTTTGGGTCGGATGTCATTACGTCCCTTACACGCATTGAACACCGCATTGTGAACACAGGACATATATGTCTTTCGATTGGAATTATTATGACACACAAGAATTTGGGATGTAACGTAAAACTTCTCTTACATGACATAAGTTTTTATTTGATCCAAAATCCGGATTAACGATGCTTCTTCCCTATTCTTGTGCCAAAAGCCTATGGAAAAGATGGGTTTAGAGAAGAATAACGAAGATTTGAAAAATCCTAGGTCTCGATAAAAGATTTATCGACGGCTTACCACTTTAAATTACCAATGCGCAAGTACTGTCCGGAATGCGGTATATGGATCCCGGAAGATCTGGACAGGTGTCCAGTCTGCCAGGGCAAACCGAAAACAAAGACCACTAGAATGGAGAAGATATTCCTTGCCCTAGTAGCATTGGTCATAATTCTAGTAGCCCTCAGCGTCATTTTTCCCCAGCAGATGTTCCGGTTCATTGAGGCGGTTGATCTCGATTTCGTGGAGATAGGGAATGACAGCAGTGCCCTCCTGAGAAAGCTCGATCTCGAGAACGATTCCATCGCGCTTCAGGATTGGGAACAGGAACAAAGAGAGTTAATCAGGAGCAATCTGAATTCATCGCCCGTCCGGCAGCTGGTGGAAAAGAAGACCGATGGGGGGAATGACCCTTACTTGGAGAGAATAGATTCCCTTTCCGCCTTCGTCACCAATAATATCAAGTACAAGGAATCAAACAACTTCACCGATGTTGAGAAGATAATGAGTAAGTTCTCTGGAAATGATCTGTCCCACGTTATACTACTGGCCTCCATATTCAACGAAGCTAAGGTTGATTTCAAGATAGATATCGTTGAGAGCGAGGAGGAAGAGCGGGGATTTCACTACAGGATCCTGGTGGGAACTACCAAGAGTGAGGAGGAACTAAGAGATATCATAGTGAACAGGATAAAGAAGACCAGGTTAGGTCTTACAGGCACCAAGGAAAAGGCGTGGTACGTGAAGGGGAATGAATATAGATGGTATTTATTGGATACCACCTCCACCAGCATAAAGGGCTCAGAAGCATTAATGGAGGCTACCCACGTGTTCATTGGTTCTTCGCATCCCTACTACGCCAACCGTTCGCATTATAGCTTTGATCTGGGCGTGGACTAATCTTCCTCCTCTTCAGCCAAGAACTTTTCAAGGCCAGAATAATCGACCTCTGCCTTTATCATCCTAAGTTTTTGTTCCAGGCTTGAGATCTCGGAGTCCCTAGCTCGAGATGCCGACGGGGAAGAGATTAGCCCTGTATCGTCCCTATCCTCAATTTCTACCTTGCTTAGCTCTTGCTTCAGCACCTCGCGATATCCAGGATCCGGCAACCTGCCATCCAAGAGCCTGAACATATCCCTTTCAATTTCATCTGGATATTCACCTGCGCTTTTCCTGTATAGATCCATGACCTCTTCTACTTGTCCTCGAAGATCTCTGATACGTTCAAACCATTTTTCTGCATAATTGACTTCATCGCCCTCACAAAGGCTTCTCAGTATATCCAGAGCTCTCTCCATGTCATTTAGATTCTTAACCACGGCCGGGGAAATCTCCAGCCCCTTCCTCTTCATGCTCTCATTTTTCGACAAAATGATTATGACCGCAGTGACGATTTCCTTTTCAAGTGACATTTTCTATCTCCACGGGAGTTTTAGGATGCCAAAGGTAAGTGTGAAAAGTAGGAAAACGACCAGCAAGGGAAATTCGAGTTCCTCCTCTAGACTCAAGGGGTGCTGACATAGACTTTCCACCGAGTTAAAGAACCCGGAATCAAGGGATTTCCGAGCCCGCTCAACGTAGATCTCATGGCGACTGGTATCAATACCCAGCTCCTTGGCCTCCATGATCAGCTGTTGTGACTTCTCAATTAAAAACTCCGCTTTAGCACGCTTTACCTGGTGGGTAGTATTCCATATGGTATTCGTCAGGCTAGTCATATTTTTCGCTATTAGTTTACTCATGTTGGCGTCCAGTCCATATAGCAAATTCCGGTAAGAGGACATATTAATCCCCATTTCCTCCGTCTCCTCGATAGCCGCCTCAAGCTCCTTCAGCTCTGGAAGCACATCCTCCCCGCTAAAAGCCCGGATGGAATCAAGATGAACTCCAGAGTCCTCAAGCTCATCCTCCAGAACACACATCTGGGCCAGGATCCAGGCCATAACACGGTCCTTTGGGAGTCCATTTTCGCGGGCGTATATCTCGATAGCCGCCCTATGCTGCTTGAGAACCCTAGGTTCAAAACGGCATAACAAAGGCCAAATCTTAGCCAATCTCGTGTAGTCATTTCCCGGATCTACAGACCCATCTACTTTTTGTCCCAAGCCGACCCCCGTGTCGAACATCTTGACCCCCTGCCATATTCTACGCTGATAGGTATTTACCAGCCTCTCCATATCCGTAAGGTTGAAATGCAAACCATGATCATAGGCCCGGATCATGAACTCCAGGTCCAACGAGCCATGAGAGATATCCTCTATTTTATTATATTCACCCAACCCGTAGGGCCACTGGTAGCAGTCGCATTCGGATATATAACGCATATTATCCTTGATGAACCTGGCCATCTTCCTAGGCTTTTCGAGGTAGGTAGAATTTCCGGTAATATCAGCCAGCATGATCTCCGCCGTCCCAAGAACTGCGAATCGGTTTATGATAATCATCTCCGCATTTCCGGGGTCATTCCAGTAATATCCGGAATCATCCGAAACATCCGTCCAGAATGAGTGATGCCTATCCACCACCTGCTTAACCAATGAGACGTAGGTATCAGCTTTCCCGCTTAGAACCGGAGCGGAAAAAAGCTCTCCATCCTGTCGAATTAGCCTTGCCACCTCAAGCAATGGAGTGCATATCTTCCCGTCGTGGACCGTGAACTCCACGAAGTCATATCTGTCCATTCCCCAAGTACTGTTGTAATTCCCCCAAGCAGGCTCACCATCGCCGTTCACATCCGAATATTCCACATAATAATCCGCCCATGAAACGGCCCTTTCCAACCAGATATCATCGCCGGTCAGTTCATACAGTCTGATGAAGGCTCTAAGAGCGTACGACATACCCCACGCGAAGTAATTAGGTGCATAGGGCTTCTTTTCAAGCCTCTTATTCCACCTGTACCAGGATGAGTTTGAAGCTTCCACCGAAAGGTTAAGTAGAGGAGTACCATCTATCTCCATCTTGGCCAAACATGGCCCCAGTAATAAAAGGATCATGATATAAAGGGCCATTACTATCGTTCTGGCCCCACTACCCTTCGCCACTGGCAAATCCCTATCCACTAGGTCGCATTTTCAGAATAGCGGACATAAATCTTGTCATTTATGAATCATTAAGACCTTCTATTAGCCGATCATGAAAACCCTTGTCACATACTATTCTCGCACCGGGAATACCGAAAAGGTTGGCCAGGACATAGCAGCACGGGCACAGGCAGATTTAGAACCCATCAAAGATAGTAAAAAACGCGGTGGCATCATCGGTTGGCTCAAGCTGGGCATGGAGGCTAGACGGGAAAAGAAGACCCAAATAGAATTCTCAAATGATCCCCAACGGTACGAGTTGATCATTGTGGGCACGCCCATAAATGCGGGCAAAATGGCCCCGGCAGTCAGGACCTTCCTGGTTGAAAATGAACTCGATGGCAAGCAGGTTGCCTTTTTCGTCACAAGCAAAGGCGGCGATGCGACAGATGTCTTTGAGGACATGGATAAACTAACGGCAAATTCCAAATTGCTAGAAACCCTCAGCATTTTGGCCGAGGAGGTTGAAACGGATAGCTATCGGGATAAGGTCGGGGAGTTCCTCAAGACTATTGGGGAGATAGAGGGAGAAAATACTAGATGAGCCGGGAACCCACTCCTGCTTACCTGCATCTTTCCCGGGAAGAACTCCGGGAACGCATAGAAAAAGCGAAATCCATGCTCTCCCCATGCAAGATCTGCCCTAGAGAATGCGAGGTGGATAGGCTTGGCGAACAGACCGGCGCCTGTGACACGGGGTCCAAGGCAGTAGTCAGCAGTTTCAATCCACACTTCGGCGAGGAAGCTCCACTGGTAGGTAGCGGCGGTTCGGGCACTATTTTCTTTGCTAACTGCAATCTGAACTGTATCTACTGCCAGAATTATGATATAAGCCATCTGGGAAAGGGCGAAGAGGTCGACCCTCATCGGATCGCTCTGATTATGGGTCACCTGAAAAAAAGGGGATGTGAAAACATCAATCTGGTGAGCCCTACCCACGTAATGCCCCAGATATTGGAGGCCCTGCCGGAAGCGGTTGATAAGGGCCTTGACCTACCCCTGGTCTATAATACCGGCGGTTATGACTCCTTGAAGAGCCTCCAGATTTTGGACGGAATCCTCGACATCTACATGCCGGATATGAAGTACTCCCTCAACGAGGTTGCCAGTAAGTTTTCGGGAGTTGGAGATTACGTGGAAAGAAATAGAGAAGCGGTCAAGGAGATGCAGAGACAAGTTGGATCGCTAAGTATCGTAGATGGGGTAGCGGTTCGGGGGTTACTAATCAGGCACCTGGTACTTCCCGAAGGACTTTCCGGCACGGATGAGGTCACTTCATTCATAGCGCGTGAGATTTCGAAGAACACCTACGTTAACATAATGAATCAATATAGGCCTTGCTATAAGGCCGGTGAATGTCCCTCTCTCTCACGCCCTATCACCAGGGAGGAGTACGAGAATGTCTTATCCCTAGCCAGGGAATCCGGCCTAACTAGGTTGGATTCTGAGATCAATCAGGGGATACTTAGTTTCTAAAAACGGAATGAGAGGCCAAACAAGGTAACTTTTTTTAGAAAAAAAACCAAGATCGTCCGCAGGTGTTTTAGTGGAAGATAAAAATAAGCAGCTGAAGGAAGGAAAGGCAAAGATACTCTATGAGACCGATAGCGGCGAAATTCTGATGAAATTCAAGGACGATCTCACCGCATTGGACGGGAAGAAGCACGACCTCATGGCAACCAAGGGTAAGTACAACTCGGTTATCACCGCCACCCTGATGAAGGAGGTGGATGATAAGGGCGTCCCCACCCACTTCATTTCTTTGATAGAACCCGGATTGATGAAGGTAAAGAAGCTGGACATCATACCTGTGGAAGTGGTTTTAAGGAATATTGCAACTGGCAGCATGGCCAGACGTCTTCCGCTGGAAAATGGAAAACAACTTGAAGACCCGGTAATAGAATTCTACCTCAAGGACGATGAACTGCATGATCCCTGGCTAAACGATGATCACATAGTATTGATGGATCTAGCAACACGAGACGAGTTGCAGAGAATGAGGGAATTAACGCTCAAGGTAAATGCGATTCTCAGTGATTTCTTCCAGGACAGAGACCTGGTTCTAGCCGACTTCAAGCTTGAATTCGGCAGGGAAAACGGTGATCTGTTCCTGGGGGACGAGATAACATGCGATACTATGCGTCTCTTCGATTCCCAGGAATTCTCCAAGGGCAATTTGGTCGAATATGACAAGCAGGTCTTTAGAGACGGTGGATCCCCTGAAGATGTAAAAAGAGCCTATGACGAGGCCTACGAGAGGATAGTGGGGGAAAAGCCCTCGTTCTAATCGGGCTCTCACCAGCCAGGATGAGAGGAAAGTTATCTATAAGCAAGAAGATGTTTCCTGACCCCAAGGTCTGGAGTGATTATTCTGAATCACAGTGAAAAGTTGGCTATCGAGGGCGGGAAACCGGTAAAGGACACCCCTAATGCCCCCATGTTTCCCGGTGCCCTTGAGATGGGAGAGC
>CAZUNO010000023.1:0-46140 GCA_964621445.1 Hadarchaeota archaeon (SeqCode) | reverse complement strand
CAACCACTAAACCCAAAAACAAGGCCAGAGAGGAGCGACTCCCGAGCCTTAATTGAGAGCGAACTCACGCGGCCCCATCTATATTATTCCGGAATGACATTCGTGGATATCGATCCATTTGGCTTTTTAGAGAACTCCGATCGCGATTTCCGCAGATACTTGTAACAGGTTCTAAGTCCATTTTTCGGTGGGAAAGATATCTTCCGAGTCCAAGGAAATGCCATATTAAAGTTCTACAGGAGTCCGATTTTGAGGTTGATAAATTATGGTTGAGGACAAACTAACTGGTCTAATGGAACTCATGCTCATCGATTGCGAGAGAGTATCAAACTTGATAGTGGAGTTCATTAAGCAGAGAATGTCCGAATCCGGTAACGATGGCCTATGCATTGGGATTAGTGGAGGGCTCGATTCGTCAGTTGCCGCAGTTCTTGCAGTGAGGGCCACTGGGGATCCAAAGAAGGTTCATGGTCTTTATCTTTATGATCGGGATAGTCAGGGCAAGTATGGGGGGAATGCTAGGCTCCTAGCGAAAGACCTTGGTATTCAATTCAGTTCGAAGGACATAAGCAAGATATTGAGGGGCGAGGGAACCTACAAGCCATTCATAATAAAACTTGTGCCCTATTCGAGGATCATCAACAAGATGATTCTTCTCTCCAACAAGATCGCGTCCACGATTTTCTACAGGGAGACCCCATTCGTGATGACGCTGAAGAGGGCGGATCCCTCGAAGATCAGGTTTGGCAGTTTCGCGGGTATAGCCAAGAATATTGAAAATGGCTTCAATAGGCGTCATATCCAGAGGAGGAGAATGCTTGAGGAATATGCTCGGCACCATAATCTCCTTCTGATTGGCGCTGCCAATCGATCAGAATCCTTTGTAGGTTGGTTCGTAAAGGATGGAGTTGACGATCTCCCAGTTGAAACCCTCTTGGGTCTTTACAAGAACCAGGTCCGCCAGCTTGCAAAATATCTTGGGTTGCCAGATTACATAATATCTCAGGCTCCCTCACCGGACATGTTCATAGGTATCGGGGACGAGGAACTAATTGGACATAAATACGATAATATTGACAGGGTGGCCTATGTAGTTGAGCATGACATGGATGAAAGGACACTGATCGAGGATGGGATCACGAGGAAGGAGCTTGAACATATCAAACGACTTCATGAGCTTGCCGCTTGGAAGCGGGCTAATGATCATGTCTTCCCTAATATCGAGGCGGGATAACCCACCATTATCAATCAGGTCCGGACATGTCCTCTTCAAACGGGCCCCACAAGTCCAGGACGCTCTCCCTTATTTGGGCTGCAAATTCCTTTGCAGATTCCATATCCTTTTCATTGGGATGGCCTCGGCTGATCAGGAACAAAAACTGCCCGCGACAATCGAAGGTGGAAATGACATCGTATCCCTTTTTTTGGAGACCATCTTTCATGATCTTGATCCCTTCGGGATGTTCTCCAACGCTCGTTGAGAAAACAGCCGCTTTCCGATCCTTAACGGGTTTCAGGTTTTCTATGAATTCTCCCACATTTTGATGCGGCTTACCACCGTAATTGCCGCTACCAACCAGAAGCATATCCACGTCTGAGACATCCGGATTCCCCTCCTTAAGGTCAATCGCCTCGCAGCTTAATTCCTGAGAAATGACTTCTGCTATTTCCCTTGTGTGGCCGCCTCTTGAATAATATATGACCAGGGATTTCATTATGGCCCAATTTGATAGTACTGGGATATAGATCTACCGGATTAGAGTCAACTGAGCCATTGTGGCCAGGGCGGGGCCTAAAACCTTTTCTTGTTCGAGGTTTCTAACCAACTGGGGGTATGTATGTGACCTTCTGTTTGGCGGTAGTGGTAGCAGGCGTATGAGAGAAAGCAATACAACAGTATTGCTGAATCCCTTCCTTGAGGGGATGAGAGAGGCCGGGGCTTCGGTGGATCTACATTATCTGGAGGGTATGGATATTACCGCCTGTTTAGGCGATGTGAGGTACCCGAGTGCATACAATCGGATGACATGGATAATCTTTACAAGAATCTTAAGAAAGCTGATATCCTGGTTTTAGCCACCCCTGTCTATATACCTCTGCTCGTTAAAATTCAGAACTTCATGAACAGGTTATGCCCTCTTCTGAATCCCGATTTAGTTATCCGTGAAGGGAGAACAAGAGCCAGGTTGCAGGATGATGTTAAGATTGGGAAAGCTGTTCTTGCTTCCACATGTGGCTGGTGGGAGATGGGGAATTTTCGGACTGTGGTGCGCATATTGGAGGAGTTCTGTGAGGATGCGAGTATTAGGTTCGCTGGAGCCCTCCTTCGACCACACTTTGACTATATGAGGCACAATGAGGATAAGAGAGAAGAGGTGCTGGAAGCTTCGAGGGATGCGGGTCAGCAGCTGATCAGAGGGGGGGGAGATAGCTCCAGACGTTCTAAGGGCTATCAGCCAACCACTGATTTCCCATGAAAAATGGATTGCAGAATAATCGATTAGTAGTAGGTCGGGTCACTAGGCAATCCTACTCAACATTGAGTCAAATGAATTATAAGCCATGGAAATTCCCAGGAGGAGGTGCTCATGACAGGGAGGACATTGAGATCCATTACCATGAATTCCCTATTGGAAGTCACCCAAAAGGGAACGAAGAGATGGTCTGAAGAGTTGGAAGCTGGGGAAGATATGCACGTAGTTGCATTGGAGCATTTCATCGGTGTTGGCAAGGGCGGTTGGAGTGATAATGGACACATTCTTTCAAAAAGCGCAAGGAATCCATGGATTGAGTGGAATAGGAATCCAACCGGAATGGAACCCACTGGCACGGAGGGCTATTTCGGTTACTGTGGAAGGGATTACTACACCGAAGTGGGTGGGATAACCGATGTCAACACCTATGAGGCCTTTCCATCAGGTTGCCATTTCCTCATAGACAAGGACAGAAGATTGTACATGCACTGCTATGCATCTAACTTCACCGAGAAATCGGTAGCTTTTCACCACGCTGTTAGGATAATTTTCTGGTGAGAAGTAAGTTCAAACCCCTTGTAGAGAATATTCTGTATACCAAGGTTCAGCGATTCTTTTTTCGGGTAACCTTTACCTCCCTGTAGAATCTCCTGCGGACCATAATTGTCCAGATAACGAAGCCGGTCAGCATACCGGTTCCGCTCACGGTTATCCATTCCAGGACATAGACCCACAGGAGTGCGTTTTCCTTCACATCCACGGCCTCCGACTCTACTTTGGAGAAGAAATCGAAGATCTCCTCCTGTTGGGCAAGGGTTGACTCGAATTCCTGGCTTAGATAGAGTTCCTCGGCTTCCTCTTCCATGGAATCTAGCTGGGAGATATATCCCTGGATCTTCTGTGTACTGGCGCCAAACCTTTCCACAAAGTCCAGGAGTGAGTAGAGCATTCCCATTCTGGACTTGTATTGGGTGAAATGCTCTCTGATCCTGTGCACCATCAATATGTTCCTGGGAAGACCCCTCCGACACCCATATGATACTATGTTGCTGAAAATATCCAGCGCGTATCTTTCCTTCCCGTCCCTCTGATCCCAGAATGGGTGATGGAACTGGTTTGCGGTCGACCATATTCTCGAGTTTTTTTCTCCGTATTCCCAGGAGATTAACAGAGGACAGCTTGGAAATCCATACAGGGAGAGGTCCTTTGCCGTGGCCCATATCGTGGTGCCCTGTTTCCTGAACAATAACCTTATTTTTCCGAAGGGCCTGATCTCCTCTATACCTAGATCCTTGAACGGCTTAAGAACCGGAGGCAGTTGTGGATCGTCATTCACATCTATGTCATAGGAAACTATATTGTACTGTGCCTTGGCGATTATCTTTTCCTGATCATGAGGAAATGCCTCGGGGAGAACTGAGTTCATCCAGGGACCGTACATTTCCGTACGTTGGCTAATGGTGAAGGCGAGAGCCCCGGTTCCCTCTCTCTCCATTGCCTGGTACATCCACTTGATGTGTTCGTCATTGAATAGAACGAGCATTGGCTGGTCGAACACAAAATAATCGTACTCGATTAGGTCATCATAGGTTCGGGGGAAGTATATCCTCATGAATCTCCTCAATTCCGGCTCGCTATATTCAACGAAAATAGACCTGCAGATTAGGAGAGTTCCATCGAATGAAGGCTCGGAGTTCATGAATCCCAGAAGAGGACTGTAATCAGGGTCGACCTGACCCATGGCCAGAATTCTCACCTGGTCAGCCGCGTTGGCCTGTGCCAAAAAACTTGATGAAATTATGGCTAGGACAAGCAAGCAAAGCGGCACGATTTCCGTCAATTCTGGAGCATGATTATCATCTGCTATGCTACTTGCTAGTTTGGCCTTACCCCATTTGAACTCAGGCATGAAAATTTAATCCAATTTCTGCCTGGTTAAATGTCTCGATGTGCATTCCGATGAGGTCGAGATGAGAGGTGTATTAGCACAATAGATAAAATGACATTGGCGAGGAATGTCATCGTAATACTCTCTGGAATTTTTTCCTGCAAATTCAACGCGCAAGCGCACATGGATTCCACCGATCTATATTGACCTTCTTCTAGTGCTTGCCTGGCCTTGCTTAGAAAGAGTTCGCACCTGGAGGTGTCTATGCCTTCATGTTTGGCCAACGCGATCTTTTCCTCTGCCTTTGAGATGAGCTCCTGTGCATGGGATATCTTGGCATTTTCATGTGCTTCAGTGACGCTTGATAGGACGGTTTCCACCAGATCATATGCCTCGGGATATCTGTCTTGGTCGCAGAGGGAGATTACATCATCCATGCTCTGGTTGTAGGCGGTGGTTTCCACTCCATCTTCCGCAGCGTCAATGATCGCATTCCTTAGGTCCTCAACTAGGTTCTCAACAAGCTTAGGACTCTTCTTACCATAGGCCTTGTAGTTGTCGATCATCTGGCCAAACACCTCGTTGAATACGGCGGCGTCGTTGGGATTTAATGGAGTGTAATCTGATCCACCGGAGTAGATCCATATCAGGTCGAAGGCATCGAAGAGTTCATGGAACAAGGGCTCGAAATCCCTCAATGTCTTAATCTGGGGGCCATTGTTTAGGAGAAAGCTGGAGGCTTTTGAACGGTTGAGGTAGGGACATATGGTTCCCCCGAGGCTGAACAGATCGGGAGGATAGGGAAACTTCTCGGCCCACACTTCCTCCCTTTCCCTGATCTTAGACCTTAGATGCTCCACGTCCTCGCTGCAATAACCAATTCCAACCTCCCCGCCATCGATCATATGGACGCCAGAGTCCAATTCCCGCGTCCTGTCCAACATGCCCACCACGATTTCGGCCACCGACCAATCATGGCTGGTGAATAGAAACATGATCTTGCACCCGGGATAGGTCTGGGCAGCGATATCTGCCAGCGAATGTCCAAATGATTGAAGTTTTTGAACCAGCACGTTTTCCGTCTCCCCACGGATATACATCAGGTTATTCATGTGGTAAACGGGGTTAACCCCGGAACCCTTTGCATTGTAAGCCTCCAGGTCCAACACTATGCCCGGGCTTTCAAGGTGACGAGCCATCTGCAGGGCAAGGGTGAAGATCTTTTCGAAATCAGCCCTGGCCCCCGATTCATTATCCAGGTCGATACCATCGATCTTCCTGAAGTACTCGCTGCTACCTGGGGGTTCATCGGGATGATACCCTACTATCCTATTCAGGTATACGGCAGGCCACAGAGCCTTTGTGGAGTTGGACTTGAGCTCGTTCAGATCATCAAGGAGGGAAATATAATTTTCGAGATCAGGTATAGGTCCGTCATATCCGGCCGAAAAAGGCTTGAGAGCGGTTCCGTTGTAATGGGATTCTTCCAATAGTTTCATTGCTTGCTGATCAAAATTTTGCATCCTAGACCACACCAGAAGCAAATAGGGAATATCATTCCCTCCATGGGGCTGGTTTGCCGACGTGTTGAGGGCGTAAATTGCGGTGCAGTGAAGTACGAGCAGGGCGAAGAGGAAAGCGATACCTATCCTCCCGATCAATGGGTAGTTCCCATCAAGGAAATGATTTCTATTTGACAAGGTCGCTTCCTCCTGAGATAATACCCTTTTCAGGGAGTATACCCGTTGAAGAGTCTTTCGTCTTGGTTCTCGTATTAAACATCTCTCCGCCTGGTCAGGTGGGGGTTGGATAAGGAAAACTGTCGGGATAGTGGACGATATCCGGGATCCATATCAAGCAGGCATACCATTCCATGACTCGTATCTAGATTTCTTTATCGGGTCCTCCTGATATTTCTCAGGTAGTGCTTTTTGTAGAATTTCTCGAGGTCGGGTATCTTGAATGCCTCTTCATCGAGACCCAGTATTATTGCCTCCATCTCATCGATGATCCCATGGGACTCCCTAACCTGGACCACCATTGTGTCCTCGCCGCTCTGCATAAGCGAGAAGTTAAGGTACTTGCCGGTAGTTTCTTCTAACCTTGATAGTCCCCACCCCCTAGTTAGTTGTCGAGGAGTGGTGGTGGAATCGTATTTGGTGATCACTATCCCGGGTTTCTCCCCCTCGCCCAGGGCGATTAGAGCTATGGAATCGGTGATCTTGGTGGTATCTATGCCCTCGGTGTTCATGAACTGGTATGATAGGGTGGTCTCATTCAGGTCATATTCTATCCACAGGCTGCGGTTGAATTCCATGGTAACCGAGCTATTGGAGATGATCACCGTTTTTTTCCCTTAGCGCATCCAGTACCAGAAGGTGGTCGGAGGGATGCGGTTGGAAAAGAAGAACCACCGTCTGGGTTGCCGCCTCCTGCTTTTCGGTTGTGCCGGTGTCTTAGACCGCTCTCAGTGTTCCTGGCCGTTTGTTTAAGCTATGCTCGCTTCACATACCTCGTTCGCTCTGAAATTTTAGAGCGTAAAGACATTCTTAACACGTGGTCTCTTTTCCGTACCTTTCCACAAGCGATGTTACTGGGTTAACCACCTTGGCTTTCCTCTCTGGAAAGGAGTATTATGATACCGCCCACTGCGACCCACCGCAACGTGGCGGGAGGGAAGATGGCCTCGGGGATACGAAGGGATCCGGACAGGACCACGAGCTCCACCTCCTCGATGATCAGTGACTCGCCTTCCGACAGCTCGAGAGGGCCCTTGTCGCCCGGTGCAGAGAGCTTGCCGAACTCCGCCATGCCTTTACAAATGATATCGGTGTCGCCCTGGACAAAGGCAGAATTGACGTAGGCATCGCAGCCTAGGGTGAGCTGGACCCGGCCGGGTCCCGCCGTCCCGGCTTTCAAGTTTCCGATTTCGAGAACACCCCTCGAAGGGCAGGACAGGTTGATCAAGCCGAAATACTCCGCCGTTCCGCCTGGTGGCAAAGGGACGTTGCATAAAATTTCCAGGTTCTGTAGGCGTGTCATGCCCCCGCAATCGAGGGTAATCAGGCTCGAGGTCCCGGGAGAGAAGATATTGATGTCTGCAGCCTCCACTGAGAGATTGCCTCGATTGCTTAGGAGGACGTCGTCGGTTGTGCCGCCGTAGAGCCGCATTTGCTCGATTTGGAGAGATCCGTCATTGAGGATTTCGGTTCGGTCAGTGGCGAAGAGCTCGTTCACCTTCAGAGATCCATCATTTTGCAGACTGCCCGTCCCACGCCATTCCATCTTCCCCAGAGAGGCGTTTCCGTCGCCCATGATGGAAAGGTGGTCACCCCCAGCGAGTTTGATGGTGCCTAGGTCGAAGACTCCTGCCAGGAGCATTTCCAACCCCTCATCATTGGAAACGCTTGCTAAAAACGAATCGCCCTCCCAACGACCCCAGGCCCCGATCTCCATGTTTCCTTCGTTGTTGATCTGCCAGGTGCCGAAGGTGGTTACGGAGTCCTCTTCATCATTGAAGAGCATCGTACTCCCTTGGTGACAGAAATACTCGATCCTCCGCAGGGAGATCGTCTCGGGATTTTCCACGGTGAGATTGGCCCCTGAAAGGGACTCCAGAATTAGGGACCCGCCCCTGACCAAGCCGCTATTGTTAAGATGGAGGCTGGCATTGACACATCTGATCACCCCATTGCCGATGGTGAGGTTACCTAGGTTCCGGATGCTTAGGACAACCGGCTCGGATTTATCCCCTTGGACAAGGACGGTCCCGTTGAGGTATGCGGACTCGCCGCCACCGATCATCAGAGTCGAGTTGGCCGAGACGGTGAGGGTGGTCCCGTCGATGGGCAGTTCCTCAAGGTTCAACCCGGTTGAGTTGGGGGACAGGGAGAGAAAGGCCCAGGTGGCCAATACCAGAATCGCAAAGGATGCCCATCGCCTATTTTTGCTGGCTTCCTGTAAGGCATTCCGGGGACACCGGGGTCCGCTCGAACGCCCAAAAGAAGACAAAAGATGGTCATGTCGGCAAAACCAAGAAAGCTAGGCGTGTGGATCCTAATGAGAGCACCCGGAGGGGCAAACAATATGACTCTAAAAAATTTTCCTGCTCGCCGGTTTTTTCCAGGGCGTGGTTGTGCATCATTGTCCATCAACCTTGACGGAAGTCAAACCCGCTCTCGAAGCAGGACTGGCCGGCTAGGAAGGTTAAGGGCCGGGCAGACGACTAACCTTTCAGTTGGGAAACAGGAGGCCCCCGAGCGAAAAGAAATTCCTCTGAATTTGATAGGGTCGCTCCCTCCCTTTTCAACCAGTCTTTATCTTAATGGGCGATTCTGCAATCGATATCAAGCAGGCATTCCATTCCATGACTCGTATCTAGATCTTCTCAGCGGATGTTCTTGGTAACCTTCCTCGGGAAGACCTCCATTAAGACCGACAAGATTGGAAACCAGTTCATCGATCAACGAAACGAGTTCCCCTTGTATCTGGCCATCGACTATCCAGTCATCCTTCTTTTCACTGGCATTATCCAACTGGCCGTCCATGGTGCTTCTGAGACTTTGATTTAGGGAGGTTATGGCCTGAGCGTATCTTTCCGATTGAATGTCCGATTTTATTCCTTCCAGAGACATCAGGTAGTGCTTTTTGTAGAATTTCTCAAGGTCGGGTATCTTGAAGGCCTCTTCATCGAGACCCAGTATTATTGCTTCCATCTCATCGATGATCCCTTGGGGCTCCCTAACCTGGACCACCATTGTGTCCTCGCCACACCCCCCGTCATCATCCATTACAAGGAGACTGACGGTGTAGTTCCCGGGGGATTCGTAGATGTGCTCGGTCTCCAGGCACCCGGTTGCCGTTTCACCGTCACCAAAATTCCAGGTAAACTCGTGCGTATCCAGCTCACCCGCATCCCATACAGACCCGTTGAAGGAGACCTCATCATGGGTGATGGATTTGATGTCTGGCCCCGCGTCAACCACGGGGTCGGCGTTGAGCACGGTTACGCGCTTGGTTGCGGTTCCGATGGACCCTCCGCTATCCTCGACCGTGAGTCGCACCGTGTACTTTCCATCGTCCATATATACATGCTCAATGGTCTTTCCCGTCGCGGTCATTCCATCGCCAAAGTTCCAGCTATAAGAGATTATGGCCCCGTCGGGGTCCCAGGATTGGGATGCGTTCATGGTGATTGAATCTCCCTCGGTGGCGGTTGTTTTAAGATCCAAAATCGGGTGAGGACGGAGGTTCTGGGGTAGAGCGGCCAGGCCGAAGAGCGAAAGCTTGGTCACGTCCGCCCAGACATATCCAGCGTAATCTTCACCATAGAGTAGACAGTCGGTAGTGTTCACCCCGGTGTCGAAAACCCAGTCCTTCGAGGGATCAATTTTCGACCACCTGCCGGTCCGTTCATCAAGGTGGTAAAGGCTTAGGGTGTGCTCATCCAGGTCATCCCTATCATCGGAATCCCCATCTCCGGTACGGTCTAGGTCATCCTCGGTATAGTACAGGGTTATGGATGCGCCCTCGATGTATTCGCTTTCCATGAGGGAGAAATTAAGGTACTTGCCGATAGTTTCTTCCAATCTTGATAGTCCCCATCCCCTGGTTAGTTGTCGAGGAGTGGTGGTGGAATCGTATTTGGTGATCACTATCCCGGGTTTCTCCCCCTCGCCCAGGGCGATTAGAGCTATGGAATCGGTGATCTTGGTGGTATCTATGCCCTCGGTGTTCATGAACTGGTATGATAGGGTGGTCTCATTCAGGTCATATTCTATCCACAGGCTGCGGTTGAATTCCATGGTAACCGAGCTATTGGAGATGATCACCGTTTTTTCCCTTAGCGCATCCAGTACCAGAAGGTGGTCGGAGGTTCGGGGTTGGGATAGAAGCACAACCGTCTGGGGCTGGTTCCAGGTTCCGTATCTCACCGCGAGCCGGTTGGCGCTGGATGCAAGCATTTCATCGAGCACGTCTCCTGCATCGTGAAGCAGCTCTCCCACGAGGTTTCCAATGGACCCGTTTCCCCCTGGATCCCCCACTAGAACTATATAGGGGGCCCCGCTGTAGCTGGTCAGAAGCTCCTGGGTCGATACCTGGGTCACATTAACGTAGGCCTCTAAAGCATCAACAAAGTCCTGGTTTTCGGGAGTCTGATCGTAGCTAAGTACTATCTGCCTGACATGGGGTCGGAGTGAATCCTTGTCAGCGCCGTCCGGTATGCCGTCCCCGTCGGTATCCTCCCGTAGGGGATCGGTCCCAAGGGCCAGCTCCTGCCAATCCGAGAGTCCATCTCCATCGGTGTCAATGGAAAGTGGATCTAGCCGGATTCTTCTTTCGAATCCGTCGGTCAGGTTATCCCCATCGGTATCCTCATTTGTGGGGTCGGTTTTGAGCTCGATCTCCACATTATCGTTGATGCCGTCCCCGTCGCTGTCCTTTTCCAAGGGATTAGTCCCCAGATCTCGCTCCAGTCCGTCGAAGATACCATCACCATCGGAATCGGGATCGAAGGGATCGGTGTTCATGACCATCTCATGGTAATCGCTTAATCCATCCCCATCCGTATCCGGTTTGCATGGGTTGGTGCCGAGGTTTAGTTCCTCATGATCGGAGAGGCCATCGTCATCGGTGTCCGGCTTCCTGGGGTCACTTCCCAGAGCGATCTCCATACCATCATCCACGTCGTCATCGTCGGTGTCGAAATCAAGGGGATTGGTGCCGTATCGCGACATCTCGACGCTATCCTGCAGTCCATCGTCATCGGTGTCCGGGTTTCTGGGGTCGGTCGTTAGGTTGAATTCCTCGTAGTCCGTTAGGCCATCGAAATCCGTATCCACGAGCATGGGATCGCTGTTCACGTACCTGGTTTGATTTCCCCCTGGACCATCGATCGTGATTTGCCATCCGGCTATCTCCTGTACATCCTCTAGACCATCCTCGTCGAGATCATCTACGCCATCCACGGTTTCCGGGCGGGTATAGATGTCCCGTATCTCAAGTACTATTACCTCTGTTAATCCCGGATTACGATCTAGAACAAATAGTAGGTTTTCAAACATCGCTATAGCAATAGGATTTTGGAGGCTGGAGTTCCCGTTATCGTAATCGGTCCATGATTCGAGCAGAGTGCCGTTGGAATGATACATTAGGATGCTGGAGTTTCCTGGATCGGCCGCGAATATGCCTGTGGGGGAAATTGCCACGTCGCGTGGATCGGCTGTGCCTGAGAGATCGGATAAATAGGTACCATCAAGAGTGAATTCCGCGATACGCCCCCAGCGTCCGCTACCGTTTCCCCCATCGGCGATGTATACACGGTTTCGACCCGGATCCGCTGCCAGCCCGGTCAAGTTATTGAGGCCCTGCGGCAGCGGACCGAGGCTTCCCCACTGGTCAAGGCGAGTGCCGTTGGGGTCATAGGTCTGGATGTAGGCGTAACCGGGGCCCGAGCGCGCAATGTGTATGTCACCAACATCATCCACGGTCAATGCGGCGGGCCTTTGATCGGCCCCCCATGACCGGTTCAGGGTCCCATTTGGATTGTAACAACGAATATCGTTGCTACCGACATCGGCCACCCAGAACAGCCCGTCACTTATGGCAATATCCCCGGCCGATGAGATGGAATGAGATGACGGTTCCCAGTGGCCGGTGATGGACCCATTACTATAGATTAGAACTCCCTCTTCCAGGGCGGCGGTGTAGAATGTATCATTTGAGGCAACATCGAGGTTCACGATCTCTGGGGCCACCGACCACTTTTCCTGGGAATAGAGCCGCTTTTCGATCCATTTGGGGTCCGCCACATCCCCGGAGCCATCCCCGTCGGTATCTGGCGAGGAGGGATTTAGGTCACTATAGTATTCCATCTCGTCAACTACCCCGTCTCCATCGGTGTCGGGGATCAGAGGGTTGGAATGAACCCTCATCCTAAATGGCTGATCGCAATACTCGAAGGATATTACCCATCCCGCCTCCTCCACGTAATCGGTTAGGTTATCTCCATCGGTATCCGCACTTGTTGGGTTGGTTCCCCGGACCAGCTCATACCTGTCAAGGAGCCCGTCGGAATCCGTATCCGGGTTATTGGGGTCGGTCCCCGTATCAATCTCGAACTTGTCATTTAATCCATCGCCGTCGGAGTCATAGCGCCACGGGTCCGTGGTGGTCTCCTCATCGTCCTCCAGGCCGTCTCCGTCCCGATCCAGTGGTGTGATCCTGCTCCAGGTGACGAAGTCCTCGATGGTGCCGGGCATGATGTCGAACGGGATCGTGAATGTCCCAAGGCTCGCTATTCCCTCCTCCCAATCGTCGTGGTACTGCCAGAACCAGTAGAATACCAGGAAGACGAAGTACCTCCACTCGTACCAGAGCTCGTAGTACGTCTCAAGCTCCACGGTTACCGGGAAGTTGGGCATTCCGATCCCCGGCTCGATCCAGGCCCCGGACTCGTATGTCTGGCCCTTGTACCTCAAATTGCCAGAGCTTCCGCTAAAAATGGTCCAGGTCGACCTCGGGGGGACGGGAAGCATCTCATAGTTCAAGGATCTGGGTGGGTAGACGTACCCGGTAGTGGAGTTTGACCCCGCCGGGCCGGTCAGTTTGACGTAGGGATAGAGGGCGCTCCTCCAAAGAAGGCTATAGTCATTACAGCTCATGTTGGCCTTCAACCGGGTTCGGAATGTGATCCTGTCGCCTACGTCGATCCCGTTTCGATCCTTATCGTCGACGTCTATCGAGGGGTCACCGACCATCTGGATGTCGGGGGTGACCTGATTGGTCACGTCCGTGAACAGGTCTACGAACCAGGTGAAAAGCTTCTCGGACCATTCGCCGATGAGGTCTGATATGGCTATTGAAAGTGAGATCAGCCAACCAACGAGTGGGATGGCCCCGATCATGATCAGACTCATGGCGTAGATCAGGTTCATGAAGGTCATCTGGAGCGCCATATAGGTTTGCTGAGGATTCAGGTCGCTTCCATAGACGATGGTTATTACCTCATAGATGGCGAATCCAAGATCCAGGAGGATGGCGATGGCCTCCAGGGCCTTTCCGAGCCTCTCCCAGCTCTTCCAGAATTTGGAGGAGCTCTTGGTTACCTGCTTGTAGGTACTTGTTAGCATTTTGGTCCATGCTCTGGAGCCCTTGACGCTAATGCTAAAACCGGCCTTTTTAAGGCTCCTAAGAAGCTTGATTGCCTGTATGAACCTGTAGGAGTGAAGGACGTTCTCCACGGAGCCGATGCTCTCGTGCAGAATGGCGATGCCTTCCATCCCATATGTGGCGATGTCATCCACCAGGTCCGGCAACATCTGGAGGTCGGACTGATCGAATGCCGTCTCCTGGGAACCTATCCTGGCCAGGGTCTGTTCTCCCGTATTCCAGGCTGTTGTGAGACAGATGAGGTCCATGGTGACGTTGTCGTCCATTCCAAGGGCGATGATGCGGTCTGTTATTTGCTCCACGGATAGGGCACTTTGGACGGTCACGTTGTACCAGTCACTCTTCACGGTCTTGCTAACGGCGACGGGTTCGTACACCAGGTCAGCGATAATATCATTCCCGGCAATAGGTGTGCCTGGAGAGAGATCGACCAGATCCAGTATCGAGGAGCGATCCTCAACCGCGGTGATAAGGGGAAGCACCGAACCGTTTGGTAGAGATCGCAGGGCGTCTGGTATTATTTCACCCGCCAGGGAGGCCATGGCCTCGTCCCGGGTGTCAAAGGTAGCCTTGCTTTGGTTCACGTGTAAATCGTATGTTCCCAGGACTTCCTCCATATCGTAGACCGTGCTAGTTGAATTCCTGAGGAACTCGTAGACGAGCACGAAATTGGCGGCCAGGGTGCTGTTGAAATTGTTGTCATAGAAAACGGATACATCCGTCCCGTGGTTCTCCTCAAGTCTCAGGCCGGTGAGCATGAAGTCCTCACTGTATGTACCCAGATTGATGGTTTCCGAGGAATATCCCATATCAACTATTTGGAAGGTGGAGGCGTTCGCCCTGCTAGCATTGGCTACTAGGTAACCGTTCTCTGCCAACGATACATAGCCTCCCCCGGATGTGGAAAAAACCACTCCCCCTGTCACCTCGGTCAGTGTAAGGGAGGTGTTAACTCCCTGGTTTGTTCCATTGGCTACCATGAGCCCATCTGGCGAAGATGCAAGAAACAGGCCATTATGTGATTTAAGAAATAACTCATTATCGATCTCCAGCCAGCCGAAGGTCTCCGAGGCATTGGGCTGTTCCTTGGAAGCCACTGCACGGCCATCGTCTCTTACCGTAACATAGAGGCCATTTTCGGCTTTCAGGGCCACGGCCTCCTGATCGGTTTGGCCCAGAACCCTCCAGATCAAACCGGCTTCAATAAGAGCGTCGGGCTCGACGGAACCAGGATAGGATAGCTTCCCGCCCATTGCGGCTACTGTCCCTAGCTCCCCAACTGGGTAGAGTGGAAGCATGACCCCGTTTGAAGTGGCGATGGCTCCATAATCCCGGAGGTCGGTCTGATCCAGAGATACATCCAGGGTTAGGTTAAGCATGGGTACCACCTGGAGGTCCTCCCTGGAATCGTCCAGGTCCTTCATCATGGCCTCATTATCGAGGGGCCAATCCCATTGCCGGTCCAGGAGCTTGAGGTGCTCCGGGTTTTCAGGGACAAGCTGGAAGGTCACGTAGGTCAGGTGACCACCGGTTCTCAGGTCGATATTGACCAGGTCCGTGATATCGGTTCTGGAGGAGGGTGATAGGTCGGTTCTATCCGAAATCCCGTCCCCGTCATTATCGGCGTCCCAGGCATTGTGCACCCCATCGCCATCAAGGTCGGTGGATATCAGGTTAGTAACCTCGTAATAGTCGGGGAGGCCATCGTAGTTAGAGTCGGCTACAAGGGGATCAAGATCATGATTACCCTCGTAGGTATCGTTCAAACCGTCGAAATCGGAGTCGGTGTTATTGGGATTGGTCCCGATGACCGCCTCCACCGTGTTGGGAAGGCCGTCCATGTCGTCATCCGTCCAGTCCGTGGTTGCGTTCAGTAGACGGAAGATCAAGCCACTTAGGGCTGTACGGTGTAAAGGACCGCTCTGAGCAACTGGCGGGGGCTGAGGAGGGTTAGGAGCGTTGATGACTTCAAGCGGAGCGCAAGTGATGAGCAATACCATCAGTATGATGGGGGTTATGCGGGGTATCCCTTCCAAGTTCTTTTCAACAATCCAATCATAGCCGTGAGCTCTTAAATCAATTTGGTTTATGGGTTTGAAACCTCTCGAAGGATTAGCCTCATATGAGTTCTGCCAATGGAGAAAAATTGAAAAGATAAAATTGTGGTTAGCGATTGGCCGTTCCTACCTGGAGCATGGTCTCTATCGTCTTTGTGCACTGTTTTCGATATCGCTTGCCCTGAGGAGTCAGGTGATGGAATACCTTTAAGCCGACATAGCCATTCTGCCCCATTGCCACATGGATTCTAACCCCTACCTCATCATCCTTAGGGACTGGTTTCTCCACCTGCTGTAACCAAGGACATCCGGTGGTTCGTACTTGTTGCAAACGATCGCTTTCATGAAGTATCCCCGGTTTTGATTTCCATTTATTACACAAGTCATCTTGTCTTGATCTACAATTTCTCCTTCAGGGCCCGAGCAAACTCCTCTGCTTGACTAAGGTCCTCAACATCGGGTCTGCCCCTGTTGATTCCACCAAATAGTCTAAGGAAACTATTCGTGTTGTGGCCTACGCAACTGAATTCATCAACGATGAAGTAGCCTTTAGACCGAAGTTTCTCCCTGATGGACGAGTGCTTTTGTGACATGACCTCTTCGTTCATACCAATGGCTGGGATTCCACAGGTTGAGAAGATGAATGCCCTCACATTGTCGCCCGGGGGTAGTCGATCAGCAAGGTCGAGGAGGGATTGGTGGTGCTTTGCAATATATATGCTAGAACCGAATCCAACTAGGTCATACTGCTGAAGCTGGTCAGCTTTGATTTATTGTGGTGTTCTAATTTCTGCACCCAGGACTTCTCCTAGGGCATCAGCTATCTTCTCTGCGTTATGCTGATGGTAAGAAAATAAGACCAATAGAGATCTCATGGCCTATACTGATTCCGATTATTCTTCTATCTTCCACATTTAGTTGCCTTTCCCTTTTTTGGGTACTTCCATTGATATTTATGAACATCCTTTCTGTTCATTGCATGCTTTACAGTTAGAGACAAATACTACATATTCACCACAGCAATTCCCCTTTCTTCAGCTATCTGGGTCAGCCCTGGGGCATGGTCTCCACACGCTACCACATAATGATTCTGATGTCCCTTGACAGCCCTGAACACCTTACTCCTGTCCGGCACATGGATTACCATTGTATTTCTACATCTCGAATTGCTATTTTTACAGGCCACCAGTGTGCCGGTTATTAGTAGAAGGCTTTCCAGGCCTTGGGTTAAGCGTGCAATGGTCACCGTTTGTCCGGCAGGAACTTCGGTGTATACAGTGGGACTATCCTTCTTGCCATGAAAGTCGCAAACCCGATATGGCTGAGGCTCAGCGTCAGGACCAAGCATTTTTCGAGAAAGGACGCAGTGGCTGATACCAAGCTCCCCCATAGATGCAATGGCCCCGCCCATGAAGCTGGTTAGTCCGGACACTCTTTTGAAGAGAACCATGGTCAACAGCGCATCGATATCACCCTGACAGGCGGCAGGAATTTCCTCCTCCTGGAAAAGCATCAGCGGCAAGCACGGGGTTGGAAGCCCTTTCTCCTCAATCCAGGGCTTACAGACGATGGTTAGGGCATCACCTTCTCTCTCCTCTTGAATCGCCTTCATGGCCAGATACAGTTTTGCTGCCTTTACTATTCCATCCGTAGATGGAGGTTTTGGTAGGCTTCTTTTTAGCCCCGAGACACCTTCCAGCAGTTCTTGGGCCATCTGGGATGCCCTGTAACCGTCGTCGGCACTTAGGGATTCGTAGCGCGATATCAGTTCATCCGCAGGTATTTCCTCGAAATCTACTGCCAGCTTATTCTCAGCAAAGGTCAAATTACTGGTTATATCCCATTCGGTGAGATATTGCTGTGGTTTGCCCCCGAATATCAATAACTTTTCTCTGGAGTGTGTCATAGTAACCTTCCAGTATTTTCCCATACCTCTGATCGGAGCTAGCTCGATATTGAAGCTCTCCATTATAGGTTCGGTGAGCTCATTTATATCTGCATCAACCGTTTCTAACCGATCATCGCCCTATTTTAACCTTAGGATTCGTATGATCATTTCTAACCACCGACTCGGGATTACAACCATATGAACCGCCGAAGCAGCAAAGGATCGCCATTCGACTAGTTCAGCGATTCGTTGGACAGGAGATATTCTTCAACTGCTAGGAATCCGATGGACAGATTGCTCTGTTGTGATGTCCGTTGAACAGCCTTACTAGCGATATTGGACAGAAGGTAGTCTGGAATAGTCCTAGTGGAAATTCATCCGGGTCCATGCCGCTGGGGAACGGCGATATGGGGGTTAACGCGTGGGCGGATGATAAGGGTGACTTGCTTTTCTATCTCGGCAAGACCGATTCCTGGAGCGAGAACGCGCGCCTGTTGAAATTAGGCAGAATACGCATTAACGTCATTCCGAGGCTAGGAAAGATCACGGAATTCCGGCAGGAACTCGACACTCTTGGGGGCCAGTTAACGATTCTGGAGGGTGGGCATGGCAATCAGATCGAAATCAAGCTGCGAGTGGATGCCAACCATCCTATCATCAGGCTTGAGCTGCAAGGTAAAGAGCAATTCGATATCAGTGCCAGGGTCGAGATCTGGCGTCGAGAGCGGAGAAGGCTGGGAGAGAGGGAGGAATTCAGCGCCTATGGTGCCCGAGGAGGACCTGAGGGGGTATTTGTGACACCTGACATGCTACGCTTTGGCGATGACCAGGTAGTGTGGTTCCACAGGAATAAGGGCACGATCTATCCCTCGACACTCAGGCTCCAAGGAATGGAGGATTGGTTGGCGGTATCCGAGGACCCCTTGCTATATCGGACATTTGGCGGGATAATGTGGGGAGAGGGCCTTGTTTCGGGGGAGAGGGGCGTCCTCAGCTCCGGGGAAAAAAGAAAATCACATGCGGTGAACATCCACCTCCTCACATCTATCTGCCCGGATGTAAAGGACTGGCTGTCCCGCATCCATCAAAATGCCCGAACTTTTGGAGGTATTGCGGAGAAAAAGTTTCATAGGTCACATGTAGCTTGGTGGAGGGAATTCTGGAATCGAAGTTGGATACATGTAAGCGCGAATAGCGGTGGTTTTAACAGCGTTTCCCGTGGATATCGACTTCAACGCTACATCAATGCCTGCGGGGGCCGTGGCAGGTTCCCAATAAAGTTCAACGGGTCCATCTTCACGGTGGATGCCGAGGGTAAGGGAAGGCGGTTCGATGCGGATTATCGCCGGTGGGGCGGGCCCTACTGGTTCCAGAACACCCGATTGCCTTATTGGTCCATGCTTATGGCGGGCGATTTCGATCTCATGCAGCCCCTTTTCTCCATGTATATGAGGGCCCTTCCAATGGCAAGAAGGAGGACTCGAAAGTATTTCGGACATGCCGGGGCATTCTTCCCGGAAACCATGTTCTTCTGGGGATCCTACGCGAACGAGAACTACGGTTGGGACCGCGAGGGCAGGGACCCGTCACATGTGGATAACCGGTTCATCAGGTGGCACTACAACTCCGGTCTGGAGCTCCTGGCCATGATGATCGATTACTTCAAGTGGACGGAGAATTCCGAGTTCCTTGAAAGCACACTTTTGACTTTTGCCAAAGAAGTCCTCACCTTCTTCGACAAACATTATGAGCGCGATGATCAGGGAATGATTCTCCTCGAGCCCTCCCAGGCTCTGGAGACCTATCAAAGGACAATTAATCCAACTCCCGATCTCGCCGGGTTGGCCTGGGACCTGGACGGCCTTCTGGACCTAGATTGTAAGCTAAGGGATTCCTTGAGGCAGGAATGGAAGAGGCTAAGGTCAGAGGTGCCTCCAATTCCAATCGCCGGCGAGGGTTTAGATCGAATTTTTCCTGCCGAAACAGTAATCGAGGGGCCAAATAACCAGGAGAATCCCGAACTATATCCGGTCTTTCCATACCGCATATTTGGCATTGGAAAACCAAAACTCCAAACTGGCCTGGACACCTTCGATAAAAGGCCCTTCAGGGGTAACTATGGATGGCAGCAGGACGATATACATGCCGCCATGTTGGGCCTTGGCGAGTTAGCGGGCGAGATGGTCGAGGACCGTTTTTCGACCAAGGACCCAAATTCCAGGTTCCCCGCCTTCTGGGGTCCAAATTTCGACTGGGTCCCGGACCAGGACCATGGTTGCGTGGGAATGATCGCCCTCCAGCGCATGGTCATGCAGTGTGATGGGAGTAGACTATTCGTCCTGCCTGCCTGGCCCCGCGGATGGGATGTCGATTTCAAGCTACGCGCTCCCTTTCGCACGGTAGTAAAGGGGCGATTCCGGAAAGGGCAACTGGAAAGGCTGTCAACGGAGCCGAGGAGCAGAACGAAAGATGTAGTAATACCTGGCGAATTTGAACCCAAAAAAGGACTGTGAGATAAAGGAATCGATTGGGGTTTACTTCCCGGATAAGCCTTCCCGGAAAATCATGCATGGAATAACCTAATAAGGGATATTTGTTCATTTTTCCCGTGGATAGGGAGGTAGCTCTAGTAGTCTTTGTCATCCTTTTAGCCTTCCCTGCAATCGTTTTTGGTCAGGGAAAGCCGACCAGGATCAAGGTAATGGGTACGGGAAGGGCGATAGGCATGCCCATCCTGACCTCCTGGTTCCTAACCGAGCCTTCAACCGATCCAACGATCATTCCGACTAGGGCGCATGGCGATGTGGACCGCAATGACATCAAGCGGTTCGTTAGGATCTATTTTCCCCGCAGCTACCAGGGCCTATTGGAGTACGAGTTTTTCTTCCTGGATCAGGTCGACATGTTCTCCCTGAGCGATAAACAGCAGAGATGGCTCATTGATGGACTCACCGATCATCGAAAAGGAGCGGTGAATACCAGGAGCGCCATGAGCGTTAACGCCAATTTCTACATGCCGTGGGTCGAGAGCCAGGTCTCCAATGCCTTCCCAAACGATGCAGCAGCGGTAATATCGGATAATCGGAACTTCGATGCCCCTTCAGGACCACTGGTAATTAGGGATGATTCGGATCTGCCAAATATCATGAAGCCGTATAGGACAAGCATCGAAAAATTAATCCCGGTCTACATAAGCCACCATTCAAATTTTCCTCTAACCATCCCCAAGCCGGGCTCGACCATCCTTTCCTATACAAGGAATAACATGGGAATCGGGTCACCAATTCCGGGGCAGATTCCACAGGTTTTTTATTGGCACTGGAATGATTCCATCACCTTCACATTCAGGGGAGTAGTATATGACCTGTTCTGGAGCGGCCTCCGCACAGGTGGGATGAACTCGAATCCCTATGCCCTCGACATAATTGCAAATATCGTCTGGTTCAGCACGGGAAGAGAGCTTCCAGAGGACCCATTCAAGGTCCACGACTTCAGGAGGGACCTTTACGACTTTGGGATTCAACAGAGCCTAATCACCAGTCTCATAGATTTCGCTGAGATATTCGGTGCCAACCCCTCAAATGAATATGCGGAGCTAGCCGAGGTCCAGGAAATCCGGGGCCAGGCCTCCAGATTTTATCTTCAGAGAGATTTCGATGTTGCCTATGACACCATGAACACCGCCCTTCAGGAACTGGATAGCCTTGAGGAAAAGGTGGCAACGCTCAAAGACCGTGCCCTTCTGTGGGTGTATGTCGTTGAATGGTTGATCACCACCGCGGCCTTGCTTTTTGCCGGGTTCATGGTCTGGACATTAATGGTCAGGAGAAGGCTCTACCGGGAAGTAGGTACCACTGCCACCTCTAGGTAATCGTCTTTTCGCGGCTTGCATGTGCGTTAAGCGGTCACATGGCCATATTATTTCCTCGATAATTACCCGGACCGGCTGTTTTAAAAGAACAAATCCCTTCTACCTAGGTGCCCGACCAAATTGAGATAGTGGAGTCTACCCACTCCCTTGACAATTGAGACCAGGGACAGGCAGCAGTTATCGAACCAGAATCGCATTGATTTCTTTGGAGGCAGATCGGTTAGCATTGAAATCAGTGCATCCAGTGTAAATGCGTGGCTAACAATCGCTATTCTCTCATTTACCGGTTCCAAAGACCTTATCCACTCGGCCTCAGGAACAAGCCTTTCGTATACTTCCTGTCCTGTTTCTCCGCCTGGCGACCAAACCTCAGGCATGTCAGGCTGAAAAATCGCATCGGGATACATTTTTTCAAGGCTTGCCCTGGTTGTGGTTATCTCTCCAGGCCTTATCTTATTGTGAAGACAAACCCGGATATTGACCGGCACTTCAATCCGCTTGGAGATAATCGAAGCCGTCTGCATGCTGCGGGGATAAGGTGATGATAACAGCCGCTCTATCCCCTGATTCACCAGGGAATCACCGGTTCTTTGGGCCTGATTTATGCCCAGTCTGGTGAGATTACCTTCCTCTGGTTGGGCCGGTTTCCCGTGCTTTGCGTGACGGATTAGCATTATATGCAATTATAGAGCTCTCCGGGAGTTGGGTCCATTTTAGCGGCTTCTTCCCGTTTTCCTTGGATTCAAATCACACCCGATTCTTTTCATTTAATTGTCCTGGATTTCCCCCGATAAATGCAGAGGATCCTTACCTAGTAAAATGCCAACGCCTTCTAATCGTAACGAAGTGTTTGTACCTCTCTATAAAGCCTCCGGCGAACCATCAGGGTCCAGGTGGCGAGGCCACTAATCATGACGGTTGCGGTGATAACCAGCCATTCGACTAGGTGAATCCAAAACATTGCCTGGTCTTTGAGTTCAATCATCCTGGCTTCGGCCTGGTTTAGATCGATGAGCAGAGATTCCATCTTTTCCTCACTCTCCTGGAACTCATCCTGTAGGTAGAGCTCTATTGCTTCGGAATATTCCTCTTAAAGGCCGCTGGTTAACTCGCTTATGCCCCGATCGCTGGCCCCGAAGCCCCTGGCAAATTCGGAAACGGTCATGAGCATGTCCATCCCTGTCCGAAACTCCACGAATGAAATCCTTATTCGGTGGATGATCAACACCTCATCGGGGATTTTTCTCCTGTTCAGGTAAAGCACCATGTTCATCAGTATATCTAGTCCGTAGTTATCCTCGGTATATCGATGTGCATATCCGCTTCAGAATTGAAGTCCAAATGAATCCTCCCAAGGTCATGGTTCGGGTCTGCTCGTAGTCCCGTGTTACCATGTAAGGTACCTTGTCATCAAAACTATCGATATTCCAGGCAAGTGTCTGGGCTCCAGTCCTTGGGGTTATTCGGTAGGCCTTGTAGCCGACGAAGTTCTCTATTCCTAGAGGAATGAACGGAATGAGAACCGGTTCCGGGATTAGGTCTTTGTTATTCTTTTTTTGGGTTATAATCAGAGGTTGATTTTGGTTAGGGATTGATTCCGTACCGATGGAAGTAAAGCCCATTCCAATAAAGTGTCCTCTGAAAGCTAGATTGTATTATGGAGGTTCTGAATACTTCCACGCATCCAACTCTGCTGGGAAATACATTTAGCAGATTCCAATATTCCCCGGCTCAATGAAGACCCTACCCTTATTGATTCTCCTTCTGATAGTATCTACCAGCGCGACCTGCAGGCAGATCAAGAGGGATCCAAACACTGGTATGATACGGGTTCTCTACATCGGTGCGCCATTTTCCGCTCGAGGACCTTATGTTTACCTGAATTCGGATCCGCTTCTATCCGTGACACCCATCTCCGGCAATCAGTTCGGCCTTTCCCAGGATGTAGTGAAAAAGGCAATGAGGCTGTACCTTCCTAGGTCCAAGACGGATCTGGTAGGCAAATACGATGTAGTGGGGCTCGATGACTGTACTTATGTTTCCTTCACCATGAGATTTATCGAATGGGTCACTTTAGGTTGCAGGGACAACGGGCTTGGGATATTCATGGGAGGAGGCTCTGAGGCGTTTGGTGGTGCACATGGATTTCCTTCCTGGGGAGATACACCTTTGGTAGAGGTGATGCCGGTCCAACCAATCCCCATGTCTGAAGGTTATGCACGTAACTTCGTGGTCAATCCGGAAGACGAATTTGCCAGTAGGACTCCCTGGGAGAACTATGGGGAACATAATATTTTCCGTGGTTACAATGTCGTTGAAATCAGGTTCGGGGCAAATCAAATATCTGAAATTAGAAAGACCGGCGGAGGTAGGAGGGATCCTGGATGGGTTTGGTGGGACGTAGGTGAAGGGCGTTTCTTTGCCTCGCCTACCGGATTCAGGGGATCAATAGGAGGACCTGGAGTTATAACATCGGCCAGCCTAAGCTTTCTGGACTGGAAGCATTACCCGGACTTCGTCTGCAATATGGTATATTTTTCGGCCGGACTAAGGCCCCCCGCTGACATAGCCCTTATGTATAGGGTAAGGGAGCGGTTCAGGGAGATTGACATACAAAAGCAGCTCACCGCTGGCATGATGGAGTTCGCCGCCAAGTTCAACGCGGATATCAGCCCCGTGGAGCAGAAAATGGACGAAGCTGAAGAGCAACTGGAAAAGGCCAGGGGATTCTTTGTAGATTTGGAACTGGAAGCCGCGTTCGAGGGAACGGATGATACAATTTCACGTCTTGAGGAGGCATATCAGCTAGCATTCGAAGCAAAAGAGACGGCACTTATTTGGGTGTTCTTCATCGAGTGGCTGGTGGTTACTGCAACGGCACTTGTATCCGGAATGGCATTATGGAGCCTCATGATCAGGAAGAAAATGTATAGGAAGGTAACCAGCACCCGGTTGACGTCCTGAAGTGCATATTGACTTTCTTCAAATCAACTGCGGGAGGCTGCATGTCTTTCCTTCATTAAATCTCATGAAGATAATCGAATAGATCCCAGAAATGGTTCGATTTGGGTAGGTAGTTGGCCTCATTTTCCTTCACCTGTGAATAGCGAGGACCTTATAACGACTCAAATAGTCATGGAGTTATCGCTTCCAACTTCTTCTTTTTCGAGATGCCCGTTTGGTAGGGGGTGATAGTGAAAGAATAGAAAAAGCCAAAAAGAAGTAGATTACTGAAAGGGCAAGAACCCGGAAGCTAGAACCATGGCGAATAGGCTCTCCAACCAGGTCACATAGAGGCCAGTAGCTGGTATACTTGACGAACTCATGGAAATCCGTGAAGATCTTGAGTAGTTGAGAGCGGGCTCATTAGAAAAGTCAAAGTCCATGCCGAGTAATCAGAATAGATCGGGTATAATTCTTGGTCGTTCCCACGTTTTGGAGATATTTGTCTATTCTATTAATATCCCAATCTAGAAGTTGTTAAGTGATGGTAACTAACCTCTTGAATAGGGACCAAGATAGCAATCATTAGCCAACGAAGATTATTGCAGAAGACACAATTTAATAATATCAGAGCCCGGCCTCGTTTGAATTTGATCATTTATCGCCCGGGCGATGATAATCGGTTTGGAGTATATTCAATAGTTATCCTCATGATTCTGGTATCCTCCTGTTTCCCTGCCCTGGCTTCCTCCGAGCAGCTAACTGGCATGGTTGTTGGTGGAGCCCACTACAAACCCTTCTGGATACTGTCAATCGAGGACCCGATGTTAACCCTCGATGTACACCCTCTTCCCGGCGGCGTTTCAATCGAGGATAAGAGGAAGCTGGACCGAATCTACTATCCGAGGACGAGAAAGGAACTTCTAGCCTACGACATAATGGTGTTTCACAGCCCTCGAATACAGCACTTTCTCCCCCGACAGGTCCATGACCTAGATTACGCCTTCAGGGAGGGCGAAATGGCGGCTTTTTGCGGACTAACCGGTCTTGGTCTTGGCTGGGAACATCCCGTCCTACTAGAGGTCATACCGATACACGAAAGAAGCGTAAGTCCATACCACAGAAGCTACAGGGTCAGATTTCGGACGAATAGGCACCCGGTTTTCAGCCCCTTTTTGAAGTATGGGGCCGAAAAAGTGTTTGGTAACGTGTATACCGAGATGTATATCAAACAGGGGGCCACGGTGTGGGGGGATATCGTGCCCTATGATCTTCCCTGGCTGGTTTCGTGGAGGCCGGGTGGCGGAGATCCAGGCATACTGTGGAATGTGGCCCACAGGTTCGATATCTGGTGGGACGAAAGCAATAATCCATATGCTCTGGATGTAGCGACCAATATGATATTCTACTCCCTTGACATGGAGCTTATAGGTGATATACCGGCTAGAAGGGAAGCCAGGCGGATGTTCAGGAACATTCGGGCCCATGTATCTCTCATTGGCTCGATGATGAACTGGGCGGAGAGCTTCGGAGCCAATACAGCCCAGCTTTACGAACATTTGACATATCTGGAAAGAGAGGCAGAAGGGGCAGCAGACGACTACATGGACCAGGATTACGGGCCGGCTATAGAGTTTCTGGAGTCTCTATTGGAGGAAGTGAAGCTGGCCACGGCGGAAGCGGTTCGACTCAAGGATGAGGCCCTCATGTGGGTCTACCTGGTGGAGTGGCTGGCGGTGAGCGGGACCGGTGCCCTCTGTGGTTTCGCGCTTTGGACGGTTATGATCCGCCGCAGGTCCTACAGAGAGGTGGAAACCACCAGACTTAAAGGCGCCCTCATGCACGATGAACCTTGAAATCATCTCCAATTGAAGATTGGGAAATTCCGCTTTAAAATAGGTTGGATCTAAAAATCTGGGGCCGATTCTGAATTTTCCTTTTAATTTTCTCGCCTGGTCAAAATCCAGATTGCATGATTTGGCCCTATCTCAATTTGGTGGTTTTTACTCGGCGGTAAAGGATCCTTCTAACCATGAGCTCCCATACTATGAAGCCGGATAGCATGGCTACAGCGAATGTTGCCAGCCATTCCGAGATGTAGATCCAGGTAAGAGCCCTGTCCTTTGCCTCCATTGCCTCATCCATGGCAAGGTTGACCATGTCCAGTGCCTCTTCGACAGTGTTATCCGCCGATTGGTATGCGCCCTCGAGATAGTCGAGCTCAGCCTCGCTCCTAAGTATCTGGGCTTCCAGAAGGATCTCTTCGCTTTCCATGGTATTTGCACCTACCTTGGACACGAAATTAACCACACCCTGGAACATGGACTCCACTTCCCTGAAGTGGATGAACTGGGATCGAACCCGCTTCATGTTCAGGATCTGGTCGAACTTCGGGATGTCCCGACCGGATGAATAGTAGCATATGATAAGGAATTGCAGCTCCCACCACTCCCCGGCCTGGGCCCAATGAAAACCCATCCGATTAGGATGTATGCCGAACGCCCAGGTCTCGGAATCTTCATATGGCCAGGAGAGGAATGCCGGGGCTTCCGGCAGAGCAGGAGGGCCATCGATCATGGATACCCAGATTTTGGCGCCCTCCTTGGCGAAGGCCGGTCTTGACCACTGATAGATCTTTGAATCATATATCCCGGAGGGCTCAAAATTGGCGAATACTGGCGGGTCCCTCACATCGAGCCTTAGGCCGGTGTATCCACCGAACTCGTCAGGCAGGCCCTGTCGGCTTGCGGAGGCGAACTTTTCGACATCGACGGGGAAGGCCTCGGAGATGGGGCTGTTAAGCCAGGGGTCCTGGACCTCCTCGTAGTGGCTTAGAGGATAGGCAATTGATGCCTTATTCTTTGTGCCCGCGAATTCGACCATCATCAGTTGTTGGTTAAGGGTGAGGAAGTTCAATCTCGGATGGTTGAAAAAGAGGACCTCGTACTCGTTCAATACCTCCATGTTCCTGGGGAAGTAAACCCGGCTTAGCCTTTGAAGGTCCTCGTCCGAATAGTCTAGGAAGAATGATCTACATGGAACCAGGTTTATATCTATCGCCGGTTGTGCATCCCCTAAATTATTCGGCCATCCCTGAACGTCGCCCACCATGAGGAACTCCATGACCAGGTCGTTTTCCGCCGACACATTTATTGGAATTGCCATAAGTGATATTAAGAGGATCGATATGACCCTGAAGCTCGCCCATGTCATGTGGCGACTAAGGTTTTCAAGGGCCTTTAGTATTTTTCTCAAATCCTAATTTCCATTCTCAACTCCTATGACTATAATAATGGACAAGAATTACAACTGCAAATTAAATTGGGAATGCTCGCCGAACATATATACATCTCGAGGGGGGCCTTAAAATTTGAGAAATCACGGGGAACAACTCTTGAATTTAGAACTCGAATTCAATGCTTTCCGTTTTGCTTGGTGGTCGCTAGTTTTGATTTGCCTGATCTCCGTCTTGTCATATGCCCATGCTGTCGATAGCCGCCAATTAGAGATCCTGGCCATCGGAGCTACAATGCCCCAGATGACCCCTGTTGTTTCCTGGTTCATGTCAGAACCGTTAACTTCGGTATCCCATGTTCCCACAAGAGGCTATGGAATGTCCTTAACAACGACGGAATATGAGCGGGCGATTCGGCTTTATCTTCCCCGGAATTATGATAACATGCTTGACTGCGATCTATTCGTCTATGTAGGAGGATCCGTTGACTTCATCAGCTCTTCCCAGATATCGATGTTGAAAAGAGCGATTGAGGAGGGCGGCAAAGGAGCTATTGCCGATCTCGGGGGCGTGTCAGTGACGGATGATATAGTTTCAAAATGGATAGGGTCAGGGATGTGGGAGGTCTTTCCCAGCGACGCTCCGGGTGTTGTTTCCACCGGAAAGTGGGGGGCGGCATGGCAACCATTTACCGTAGAGATCACGGCAATTGGAGATAATAATCCGTTAAAACCATTCCGTTCTCTGGGAATAGAAAGGATTCACGGGAATTATGGCAGGTTAATCATCCCCAGGGAAGGTTCTACAATATACGGTTTTATGAAGGGTATAAGATTTCCCGGGATCCAGAGAGCTCCATTTCTTGTGGCTTGGGATTACTCCAAAGGGAGGACGATGTTAGTTTCGGAATTTTTCGGTCTCCAATGGTTCCTGACGCCTCCAGAAGGCGGTGAAAACAGGTATGTCGTAGATATTGCTGTAAATATGGTCCTAAATACTCTTGGTAAGCAGGTTCACCAGGATATTCCCCTCTTGCACCTTGCCCGAATCAAGGCTCAGGAATTCCAAAATCGCTACGGAATTCTCCTATCCACTATGGAGTTTGCCGAGAAGTTCGGGGCCAACACAGGAAGATTGCTGTCAGACTTAAGCAGAATAGAGGACATGGCGGAGAAAGCTGAGGTGGAGTACCTGAACCAGGAGGTGGAGCAGTCGATATCCACCTGGGAGAAATGCATTAAGGAGGTGAAGAGTGCTGATGACAAGGCGATGGGTCTAAGGGACATCGCCTTGATCTGGACATACACCATCGAATGGCTGGTTGTTGTGTCAACTGGAATGTTGTGTGGCGTAGTGATACATGCTGTCATGATCAAGAGGATGCTGTATAGGGAAACCACTACCACACGCTTTAACTAAGGGTTGCCCGATGAAACGGTAAATAGCGCATTCATGTTTCCATGGATGATGATTTGCATCTTCCAGTGACTGGGTGCAGCTAGTCAACTTTACCTTTCTTTGAAGCTCGCTATACCCGTAAATCTTAATTTAAGGCTGGAAGGATTTACGTAATACCGTCTTTAAATTGCTGAGGAGAATGAAAATGATCGAGGAAGAGTCACAAAGCAAAGCGGATCAACTGGATGTAGGGCAGTGTGGCCCTGCAGGAGAGTATGTACCCACCGTCAGGGCAGCCTTCGTGCGCCGAAAGGAGTATGGTTTGTCGTGGCCGGGGGCCGTTTACCCGGGTGACGAGGCGCGTGAGAGATATGTCCGCCGCTTAAGATTAGAGGCCGAGGATATGGGAATTGATCTAGTACTTCGCGAGCAGCCTCTATATAATGAGGGGGACACCGACCGATGGCTGGAGGAAGTTGAGGCTGAAAAACCCGACGGTCATCTGCTGATACTGCAGGACCGCCATGGCCCAGCGTGGTATGCTGCAGAGGGGGCCGTTGACCTGGGAATTCCGACGGTCATCTTCTGCACAATCGGTGCCTCTTTCACCACCAACACCCGTAATTACGTGGACAGGCAGGGAGTTGTGATCTACTCGGCGCCTCAGTTCGACCAGGCAATCTTTGGAATGAAGATGATGGCCGCCTTGGCCCGAATGAAAAGGACTCGTTGCCTGGTTCTGCATGGTGAGGAGGCCTATGATGAGAGACTTGCCGACACAGGGATTGAACTACGGCACCTACCGGAAAGGACCTACGTGGAGGCATTCAAGAATACCGATATTTCTCCGCCGATTCGGGAGTTGGCGGACCAATATGAAAGGGAAGCCGGGACACTCACCAATGCAAGTCATGAGGATGTGCTGAAGGCTGCCCGAGCATATGCTGCGTGCACCCGACTGATCGAGGATCACGAGAGCGACGCCATCACCATGGATTGCCTCGGTATGGGAAGGAGAAATCCGGATGTTCCATTGCCCTGTCTGGCCTGGTCCAGGTTCAATGACACGGGTATACCCGCTATCTGCGAGGCCGACCAGGGCGCCATCATCTCCCATATAATTACCCACTATCTTTTTGATCGCCCCGGTTTTCAGCAGGACCCGGTGGCGGACACCGACAATAACTCGGTTATCGGTGCACATTGCTCATGCCCCACACGCCTCGACGGATACGAAGCCCCTGGAAGACCTTTCGACCTGAGCCATCACCACGGCCTTCGCGACGTGACCACCGAGACGAGGTGGAAGAAGGGGCAGCGGGTCACCTCATTGGACGTCTATCCGGGCTCTCCCAGCAAACTGGAGATAGGTACCGGCGAGGTTATCGACCAGTTGAGCGTGCCCCCGCACGGAGGATGCGTGATATCGGTCAACGTCCAGTTCGATGGTGTTCAGAAGGTACGAGATTTTCCAGGATTCCACCAGGTCTGGTTCCACGGGGATTACGGCGATGAGCTGGAGGAATTCGCACAGCTTTCGGGCTTTGATTCAGGACGCATTTGAAGGCGATTGAGGAGTAGGTACCCGGGTCTCCCTTCATTCATGACATGAGGGAATTCTATCAGGAAACTGAAATCACTGGAGAGGCAAATCCTGAAACGTGAAACTGCTAAAAGGGCTATCTTGGGTGAATAGTTGATCGGGAGTTGGGCTGCCCGGCACCTTAACTTGTGGTATATTTGCTTCAAAACCCTAAATGCTTATCATATTGACTATATGTCGATCTGTGATAGCCTGGTGGCCGTTACGTCCTTGTATAGCCTTCTCCTGACCATTAGCGTCCAGAGGACGAAGCCTGCAATCAGGAAGATGCCCGTGGTAACCGCCCATTCCACAAAATAGACCCACAGGAGTGCCTTGTCTTTAAGCTCCCTAGCCTCTTCCTCCAACTCCCCCATAAGATCCAAGGCCGTTTCCATTTCTTCATAGGCGTCATCGAAATCTCCATCAAGGTAGTGACCAGACGCATCGGACTTGGTGTTTTCCAGGGCTCTCAATTTCTTATACTCTTGAGAGGGATTCGCCCCAAAGCCTTCGGCGAAATCGAGAAGGCTTACCAATAGACTTTTTCTCATGGCGAAATCATAGAGATTGCTCCTGAAGTCGTGGATCCTATAGGGGTCCCTGGGTAGCTCTCTACCGGTGCTGAACCATAGTATATTGATGATTATGTCCAGGGCATAAGGATTGGTCTCCCCAATTGTTCTGGAGCTCCAGAAGCGATCATATACCATGTCCTGAAAGGTGAAAGTTATCGATCGGTTCCATTGCCAGTAGAACACGTGAGCCACCTGCCCCGGGACGGGGTGGCCGACGTCCCGGTTTGTCTTGACATATGAAAGTATAACCGAGCCGGGCTTGGGAATGGTAGTTAGGCCTCGGTATTGCCTGTAAATCCCGTTTATGGGCTCCTTGAAGGGCTTCATGATCCTGGGCAGATCGGTTTCCTCCCTTACCACCAGTTCTCCGGTCACTTCCCTTATTATCCTGGCCCCACGGATGATCTTTTTATCTGCTATGACCGCGGGAGCGTCATTCGGAAATGCCCCGGATATAATGCTGTCTCTCCAGGGTAAGCTGTAAACATTGTACGCACTCATTACGCTTCTGGTGTTTACCCCTCCCTTCTGGTGATTGGTCAGGGCATCGTAGATCCATTTCTCGTGCTTCGGTCCGAAGAACTGCATATCCACCGAGGCCAGGAAGAAGAACGCGTATTCTAGAATGTCCCCGTACGTACGCGGGAAGTAGATGCGCATGTGCCTCCTTATGGACTCCGCGTTCACCGCTCCATACACTCTGGTTGGAATAATTAGAGCATCAGTCGACGGCTCGGTGGTGAACCAGGTGGTTAATATGGGCATTCCCTGGGCCTTGCCAGTTCCAATTACCTTGATCTTACTCGCCTCATCCTTGGCATAGGAAGGGGAACTTACAAGAAGAAGCATGATGATGATTGGGAGAGCCTTCTCTTTCATCCTTATGATAAATTTCATTTTTTTTAACTATATATAGCTCCCTTTTTGGGATCACCCTCGTCTCAAGGGACTAGAAAAGAAGTTCTGGGTAAGGATACCGTGTCCAAGGTCTCCTATTGGTAGTTGGGCATAGCTGCAAGCATTTTCCGCCTCTTGCTTTCTTCTATTGCTCGACCTGTGATAGCCTGGTGGCCGTTACGTCCTTGTATAGCCTTCTCCTGACCATTAGCGTCCAGAGGACGAAGCCGGATATGAACATTGCGGATGAGGCGACCAGCCACTCGATTATGTACACCCATAACAGGGCCGCCTCCTTCTCTTCTCTAGCGATATCCTCGGCCTTGGGGAATCTTTCCAGTCCCTGCTCGAGGGCACTCTCGCTATCCACGAAATTGTTCTCCAGATAAAGATCCGTTGCCTGCTCGTATTCTTCCTGGAGATTCATTAGCTCGCTCTGTATCCTCTGGGTGTTGGCCCCGAACTTGTCGATGAAATCCCTGAGGGAGATCAGCATCCCGAGCCGGGACCTGTACTCCTCGAAAGTTGTCTTGACCCTGTGGAACACCTCGATATCGTCGATCAGGGGCCTGTTGGTCAGCCAGAATAACAGGTTCATGAATACATCCACGGAATACGGGTTATTTGTTTCAGGTGTCGGGTATCCCAGCCAGAGTTCCGCTAGGTACTGCCCGCTGGTAATGGTTCTACCTTCCTCGTACTCCCAGTTGACCAGGAAGTCGGTCTTTGTTGGGAAGTTGCCGATCTGCCAGGCGAGCACCTGGGATCCCTGCCTGTGAATCACCATACCCACTTCTCCTGCCAGCTGTGCTTCCTCGACATCGTAAGGGATAAAGGGGGTGAGGATTGGCTCGGGGTGGTCGCGGTTTATTTCAACCCTGAACCCTCGAGTGGCCCTCCAGTTTTTCGTATCGACTAGGGGAGCATTGTTGGGGAAGGCCTGTTGGGCGAGACTGTTGGCCCAAACGGTGGAGATGGGAGCTATCACGCTGAACATGCCACCATCATTGATTCCGCCCGCACCCTCCCTGATCGCATCGTATATCCACTTGTCCTGCTTGGTGGTGAGGAGTGAGTAGTCGGTGCAAACGAGAAGTATGAGGTCGTAGCTTTTCATTTCTTCGTAGTTTCTGGGGAAGTAAAGCCTAATCACCTTCATCTGGTCTGAGAGCTTGCTGAATTGTGAGGATCTGACAATTACCGAGTCGTAATAGACAAGGGGCTCGTTTTCGAAAATCTTTCCAAGTCTTCCAATAATGCCACCGGCCCCTATAGCGATGGCCTTGATCTTTTCCTGACCAAAACAGGTTGGAAGAAAAATCAGGGAGAACACAATTAGGGCCATAATTAATTTGAATGGTTTGACAGAGAGCCTGGAATATTTCATTTCGGTTCCAGCCAAATTTTGCCTGTAAATATTTAAGGATTTGGGTCGCCATTTTTGGCATAACTCCGTCGAAAAAGACGGTCTTTTCTGGCCAAGAGAAGGAGCAAATGACTGCCGCCATTTCGAAATAAATCCTAACGCGATTCCTCGCGGGCTACCCTGACATACTTTGCTACCCTGTTCAACCCGGTTCCAGGGATGACCGGGCTACCCAGCGACATAACAAAGCGACCGTGTTTCCGGCCTATCTTGATCTGACGTTTGATGCTAGCTCTAAGTTCCCTTTCACTACCCCGAGCAAGAATATCGGATGAGAGGTTCCCGAAAAGACAGGTACGACCAGATACCTTCTCGTCCACATCCTTGAGGTCGATACAAAAACCCTTCTTGCTCTCCTCGAGGGACAGGCAGTCGGTACCGGTCTCTATGATATCCTCGATCCTGTCCATGACATCCCCCGCGGGATAGTAGATACATTTCATGCCCTCCTTGTGAATGGTTTCAACAAGTTGGCGGTTGTATGGCAGAACGAAACGCCGATAGTCCGCAGGAGATATCTCAGCTCCCGATGCCAAACATTCCTCCAACCATATGCCATCCACGCCTGCTCGACCGTAGGCCGTGATGATCCCCTTGCGATCCTGTAACACCCTTTCCAGGACCCCCTCTACCAGGCGAGGGTCTCTCCGAAGATTAAGCATCATTGACCTGAAACCGAAGTACTGGATGATGGCTTTCCAGAAGGGGGAGACCGTGCTTGCCACCAGGAACCTGTCTGAACCGATATCCTTCCTGAGCATTTGAACGTAATCCAGACGTCCGTCTTTCATTAGCTCAGAGGCATCCCTCACCGGTATTGCATCCTCTATCTCCGAGCGCCTACTGACAACCGGTTCTGAGGAAATGCTCAGGTGACCGCCCCCGGGGGGAGGTTTCTTTATCTCGGTCCTTGTGCTCTCCTCCTTGTTGAGTAGAAAGAAGCGGTCGTTATCGCTGCATATTCGGTGGCTTTCTCGCCATGATCTGGGTTGGCACATTGAGCATGGAATCCAGTCAAGGTCGAGTTTTTCGAGAAGGTCACCATACACTCCAAGGTGGTCGTTAATTTTGGGGCTGCGCATTATCCACCATGGCCTGGATGTTAACTGGTCCCAGTGATCCCTTAGAAATATGTCCAGATAGCAGATACCGACAGGGACTTCTTTCAGAGGGCCATGATCGATCGCGGCCAGCATTCTCCCACGGGGGTTCATCCTCTATCCGGAGGGGAAAAATGCTAAAAATATTACCAAAGGTATCACCTGAATCAAATCATAGCCGTATCATTAATGAGGCAGTTAGCTTTGGGCATAGCCCTAAATTAATGAGTTGACTTGAAGGATGAAAAACGAAAGAATCTCCCGGATGCTCAACGCGGTTGACTCCACGAGACTATCCAACAACCTGTTCTACCTTTCCAAGGACCCCCTGCCTTTTCGCAAGCTGAACTTCACCCTTCCAGGCCACCAGAAGAGCACGTTGCATGAGGCCGATGACTTCATCAGCAGAAAGTTGGAATGCTGGGACTATCAGATTGGGAGAGATGAGGTTAATGTACAGGCCTACCGCTGCGACGATTCCAAGCCGAAGGCCCACCAATACGGCAGGCCGGAGGAGGGGGACCCCTGGTATAAGGCATATAATCTATACGGCAAGAGGAAGGGCGGGAAATGCTCGGAGGAGATCATTTTGGTCTGCGCCCATAAGGACTCCCAGAGCTGGGTTGACTCACCGGGAGCATATGATAATGCAGTGGGTACGGTCGCCCTGTTGGAGATGGCTCGGTTTTTGGCCGATTACCCCCTTAACCGCTCGCTATGGTTTCTTTTCTGCAACGAGGAGCATACCCCCTGGACCAGCATAACGGCTGCAGAGAATGCCAAGAGGTATGGCGATGACATCATCGCGGTATTCAACACCGATTCCCTGGGAGGTAAGCCTCGTGAAGCGCTGAAGGCCGGTCGTAAGACCAACGCCACCCTGTATACTAAACCTGAGGGTAAGCAATTAGCCGATTTAATGTGCCAGGTTAACGAGGATTACTCCATCGGATTGCAGCAGGAGGTTCACAAACGGAAGCAACCGGGGGACGATGATGGCTCCTTCATTAAAGCCGGTTTTCCGGCAGCCATAATCAACGTCGGCTCACACCCCTACGGCGATCCGAACTACCACAGGGAAACCGACGTGCCGGAAGAGGTGGATATCGAGAACGTCACCATGGCCACTAAAGCTATTTTGGCAGCTATCATGACGGTGGACCAGGATGGGCTTAAGGAAAGGAAATAGAAATTGCTGGGCCCAAATTGATGGCTGCGTATTACTAGGGGGTTGGTGGATAGCTGATAGATCAGTGATTCATTTCCGTGCGTTTCAAGTTTTCATTTGTAGTTGAGTGCGTCATAAGGTGGCCGCTGAACAGGATGAGCCAAAAGAGCGACGGGTAGACTATCATGCGTTCCATACCACCGGGACCGATTCCCAGAAAGAGATCGCTTTCCGGGGGCGGCGTGGTGCTGCTCGAGGAGTCCGTTGTCAGCAAACCTGCACCGAAAAGTACCAAAGCTCCCATGGCCATTAATCCTAGTGCAACGCTGATCGCCGATAGCGGCATTTTCGATACTCTGTAGGAAACCATTACTGATAGACTGCCAAACCAGAAAGCCATAAGAGCAAAGATACCGTGGAGGTTGGTAAAATCGCTGGTAAACAGTCCAACTCCAAGGGCGCCCATGCCCATTAGTCCCAACAGGACTATGAGAGCCCGATACTTTATGCCTTTTGCGAGGAAGTAGGTACCGATGAGAGAGAGAAGCCCAAAGAGGAAAGCTGAGGTGTTGAAGATGGCCGAGGAGGGGCCCACCCCTAGGTCGCTTATGTAGTTGCCGGAGAGATTGTATCCTGGATAGGCCGCCTCTGCCACCATGAGTCCTATTATGAACTGGGTACTGGCGATGAAGAATAGAAATCCGGCCATTTTTCCATTCGAATATGCCATATTCTTGTGCGGCGTCAGGGACACATAAGCTTTACCCTTCCGAATCATGTGAGTTATTTTGGAAGTCATTCGACTATTACAATTTTCCAATAAAAAAGAATACCAAATTTGTGCTTGCCTCGGATGGTCTCGCCGTAATTTACTATTCAGGGCTCCTGTCCGCTTATTCTAGTTGAATAGTTGCTTCAAGGTCAGGCAGGCCACCCTTTCTTCCTAATATGTTTGCCCACAGCTTTCAAGGTGTTTATGTCTTCCGGGTGAATTCCGCCGTCCGGTAATGGCCCGGTATTTAACGGCAAATTAGCATCCATGGTAGCGGCCCATTCAAGATGCTGCAAAACGGTTTTGGGTTTCATATGAACGGCACCTTCCATGTATCCCCATCCGCTGTGGGCCCCGGGTGGGGTTTCTTCCTGTAGGGTTCTGGTATGGACCCCTTTAACCACCAGGGATTGGTATGCTAATATTCGGAGCACTTGGTCATCTGTAGATGTGACTGCAACGGATGGAGTAGATCCAAGGCCATTTATGCCTTGCCAATATAATGGTGTAAAAAGGCCATATTAATCCAACGTGATGGATTAAAGGAGGTCATCTTCCATTCTCTATTGCATCCACGGTGCATGTATCTTTTCCGTTCTTTGCCAAATCGCTTATGTCCATGGCTCGAGTCTTCTATCATAAAAACACATTTGAAGTGACATATGGAAACGGCGATCTAGGTGCTTATCCTGACTAGGCCCGTAGCTTACCTGCTCTTCCTGTGCCTCTCGATCCTGGTACTGCCAGGGATCGCGGGGCAAAAGACAATTGGTCTTTGGGACTATGAGAATAACTCGTCCACGGTTTTCTTCGTCACCGATGGTTGGGAGATCAAGGCCCGTGGGGAGCTGCCTGGCGATTATAGGGATTGGCAGCTCGCTATGGCCATAGGGTCATGGTCCATATCGGAGCATGATACCGGGTCACAGCTAACCTTTCCGGTTGTTTACAAACACAACGGTGCCGGGTCCTGGAATTGTAGTCCAGGGGATTGGGCACTGGTTGATTCATCCGGTCGTTCCTTTGAAGCGGATCTCTCATTGTCCGACGTTGCGGAGACGATACATGGTGGAAATAGTACAGTCTCCCAAGTAGGTTTCACCCTACCATACGAGCCCGACCGATTCTGTCTTCCCGGGGATGAAAGGGAGGACCAACCTCACCTCCTGTATGAGGCAAGTGCGGTGCAGGATCTCCATGCAAAGGTGGTATTCAACAAGCAGGACAGCGATGGTATATGCGATGAGGAGCGTCTTGGAATCGATGAGTACCAGCTTCTCCCGGTCCTCTTGTCGATATTTCTCCTAGCTTCGACCAGGACGGGTCAGCGAGCTCGCGGGGTTTGGGTTAGGTCCTAGTCAACGGGAAAGCAAGACCACTAGAAGCTGAAATTACTAAGGGACTATTTCTCCTAAATGACATAGGAGTAGAATTCCCTATGAAGTTGGATTTTCAGGTATAATTCATTCATTTCTATCATATCCTCGGTTATTTCGTCTAGGCCATGCCCCTGACCAGATCGAGCCCCTGCCTAAATTCGTTGGTACGTATCGGTTCAGGGGCGGTACGCTAGGGCTGAGGTAACCCGGAAGATTTCTAGGATGAGTTGGAGGTCATCGCGCAGTTCCTGGGAATTATGGGTAATACCAGGTGCAAAAATCCTCCAGCGTGCCCTCGAACTCGGCCCAGGTTACAAAGCCCCATGTCTTCTGATTGCCGGTGGCATAGTAAATCCGGACTCTGGGAGCACCAGATTCTTCCCTGTACTCAACAAGGTCGATGTCGCTGGTGTTGATGCCCTCCGCTCCCTCCGGAGCAAGTACCGGGTTTGTGGTGCTCTGGTCCCAGTTGACTAGGTCGGTGGAGCGGGTCATATAGGTCTCGAACCACCAACGGGGCTTGAGGTACTCGGTGTACATCATGTAATAGGTGCCGTCGAGATACCTGATAGCCGGGCATGCGGTGTATCTGTCGGTGCCGTATACCGCGCCCGGGATTCTCTTCCAGGTAAGCAGATCGGCCGACTCCGCGAAATAGATTGTAAATGGAGGATAGTTTGCATCCCTGCTTTCATATGCCATGATATATCGCTCACCTGCCTTACATACGGTCTCGTTAAACAGCTCCTCTCCCGGCAAAGCCTCCAACACGGTGCGTGATTCCCAGGAGCAGAGATCGGTGCTCTGAAAGCAGTCGATGTGCTGGGCACCACCGCTGTCGTTTGGTATGGCGAAGGCGTAGAAGGTGTCTCCATCGGTAAATGCGCTGCCCAGCCCATATCCCGGTGCGAAGGCCGATCTAACCTCCCTGGTGGATACCTCCTCGATCCAGAGGCAGCGGTCCTCGTAAGGGTTGGCCTCCGCACCTTTGTGGGCGCTGCCGAGAAGGAAGAGCCTTTCCCCCAACAGCACCGGCGTCATCTCGCCGAACTCATTGCAGGCAAGGCCGCTTCTGATGAGGTTTGGGTTGGTGCGAAATGACTTGCCCTTCATGCCGTTCCTCGAATAGTTTACTTGGGCGGTCATACTGCGCTAGATGGTCCCCGGCCCCTAATATTTGGTTCTCGGGCTGTCCCGACTCTTGACCCGCGTCCCAACCTCACCGCTGGCCTCTCGACGGGCTTGTGGCATCCACTCTATCTCAATTTTGTGACTCTTACTTCTCGGTACATTCTCCTCTTTACCATCAGGGTCCAGAGGACAAAGCCGGAGAAAAAGAAGGCAGAGGAGGTAACCAGCCACTCTATTACGTAGACCCATAGAAGGGCCGAATCCTTAACCCTCCTTGCTAGGTCCTCCACATCATAGAAAAGCTGCAGGCCGGATTGCAGGGCCTCTTCGCACTGTTCGTAGTTCTGGTCAAGATAGAGGTCGACCCCATGATCATATATCCCATCAAGCTTCAATATTTCCTCCTGGATCTGTTGGGTGTTCCCACCGAACCCGGCGACGAAATCCATGAGGGAAGTAAGCACCATCATCCTTGTCCTAAACTCCAAGAAATTGGTCTTGAGTCTGTGGAAGAGGGCCACGTCCTCTATCAAATCTCTTCCAGACATATAGAAGACCATGTTCATTAGGATATCAGGGGCGTACTCGTGTTGACGATAGTCAAACCAACCCGCGTCCCTGCCAAATCCCAATTCCCCGATGGTCATGGTCCTTCCTTCACCATAATCCCAAGCCACCAGGTAGTCAACTTTTCCCTGATAGTGGTTCCCGATCTGCCAGGCCAGAACCTTGGCGCCCTCTCGGGCAAGCACCAATCGGGAGCCATCATTGCCCGGGATCTTCTCAACCCCGAAGGGTATGAAAGGCGTCAGAACGGGTTCGGGAAAGTCCCTATTAATCTCAACGAAGTGAGTACTGCTCATCTGAAGACCGCCGCCCATCTTGGCAACAGCCATCGCCTGGTTGGGAAAGGCCTTGGATGTATGGGAATTGGCCCATGCCCAGTGTATCTTGGGAATGTAGCTGAGGACGCTCGCGGTGTTGATTCCCCCCGTCCCCTCCTGGATTGCGTTATACATCCACTGATCCTGCTTGGTGCTGAGAAGCTCGTAATTGGGCGAACACAGCATTATCACGTCATATCCTCTCATCTCAGCGTAGCTTCTGGGGAAGTACATTCTGATGGATTTGATTGCCTCCTGCTCCGACATCTGGTCAAGCCGAAATGGAACCCCAACATAGTTCACGAGAGGCTCCGAGCCAAAGAAGAATTGGGCGGCTTCGACTTCGGTTGCCATAGCCAGGATCAGTGCGTCAATCTCACGCTCACTGCCGTGGCAGGAGGGTAAAATAGCTATGATAAGAAGAAGGAGCAGGGCTCCCTTTTTTAACAGCGGTAACTTGATTTTGGATAGTCCATTGCTGGTTACCAATTCTTTGATCTTTGGTAACAGGTTATTGCGGACTAGAGTCTCTGGCCGGCCCACTCAATCATATCCCCTGTTTCCCTTATCCTCGTTGTAGACACGAATCTCGTATATTCTAGCCAGTTGGTCACCGTTTGTGGCATCGACCTTCACTCTAATCGATTTGGTCTTGATGGGGTCGAATTGAATGATGTTATGCCTCTGGAAGTTATTCTTCCTGCTGGCTAGCGATCTCCATTCCTCACAGGTATCCAAGTATAGAATGCTGTAATCCTTTACGCATGTTGGTGTAGCTCCCAACATTGGCCTGTCGAAAAATCTCTGTTCGCGAACCATCGTGTCGAAGGTCAGGTGGATGGTATCAAAGGTAATGGGGTTCTCCCAGTCGAGCTGGATATAGGCGGGGTAGAAGGATGTAATCGGGTCCGACATCCAGAGGTTCTCGTCCCCTTCCCTGCCGCGGGAGAGGCCTTCAATGACCTTCTCCGCCAAAAAAACGTTGCCGGATGCGAGATCCTGGTATTCGGTTGAGGCGGTGACCCGCGCCCGTGGGGCCATGTCATCAGGATCTTCATTTTGCACCCCGGGGATGTAGCAATCGTATTTGAGAAGGAGCTGCTGAAGCTCCTTGATGTGTCTCTTTCCTACTTCTCTGGGAGGTTTGCCATATTTCCTGCAGAGGTAGGCGGCCGTTCCCACCGCCTGCCCTCCCACGCCACAGGTTCTAATCAAACGGATCGAGCCGTGCGCAACGTGGGTGGTGCTGATGATCCTACCAACCATAAAGAGATTGTCAATGTCCTTGGAGTAATAGCATCGGTAGGGAATCGGGTACGGTTTGTCCAGGTGCGTATAGTCCAGCCATTTTCTCTTTGCGTAGAAACCGTCAGGATTGTGGACATCGACCGGCCAACCACCGTAGGCGACGGCGTCGCTGTACTCCGTGGGGGCAGTTAGGTCCTTCTGGCTTAGGATGTAGTCACCTACTACCCGACGGCTCTCCCTCTTGCCGGGAACCGAGCCGACCCATGAAAGCGCGAAATTGCCCGCTCCATAATCGCCGTGGTTTTTTATATGGTCCCATACGCCGTAGAGAATCTTGAGGAGTTCCTCCCGGATCTCCATGTTCTCAGCGATGGTGTCCCTCCTTGCACCCAGTTCTATCCAAAGCTGGGGGTAGTCGAGGGATTTTATTTGGACCGGGAGATCCTCCTTGTTTGGATAGCTATATGCCCAATCGGGGGGCGTGAAAGGGGCCGGCCTTCCCAGGTCCTTGACCCGGAACATGAGGGTGGAGCCCATGGTAACATCCGAGGGTTCCTCGGGGGCCAGGCTCTCCCCAAACTCCTCCCTTGCCTCGGTCCCTCTCCGATACTCGGCTCCCGACAGGGCGGCGATGGACCCGTCACCCGTGGAATCGACGAACAGGTCGGAGAGGAAACGGAATCTCTTCTCCGTAGAAAGCTGAGTTGCTAGGACGGCGCAGATTGAACTCTCCTCCATCTCCACGGAGTTTGCGTGGGTATTTAGGTAGAGTTTCACACCGGACTCCTTGACCAGATTTTCCAGCGTGGCGTCGGATACGGAGTTCCTCCATTGAACCTCATGATTGTAATACCTGTTAGTCAGGTCGATCTCTTCAACGATACCGGTTTCCCTCGCGTGCTTGAAATCCCTATCCGCTCCACCCATCAGAAGGCCGATCTCCGAGGAGGCATTTCCACCGAGAACCGGCCTGTCCTGTACTAGGGCGACATCTAGACCAAGACGGGAGGATGCCACCGCGGCCGTGCATCCTGCTATTCCGCCGCCTATTACCACCAGATCAACCATCACATCGGTTATGGGGAACTCTTTGTGTTCAATCAATACAAGATCTCCGTGAAGGCGTTTTGTTATGGCGCTCAAGCGGATAAAAATTTGATATAGCACCGGATCAGTTAAGGAAACCAACGACACATGGCCCGAAGGACCCTATTTTATGTTGTGCTCTACCCTCTAACCGGTCTAAACTCATAGAAATTTAGGAAGACTTACGATTCTACACACCGGTCTGGTCAAATCCTGTTGATACAACTTCTCATATAGTAGGTTCGCGTCCGTGTTGCGGCGATCATTTCCCTTGTCGCAGTGAATCTACTCAATGAACCTGAATCGGATATTGGCTCATCAAATATATCGATCTAGCACACGGTTGCAGGAGGAAAGGCATCTAGAGGCGGATTCAGATATAGATGGGACACTGCAGTCAAAAAGCCTGGGATATGGAAGACAATTCTTTTGGCCAGTGGGGCATCCAAAGTGGAGGAGATCGTCCGGAACCAGCGACTTCAGCTTAAGCAGCTGAGGGGGGTCTCTTGATGAGTGGCGCCTTTCGCTTGCCGGGCCTGATCATCTTTTTAATCTCCCTGGCGTCCACGGCTGCCGTGGCTCGTGAGTTGAGAGTGGGCCATGCCACCGGGAGGATCCGCGTGCTTTACGTGGGGGACGCCATGGGGATTCCAAACCCTTTCCCATCCTTGATCAGGAGCCATCACCCTATGCCACGGCGGTTTATGCTTGTACCCATCATCAGAAGGTAGAGCAGATAAAGAAGAGTCTAAGGGCATATATGCCGAGGACCTACTCCAGGTTTGAACTTTGAGGTTGTCATCCTTAGCGACGCAAACAGAAAGGCCTTCTCTGGCAAGCAGCTCTCCTGAATGAAGAAGGAGGTAGTGGAGGATGGCCAAGGCCTGGCCATGATTGGCGGTGGAGGCTTTTCAAGGAGGTCAGTTACACGCGGGGAAAAGCGAGGAGTTGACCTATCCGATGTGGTGTGGGCTCTTCATAGTGAAGGTATGGGGCTGATAACAACTTTAGATATTCATCCGATCGGTTAACCAACCTCACTACTCTTGTTCGTGAGAAGAATACGGGTGGGGGGACCCGAACACGAATTTACCAGTAAAGCCGACACTTGTCCTAAATCAACAAAACCTTACTATCTCTAGACCAAGCTGGGGTTCATGGTAGAATGCCCCCGCAAAAGTGGAATTTGGCTGTATCTATATCCATCATGCATTCGGATTGGTGGTGGCCGGCATAGTGCTGAGAGTCGGGGAAGAATAAAGTAACAGCATCTTATTATTAGCGGTAGAAGCAATTGGCACCACACAAGTCCCTCTCTTGAGGGCAAAAGTCATTTTGGCAATTCTCGTTATTACCAGTTCCCTCCTTTCACATCAGACCTCCGAAGCACATTTGTAGTGTCCAGAAATCTGGTTGAGGGGTGATTTTTTGCCTGACGGATTTGAATCTCTCATTCGTTTTAATACTCCCGGGCCATCGCATTACTTCTGATCTTCTTACCAGGCTTCGAAGAGAGTCTGGCTTCTCAATGCATAGGTCTTCAAACTCTTGCACTTCTCTACATTGGTGCATCGGTGGGAGCAGGTTTCCTTGTTCATCAACTTTCACTCTTCTTGCATGAGTATATCTGCTATTGGCTCAAATGCCGATTGCATAGGCTTGAAGCCGTGCCGTGGACTGTTGAGGTAGAGAATGCTTTGGGTTCTGAGCTCTCCAACTTGGACTCGTTGGGTAAGAACCAAGATAAACGTAGACTATCGGATATGTCACTGACTGATAGAAGACGATGGGCATTCTCGGCATGACAAACTATGCAAATATGCATTTGAAGCCCTTCAGCGAATCCCCAACTAAGTGGAAGTGGATCATAAATTCCCTTGCGGCAACTCAGGTTGCATTGGCAGGTGGTATCTTGATAACCATAACCCTGTTTTTCGTGGGTTGGCTGTCAATGGAATTTGTGTTTTGGCTATGTGTCGCCTACGCTGTTTTCTGCATTCCTGTTCATGTCCAGTTCCGTACAACGCTGGGGATATACCACAGCACTGGAAAATTAGCGGCGAACCGTCACGCCAAATCTGTGGTGAAAGAGATGCTCCAAAACTCAGAGATCGGTTAGATCAGTTTTAAATGAAGGAGGTAATGGGATTTGGAATTTAGCATGAATCACCAGTTAAGACTTTGTTCATCCCTCAAGGCTGTGCTGCATAGCTCATATCTTAGCCACATATGGACCAGCCGATATGTTGATTGACAAGGCGCTTCCTATGGTCTGATCCCAATCCGACTTAATGCGGATACGAGTATTTGCTTTATGGCTTCTCGATCTTGGGTTTCAAGCTTCTTGAAGCGTTCAAGAGATCCAACTATCTGGCTGTAATCGTGCTCCAATGATGTCACTACCTCAAGCGCCTCTTTCCTGACGATTTGACGCGGGCTCGAGATGCGATAGTTTTTATACAGCTCTACGTAGAGACCGGGTTCCCGCCTCTCCTGAAGGTTGTTCGTTTCGCTCTTAGCTTTGCCGAGTTCTTCGTTGAATCCGCGCAAGACATCCTGAGTGAGCTTTTCTACATTCGGGGGCCCTAGGCGTCCCCAGGTCTTCGTCAATGAGGTATTGAAGTTTCTTGAAGATCCTGATCATCATCTCTTTCAAACGGTGATCGTAGAGGGGGCTTAGCTGCCTCTTACCTTCGATACAGGTATGGCGGTTGAGCAAGGGTTTGAGATCGTAGAAGCCGAATGCGGCTGGGATGTACCATGCCGCTTTCCCAAGTTCCTCTCTTCCCATGATTGCTAGAGATAGGGAATGCCCGTAGCTCCCTGTTTCAATAAGGGTCTTCGAGTCAGCTATGTAGTCATCCACATTCCTCAGACACTCGTCAATGGCTTCAATGATCTCTTGTATCATTCCATCCACCACCAAGTCTCCAGTTCCTGTTTTGCTAGAAGGCTTGGTACGAAGCACCATGTCTTTATTGTACTTATGGATATCCAATATCTGATTTAGTGTTGGCATCCAAGTCGGTCATTCCTTTCCTTACGTTTGGTATGCGTTTTGCATGGATTCTCGTTGAAGGGAGACGGGCAGTGGTGATAGTCGATGTTTCGTGGCCGCGATTAGACGCACGACACAGGATGTATATACAAATCACATGATCGCAACAGATTAAAACCCGGCCTCGACCGATGACCCAAGGCGACTCCGTATCTTACTATATTAGACTATGTGAGGATTCACTTTGAACAAGAATCTTGATGTTAAGGCGTTCCTGACGGGAAGAAGTCACATCTCTTTCGGCACAGCAGAGCCACCTACCTAGCGAACAATGGGTGGAACGAGTCCATGTTGCTGAAACACTTCGGGTGGAGCAGCATGGAGATGGCTGCGCACTACATCGAGGAAGCAGGCATCGATACAGGAGCAGCATTCGACCAGCTAAAAAGCATAGACCTCCTACCACCCCAATCGAAAGACCAGGACCCAGAACAAAAAAACGCCCGAATCTGAAAACAAAAAGCAAACTCGAAAACAACCCAGAAAATGGCTAGACATATTGCCAAGCTGGGCTTTGAGAACCTAGCCTTATCTGAAATCTGGGCCAACAGGTGACTGTAGTTAGCGAAAGCCATGACCTAACTAGGTCCCGAAGATGCTTGGGGAATCGTGTCGCCTTGTTGTGTTTACTGGGTTCTGAATTTCTTTGTGTTGAGAATAGTGTGACTGGGCGGTTGACCAGCTTGAACTCAAAATAGTACTAGTGAATGACCTATACCTTCTAACCCGTGGATCGTCCTATGATTCGTCAAGGTGAGATATGGCTTTTCTGACCATTTTCCCATGTTTCAACAGGATACCTGACACCTCCCAACAAGTAGAACCATCAAGATGGATACATGGTTATCCCAACCCCTAATGAAACGATATAGAGAAATGCACAAATATCGGGATAAACAGTTAAGA
>CAZUNO010000022.1:4012-46998 GCA_964621445.1 Hadarchaeota archaeon (SeqCode) | reverse complement strand
AGGTAAGACTTGGGATAACTGTTCGCGGAGAGCTGGAGCTGACGATCAGCCCCGGGCTCAGTGCTCGAGGCCGGGTCTGGGTTGCGGGAAATACAGCTTCGGGATGGGTCTGATGGCTGAGAGTTCTTATCACGGGGGTCGATTTCCACCGGAGCGACCTGATCTCCTGCGGGGTTGGCAGCGATATATCTTCGGGGATTGGAACCTTTGCCGTGAAGTATATCACGTGTGCCGTAACATCGGGATGGTACTTCCATCTCCAGAACTCGCCTGAACCCACCCAACGATGTATCCATGCTACCGACCTCCCTCCAGCCGGGAGCAGATCCCAGTAGACCATCTGAACCTTGTTCTTGTTGACGGAGTGTTCCCCAGACATCCTCGTCACGATGGTGGACCCCACTTTCGGCCAAGGACGATTAGCAGCGTACATCCATACATCCTCCCAGGGAATGCTTCGTGTGAATTCATGGCCCGGAATCTGCGGCACGATGTGAAAGGATTCCTGTTCGTCATAAGGAGAGCCTTGAAGTGGTTTATCGTCAACGGGAAGAATATCGCCTATAAGCACATCGTACCACGATGTGTGGCTTCCACTTGTCGCAAAAGAGGATGAATCATCTGCCATGACGAAGTTAATGCCCAATGTTTTCATACCCTCAACCAACCAATGCTGGAACTCTGGTTTAAGGTCATACGCATCCATGCCGTCTATGAGTACTACGTCAAACTCCTGGAAAAGGGCCTCCCTGGTTCTTGGAAGGAAGATGCGCAGAGCTTTCATGTCATCACCGTGAGCCTGACAAGCTGGAACTGGCAACCAGTCGATCTTAGGGTCTTGAAGAAAGATCGGTCCGGGTGCACTCCCTCGATACCATGCCTTACCCAGGTGGAGCAGACGAATAACGTGGGTCTCCGGATCGACTCGAGGCTCTGAACCCATCCCGATTGGGAGGATCAAGACGAGGATCATTAGCCATAATACACGATTCATTCAGATACCAGTCCGTTCAGAAGGAGCCTGCGCTGAGATCCCCAGAGAAGGCTCGTAAGCACAGTGGCTTGAACTAGACGGACTCTTATAGATCTTATATCGATGTCGCTCGCGGTGAAATCAGATCCCAAGATCTCTGAGACTTCCCTATCTCGATTCTCCCTGTTATCGTTCCATGAAGATTAAGGTGAAGCCCACGATCTCCTGACATCACAAAGCACCTCGGCGCGGTTACCTCCGCACCTAACAAGGCAGGGAGACCCGAGCGTGATCTTTGTGTTATCCCTGCAGATCGGATAAGAGATCTCAAGGCGAACAGGTAGAGAGGTTTAGAACCCCGATGGAGAATCCCCTATCTTCCCCTTCCTGATCCATTTTGAAGCCGACCGCGAGTTCCTTGAGATCCCATGAATATCCCCATTGTTACGAAAATATAGTGGTTTTGTAGAAATCGGGTGTTACCCAAACGTTTCTCCTATAATACAAATAGTATCAGACGTGTTATCCACAACGACGAAAAACACATAATACCGAGATTCCTGTTATGGAAATACCTCAACTGGTCTAGTATACCGGGCTGTATGCCTACCCGACCCTAGTCTCCAAGAACCAGGCAATATACTCAACTCGGCACCCTACCGTGGTGGATAACGTAGGCACCTCTTTTCCTCGGGTTGTTTTGGCTTTGACGGTTCTCTTCAATCACCGGTGGAGAGCCAGGGTTCTGGTTGTGGGGTTGTTAGCGTACTGCGAGTTTGATGTCTTCAGCCTTCACTGTTTTTCTTCCCGCGTGTTTAGCGAGTTCACATTTCGTACTGTTCCGAATTGAGAGGTCGAACCCACGTTAAAGGGCAAGAAATCAGAGGCCTGACGAAACAGAGGGGATGTGATTTGGGGGATGGGGTTTGGTAGTGTAATTTTCAGAAAAATTCAGGACGGAAAAGTTAATATACATGCTTATTGCATATCTTATTGATGTAATTGAAACATCTGTTTATTGCCTGGGTTGGTGGAGGTGTTTAGATATGGGTCTGGATGTGTCTGTGTCGTTGTTTAGGAAGGGTTGGCCGATTGTGGTCATCGCTGGCCTGTCGCTTGTGGTGATCGTGATTGGTGGCGGTCAGAGCGAGGTTTCTGAGTATAGGGTGTTGGAGGGGTGGTCTCTTGGCCCGTTCCTCTCCAAGCCGGTGGGTGATCCTGGCTCGTGGTCACCCGGTTTCGGGGATATAGCCGCCACGATGACTCGGGATGGTAGGCTTTATGTTGTCTGGACCGAGCTTAACGACGAGAGCGGGGGAAATCCGGTGATAGTTGTCAGGGAGAGAGAGGATGCCGAATGGTCGGAGCCCGAGAAACTTGGTCTAGGTATAGATGCCGTTGGGACCGGTGATGGCATCTACATATTCGAGGACGAGTCCGGGAGGATGTGGATAGCCTGGTCGATAATGCCTAGGAGTAGAGTTGCTTTGCCCCACCAGATCTTTGTGTCGGTCAAGGAGGACCCATCGGCGCCGTGGTCAGAGTTCAGGCCGGTTACCGGAACCGAGAACTGGTATCTAGAGGGGGCGTCGAGAAGAATATATGATTGTTGGAACCCGGGCTTCGCCGAGTCCAACGGAACAGTGTACGTGTACTGGCTATCTAATAAGAACTATCAGAAAGGCTGGATCTGGCGCTCCGGGACCCGAGACGGCGGCTTTACTTGGAGCAAGCCCTCTCTGGTGGAGGACTCTCCTCACTATCAGGCCTTTCTCCAGACATCTGAGGGTGATCTTATGGTCGCAGGAACAGAATTATCGGGGGTTGGAGAAAGTGTTTGGGTCATGGAATCCAGTGATCTCGGCTCTAACTGGTCGAAAAAAGAGATAATTGGATCAGGAGCTTTTCCGGAAATAGGCCAGGTCGGAGACCAGATATACATGACCTGGCAGAGCAACAGGTACTCCCCCATCGTCACCGAAACCGCGCTGCGAGGCGCTGGCGGGGAGCCCTATGTGTGGGAGATACAGACAGCGGATATCTGGTTCTCCCGGAGGGGCATAGGCGATGAAAGTTGCTGGAGCAGGGAGGCTAAGCTCCTGGAGAGGGATAGCCACGAGAAACACGGCATTCTCTTGGGAACAGGCGACTACGTGGTTCTGCTGTATGTCACGTCGGACGGACTTCCCGGCGAGTACGGTGACCCACCCCACCAGTGGCGGGTGAGAACGGCTACAAACCAGGAGCCAACTCAACCACTGACAGCAAAGAAGTACCGGGAGAGGAAGCTCGAAGGAGTAACCTACGAGTGATCCACGGTAACGGGTCACTGATACCAACCTCCTAGGGTGTAACTAGTTGCACTGGGAATCAAGATCCGGGAATCAAAGAGCGAAATCAGGGCCTGGAGTCAGGTTAGAAACCTAGATCTTGTAGCCGATCGTTTCCAATGTGGAGAATGAATGTGTCAGTCAGGTTGGGTGGTGATTATGAGTAGAAAAGAAGTATTCACTCTTGGGGAAGATAGGCCGACTGTTGCCCGGTTACTGCTCTCCTTGGACCCAAGCGTTGTAAGGGTGTTCTCGCTTAAGGATAGGAAGGATATGCTAGATCTTCTGGAGAAGACCTATCCCGAGTATCTATCCCCGGCCACAATAGCTGACAGAATTGACTCTGACAACAAGTCAGTGAGCAACGCTCTGAACTACCTCGAGCACTCCACGGGGATGATAGAGTCCAGACTCCACGAGTACCGCCTCGCACAGACCCTTATGCGCCCGGTGGAGGGTAGGTTTGAGAAGGTGAGCTACGGGACAAAGCTCGTGCTCTTCTTCACCCTGGCTACTGCGCTTCTAGTCATCGCCGGTATGTCAAGCCCCCTACTTGCCCTGGTCTATCTCGCTCTGTGTATATGGGGCCTCTACAGTTTCTCGAAAAGAAAACGAAACAACCTCTTCATATCTCTAGTCGCTCTCATGATTATCGGAGAAGCCGGATACGCGCTGTGGCATGTCGAACAGTCTAGAGAAGTACTCATCTGGATGCGCATAGTCAACGATACCAGAGCTACTCTTCTTCAGGCTTCCCAAACCGCGAGAACCCTCAATCATCTCGGGCCCACGGTAACCCCAGAGGACCGTTCCAGACTGGCAGCGGAACTCCAAGCCCACCTGGATCAAGCAGCAACCCTACTAAACATCCTAGCCTCAACTGAAAGACAAACCACATCAACGATAGACGAGGTTTCCCAGAACCTTCATGCCCTGGCAACAGCAAATACAACCAAATATATGCTTAACACCGACAGAGAAAGAACCATGGAGAAAACACTAGCTCGAATCGCCGACGTACTAGGCAGATCAGTGAAAAGCAGAAGAACCTGGATAGGGACCGATGAGATAGCCGTAGATAACCATTTGGTCCACACCGCAGAAACCGATACAGAACGTTTGCTAGAAACAATAACACAGACAGCCAACCCCTAGAGACACAGCAAGGCACGCCTCACCCCTCCGAATTATCCGCAATGTCAAGACCCGCCGAAAGACAGGCACTTCTGCCACCGAGACTGAGATAGATCCCAGGCGGAGCCCCCGACACAGGAGGGTGTCCACACGCCCGGGTCGTTCGGCCCCGGTGTCTTCTGACCAGGTGAGGTGGAGAAATGGCTAACCTCGCAGAGGTCGACGCCAAGGTCGGTGCCCTGGTCCACGCAGCGACCAAGTTGAAGCGTACCCAGGCCACCATGAACGGGGATCTCAAAGATATCCGGGCCGCGCTCCACGAGATGAATCACCGGAGCCATACCCCTCAAGACTCGATGAGTTAGTGAGTTAGTTGCCGGTCTACCCCCCCATTGAGCCAATGAGTTAACGAGTTAGTTTCCGGCGACTCAGGGTATTCTGCACCCCGTCTTGCCAATGAGTTAGTGAGTTAGAATCCGTCTTGACGCCTCGGCCTCATGTATCCGCGAGAACCGCGACACCCCCCACATTCCACACGTCCACTCAACACAGGGCAACCCTTAAGAGGCGTTGCCTGTTCATCCGAGTGGGGCGAGAGAGCCATTTTTCAAGGGCCGCCCACTGCCCGGCCCCTGCCCGACGTTGGGAACAGGGCCAAAGGGTACGGTAGAGGCATGTTGGCCGCATGCCTCGAGTGCGGCCCTAGGCTCTCTCAGACCTCTAACCCGTAAATGCACTCGGAGGTTGGGAGAGTGGACAACACAAGCAAGAAAGGAGAGCAAAGCATAGAGGACGTGGTCGAGGCCGTGCGGGATGAGGTGCGGCAGGCCCTGGACCTCTTGGAGAGAAAGAAAACGGTGTCCGCAGCGATCAAGCTGCTCGTTCTCCGCCAGCAGCTCGACCGGATGCTCAAAAACAGGAACGCCGGGCCTGTGGCAGGCCTGGGGGAGCGGTAAAGCGGTGAAGAGGGATACCATGGGGGGCGGGACCAGAACCAAGATGATACGGATCCACCTCGACACCCACCGGGAGCTGCGCCACGTCAAGCATGAGATGGAGAAGGAGAGCTTCGACGCCGCCATAAAGAGCCTCATCGCCCATTACCAGGCGAGGAAGCAGCCTGAGCCAGATCTCCGGTAGCCCAGTCTTTTGCGGCGAGGCAGCTGCCGGTACGAGATGAACCGGAAGAGTGAAGCGGCTAAGGGCAGAATACGGGCTATGTCTGGCACCATAGCACGGTGGGAGGGCGAGGAAAAAGGAAACAATACCCGCGTGGGTAATGCTTCCCCCCGGACCTCCGGCGATCCAGAGAAGATACTCCGCGGAGATCTTGTGTCAGGCAGAAGAAGGCTTCTATTCTTCGTCGGTTGGGGTTGGGGTTGGGGTTTATGCTTATCTTTTCGTCTTCCATTTTATTCCTACCGGAACTCCCGATGCTCCCCGGCGGGGTTGAACCCCCCGACCTCTCCGAGCTAGTAGGGAAGCTACCCGCACTACCAGTCCTCTACCTCTTCAGGCTTCTCGGGCGCTCTTTCCAGTAGTCACCTAATTGGATTCGCGACAATCCTCAACGTGTCTAACACTTTGTCGCAGCTTTCGCCGGCTCGTGCAGTGATCGAGGCCTCGTATTCCCCGGGCTCCTGCAGCGTGAATGTTCCACTCCTGATCGTGCCTGTACGCTCCCAGACATGGTTCCGCGGCGTAGAAGGTACAGGGGTGACAGACAAGCACTTCCTCACAACCGGGTCTCTGTAGACTTCTTTTCCGCTCTCGTCTTTCACGATGATTTCCGTGCTGAATTTCACCGATGTCCCTCTGAATCGAAGGGCGTAACTCGCCCAGTAGGATATGGTTTGGCCTTGGGTGTAGGTCTGGTTTGCGTGGCTGAAATAGAGGTGCACCAGGTTGATCTCTGGCAGTTCTGGTCTGCCCACATAGAAGGCAATGATGGCTGTTGCCATGATTGCTGCAAGAACAGCTACTATGACTACTATCTTCGTCATATCCACCACAATACTTCCCTCTTATTACTCTTCGATTTTGGGTGCGATGAGTATGTTTAGCTTGTGGTCTTGATCTGTGTTGCTGATTGATATGGGTAGGTTTTTGCCCATCTTGATGTCTGCGTATCCCTTTATGTGTTCGAGTGCCTTGTTGACGTATTCGCTGATGTAGTGTGACATTGCTCCTTCTTCTAGGTCAGATACGGACTCGGACGGCAGACGGTCACGGATATTGCCGGAAAGTTTAGTTCTAAAGAAACCGGCATTCGTGAGCTCCATGAGAATCTCTTTCCCCCCTCCCCCCGGCGCCATAGGCTTCCCCAACCTCCGGTACGGGCTTATTGGATGCAAATTCAGGGCGCTCTATCCGGTGCTTTTCTACTTGAGGTTCGAATCTCGCCCGGGGCTTGCCACCTCAGGTTCGAAGCTCTTATTAACCAACTCGAGCATGCAGGTAGACGGTGAAGATGACTTACGCGGACTTCAAATCATGAAAAGTGAACGAAACCAAAATACAATAATTCTTACTAGTTACAATCCCTATTAGGACAGAGAACAGGGCTTTCATTCTTGATACTTTAAAGTTATGATATGTGATGGTGATCTGAGCCTCATGTCCGAACTCGGCGGGGGAGTGTGCTCAAATTTATCATCCTACTAGCGTTCCTAATGACCAGCGGGATACAGTATGCAAAATATGTGGATGGTTGCGGCCATTCTGTGTTCCTTGACCTCACTCTATATCTGGTATCTCGGTATTCATGAAGAATCCTACATCATCTTTTCCGGGGTAGCTGCGATGGGTTTTTTGGCATCATTCTACCTTTGGCATCGCAGCGAGCTTTTCCATGTCCGTGTTTCTCCATATGTCTTCTCCGGTGGAGCTATGGTCTTCTTTCTTGCTTGTTTCTACCTATGGTATACTGGCCCCTTTCTGGCTGTGGTCGCCTTAGTGCACGCATATAGAACCATCGGCGGCATAGATTGGTTGACCTGGCTCATGCCAGTCGTTATCGAGCTAGCTTTCTGGCCCAGACTGTTGATCGACGCCCTCTCCGGCTATGCATTCCCGTACCCTCCATATGATCTTAGGGCCCTTATCTATCCCCCACTGTTCATAGCTGGACTCTTACTCGCTCGGAGAAGGTACGCCACCCAGCTTAGAAGTCAAAGATCGATCTGATAAACTTCATATATGATTTGTAGTGCAAACCTCCAATACCCTCAAAAATCAGAGGTCATTGGTTCTTTCCTGGTGCTAAACTACTGGTAATTCCTTCCTTTCTTTCATTTGAAACATAGTTGGGGCCATGAACAAGAAAGTAGCTGAAAAGAAGAAGAACTCAAATATCACGCTGCTATTTTCCACCGGATTCCCTTCGAACCTGCTTATTATGGCATCCCACGTATTGCCCAGCAGATTACCGAAGTATATCATGCGTATAAGCATGAATATGTGATTTGCCGTCTTCTCTCCGTAATATTCGTTGAATTTTTCCGTCACCTCAGGGTCTGGTTCTCTATTTGTTTCTGCGTAATGTTGGGCATACAGTAAAGCCATTATCTCGTAATCGGATGCCTGTGCCTGAAATTGAAGATCAAGCAGGTCCTTAACCTCTTCCTCGCTCATACCGCTTGCCACTGCTCTTCTTGCATGGAACCAGGCGCAATAGACACAGCCATTCACGGCGGTTGTTACGAACATGATTTTTTCCGTGAAAGCTTCATCGATTTCTTTGTCTCTAAATGCTCCAATAATCTGTGGTATATGAACAGTAAAAAAAGCAATATCCCTTAATAGCTTTCTAAATGTGAAAATATTTTTATTAAATTTATTTTTCATAATAATTATTCTCCAATAAGTCATAATCTAGGATATCGCTTTACCTGTCTCCCGTCAATGTCTTTTTATTGATTTTCTCGATTATCCTGCGTTGTCATTTCCCCAAACAATCCCCCAACATTGCCCGTAGCCCTTTAACAGATAACCTTATGTCTCAGGAGTAGGTTACCCTCAGCTCGCCGATCTACTATCATGAACAGTTAAAGGATTTACACATGCAAAGGATGTGACATCTACATTCTCAGGGGGAACGTACTATCCACCGGATTTTTTAAGAGGTGTGAGGAGTAGCAAGCTCCCCGACCTGGAGCACCTTTCATACCCATTAACCATAGTTTGATATTGAAGTAGCTCCATCACCCTTCCATGAATCGAAGAGGGATCGCTTTAATTGCCTTAATTTCGGCAATTGCTATAACACTTGGCATTTTCATGATCTCTCGAAATCTTGGCAGGCGTGACAATCCGGAGGGACTCCGCACCGGTCGTGGCTGGCCCCCTGAGCTGGCTGGTTACTGATGATAAGGGAGTAACTCTGAACTATTCAGCCCTATTTCTTGACCTTCTACTATTGTGGGCCATCCTTTTCCCTACTGGCATCCTGGCACATCTTATCAGAAATGACCCAACGGGATCGATGAACCCCTAAGGATTCTCGCCAATTCGGGTTTAGCTTGATTGGTATGCCTCGCTGATGGCATCACGCAATGCATCGATCATTTTCTGCTGGTAGGACTCATCAAATGACTGGTCGGCCCTGGTCTTGCCCTCCTGGAATCCCTCCCTTTCCAGGTGCTTGGCGATGGAGACCTCAAGATCCTGCCCCATGATATCAAGAACCGTATGCGAGCTCTTCTCCGGGGGCTCCTTGGAGATATGGAACTGGGCCCAGGCACTGTCAACCTCCATCTGGAATACCGGGGGATACCCCGTGGGCATTAGCTTCTCGTGGAGGTCGGTGTCAATAGCATATTCCGGATGAACGTCGATGGTTAGCTTCGTTAGCTCCCAATCATCAACGTCTATATCGAAATCCGCCAGGAGGCCTATTCGCCAGGTGGGCTTTACGAAGACTTCCCCCTTGATGAGACCGGCACCATAGACGTAATCTCCTTCCTCGGGTGACTCGGCAACCCCCGTCTCCCCCTTCAATACCACATCTCCATTTTCAATTTTCAGGAGGTCGGTCGGAAGGAAACCGGTGGAACTCTCCTCTGAGGCCTGCTCGATCTTCAGGGAGGTAACCTCACCACTACGACTATCAATGATAAGGTCCGATACCTCACCAAGACCGACTCCAGAGGTATTCAGAACCGATTTACCAAGAATTTCATCTAATTTCATCAGTTAAGGGCCTCCATATTGGGCTATTAAGTATGAGTATTCTCACTGTTCGGGGAAGAAAAACCGAACTCGGTTTGCTCATCTCTCGGTCAAGATGTCATTTTGAGGTATCTGCAAAAGCATTATCAGACTACCATCCTGCCATCATTCGGGAATCCTTTTGAGACCGCCAAAATACCTTATTTTATTAGTTCTGGCAGCTGCACTTATCCTGGTGCTTCATCTTTACGCCACCAGCACCGTCCAGAATTCGATTTCATCGGTCGAGGACACTCCCCAGCTGCAGGAGTTTGAGATCTCCAACGCCATCCCACCGGGAGACCCCGATCGCTATATCTACAGCCTCAACATGAGCCTTGAAAACTCGACCTCTAACCGGGTAGAGGTTTCACTGGAGGATGTGGAATTGAAATTGGATGGGTTTAATCTGGGAAACGTCTTTGGCTCCCCTGAAGACAGCATCCGGCCCGGAGGCAGAGTGGAATTCGAGGCCCAACCGACCCTGACAAAGGGCACCATGGAGGACCTAAGATCCATGGGAGAGATTGACATGAAAGTCCAGGGTGATCTAGAGGTGTCATCCTCATTTCTGTGGGTGAAGAGATCCAAACTTGCCTCAGGCGGTATAAACCTCACCAGAAAAGTCCTTTTCGAATGATGAAGGGCAGGTTCAGGACCTATACCAGAGATGATATGATTGAGCAAGACACCGAGCTTTCTAGAAGAGCATCATAGTACATACCAAGAGGACCCCAGGCAGGCCACGCTGGAGTGGTTCAAGGGGGCCCGTTTCGGGCTTTTCATGCACTACGGCCTATATAGCCTCCTAGGGAGGGGGGAGTGGGTGATGTTCGAGGAAAAAATCCCGGTATCCGAGTACGAGGAACTCAAAGACGAGTTCACGGCGGAGTCATTTGATGCCGGTTCCATCGCCGATCTTGCCCTGGATTCTGGAATGAGCTACGTTAACATCACCACGCGCCATCACGATGGCTTCTGCCTATTCGAAACCGACGAGACCGACTTCAACAGCGTCCAGGCGCCCTGTGGAACCGATCTCATCCGTGAACTGTCCCGGGCTTGCGAGGAGAGGGGCTTGGGCCTTTTCCTCTATTACAGCTACGCCCTCGATTGGAGACACCCATACTACATGTCCCGGGAATCCGGCCCCGAAGTTGCCAGGCCCGATTATCCTGATCCAGAACCACACTATAAATACAGCAAGGAGGAGGACTTTCAATGTTACTTGGATTTCGTACACGCCCAACTCCGGGAGCTTCTAACGGGATATGGACCCCTAGCCGGCATATGGTTCGACCCCATCTTGCCCTACTATATCCGGGCGGACATGTTTCCCATTGAGGAGACGTACTCACTAATCCATTCCCTTCAACCGCAGGCCCTGATCTGTTTTAAACAAGGGGCGACTGGAAACGAGGATTTCGCGTCCTGCGAGCGCGAGGCCGGGTCGCTTGCCCACCGGCTCTCTGACGAGAAGGCTCCGCTGGCCGATAGTGCATGGAGTAAGAACCGGTCGAAACACAACGAGATTTGTGACACCCTACAACCTTCTGCCTGGGGCCACTCAAAAGAGCACCAGGGAAAACACAAGGGACCCGACCAGGTCTGGGATATGCTGGGCCAGTCCCTTGTTCGGGATCACAATCTGCTCCTTAACACCGGACCCCATGGTGACGGATCAATTGACGAGCAGGACCGGTCCACCCTCCGGGAAGTGGGCAAGAGGCTGGAAAGGCAGGGTTTCCCATGCTAAAATTCAAATGTCGTCCAAAACTACCATCGATTGTCAAATTCGACACTGGATCGGCGAATGGGTTAAAAACACCTAAAAGAAGAACGACCGGTCTGGATTATAGAGCAGAGAACCTTACAAATGCAGATTTTAGCACCACAAGAATTAGGGGTTAAAAAGAATGGTCCGAGACCCAGTATGCGGAGTCCCACTCATAGAGGAAGAGGCACCCTTCAAGGCAGAGATAAGGGGCAAAACCTACTATTTTGACAGTGAATACTGCAAACACTCATTTCTGGAGGGGGAGAGGGTGGCCTATTTCTCCATGGAAATAGGTGTTAAGAACGAGATCAAGAGCTACAGCGGTGGACTCGGGGTTCTCGCCGGCGACATGATTAGATCCAGCGCCGATATGAGGATCCCCTTGGTGGCCGTTACACTGGTGAGCAGGAAGGGATACCTCAAGCAGGAACTCACCAAGGAAGGCAAACAGGTGGAGCACCCGGACGAGTGGAACCCGGAAGAATTCATGGTGGAGCTCCCTCACAGGGTGATGGTGGAAATTGAGGGCAGGGAGGTCACCGTAAAGGCGTGGCTCTACGATCACATCTCCCCCACCGGCGGGCTGATCTCCATGCTTTTTCTGGACACCGACCTCGAGGTGAATGAGGAGAAGGACCGGCGAATAACCGACAAGCTCTACGGCGGTGGGGACGCATACCGCCTTAAACAGGAGATAGTGCTGGGAATCGGCGGGGCCAGAATATTGGAGGCATCGAACTTTAAGATAAGCAGGTACCACATGAACGAGGGGCACTCCGCCCTCCTGACCCTGGAATTACTCCGGGCCAACGGCATGACCCCGGAGAGGGTGAGGGACCTGTGTCTATTCACAACCCACACCCCAGTGGAGGCAGGCCACGACAAGTTTACCTATGACCTTGTGACCAAGACCATGGGGGAGATAGTTCCCCTGGACACCATCAAGGAGATCGCGGGCCAGAACTCCCTCAATATGACCCGTCTGGCACTAAACCTGAGCAAGTACGTGAATGGAGTAGCCGAGAGGCACAGGCAGCTATCGATGGAGCTCTTTCCCGGTCACCACATATCGGCCATCACCAACGGCGTTCACTCATATTACTGGACATGCGAGCACTTCCATAAGCTCTTCAACGAATGCCTACCCGGATGGGCCAACGAACCCTCCCTGTTGGTTAGGGTCGACTGCCTGCAGGACGATGAGGTTTGGAAGGCACACGAGGCGGCAAAAATCGACCTCATCGATCTCGTAAACCGGGAAACCGGGGTGGAAATGGATCCGGAGGCACTGACCCTGGCCCATGCCAGGAGGGCTACCGGGTACAAAAGGGCTACCCTCCTGTTCTCGGACATCAAAAAGCTCAGGAAGATAGGGAACAAGAACCGGATCCAGGTTGTCTTTGCCGGCAAGGCCCACCCCAGGGATGACACCGGTAAAGATATGATCGAGAAGATATTCCAGTATTCCAGGGAGCTATCGGATGTCATGAAGATCGTGTACCTCCCCGACTACGACATGGACATGGCAAAGATCCTCACCTCTGGTTCCGATGTCTGGGTCAACACCCCTTTACCCCCGCTGGAGGCCTCGGGGACCAGCGGCATGAAGGCCGCACATAATGGGGTTCTAAACTTCAGCGTCCTCGACGGCTGGTGGATCGAGGGTTGCATCGAGGGGGTCACCGGATGGAGCATAGGGCCTCCGCCGGAGGAGAAGGTGGATCTGGAAACCAGGAAGAGGCGGGAATTGGATGATCTTTACAACAAGCTCTCATACATCATAGCCCCCACTTACTACGATAGAAGGAATGAGTGGATAGAACTGATGAAGAACTCAATCGGGAAGATAGCCTACTACTTCAACAGCCACAGGATGATGCAGAGGTACGGTACCGAGGCCTATCTCTAGTAAAGCGTTCAGGGCAGGGCCTTCCTGTAGGTGTCCTGGAGCAGGGATACCGCCTTGTCCCAGCCGAACTCAAATGCTTTCTCCCGTCCACTGGCGCCCATTCTCTCCCCAATCCCGGGGTTGTCCACGAGGTAACTGATCGACCTGGCCAAGGCCGAGGGCTCCGGTCCAACCAGCAGCCCATTAACACCTGAATCAATATTCTCCTGGAGCCCTCCAACCCTGGATGCCACAACCGGCTTACTCGCGGACCAGGCCTCGAGGAGAACCAGCCCGAAGGGCTCGTTCCTGCTGGGAATGCACACCATATCGCAGGAGTTAAGTTTCTCCAGGTACTCCCAGAAGGGCACGAACCCCAGGAATGATGTGGAGGAGGCAATCCCCAGCTTCCGGGCCTCGGCCTCCAGGTCCCTTCTCAAGCCACCCTGACCCAGAAACACGAATTGCACGTCCTCCCGCAGATCAAGGACCTCGGGAATTGATCGGAGAAGAATATCCGGCCCTTTCTGGTATTCCAGCCTCCCGGCGAAAAGAACCATGGGCGAACTGGGGTTCATGCCCAGCCTCCTTTTCACCTCCTGGCTATCCACATCTGACTTGTACCTTGAGGGGTCGATCCCGTTGGGGATGACGTCTATCTTTTCCTTTGGTACGTCATATAGCCACTGCAGTTCCCTCTCCATGTGCGCGGAAACGGTGGTCACCCTGTCGGCAATTCGGGCAGCGTACCTCTCACGGTCCGATATCTCGTGGAACTCCCTCCAGTCGCCCATCTTCCCCCCGTTTCTCCCGTACTCGGTGGAGTGATAGGTCATGACCGCCCTCCTTCCCTCCTTCTTCATTTTCTCGAGGGCGTCGATCACCAGCCAGTCGTGTCCGTGCACTATATCGAATTTGCCCAGGACTCCCTCCACCCTCTTCAGCCTGTCTATTATCATCTTTGAAAGCCCGGAGGCCAGCGAATAGCTCGAAAAGCAGGGTTCCAGTTCAAGTGTATGGTAGTGAACCCCGTTAATGAACATGTGCTCGGGCTGACCGGCTGCCCCGCGGGTGAAGAAGGAAACGTGGTGTCCTCGACCCGCAAGCTCCTCGGCCAGCCTGGTGGCCGAAACGCCCAAGCCCCCGACCTGTATGGTATACATCGATTCCCAGGAAAACATCGCGATCCTCAAATTGAAACACTCCCTGATTATAGGTTATCCTGCCAACAGAAATAGATATGCACTGCAAAGCACGTTTCAGGATCTCAGTAATTCCCTTAGCTCCCCGATCCTGAACTGGACGTCGTTAAATATTTCTATCTTCAGCTCTGTGGCATTTTCCGCCTCCCTTTTCCCAAGCGCCTGGGCCAGCTCCGAATCCCCTACAACATCCCCTATCCAGGTGGAGATGTCCGATCTCTCCTGGTGACGCTGCACCGACCACTCCGGGGCCATGCTGAGAACTCGCTGAAACTCCTCCAAGGAGTGGGCCGAGAGACCCAAATAGCCATCCGAATCATGGAAATGGAAGGCCTGGTCCGGGGGGAGAATTCGCAGCAGGTATACGGCCGTCCTCTGGGGCTCATCCAGTTCCCGGGCTATCTTCTCGTGAAAATTCGATAGTATGCGGGAGAAGCTCCAGAAGGACTTCACTGGGGGCTGGGCACTGAAGTATCCATGAACCATACCCGAGGCACCCTCCTCGGTGTACATGTAGTAGAGATGGTCCGATATCTGAAGCACCCTCCACATCCGCATCAGATCCTGGTTATCCGTAAGTTTAACCTGACTCTCCATGCTCCGGAGGGCCCCAAAACAGGTCCGCTGCATATCGTTTCCCAGCCATGCGGTGGTACTCCTGTCCTCATCGGCCCAGGAGATGGTGTCAAAGTCCCCGACCTCGATCTTGCCTACCGGCTGGTGGGAATTCACCAGCTCCGAAGCGGTCCTGAACTCCACTCCCCTGTTGATCGCCTCCCGCGGCAACCACTTCAGGAAGTCGAGAATCCCGGTCTCCGGCCATTGGTGCTCACCCAGCGTCTCGTAATCTATGAAAACGGTCACGCAGTCACCGTCTGCGCCGGACAGCCATGATGCATACTTCTCCGCCGTTAGTGGCCACCCGGGCCAGTTAAGGGTCGAGAAACGAAAGGCAATGTCATCGGACAGGCGGTAGTTCCTGAGGAGAAGGGAGAGGTCGGCGTGCCTGGCGCGGTATATGTGATTTGGCGACCTCCAGTCCAGAACCTTTTCAGCACCCTCGGTGAACATGGCCTGGTAACCCATTTCGGCCACCGAGGCGGCGATGGAATCATTGTATATAAACTCGGTGTTTTCGAAAACCTTGGGGGTCTGCTGAAATACGTCATGCACCAGCTCCCGGTGAAGCTTGACCTGGTCTTTGAACTCGGTCCTTTCCCTGGAATAGAGACTGGCCAACGAGTGATGATAGGTCTGATCCAACATCTCGACGTTACCGGTCTGGGAGAGTTTTCTAAAGGAGTCAAGCACGTCCGGCTGCCATCTCTCCAACTGCTCCACCAGGACCCCGGATATGCTGAACACCACCTTGAACTCCGAACCAGTTCCCTGGAACTCATCAATTTTCTCCAGCAGGGTCCGATTTGCCGGCAGGTAGCACTTCCTGCACACCCTCTCAAGTATCCGCCGGTCTAATTTTTGATCCAGATAGGCCTCCGGTAGCTCGTCCGGGTTTAATTCCCGGGCCAGAGAGGGTCGGAAGTTTCCCTTCGTCCTGTACGGCTGATGGACCTCAAATCCAAGACATAGATCTACCAACTTGATTCCTCCAATCCACAAAACGGCCTACGTATACCCCGCCCTCTCCCTGATGGCCTGGTAGCACCCCATGGTGTTGTTCGCCGCATCGTCCCAGGTAAAGTGCTTCATCACCCTTTTCCTGGCATTTCTGCCCCATTCCCTGGCCCGGTCGGGGTTGGAGAGTACCTGATTGATGCCCCATGCTATATCGCCGGGGTTGTTACCATCCACGTGGATCCCGCACTGGTCGGGTCCAGAGGAAATGACCTGTTCCCGGAAACCGACCAGGCCCTTGGCCCCGACCACGGGCGGGGTCTCCATGGACATGGCCTCCAGACTCACGATGCCAAAGGGCTCGTAGATGGACGGGAAGACGCACATATCCGCGGCGGCGTAGTGAAGTATCCTCTCATCCTCGGGAACGAACTCGAACCGGTAGTACATCCTGTCCGATATGTTGAGTGCCGAGGCCAGGTCGGTTATCTCCCACTGCTGTTCTCCCTGCCCCAGAATTACCAGCTTGGTATTTGGGTTCTCGCTCAGAACGTGGGGCATTGCCTGTATCAGGTTTCTCACGCCCTTAACCCAGGTGAGTCTGCCCACGAAGAGAACCATGTTCTCGTTTTCATGTATTCCGTATCTGTCCCTCAGGCCTAGGACATCCTGTTCGGAGATTGAGTTGGGGTCGTACTTACCAGGGTCCACCCCGTTCCAGACCGCAAAGGTGTCCCCGGGCCAGCCGTGTCTGGCCAGGTCCTCCTTCATGGCATGGCTCACGGTGATCGTGCCATCCGCGGATGCGGCAGCCTCCCTTTCCAGACTCTTGATAATCTGGGACCCATTACCGGTCCTTCCCCATTCGGTGGAGTGGGCATGGAAGGCAGTCGGCACGTCCAGCTGTTCGTTGGTCATTATCCCGGCTATGCTGTTTAGCCAGTCATGGTAGCATACCATGTCAAACTCGCATTTCTCCTTCTTGACCAGATAATTGGACAGCTTGGATGCGGAGAGAACGTTGTATATGAAGAAATCGCTGAAAAAATCCAGATTTTCACCCCAGCTTCCCAGGTCCGGGGATAGAAGTGGGAAAACCCTGGAGGCATCGGCTATAAGGGGTCTGTGGACCTCCACCCCCTGAATTATCTCCCTGGTTGGTAGGTCACCACGGTTCAGGGAAAATACGCACACGTCATGGCCCATCTCCACGAACTTTCTGGTGATGTAGGTGGCGTAGGTACCCAGACCGCCGACCACTACCGGCGGATATTCCCAGGCGAAGAATGCTATCCTCATGGAAGCGACCTCGAAAATTTCATTGTGCACCGCTTTAGAGTCGGCCCTATAATATTATATCGCGAAACACGGAAGAAAAAGCAATCAAAGCTATTCCAACTCATCGAAATGACCTAGAAAAGGATCACACCAGTGGCTCCAGTACTGGGCTGGGTTCTTCACGGGGACTGGGTTTTCACTCGAGGATGTGGGACAGGGGTTTCCGCCCACAGGCAGGCTGAACAGCTCGGACCCGAAGCCGATCGCCCCCTCGGATATGGAATGATCCAGATTATTCAACAACAACCCGGTCACCTCCATTCCCATCTTCTCCATCAAACCTATCAGGTAGGGGGTGTCTCTGGGCCATATCACCGCCCCGTGATATTCCCCATCCCCAAGGTAAGGGCTTCTTTCCATGTCACGCACCAGCAAGCCGAAGGGCTCGGAGCCGGTTCCCAGCTCCCTGATTTCCCTATGGACCAGAAGCCGTTCCGAAATTGGTTTCCAGAAATCTTCAATCCGTCCCCTGGTGTAGAGATGGCCGGCCAATACCGACAGGGCAATAACCCCCGCCGAGCTGCACATCGGGTCCCTGAGATCATATACCGGGCTGGTTGTTAATGCGGGTACCGATCCTTCGTGGTGGAAGTGCTCCATGAACCCCTCCTCCAGCATTTCCCTCAAATCCCGAATCTCGGGGCTAACCTCCAGGTTCATTCGGCCACAATAAATTTCAATCCGATTGAGTGCTTCGATATACATGGCGTTTACCTCAACTAGGCCGTAATGGGGATTGAAAGGATCGATGCCCTCCCCCCTCCACTCCCCGGGAAGCCTGGTTGGCCATCTCTTCCCATCAACCTCTACCACGGAGTCTATCCAGGACGAATTTGCCGGGCTACATATCACCGACTCCCGGAGAAGGGAGCCGGACACGGTCCTTCCCTGGAGAAGTCTCGAACCCATCCAGTCTGTCGTTGCCAGGACATCCCTCAACAGCTCCCGGTCCCCGGTAATGGAGGCCAACATGCAGCCCACATTTAGCAGCTGGGGAAATCCATCGCTGGTGAAGGACTTGCCGCCATCGAGAATTATGGGCAGCCCTCTTTCCCGTCGGGCGACATCCAAAAGGCCCTTAACCGTTTTCGCCAGTCTTTTCCTCCACCCCAGAATGCGGATATAGGTTTTGAGATTCCATCTAATCCCCTCCAGGGTATCCCGAATCCAGGGCATTCTAAACCACCAGGCCCCGGCCTCCGGCATCCATCCCTCCCTGGTAAAGAGATCAAAGCTGGTTAGGTTGGCAAGCCTCAGACGCAGGGCACGGGAAATCTTGCTTTTGCCGAATATCTTTCTAGTAATTAAATCCGGGGCTGCAAGGGAGCTCTCGGTGGGCATCTCCACCTCTATCTCCACAAGTCCTCGCCGAGAATGGAAAACAATGCCCTCAATCGTTCTCCTTTCATCCTGAAAAACCACCGCGCCGTCATTACGGCGACGGAATCCATCATCCAGCTTATAATCCCACTGGAAACTCAAACCGGATGACAGTATCTCATCGAAACCCGAGACCCTTGTCAAAAGGGGAAATTCTCCCCTCAAGACCAGCTCCCCCTTCAAATTATGTTGATCGGTTGGTATTTTCCGGCCCGTATCCAACTCCCTGACATCCATGAGAGCCATGAACCAACAAGCCCTCCCCACATCGGAACGCAACACAACCCTTCCGGGCTGACCCTCCAGATCCAGAACCATCCGAACCGGGTCTCCGTCCCCATCCCTGTAACGGTAGATTGCCCTTCTGGGGGCCACCTTCACATCTAAAGGTTCCAACACCTGGCCAACCGAGAAATAAATGCCATCCAAAATCCGATAGCTCGATCTGCCCAGGGGGCCAATGGTCAGACCCTGCCACCCAAAGTCCCGGTTGCCCCCCACGAAAAGCCGGCCCTGGACATCCAGGGAGGTTGAGAACGATGAGGCCGAGAACTCCCCTCTGGATGCCCGGAGCATCACTTGCCGGTTCCTGGCGAAGCCCCAGTCCGGGTCCTCCCTGCCCGGTACGGTCCACATCATCTCCTTTCCTAGGTCCACTTTAGGCAATATCCCTCACCCTTCTAGATCCTGCCAGATTGATCGAAGCCATTCGATGGAATAATGAACCTGTTCCAGGTCATTACCTCCGTACTCCACGCTCAGCCAGCCGTCGTAACCATGGCCATGTAGCCCCTCCACCAGAGCCGCTATGTCCACCCATCCCTGGTCAAGGGTCACCGATCGATTCCAGCCTCTATTACCTGGGAAGTAGTTATCGATATGGGTGTATATGACCCTGTCTAGAACGTCCTCCCGGTCCAGGATCACCAAGGGGTCCTCCCCCTCCCTCATGGTATTCTTGGTATCGAAGGCAAGACCGAAATTGGGATCCGGGATATCACGGAGAATGGGCCCCAACTTTTTCACCGTTCCCGCGAACCCCGGGTGCTCCTCTAGCGCTATCCGAATCCCCCGGTCCCTGGCAAGCGGTAACAGCTCACGTATATACCCTCCAAAAACCGACCTTGCTCTTACATCAGCTATCTCCGAAGCTTCCCTTACCCCGGTGGTGACCCTAAGGATATCGGCATCCAGTCTACAAGCCCATCTCAAAAAGAAACGGGCCTTCCTCATTTCCAGGGAGTTCGGCTCGTCCGACTCCCAGACGTAAGGCCCGTGGTTGATGACCGCTGAGACCTCCAGACCCAAACGGTCCAGTTCCCCCTCGATGCTCTCCATGAGCCCATGGTTGGTGGGGCCCATCAACCCCTCCATTACCCAACGGTCCATGACCTCCACCCCGTCCAGCCCCCACTCCGAGGCCTTCCTGAACCACTCAACCAGTTCAAGCCCTCCCTCTCCAAGGCACCCGTGAGGGAGGCAGCTAATCTTCAAGACCAGGTCACCCAGTAGATCCCATCTAGTCCTCCACGGTCCAAGTCATCTCTTCTTTTTTCATGACCCATATCTCAGAGGCCCCAACTACCGGAAAATCATGGGAAGCCGAGCGGATTACCAGTTCCATCTCCCCGCCTTCGGTCAAGGAGCTGGGGATTTCGAACTCGTAAAGCCCTATCCGGCCTAGGGTGAAGGGAAACTCCTCCCCGACGATCTCACCGTTCACCTCGAGAACCTGTGGGCATTCCTTGGGCATCAGTCCCTCAAGATCATCGCAGTGGAAACCGGTGCAGATCCTCACCACGTACCTCGCTCCGGCCTCCAGGTCCGGGTATCTGAAGGCCAGCTTGCAGTCGGGCTTTCTCCAGGAATAGGCGAGGGAAAAGTTGGATCGCCGGGCCGGGCCCTTGAACGGGAAGTACCCGAGTATGGTCTCCCTCCGGACCAGGTTCTCGGGCTCGTCCAACCAGCCCAGCTCCTCGTGTAAGCCGCCCTTGCCAGGATCGTCGTAGTTAACGACCATCATGGCAGCATTTCTCATCCTCCCCTCATCCCCGCTTGACACCGCCTCACTAAGGACCTCCTTCCACCAACCGATCTCCGTTATATCGAATTCATCTAGGTCGAAATAAGAAGGCTCCCTGTACCCGATCATGGAGTTGGATTCCTCACCAAGCTCGGCCACCTCCTCCATTATCCCTTCCATCTCGGGAGTCCGGAGGGACTCCCCGAGTATGGAGAGCGCCTCTCTCAGACTCTTCTGGGGACCATTGTCAGGATCCTCCAGTGCCCGGGACGCCTTTCTCTTCAGCTCCTCGCCCCTCTCCAGTTTAAGCTGAATATACCTGTCCAGGAGTGCTTTCTGGGTGATTATCCTCCACCGGTAGTCGTTCTGCATGAGATTCTCGGGTATCTTTGCCCTGGCCTTCCTGAGAAGGTCAACAGCCTCCGCAATCGCCCCATTCCCCAGCACCGGCCTCTCCAGCGTACTCTCCATGAGGAAGATCACCCTGGACATGGTCTCCGCGGCCTCGGGCCCAAACCAGTACCTGCAGTACTCCCTGGTTATCTCCTCGAAAGAGAGATGGGGATCCCATAGCATCCTATACCAAAGCCACTTGTTGAAGTCATCGTGCATTCCCTCGCTGTAGAAGACCTCACCAATGCCGTAGTGGAACACATCCCTCGCAATCTCGTGGTACCTTCGGGGACGGGCATTCCAGGCACGGCGGTTGTAGATAACCGCCAATGAAACGTCGGGACGCTCCACGCCGTACTGTGATCTGATCCAGTGAGTGATGTCGCTGAATAGGTATACTGGTTTATCCCCGGGCAATGCGTGATGGACGTGTTTCAGGTAGTTGCTGGTCTTCCCAAATCCCTGGTACTTGAACCACCTGGGATTGATATCTCCCCGGTTATAGGTGGTCATCTCATTTCCGCCGGGAGAATATCGAATCCCGTGGAACCACTGGTTATCCTCCCCTTTAACATAGTCCAGGACGGCCCTGCCTCCCTCGGCGGTGAGGTTCTGCATGGTCAGGATGACCTTGGTCCCCGGATGATAGCGGTGTAAAATATCCGCTATGTCATGCGCCAGTCTGACGAAGGTTGCTCCCCATGGCATGCATTTCTCGCAGGTACAACCAGCCACGTCTCCGGATGACATGGAGTAGTACTCCCCCGGATCCTCCTCCCTGAATCGTGCCTCGTATTGGGATAGAAGTGCCTCTCTTGCCTCCGGTACCGAGGGGCATATGAACCTATCGTAGTAGTACTTGCAGACCTTGATGTGCAGGGAATTAGAGGGAGTTGCCGCCCACACCTCGGGAAAATCCTCGCCCAGGGAGTTTATGGCCGAACCAGAGAATTTTGCCAGGCCCAGATCCCTTGCCGGATCCTGGCCTCGGAATACGTTTCCTCCAAGCAGTATCAGGTCCTCGAGACCTCTTCTCTTCTCCTCTTCAGTCTGGGACCGCATGTTCCCCCTCTCCTTGGCCCTGCTGCCAGGCCCCACGGCCGTTGATCCACCGCCCCGAACCCTGAATGCCGGTTGCTCCACCAGGTCCAGGTTATCCACCTCCACCTCCCCGGGAAGGTAGTTTATGGCCCTCAGGAGGGCACCAATTCCGTATACTATCCCCATCCCGTCTACTCCTGGGAGTACCGCGAATAGATTTCCCTCCAACTCCCCCGTTCTGAGGCTGAATCCCTCCGGATGCATATCTCCGGGTCCTGGAATACGGGGGAGATCCATGTCGAGATCATGGATTAGGGTATCGAGGAGCCGGTGACGGTCCGGAATGCCCATAACCAGGGCCAGATCCGCCTGGTCAATCTGGTCGTCGATATCTTCCTCTCCTTCCGAAATGACGGAGATGTCAAGGGAGCTTCGCCTTTCCAGCCTGCTTTTCAGCATGTCAAGGGCACTGCACTCGTGTATCCCCGGTTCTCGGGATGTAACCACGATCAGACTCCGAACTCCGGACACGAACGGTCCAGCAGATTCATCTTCGCAGGTCAATCAATCAACCGGAATCCTCGAAACCTCACTCCACATAAAGGTAACGCGTGGCTCAGATTTCAAGGACCATTCTCACGTGATCGATGTACTTCCCGTTCTTTAGAAACTCCCGTGGGATGCAGCCAACCTCCCTGAATCCAACCTTCTCATAGACGTGCCGGGCACGCTCGTTACCCGCAAAAACGCCCAGGACCAATAGCTCCACTCCCATCTCCCTGGCCTGATCCGCCAGCAGGCGCAGCAAGGTAGTCCCAATTCCGAGGTCCCGGAACCCCCGTCTCACCACGATTCCAACTTCACCCGTGTGGCTCCTTGCCCCGCTTCTCCTGGTCAGGTCGCAGTTTGCCACCACCTTGCCCTCCACCTCGGCACAGATCATGACCCGCTTCCCCTTCTCCAGGTCTATCAGCGCCTTCCCCAGCCATTGAACCTCCTCATCCCTTTCAAGCCTCTTGGTGTGGAGAATGGGAGCGTCCTCGTCGGCCAGGGAGTTTATGAGTTCCAGGTAGTCATCGACATCCTCAAAGGCCGGGTATCTCAGCACTACCTCCCGGCCGTCCTTGGCCCTAAACCTGTCCAGTATTCTTCCGGCCTTGACCATTCATCCATCCGGACCTTTATCCTGCTACTTGAGCTCGGCGAATAAATAGCTGAGCTCGCTATCCATGATCACTTCCAGACGCTTACCATGCAGCTCAAGACGGCCATTGCCAGCCAAAACACGGCAATCCATATCAGGTCGGGGCAGCATCCTTAGCATCGTGGCCCATTTCGGCCTTGGTGAGAGCTCCCGGAAAACCAGAAGAAGGGCGGAATCCCTTTCAGGGTTCAGGGAAAGAAATCCCGTCCAGCTCCTCCCATCGGGCGGATTACCTATGGGTAATACCCGTCCAGTGTAGATCTCGTCCCTTTTCTCCTTCCATACACTGACCAGGGGCGGAATATCCCGGAAATAATCCTCCGGCAGGTTCGACACCTCGAACCAGCCCAAAGGGTTTGAAAACATCACGCTCGCGAAAAGGTAATCAGGGTCGTACTGAGCGGGGGACAGTGGATCGTCAGCATATAGGTCCTGATTTCGCTGGTTATTCAGGAACTCCATCCGCAGTCTGAAGGGATGGATATAACGCGACAGCTTCCATAGATTTCTCAGGGTCTGGTGGGGCCAGTAGCGATGGTAATCGGTGTACCTGTTCTCCACGAACACGGGGCCGGTTCCAATGCTTCCCAGGTATCCCGGTCGGACCTCGGCGGTGACATCCAGATCGAAGGAAACCCTTCCCCTGGACCCATCGAGCACCTTTCGGAACAGGCGATGCAGGTTCCTCTCACCCTCCTTGGTCCTGGCCTTTACCCCATCGATCTTGAAGAACCGGATCCCAAACTCATCATAGATCTCCAGGACCCTGTCAGCATCCCGCTCCCAGTCCTCAAAATGGTTCAAGGAATCGGGGGCAAACCATAGTCCAACCTCCATATCCCTCTCCTGGGCCGCGACACACAGAGGTCCCAGTCCCCGAGGGAATTTTTCTGGGTCCGGATCCCAGTAATTCTCATCGAAATCCCAGAATCCCTGCCATACCCCCTGGGAACTGGTATTGGTGCTTATACCCCTCTGCCAGCCGTCATCTATCTGCACCACATCGACACCCAATTCCTTCCCGGCATCTATCTCTTTCAGTATGAACTCCTCATTTAGCCGGCGGTCCCTGGACCTGTCCCCCCAGGTGTTGCTGAGGAATTGACCATCTCTACCCGGAAGATATGCACGGTAGTAACTCTGGTAGGTCTGCAGGGCCTCGGTAACACCTGGATCTCCGCCCTCATAGGAGATAAGCGAATACCAATAGCCCTTTCCACCCCGGGGAGGAATCCCATGTCCAAAAAAACGGCAACGGTAGGGCAGGTGCTTGCTCCTGGAGTCCTCATCCTCCGATGGGTGATAGCTAGCCGACCTGGAACGAACCTTGAGGTCGAAGGGACACTTGACCGGCCTGGCCCATGGAAGAGGAGCATGTTTCATGAACACCAGGCCGGCTTGAGAGATGACATCCTCCACCACGAAAAGGTTCCCTTTCAAAGCTAGGTCCTCTTCATTTGGCTGTAGAAGCCATTCCCTCTCGAAAACCAGCTCGTCGTGCTTATCGGTCTGATCCATGAGCTCTACCTGTCGAACCCTGACGTGCCTGGGGTCCAGGTTCAGGTCCTCGGTGCAGTCCATTAAGGGCAGATCTTCATCGCCGGTGAGGTCAGGAGAAGGACCAGGATGTCCCTTCCCCCGGGGAAAAGCCTCCAGTTGCATCGATAGCCCCGGGGCACCCTCGAAGGCCATCATCCTGTATACTAGCTTTGAAAACCGGCCCCTCGACTCCACGTTCACCACCAGGGATTTCCTGGCCGCGGGGAGTATCCTGCCCTCCCGAAAGGAAACCGTGATATCCCGATCCGTATCAACCGGAAACGGGGGATATGGAATCGGTACGGAGGATACACCGAAGTACCATTCCCGGTCGAGATCAACCCGGCGAATTGAGGAGGGATGCAACAGGCCGCCCCCCAGATCCCAGGTCCTCTCCATCCTCCCGGTACCTATCTGTATGGCTTCATCATCCCATTCCAGGTAACATTCGCCCATGGCATGCCTTTCGGACATGTGAAACGAATCCTCTGGAGGACCGGGTTTTTCTGGTGGTATTTAGTGTTTTCAGGTGGATGTCAGGGTGAAAGAGATTTAAGATGTTCAGGAGTCGGGTGGGTCACGGAGATTCAGCATGGCGGACATCCTTAAGAGAATTTCAGAAAGTGTGGTGGACATCGACTTCAAGGGTAGCAAGGAGCTAGTGAGAGAGGCACTGGATAAGGGTGTTGCGCCCATGGACATCATCCTCAAGGGCCTATCCAGGGGTATGGAGAGGGTCGGGGAGCTTTACGAGTCCTCGGAGTACTTCGAGGCCGAACTGATTGCCTCCGGACAGGTGATGCAGGAATGCATGGAGATAGTCAAGCCCCACATAGAAGTCGGGGAGGTGGGATCGCCTGGAACCCTAATCATAGGGACCGTTAAGGGCGACCTCCACGATATCGGCAAGAACATGGTGATAGCCATGATGCGCTCCGCCGGGTTCAATATCGTTGATCTAGGGGTCGACGTTGATAAGGAACGGTTCGTGGAGGCGGTCAAGGAGGCCGGAGACGAGAATGTGATAGTGGCCATGTCGGCCCTGCTGACCACGACCATGCCGGCCATGGAGGGGATAGTCCGGGAGCTCGAGAAAAGGGGGGTCAGGGACAGGGTGAAGGTGCTCCTGGGGGGCAGGCCGGTCAACAGGAAGTACGCGATGGAGATGGGGGCGGACGACTACGCCAAGGATGCGGTGGCCGCGGTGAGGGTTGCCAGGAAGCTGGTGGAGTGAATCACCGGGGCTATCTAAGGAATATTTTTTATACCCACCGCTCAGCTGCGGGTGGTGCGAGCGAGTTGAACCGCGAAATTGGCGGGGTTATCTGCGCTATGATAACGCCACATGATGAGGACGGCTCCCTGAACGTTGACGGTCTTCAGGAGCTGGTCGATTACCTTATAGATGAGGGAATAGACGTGATCTTTCCCACGGGCAGCGCCGGGGAGGGCCCAATTCTTTCCCTTGACGAGAAGAAGGAGGTGGCTTCCGCGGTGGTGGAGGCCGTCGACGGTAGGGTCCCAGTCACTCCGGGAATTGCCTGCTCAACGACCAAGGAGACCATAGAGATGGGGAGGTACTGCGACGACCTCGGCGTGGAGGCGGTGGTGGTTGTGACCCCCTGGTATTACCATCTCCCGGACGAGACACTATTCGATTATTACGTCAAGGTTGCCAGTGAAGTGGAGTCACCCATCATAGTTTACAAGATACCCCAGTGTGCGGTCAATGACGTTTCCCACCAATTGCTGGGCAGGCTGGCCGAGGTGGATGGAATATACGGCATGAAGGATAGTAGCGGGGATATGGTGTGGCTGTCGGAGGCCATAGCCCTCTACGGGGACCGTTTGAGGTTCTATGCCGGTAACGACCGCATGATTCTCCCCTCGCTTTCGGCGGGCTCATCGGGACACGTTTCGGGCAGCTCAAACTGCTTCCCGGCCGAGGTAGTCGAGGTCTGGAAAGCCTTCCAGGATGGAGATGTGGCGAGGGCAAGATCGGCTCAACAGGACCTTCTGAGGAAGGTATCACTATTAACCCCGGGCAAGGAAAACACGATAATAAGGGAGATACTGAGGATGAAAGGGATTGAAACCGGGGAGCCCTTGCCTCCAATGAGCAAGCTCACCGAAGAGGAATCCGAGTCCATTAGGGCTGCCTGTGAGGAGTTAGATTCGACCGGGTAACTTGTTGGAAACCTGGAAGGCCTCCGCGTATTGGGACCCGGCCATGAACCCCCTTACCTTGGCCAGACCCTCGACGTGGCGGAGGACCCCGGTCATCATATCCACCTGGGTCGACTGGGACTTCATGGCCTCCAACTTTTTCTCGTAATAGTCGCTGATGTCCACCACGAAGGAGGGATATGTGAACAGCTCCAGGACCTCGTAGTACATCATATGGGAGCAGTACCAGGGATCGCCGAAATCGCTGAGGACGCTCTCCGAGGCCTTCCACCTCACCTCGTCCACTATCTCGGCCACGGTGCGGTGATCGCGGTGCTTGTCTTGGGTGTAGTGGCTGAGGATTAGGTCCGGCATCTTATCCCTGATTATTCCCACGCAGCGCTGGTAGGTATCGGTGTCGTTGGTAACTCCCTGGCAGGGCAGACCGAGGACGATGCGCTCGTCTATTCCCAGAATGGCGTCGCACTTTTTGGACTCCTCCATACGGATATCGGCCATCTTCCCCTTCATGTCGGACTCGGTGTAGGCCGTCTCCCCGGCGGTGAAGGTGACCACGGTGACCTTGGCCCCCTCCTCGCTCAGTCTGGCGATGGTGCCCCCGGGGCCAATTATCTCGTCATCGGGGTGGGCGCCAAAGACCAGGACTCTCTCAAATTTATCTCCATTTAGACCAAACATGTTGTCTTCTCCGTGTTTTCAGTTGGGCCGGGATATTATAAATGGAAAGGGAGGATACCTACCTTCAGAAGGAGGTAAATGACTCCACCGTCCTGGCGTCAAGCCGGTTGACGACCTGGGTGACCAGGGAAATGGCCGACTCCGCGTCCTTGAGCGAGAGCAGCCCCACGTGGGAGTGTATGTGCCGGGTGGGAATTCCGATTACCAGGCTCGGGCATCCCGCTCCCGAGACGTGTATCACCCCGGCATCGGTGCCGCCCTTGGTGACAATCGAAAGCTGGTGGGGAATATCCTCCTCCTCGGCCACCGATATGACGAACTCCTTTAGTGCTTGGTTGGGAACCATGGACCTGTCGTAGGTAAGTATGGCCGGTCCCTGGCCCATCTTGGCCGGTGCTATCTTCTCCGAACAGCCCGGGACATCGCCGGATATATCGGCCTCCACGACCAGACAAGCGTCGGGCTTCACCTGGTTGGCCACGGTCTTCGCCCCTCTGGCACCCAGCTCCTCCTGGGTGGTGGCCGCCCCTATGACCTGATTTGGATGAGAGATGTCGCCCTGGCCCAGTTCCCTGACCACCTCCATGGAGATAAAGGCCCCAATGCGGTCGTCGAATGCCTTTCCCATGGCCACCTCCCCGCCCCGGAGTACCGAGAAGGGGGAGAGGGGCATCACCGGGTCCCCGATCCTGACCCCCAGCCCCTGACTCTCCTCCTTGGAGGAGGTCCCTATGTCGATGTACATGTCCTTGATCTTTATCACCTTCTTGCGCTCCTCCTCAGGGAGCAGGTGGGGCGGGGTGGCGGCGATGACTCCCTGGAGCTTTCCCTCCCTGGTCCTGATTATAACCCTCTGACCTAGAAGCACCTGGTCAAACCATCCCCCCAGGGGGGTGAAGGTCAGGAAGCCGGTCTCGTGGATTCCGGTCACGCAGAAGCCAACCTCGTCGATGTGCCCGGCAAGAAGTACCCTTGGACTTTCGGAAGTGCCCTTCCTCTTGAATACCACGGAGCCAAGTTTACTTACCTCCGAGGAATCGCCCCAGCTCTCCATCTCCCCCTTGACTATGGAAGCCGGCTCACGCTCGAACCCAGATGGGCCAAATGATTCGGTCAATCTTTTGAGTAGCTTTGTCTGCCTTGCGTTCATACCTGGCACCTGGAGGCGGTGCGGGTTGTGGAAGATATGTGTGTCCCCGGTTGATGGAAGAGTTATATTGTACTGGATCGAGCTCATGGTGGTCAGTTACCTTGAGCGAGCGGGTTATCTGCGTCACCGGCGCCGGGGGACCGGCGGGTTACAACGCCATCAGGAGCCTGCACCACTCCGACCTGGAGGCCAAGATAGTGGCCCTGGATATGGACAAGCAGGCTCCGGGGCTGTTTCATTTCGCGGATTCTGCATACGTGGTCCCGGCTGCCCAGGAGGACGATTACTTCCTGTCCCTTGCCAGGATAATCAAGAGGGAAAATATCGACGTCTTGATACCCACCGTGGACGAGGAGATAGCGGTATTATGCACCGAGCAGCGGCTTCCGCGATTACGGGAGCTGACCGACGTGCTGCTGCCCCGGGAAGAATCGGCAGCCAGGGCCTTGAATAAGGAGCTGACAGTGAGCGAGGCCAAGAAGTGCGGCTTTCCGGTCCCCGAAACACGAATCGTAGGTGACCCCCAGGGGGCCGAGGATGACGCGGAGGACCTGGGGTTCCCCGTGGTGGTTAAACCCTCCCGTTCTAGGGGCGCTCGGGGGGTAAGCTTCGTTGATGGAGCTTCCGGGGTGGAGAGGGCCTGGAACAAGGCAGACCGTGAACCGGGTGTGGTAATGGTTCAGGAATACGTGCCCGGTCCGGTATTCACCGTGGGCGCGGTATTCGACCAACAGGGAAAGGCCGCTGCCAGCATAGTGCTGAGGAAGACCAGGCAATCGCCTCCTTCGGGGGGCGTTGCCGTCGCCGGCATGACCGTGAAGGAACCTGAACTCCGCGAGCTGGGGGAGAGATTGGTCTCCTGTCTGGACTGGATGGGTCCGGCGTCACCTGAGATCAAGCTGGACGAGAGGGACGGTTCCTACAAGCTAATGGAGGTAAACCCCCGGCTGTTTGGCTATAACTACCTGGCATCGGTGGCCGGTGTTAATCTGCCCGAGATAACGGCCAGGATTGCCCTGGGACAGGAAGTGTATAGGATTGACGATTACGAGGTTGGCCTGGGATTCGTGAGGGCCCCATTCGACATAATTGTGAGCGACATAGGTGAATGAAGATGAGGATTTTCGTGGTTTCGGTGCATCCGGATGACTTTTGCCTCTGTGTGGGAGGTACGATGGCCCTGCATTCAAGGAAGGGCCATGAGGTAAAGATCGTGGTACTTTCCGACGGCGAAAGGGGGGGTGAGGCAGATGTCCGCAGGAGGGAGGCCAGGAAGTCGATCCGTATTCTGGGTTGTGAGGATATAGAGTTCCTTGGTCTTCCCGATGGGAACGTGCAGGACTCAATAGATACGGTTTCCCTGATAGAGGATTTGATGAAGGACTTCGACCCCCATAGGGTCTACTGTTGCAGCCAAAAGGACAGGCACCAGGACCACAGAAACGGCAGCCTAGCAACCCTGTCCGCAAGCAGGATGCTGGAAGAGGTATACATGTACGAGGGGATGTCCGCCTGGTCCAGTTTCGAGCCCTACACCTACGTGGATATTACCAGTACCATGGATATCAAAATGGAGTCCATAGCTGCCCACGAGAGCCAGGCCGACAGGTATTACATGCGTCCCAAATCAGTACGGGGGCTGAACCAGTTCAGGGGATGGCAGGCCCATGTGAAGTACGCCGAGGCCTTCGAGGTGGCCAGGCAGCTATTGAGGATAGACTGAGGTTTACTTGTTCCTCGATTCCTTTATGACCGGGAGCCAGGTTGTTCTGAAGTCCCAGTTCCTGAATTCAAGGTAGCACTCGGCGGCCTTCTCGGCGCTGATTTCCTGTTTTGTGGCCTTGTTGAAGCCGTGGGCCAGCTCAAGTGCGTACATCTGTGCCTCCTCCTCACCCACGGACATGAGGTCGGCCAGTTCCTGGAATACGTCGTCGGGGACATCCTGTTCCAGGGCCTTCTTCACCGTTTCCCTCTCCTCGGTTTCCTCCTCGGTTTCCATGTCCCTCTTGATCCTCTTTCTCTTGGATTTTTGGGTGAGATAGAAGCCACCCAGAAGGGCCCTGGCCTCACGGAACTCCCTCTTCTTGATGTGGTATTGTATGACCTTGAGGCCCTCCTCCTTGGCCTTGAATTTCTCTTCCGCCTTTTCTTCGGCTTCCTTTATCTTCCTCTGCATCCTCTTTCGGAGTACCTCTCTCCTCTTCTTCTTGTAGGATTTCTTCTTCTCACGCACGATCTCCATCATGCTATCCATTATCTTCTCCGGTAGGTCGGTCTTGCCCTCGGACAGCATGCTGAGCGCGGTCTTCTTAAGTTCGTTGAATCTCCTGGTTACCTTGGTCACTCCCCAGACGAAATATACCTAGCAGGCGCAAATACATATGTTTTCTTCATCCCTGCCCCGATGGCGATGAGAGTTTTCAACCTGGAAGGGAACAATGGCCCCGGTGTGTAGTTGCAGCTGGAGAATTACTCTAAAAGAATCCGTAACGCATTGCAGGCGGCCGAAATCGATGTGGGAGACAGGATCGAGCTGCAATCGGATGATTACCATTACAGGGGCATTCTCCTTCCCCGCCCCCTGATCGGCGGGGACCCGGATTCCCTGATAATCAAGCTGGATAACGGGTACAACCTGGGCCTTGAGTTGGGCCCCGATACCCGGCTCAGGAAGCTTTCAGGGGGCAGGTCCCTGGAGGCCTTCCCCAGCGTTGACGTGGAGCCCGCGGAGGACGTTCCCGAGATATCGGTGATATCCACCGGGGGCACCATTAGCTCCAGGCTGGACTACGAGACCGGTGGCGTGAAGTGGCTTATGGAGCCGGGGCAGATGTTCTTCATGGCCCCCGAGCTTAAGGACCTGGTTTCCATAAGGAACGTGAGGAGTCCCTTTGCCCTGGGGAGCGAGAACATGTCCGCCAGTCACTGGAAGAGGATGGCAGAGGGCGTGGCCGAGGAGCTAAACTCCGGGGCCAGAGGGGTGGTGGTTACCCACGGCACCGACACCATGCATTACAGCTCGGCCGCTCTGGGTTTCATGCTCCGGGAACTCACCGGGCCGGTTGTTTTCACCGGGGCCCAGAGGTCCACGGACAGGGGCTCCAGCGACGCCTCAATGAACCTGGTCTGTTCGGCCGCGGTGGCCGGCCGATCCTCCATGGGCGATGTATGCCTGGTGATGCACGGGGAGATGGACGATACATACTGCTTCATACACAGAGGAACCAGGGTCAGGAAGATGCACACCTCGAGAAGGGATGCCTTCAGGTCCATCGACGAGCTACCCCTGGGCAGGGCCTGGCCGGACGGGAAAGTGGAACTGGGGAACGAATACCGGGAAAGGAGCAAGGGTCCTGTGGAGGTAGATGCCGTTTTCGAGGAGAGGATAGCTCTCATCAAGTTTTACCCGGGAATGGAGCCCGAACTCATCGACTTCCTCGTTGATAGAGGGTATCGAGGAATACTCCTGGAGGTAACGGCTCTGGGTCATCTGGCCACCGACGAGAGTGAGAGAAACCTTTTGCCCTCGATTTCCAGGGCAATAGATGAGGGAGTTTTGGTGGCCGCGGCCGCCCAGACGATCTACGGTAGAACTAATCCCCTGGTTTACAGCGAGGGAAGGAAGGTATGGGACCTGGGGGTGGTCTACTGCGGGGACATGATACCGGAGACCGCCTACGTGAAGCTGGGATGGGTTCTGGGCCACGACCCGGATCCCGAGGAGGCGAAAAAGATGATGCTTACCGATATGGCCGGCGAGTGCTCGGAGACCTCGGACCCCAGGGCGTTCCTAAATTAGGTGATAACTTGTCACGAGAAGAAGACCTTGGCCTGAAATGCGGAATAGAGATACACCAGAGATTGGATACCCACAAGCTGTTCTGCGGCTGTTCCAGCGATCTCGCCGAGGAGGAGCCTATATCAGAGGTGGAGAGGAAGCTGCGGGCGGTAGCGGGAGAGCTCGGTGAGGTGGACCGGGCCGCCCAGCACGAGTACCTCCGTGATCGCAGCTTCCTGTACCAGGTATATGATGGCAAGTCGTGCCTTGTGGAGCTGGACGAGGAGCCTCCAATGCCCCTTAACCAGGAGGCCCTGGACATAGGTCTACAGGTCAGCCTCATGCTCCACACCCGGGTTCCGGATGAGATCCACGTGATGCGGAAGACGGTTATCGATGGTAGCAACACCTGCGGCTTTCAGAGAACTGCCATGATCGGCCTCGATGGGTGGATGGAAGGTCCCAAGGGCAGGGTGGAGATCCTTACCGTCTGCCTGGAGGAGGAGGCGGCTGGAATAGCCGGTGACAGGGACTCGTCGGTGGTGTACAGGCTGGATAGACTAGGTATACCGCTGGTGGAGATAGCCACCGGCCTGCTGGTGGGATACACCCCCCAGGAGGTCCAGGATATAGCCCGGAAGCTAGGAATGATGCTCCGCATGACGGGCAGGGTCCAGAGAGGGATTGGAACCATTCGACAGGACGTGAACGTATCCATCCGCGAGGGAGCCCGGGTGGAGATAAAGGGGTTCCAGGAGATAGGAAAACTGGGCGAACTCATCGAGAACGAGGCCCGCAGGCAGGAGGCCCTGGTCGATATCAGGAACCAGCTCTCCAGTAAAGGGGCCGAGGTGGGCCCTCGGAGAAAGGTAACCGAACATTTCCGCGACGCCCCAAAGGGTTTCGTTTCCAGGGCAGTCTCCAAGGGCAGTTCTGTACTTGGTATCAAGCTTACCGGGTTCGCTGGCGTCCTGGGCCAGGAGATAGGTCCAGGGAGGACCTTCGGGCGCGAGCTGGCCGATCACGCCAAGGCCTACGGACTCGGCGGGGTAATACACAGCGACGAGGACCTGGAGAAGATGGGCCTGCAGGAGTCTTTCAGTTCCCTGGCCCAGGAGCTCGGTGCCGGTGATAAGGACGCGCTTGTAATCGTGGTGGGAAGAGGGGAGAAGGTGGAGAACGCCATGGAGGCGGTCAGGAAAAGATGCAAGGTGGCCATGGAGGGGGTCCCGGAGGAGACCCGGGAACCCAACCCGGACTTTACCACCAGCTACAAGAGACCGCTACCCGGATCATCAAGGATGTACCCAGAGACCGACATACCCCCCATACCCATATCACGGGAGAGGCTTGAGGATGTGGCCCAGAGGCTGCCGGAGTCCCCCAGCGCGAAGAGGGAGAAGCTCACAGCATTGGCAATGAGCTCCGACCTTGCCGATCAGCTTATCAGGGATCGTAACTTGGCCCTATTCGAGAAGGTAAGGAGCAAGGTGGATATCGATGCCACCCTGCTGGCCACCACCCTGGTCAACACCTTCAGAAGTCTGCGCAGGGACGGGGTCCCGGTGGACGATATTCCCGAGAGGGACCTTGTCAAGTTCTTCTCCCGAGTCAATGAGGGGGATATCGTGAAGGAGCGCATCGAGGGTGTCCTTCGCCGGATGTGCGAGGGAGAATCATTGCAGGAGATCCTGAAGGCAGAGGAATCCGTTTCGGAGCAGGAGCTCCGGAAAATGGTTGACCACATCGTGGAGGAGAAATCCGACCTCATCCAAAATATGGGCGACCGCAGCTTCGGGCCCGTCATGGGCCTGGTGATGAAGCGGGTAAGGGGCAAGATAGATGGCGCCGTGGTGGGCCGGGTCGTGAAGCAGGCAATCTCCGAGAGATTGGAGGAAGAGTGACCCCGATCCGGCCTATTTACTCGTCGACAGCGTATATGTCGAAATGGAAGGGAGTGGGACCCGGCTTCCTGTCCTGGAGGTAAACGGTCAGGGTGAAGTCGTTCTCGTGACCTGGCTGCTCCTTGATGTAGACGTAGCCTCGCACCTTGACCCTATCAATTACCAGGCGTTTCCCCTCCTCCTTGGGTATAGGTTTGATCATGTCCAGCATGGGCCCCGTTATCTGGTCATCCGAGATGTGCTCTATCTCGAAGCCCTGGTCGTTTATCATCAGTATGTCCCGCCCGTCCACGGTTCCCTGCCAGGATGCTATCAGCTCGGCATCTGGTTCCCTTTCAAGGATCTCCTCCTCCTCGCGTCTGGCCTCCAGGAACATCTCCTTTACCTGGGCATCGGTGGGTGATTGTTCCAATATCTTCTCCGATCTCTCAATGTCCTCCAGGGCCTTTTCGGCTAGGTCCAGGAAGGCGGGGATGGCCCGGGTCTGGTAATAGTCGTAGTTTGCGTCGTAGTGGCCGACCGCCTGTTTAAGTTTCTCGATCCTGGTTTGGAGTACCTCCCGGTTCTCATCGGTCGGCTTCTCCCGGTAGCGGAAATAACGGAGGAAGGCCTTGACATAGCTAGCATTTAGGGTCAATGAGGCCAGCCCATGGTCCAGTAGGGACTTCAGGGTCCTTGACCTCTCCTGATCCTCTATCTGGTCCCTGCATCCCTGATATATCTGGATCATGCGTTCGGCGACGGCCACCCCGTGGTCCAGCTCGTCCTCGGTCTGGTCCAGCCAGGGCTTGCATTCCAGGTACAGATCCTTCAGGAACTCGTCCTGGGCTCTCCCGTTGTCCCATTCCGGGTTTCCCTCCAGTATGTAATCATTCGTCCTGATGTGACGCAGTGGCTGCCAATGTCTGAGCCCGACCTGTCTTAGGTAGAGCCCGTCCCGGACGGCAACCGATCCCAGCAGGAAGATCTCCGCGATCTCGGTGGCCACTTCTGGCCCGAAGGTGGATGATGCCCACCTCTTGGTAAGGTCCTGGGCCAGGGAACTGGGGTTCCATCCCAGGTGGGAGAACACGTATAGAATGGCCTCAGCGGTCATGCCGGTTTCCAGTCCCCGACTCCAGGACACGCCGTTGAATATGCCCTTGGCCCCACGGTCCACGGCCGACTCCACAGCGGACTGGAAATACCGGGCCGGGTAGTCTATGTAGGTCCCCCTCCCCTGGTAGCCGCTGTAAAGCTCGCCTTGGGCTATGGTGGTATGTTCGGTGACCCCGAACGTTGGGTTGAAGGGCTCGCAGTGGTACCACTGGTCCCCGGTGGTGAGCTTGATTGCCAGAAGAAGGTCCTTCTCCGGGACCTCGGGTGTGAAGGTTTTCTCGTAGACCTGGGGCGTGGAGTGCTGTTCATGTGTGTTGGTGACCCAGGTCCTGTTCAGGTATATCTTCCCGTATTCCTGGACCACGACCCGGTGGAGGGTCAGGATGTATTTCCTGTACCTCTCCTCGATCCGGGGGTCGGGCTCCTCCTCGGGGGAGTGGATGAGGTCCAGTGCCCGGAAGTCGTATCTGGGTATGATCTCCCCTATCCTGGTGGCTACCCCGTCCAGACCAGGACAGTCATCCAGCAGCCTGCGGTATTTAGCTGCCAGGTATTCCCAGAGCTGGTCGTCCTTGACCGACGGCTTTCCATCGAATGCATTGGCCAGATAGAGGAACTCGTCACCCATGAGGAGTATCTTCATGTGGTGTTGGTGGGCCACATCTATCATGGCCTCCAGGTGTTTCCGGTATCTGGCGCTTCTCTTCCCCCATTTGGGGTGTTCCCAGGGTATGTAGTTCTCGGTCCTGCTGATTACCAGGACGTTATAGCCGTATTTGAGGGCCTTTCTCACCCTCTTACGGAACTCCTGCCTGGTGTGATCCAGCTTCTGGTCGCTTACCAGGGGTCCCTCCAGGGAATCCCCGAGGGGAGCCCCGGTGGCCGCAATCCGGTAAGGCAGCTGGGGCCTGGTTATGCCCCCCTCAGCGGGGAGCTCCCTCTCCGATCGGATATGGTCGCAGAGCTGGAACAGTCCGTATGCAAGTCCCAGTTCGCCCTGGGCGGTGATGAGTATAGAACCATCGTCGGATGAGATCTCAGCCCCGTGGGAGCTCTGGAGTATCATTCCCTCCTCTTCCCGGGTGAGCTCGGAGGGCAGCTCGGTCTCCAGATCGCGTTTCCGGAGCTCGATGTTTATTCCCTCCGGATACCTGATCGAGGAAATCTTTTTCGAGGCCGCCTCCAGCTCGCGGACCCCGGCCTCCACGGCTGGGTCACTCAGGATCCGATCCGGTGCGCTCAGATCCAGGGCTACGGCCATATCTTCCTTGTCTGGGGGTTCTGATTGCGACATGTTAGTGAACGGCGTGACTCCCTTTTGATATTGTTTTCCCCGAGTTAGGAATAGTTTTAAGCCCGAATAGGATACGGTTGTCCGTGTCCGCTCAGGAAGAGGGAGCCAAGAAGGTGAGACAGGCCAGGCTATTCGCCCTGGGTGCTTTCGTGGTCCTCATGGCCCTGGCCATCTACGCCGCGGTAAACGGGGATACCTTCAACGCCTTCTATTTCGGGGGAGTTTCTCTCATATCCCTGGGTCTCTACTTCTACGTGAGAAAAACCCTAAGGGCCAATGAGCCTGACTAGGTGACCAGTTCTATCCACAGACGGTATTTATTGGAGATGCGCTTGACCTGACCCTCAACCTCGGATTCCAGGTGGAAATCTATGAAATATCTTCCCTCGGGAGGATCCTCCCTGATCAGGGTCACCTCGAACTTGAGCCTTCGTGACTCCCCGCTTTCCAGTGGGAACCTCGAATATCTGCCCTGGAAGTTCTTGGAGATCTCCCTGACCCTGAATATGTCCCGGCCATCGGCGCTCCAGCTGTAATTTTGGTATGCTTTGGAACCCGGCTGACACTTGATGGTGGCGTTGAATACCTGGGTTTCGTTTACCTCGGAGTCCATGGTTAGGCTCTTGGGCCCCGTGAACTCCACCAGAGCGGAGCGGCTGAGCATCAGGGCCAGGACGATGATGACCACTACAACCACGGCCAGAATCAGCTTCCAGTCGATTGACCGGTACTTATACCGCATCAAGAGTTGGGCGCTCCCTTCTCTCGGACCTCACCTTTCGGTATTTAATCTTTCTTAGCTACCGGGTACCTTGGGCCGGTGGCTAGGGCATCATTATCGATATGCCAGGGATCACGTGATTCCAGAATGCGGGGCTTTTTCGAGAGGGAGGATTTGCTCCCAGATCAGGGCTTGCCTCCCAAGATATTTATCTGCGAATGGACCACCGGCAGGACGAGGAGTGATCATGGTTATCGAGGTTGGCGTTGTGGGCGCGGGGTTCATGGGCCGGACCCACGTCAATTCCTATTCCAAGATAGATGATGCCGAAGTGTCCTACATATGCGATATAGACGAGTCCAAGGGAAAGCCCCTGGCCGAGGAGTCGGGTTCACGGTACCTGGCTGATTTTGAGGATCTACTTGCAAAGGAGATCGATGTTGTGGACATCTGCCTGCCCACACGTCTTCACACCGAGTTCGCGGTAAAAACCCTGGATAAGGGATTCAACCTGTTCCTGGAAAAGCCCCTGGCCATAAACTGCGAGGAGGGGGAAAGGATCGTCAATGCCGCCGATTCAAGCTCTGGCATGAGCATGATCGGACACGTGGTAAGGTTCTGGCCCGGCTACAGCGAGCTGAGGGAGAGCGTGATAGGTGAGGAAATTGGACGGCCTAGGCATGTCCTCTCCTACAGGGTCGGGCCCTCCCCGGGCTGGGCCGACTGGTACATGGATATGAAGAAGAGCAACGGGGTCATTTTCGATCTCGGGCTGCATGATATAGACTTTATCAGATGGATGATGGGGGAACCCAGAAGCATCTTCTCCCAGGTTTTCCGCAGGTCGGGGGTCCACGCCCACGGCCAGGTGGTTCTTGACTTCGGCTCCGCGGAGGCCCTATGCGAGTGCAGCTGGCTGGGGGCGGACTCCTTCCCCTTCACCACCTATGTGGAGGTCGCGGGGACCGACGGGTTGACCCATATCGATAGCCGGGAAAACCGGGCCTACAGCTCTTTCGGGGAGCAGGAGGTTAGCCGGATGGACCCCTATCACCGCGACGGGTACGTTCGCGAACTCCGCCATTTCGTTGAGTGCGTGAAGGATGACCGGGAGCCTGCTGTTCCCCTGTCGGAGGGGCTGGAAACGGTTAGGGTGTCCCTGGCAGCGGTCAGAAGCGCTGACCTCGGTCAGCCGGTGGAGGTGTGATGTATGGGGAAAGTAGGCGTAGGGATGATTAGCTTTGATCACATGCATGCGGATAGCTATGCCTCCTGCTTTAAGGAGATCGATTCCTGTGAGCTGGTGGGTATAGCCGATTCCGACCAGAATCGGGGCAGAAGGAAGGCCAAGAGGTACTCCACGGCCTACATGGGGGCCCAGGAGCTACTGGACAACCCGGATATCGATGCGGTATGCATATGCTCGGCCAATTCAAGGCATAGAGACGATGTCTTCCGGGCGGCCGAGGCCGGGAAGGACATCATGCTCGAGAAACCCATAGCCACCTCCATGGAGGATGGGAGAGCGATAATAGACAAATGCAGGCGGCAGGGGGTTCTTCTCCAGGTGGCGTTTGTGATGAGGTACAGCCCCATAGCCCAGGCTGCCAAGGAGGACCTGGAATCCGGTTCCGTGGGGGAGATACTTGCCATGAGCGGTACCAACCACGGGTCCATGCCCGGGGGATGGTTTGTCGACCGGGAACTGAGCGGCGGGGGGGCCATTATGGACCACACCGTTCACGTGGCGGACCTCATGAACTGGTTCATGGACGCCAGGGCCACCAGGGTGTTTGCCAGGGGTGGCGAGAGGTTGCACCCCGGTCTGGGAATCGACGATGCCGGTTTCGTGTTGGTGAAGTATGGTCACACGGTGGGCTCGATCGATCCCTCCTGGAGCAGGCCCAAGGGCTATCCCATGTGGGGTGATGTCACCATGCGCATATTCGGATCCCAAAAAACGGTGGAATTGGACGGTTTCAGCCAGAACCTGGCAATCACCAGGCAGGGGGATCGCTACCAGCTCATGGGTTACGGTTCAAACGTGGATTACTACACCTGTCTGGACCTGGTGGAGTCCAGTGCCGGGGGACGGGAACCGAGTTCAGTGGGCAGGGATGGTCTTCTGGCCCTGGAGATCGCCCTGGCTGCCTACAGGAGCATTGAAACTGGCGAGCCGGTGGACCTACCACTGGAGTAACTCAGGGCTCGATATCCGAGAAACCAACCTCTTTCAGACCCAGTTCACGGCTCAGCCGCTGGAAGGCGGCCATATCATCAATCCTGAATAGATGGGTTTGGCATTGACAGTCGGTGCACCCGAATTCCCGGGGACCGCTGAACACCTCCCCCAGTTTACAGGCAATTATGCATTCCACCCTCTCCGGCGTGACGTAAAGCCCCTTGGGGGTGAAGCCGGGGCTGATGGTCAGGTGGTCAATATGCCAGGTAACGACCTTCTTCCTGGATAGGTGGCGGCCCACCCTGGCCCTGACCCCGCCGGGACCGAAGGCCGAGCCCACGTAGCAGTAGGTTCCCTGGAAGGAACCCAGAAGGGTACGGCTCTCGGGCTCGATGTCGAAAAGCAATGCGTAGGTGCCCTTCCCCTTGACAGGTTCCTTTTCTCTCTGGTCCAAAATATCAACTTGTAAACAGTTTTGTCAACAGGTACTTGGGATACCCCAGCTTGGGTATGACGTATACCACCTTTCCCTGCACTTCATCCTCGGATACTCCATCCTGGGGGGCTATGGTTCCGGGGTCCGGGAAACGATTATGGTCACCCTTGGTGACGTAGTTGCCGTTTCTGACCTCGATTATGCGGTGGACTATTGGTTTCGAATAAAGGTCCGTCTCGTAGACAACTATGTCGTCAACCCGGTAGAATTCCTTTCCCTGCACTATGATTATGTCGCCCACGTTCAGGGTGGGGGTCATGCTCTCGGACACCACCACCATGAGCGGCGATTCCGTGGACAGCACGGCGGGAAAAACGACGTTTAGCAGCAGGTAGATAACGATGATGGCCACTATGGTGGGTCCCCATTCACGAAGGAGCTTGTTTTCCTTCGATTGGGGCTCTGGTTTAGGAATTCCCAATGAGAAGCACCGTGGCCTCCTCCTGGGGCAGAGCCCTCTTATCTGTTTTCTAAGCTCCCTGCGGTTCCCACGTGACGGGAAACCCTTATCACTTGGAATTCCCCTTGCGGGCGAGGCTGTTTGAGATGACAGAACTGGATGAGGATATAAGGGTCCCGGTGGATGTGTCGGGGTTTGATTCCCGATCAAGTAGAGATCTATTCCGGGTGGTGGCCCTGGGGGATTCTATTACCGAGTTTTCATCGATGGATAGGTGGGAGAAATGGACGGGGATTCTGGGCGATAGTCTGGGAGAGGAGGCCACGGTGATTAACGCTGGTCTGGGCGGAACCAGCTCCAGCCTGGGGGTTTACAGGTGGAGAAGGGACGTAACGCCCATGGATCCACACTGCGTGGTGATCTGCTTCCTGCTCAACGATAGCCACATCAGGCATTACGAGTGTAGCTCGAGCTACCTAGTTCAGTGCACTCCCCACCGCATGGAGGGAAACATGAGGGCCATGTTCCAGCTCACCAGAGCCAGCGGTGCGGAGCCGGTGGTGTGGACGCCCCCACCGGTTCCAACCTGGGATAACCGGGAGAGGAGGATGTCCATCCAGATGAAGATCCTCGACGGATACGTGGAGGTTCTGGAAGGGGTCTGCGCCAGGCTGGATGTCCCATTGGTCAACTTCTGGAGATCCTTCCCGGACATGGTTGATGACTATCCCGGCCCCTACTTCAATCCTCCCGACGGCTACCACACCAACCAGAGGGCGCAGCCCATCCTTGCCCGAGGGATAGAGGATGAAGTGGGGAAGATCCACGAGGAATGGAAAGACTAGGTGGAGGGCTCGGGCTTGGACATGGTCAGCCTGCACAGCCAGCTGGAGGCGATATACGCCACGGCAAACACGACGACATAGAGAAGCATTCTCCTTAGAAAATCCTCGATCCTGGTGTAGGTTGGCTCGGCCAGGATGTTGATGTCCAGCAGAATGGGCCCAACGACCACCAGCAGAACCGCACCAACGGTAACCACCAGGCAGATCATGGACAGGTAGGCAAGGACTTTGAAGGAGGTGTGTATAGCGCTTCCCAAGGTGGCCCCAGATAAGCGCAGGTTTCTCTTATATCTGACCTCGGGGACCGGCCCCTTCATGTGCGTATCGCAAAGAGTCCGTTTTCCCGGCATCGAGAGAGGCGGGAATATATTTATCGGCGAGGTCTCGCTCCGGGGAGGGGATGGAGATGAGGCTAAACAAGAGCCTGGACGGAACCTGGAAGTTCTGTCCGGCATTCAAGGAGCTGGAGGCAAACCAGAGATTCATGGACCCCGATTTCGACGGTGACCGACCCGGTCCGGACCAGGAGTCCAGGCCGGATATTGGGTGGATCGAGCCCGATTTTGATGATTCGGGCTGGATCGATTTCCCGGTCCCCCACACCTGGAACAAGGCCGTGCCCGACCTGTGGAGCTACGAGGGCTACGGATGGTATAGGAAAAGGGTGGAAATCCCCGATTCCTGGAGCCAAAAGAGGGTGGAGTTCACCTGCGAGTCCTCCAACTACAGAACGGTGCTGTACATAAACGGACGCAAGGCAGGGGTGCACGAGGGAGGGTACATGCCCTTTTCCATTCCCATACACGAGTACCTGGAGTTCGGAGAGGTTAATACCCTGGCCGTTTCCGTGGACAACGTACCCAAGCCCGAGAGGTGCCCGGGTGGGGAGTTCGGGTGGTGGAACTATGGAGGCATGTACAGGTCAACCTCATTGCTGGTGACCGATAGGGCCTACGTGGATAGGGCCAGAGTGGTCACTGAGCCGGAAGATGGATCCGCCTCCGTGAAGGTTGCCCTGGAGGTCCATAATCAATACCAAAAGGACATGAGTCTGGATCTAGCGGCACGACTTTACGCCTTGGAGGGAGACTTGGTTGCTGACTCCCGAGCTCCAGTCCAGGTCGAGGGAGGGGGCATGGAAGAACTGGAGCTGGAACTTGCCGTGGAGCATCCCCTTCTGTGGGAACCCGACCAGCCCAATCTCTACCGGCTGTTGCTGGAGCTAGGTGACCGGGATTCCCTGGAGCT
>CAZUNO010000022.1:0-3912 GCA_964621445.1 Hadarchaeota archaeon (SeqCode) | reverse complement strand
CTGGAGCTAGGTGACCGGGATTCCCTGGAGCTGAGGATAGGGATTAGGTCCATAGATGTGGAGGACGGCAAGCTCCTGCTCAACGGTGAGCCCCTGCTGGTCAAGGGGCTGAACAGACATCCCGAGTACGCGGAGACCGGGCACAAGGAAAGGGAGGAGGACCTGGTCAGGGACCTGGAGATCATAAAGGACCTGGGGGCCAACGCACTTCGCTGTCATTATCCATATTCGCCCAGAACATACGAGCTTTGCGACGAGATGGGAATATTGTGCCTTCCTGAGGTCCCACTCTACCAGTGGGGCAGGCCGGAGGTAAAGGCCGATGATCCCAGGGCACTTGAGGCTGCCAAGGGCCAACTAAGGGAGATGGTCGGGTACCTAGGCAACCACCCATCGGTTTTCATGTGGAGCGTGAGCAACGAGAACATGACCAAGAGCAGGAGGGACACTGAGAGATACCACCAGCTTACCGAGATGACGGTAGATGGCAACCTGGAGCTGGTGGAGCTCGCCCACCAACTGGACCCCACCAGGCCGGTGGTGGAGGCCAGCAACTGCTGGCCCGGGGACCCGGTCTTCAGGGACACCGATGTCTCCGCGGTAAACCTATACATAGGCTCCAGCACCCCCCATGTGGAGTCCCTGAACGAGCTCACCGACAAGATGCACCAAAGGCTCGAGAAACTCAGGCAGGAGAACCCGGAAAAACCCATCCTGATAACCGAGTTCGGGTCCTGGGCCATCAGGGGACTCAGGACGGATTACTTCCCCGGAGAGACCTACCAGGCGGCCTTGATCCGTAACTACTGGGAAGGCCTTATGGAGGAGCCGGGATTCACGGGAGGCTTCATATGGTGCTTTCAGGACTCCGACGTGCACAGGAGATTCGAGTGGGACTACGAATTCCGGATAGCCTACGGGCTTTTTGACCTCCAGCGCCGGCCCAAGGAATCGGCCCGAGCGGTTAGATCCATGTGGAAGGGGGAATAGCCTAGCCCATCCAGGGATCGAGAACCGTTTTTAGAACCAGTTCCCCGGGCTCGGGGTCCCTGGAAAGGGCATCCTGGAGCCCATCGAATGATATGACGTCGGTTATCAGATCACCGAACCTCGAATTCCGGTCCAGGACATCCACCGCTCTCCTGAACTGCTGGGGGGTTGAACCGGATGTTCCCTGGATCCTGAGCTGCCGGTAGTGAATCCTGTTTAAATCGATCTTTATGCCCTTCGGGAGTCCGCCGAAGGCATTCACCGTGCTTCCCTTGGGGACGTGTTTCAGTGCCAGCCGGTAGGCATCGGGGTTTGAGCAGGCAATGATGGTTACGTCCGATCCCTTCAACCCACGGGGTCCGGGAGGGATGGCCCTGTCCGCCCCGTGGCGGAGCGAGAACTCCCTGCGCTCGGGGTCGGGCTCCAACACGATTACCTCCTCGGCCTTCCCTTGGGCCATCATCACGAACATCAGGCCCATTGGCCCGGCTCCCATAACGGTAACCCGGTCTTCCGGCTGGATATTGGAGAGCTCCATCCCATTGATCACGCAGGAAAGGGGCTCGGCGAGGGAGGCCAGTGTCCCGTCCAGGTTTTCGGGAAGCTCGACCAGGTTTCCGCCCTCCAGGGCGGCCCTGGGTATGTGCATGTACTGGGCGAATCCTCCTGGGACCTCGTAGCCCAGGGTTCTGACCTCCTCACACAGGTTTGGAAATCCCCTATTGCATGGTCCACATCGCCCGCAGCTAATCCTGGGGGCAACCGCGACCCTTTTTCCGATCCAGTGCTGGATGTCATCCGCAGACCCAATTATTTCGCCCACCACCTCGTGCCCCATGATCCTTCCCTCGGGGACATCGCCGGATGAGAAGTGTCTGCGGTCGCTCCCGCAAACGCCGCAGTAGGAGACCCTCATCGATAACCCTTCTTTGGCCCTCGATGTTTCCATATTTTTTATGGAAAGTTTTCCATGACCAGTGACCACAGCAGCAAACATCTTCTCCGGCATCTCGTAAACCTCTTTCGAATCACTGGAAAAAGATGGTTGTCCTCTATAAATCCCTACCTTGAGGATTAGAGATTTTCCGGGGAGTTAAGAGGTTATTTTGGATCGTCACCTTGTCCTTCCTTTCAACCCTAACCACAATGCAAATGAAGCCAGAATCCCGACCTGAACAATGAAGCAGGGCTCCGGTATTGCGGTTCTTACCGTTAATTCCAATACATGATGATGTCTGTTCCCCCCTCCCACGGCGGTGACGTTTACCCGGTGGGTCCCGGGAGGCGTTTCATGTTCCAGCGAGAGGGTTAGGTTTGAGGTGTATCGCGCCTTTCCCCAGGAGGGATCGAAAGAGGCCGAGGCTCCCGGGGGCAGCCCGGATGCGGATAGGCTGGAGTAGTCAGTGAAATCGTTGAAGGGCAGGATACCCACCTCAAAGATCGCCGTCTCACCGCGGGCCATGGAGGCTGCGGCGGGCTCCAGTGTGAGGTTGAAATCCGGCGAGGGCGGTGGTCTGGAAACGTTGACCAATAATGAGAAGTTACGGGTCCCGTCTCCTCCAGAGGCGGTGACCGGGATGTCGTATAGCCCAGCAGCAGCGGAACTGTTAGCCTCTATATTGATTATGGAGGTCAGGTCCCCGCTTCCTGATGAAGGGTGAAAGGTGACGTTCATTCCCCCGGGAATCGGACTTGCCGATAGGAGAACCTTCTCCTTGAAGGATTCCTCGGCGGTTATGGTAAGGTACGCGGCCCGGGACTCTCCCTGCAGGATGTCAACCCGTGAGGGCTTCACCGTGAATCCGAAATCGGGTCTTTCCGGTTTTTGCTCCTCGGAAAGCGGTATCCTGAGGAAGTAGACCCCGTACTCTCCGTTTTGGTCGCGTCCGGTGAAGCATCCCGTGATACCATTTGAGGCGATCTTCCTGTGGCCGAAGACATATACACAGTAGTTCCATGATTTTTCGCTCACCGCGGCGTCTTGCCAGGTCTCCCCGTTATCATGGCTGACCAGGGCGCAGATATGGGTCCTGTTGGTGCTCACCATGTACAGCGGTTTCCCGGGGGCGGTGGCGAAGAAACCGCCGTTGCCCCTCAGGGTTATGGTCTCCCCGGTGGCATCTCTCCTGTCTATCTCTCCGGTGGCCATATCTATGCGTACATGTATCCAGTGGCGTTTGGGGAGGTCCGAGTAGTAGGCCAGGTGTACCTTGCCCTCCTTGTAGGTCATGGTATTGAGCCAGGTGTGGTAGTTGAATTCCTCTCTGGGCACGAGGTTGTCGGTTGGGCCCGCGTTATCAGGGGAGAAGGGGGTTTCCAGCTGGCTCCCGTCGGCCTTGCTCCATGTACCCCCGCCATCGGGACTCCAGGCGAAGTGTATATCCCAGTAAACGTAGTCCATTCCTCCCTTCCAGTGCTGGGTGGTCCAGGCATGATATAGGGTGCCATTATGTACGTAGGCATGGGGGTACTGAAGGAATGCCTGGGTCCCCTGGCTGCCAGCGTAGGTCTTCCTGTCCATGAGCTTTCCGGTGGTTGAGTTGAGAACGATAAGGGTGCCCTGGTTGGGGAAAAGGTACATCCTACCCGTCTTGGGATCGTGGAAGGTGCAGTATTTCTGGGCCAGGGATACTCCATCGGTCCTGGTCATCAGGGGATCGGAGTAGTTCCGCCTGGCCAGAAACCGGTAATGGTACCAGGGCGGGTTGGAGGCCAAGGGGTCGTGGGAGATTAGGTGTACGTTGCCATGATCGTCGGTTTCCAGTGCCGGAATTCCGGCTGGAAGACGTGGAGTGTAGATGAGATCGAAGGTCTTTCCTCCATCGGTGCTTCTCAACAGGCTCCAGAACACCTCGGCGGTGCCGGGGGGGTGATGCCCTCCTCGGGAGTAGGTCATGAAGATTCCGTTTTCGTTTTCAACCA
>CAZUNO010000021.1:0-52498 GCA_964621445.1 Hadarchaeota archaeon (SeqCode) | reverse complement strand
CAAGACCTACAAACAACCATCAACCCAAAACACAAACAATAATGTCCCAAAGCCGCTTCACCCGGCACAATTATTACTCCCCTAAATACAGGAGCACCCATTGGAGTCTACATCTTCTCAACGAGCTAGCCATCGATGGAGAAGACCAAAATTTTAGGAAAGGCGCCGATTTCATGTTGACTATCATCGGCGATACCTCCCCCGAGGCCATAAAGATGGGCCAAATAAAGGCTCCATGTTTCTTGGGCAACCTTCTTCGATATGTTGGGCATGCTGGTCTTATCCTGGATCCCCGGGTAAAATCGGTAATTAATGACATGGAGTATAGAGCGTTGGAGACCGAATGGGTCTGTCCGGGCTGTGATTGCCCTTGCGTTTACGGGGTGATACGTGGATTATGGGGGATGGCAGCGCTTCCAGACGAACTCAGGACTGGGAGAGTTGAGGATACGATTTCCAGTGGCCTTAAATTCCTCCTGGAGGATCACCATATAATGGATGGCCCTTGGGAGAGATTTAGGTCAAAAAGTAGCCTGGAGCACTGGAACCGCCTTAATTTCCCGGACTTCGCTACCTCCGACCCTCTGTTCGTGTTGCGCGTCTTGGATGATCTGGGAGAGCTGGGGAATCCAGGGGCCAGACCTGCAATTGAGTGGTTGAATTCGAGGAGACTCAAGAAGGGCACCTGGAAAGGATCAAGTCCCTATAAGAGACGGACCTGGAAGAGCATGGGTGGACGATCAGAGATCGACAGATGGGTGACTCTACACGCGGAATTGGTGATGCGTAGAGCTAGCGAGGGATGAATCTACAAGGACTATTCCTGGTTGGGTTCCCGGTTTTGAATAATTTCAGGTCCACTGTTGAAGTATCCTGCCAGTGAGATCATCACCTGTCTTGTTTCCCCAGTATCGTAGCCTGTGGATCAGATGCTCAACGACTTCCCGGTTCTCCTTTTCAGCATAGACATTGTTAGCTGGGGTTTCCTCATCCTCTCGTCGAAATAGCTCTGGTGGCCTCATATTGTTAACGATTAGTTTCCATTCGTCTGCGACTACGCAGCGCTCTCGCATATCCTTTTTCTCCCCGTCCCAGCTGCGGTATGGGTTGTTCTGTATCATGATATCTTGGTGCCAATCTCTGGGGTCGCCTTCCATCAATCCCCTTGCACTCTTGCCATGGAGATTGTCTGGCCAGTCAAGATCGCAAAGGTCCAGCAGGGTGGGGGCAAAATCAACGTTGCTAATTACACGATCAATGACCTCTCCCTGTGGGAGATGGGCCGGCCAGCTAATAATGAAGGGAACGTTTGAGGCCTGGTCATAGCAGAGCCGTTTACCGTGTTCATTCCATTTTAGGGGGTAATTCTCTCCATGGTCGGAGGTAAATATGATGATCGTGTTATCCCGCAGGCCGTATGAATCCACCGCATTGAGAACCCTACCTACATTATAGTCTATACGGTGGACCATGGCGTGGTATATGGCCTGTTCCTTGGGTTCGATCCGGTCCTCGCAGAAGTCGATGTCCTCGGCTGGGGCGGTCTTTGGCCCGTGCGGAGGGTAGAAGGATAGCATGCAAGCGAATCTATCTTTTCGATTTCGCTTTATGAAATCTATTGCGAAGTCAGTTTCCTCATCAGTGCGGTAACGCGCGTCTTCCTGCTCGGGTATATGCCCTATCTTCGGTTGGTTTTCATTTCTGGGCTGGACCTCTCCAGGTTTGTAAAATTTGGGTTCGTTCACGATCCAGTGTCCCCACAGCGTTTCAAAGCCGTGCCAGACATCGAAGTAATCAGGAATGGGCTCACGGTCACATCCAAGGTGCCATTTTCCGATATAGGATGTTCTATAGCCCGCATCGTGGATTTCCCTCAACCAGGAGAAAAGGTCGGATGGTAGAAAGTACTTGGTTTTTGGAGTACAATTGTCAAAAACACTTGTTGCGTTTGGATATAAACCGGTAATTATGCTGGATCGGCTAGGGGAACAGACGGGTTGGGATGAATAGCAGGAGTTGAACCTAATACCTCTTCTAGCAAGTCTATCTATGGCCGGAGTATGGGACTTCTCATTTCGTCCGTAGCAGCTTACGGTACTCGCTCTCTGCTGGTCAGTGATGATGAATATGATATTTGGCCTCTCATCCCCAGAATTCTCGGTCCTACCTGTGGATTGGGTACTGTCTTTGGGTGTCATTTTGGGTCTAATCCTAAGGCAAATGGATTACTAATATGTGCAAGGGGTTCGAGGGTCCGAGGTTCGAGAAATACAATTATAACCGCCCTGCAAGATGAGTTGATTGAGATTTAGCTTGAATCGAATGGTGAACATGAATTGTCAGATGCGTCAAAGCTGTTCGCGCTGGTTATTATCATACATGCATCAATATTGCTAGTCCCGGGATCATTTGGGAGTGAATCCCGTAGGATAAGGGTATTTTGTTTCGGAGATGTTATCGAGCAATACGGTGGCAGGAATAGCTACGCGGTTATTGAAACGGACCCAGCTATAGATACTACCCTGGTTCCCACAAGACCGGGATATGTTGGCAGTTCGGAAAGTGCTAAACGATTTCTTAGAATATATATGCCGAGAACCTACGACAGTTTGGTCAGAAATTACGATCTAATCCTGAGCAGTGACGCGGATAAAACGGTTTTTCGATCGGACTGGATAAATTGGTTTTCTGATTCGGTCCTATATGAGGGAATGGATTACCTTTGGTTAGGAAGCATTGGTAGAAGCCTAGGTAGTTCTCATCCCCTTTCCTGGACGGAAACCACCGTGGCTGAGATATTGCCCGCTTCTACCGATACTGATAGGGGATATAAGTACGGGTCCTTTAGATTGCGCATTAGTGACGAGGATGAGGAGCTAATGAAGGCTTTGCCTTGGGAGAGTTCGCCCCCTCTGGCAAATCTCGATATGCAGATACCGAAGGAAGGGAGTGAGGTATGGGCGGTTATGGAGGAACCTACGGAATCGATTGATTGGCCGCTCATGACCTTCTGGGAGTTAAATGAGGGTTCGGTGCTTTGCTTTGCCAGCAAGTTTCCGAATGGGGTAATGCCATGGTCAAATGACTGGCCCATATTCTCCCAGGCAATGATCTATCTGGCCTACAGGACATCGGGGAGGAGGCTTCCAGAGGAACACCTGCTTTTCCAGAATATGATGTCGATCTTTACCGAGTATCAGAGGACGGATTCCATACTGATCTCCACACTGGCATTCGTGGAGGGATTTGGTGGGAATATGAAAACGCTATATCACCGCATGGATCAATTGTCCGGAATCAAAGCTCAGGCCAATGAGGCATATTTGGGGGAGGATTACGAGAAATGCCTGCAGCTCATGGAGGAAGCCAGGACCGAGCAAGATAGGATCCTCGATGAGTCGGTGAAGGCCAAGGACAATGCTCTGCTCTGGATCTATGTCACTGAGTGGTGCGTTGTTACTGCGGCCTTCCTGATATCGGGAACCGTTCTTTGGAGCATGATGGTGAAGAAAAAACTCTATGTTAAAGTCCGATCCTCCAGACTCAGTTCAAGACAGGAGAGAAAATAAAACTTAGGAAATGATAATTTGAAAGATCTTGGAGAGGCCACAATTCAGCCCAGTGGATCATTCACGGTGGGCGAGACGGGAGAATGGGTGATAACCTATACAGTCGGCGGTTACGGAATGGATGATGGCGGCTCGCTACTTATTGCTCAGCGGGATATGACCGATGCAGGGCCATTACAGACTGGGGACCCAAAGGGCCCGGGATATGTAACCGCCTCAACTTCGGGTGAGGCCCGAGTAGAGGTTGACTACGACCCATGGCGATGGATCCGTCCATGGAGAGGCGCACTGGTAATCAAGGCCTGTGATGGGTCCCTCACGCCCGGGGACCTGGTTAGAGTTGTCCTGGGTGACATGGAGCAGGGCTCTCCGGGCTGGAGTCTTCAATCCTTCCCGGAGACGGGTCACGAGTTTAAGGTCCTTGTGGATCCCTTCGGGACCAGGAAGTATCGACCCTTGAGCGAGAACCCCACCATTTGCATAGAACCTGGAGAAGCTGTGGAGTTAGATGCCATAACACCTTCACTTGCCCGCCCAGAGGAGGAAATTCCCGTAAGGATTCGTGCTCTGGATAGATTCGGAAATCCGCTGAGAGATTTTGAAGGAGAAGTGGAAGCTGACTCATGTCCCTCTGCGTTTCCTTCAAGAACATTCAAACTGGAACCGGGAGATACCTTGGCAGGTAAGGTTAAATTTGAGAAGGAGGGAGATTTCACGCTCCAAATCCGCTGCAAGGGACTGCTAGGCTGTAGCAATCCAATAAGGGTATATGAGGGACCCGAGCTGCTATGGTGGGCAGATCTCCACGGGCAAACTGAGGACACCATTGGCACCGGAACCCTGGAGGAGTATTTCCGTTATGCCCAGGACAGGGCTTTGGTTGATGTTACAAGTTGGCAGGGAAACGACCTCCAGGTTACACCGAGAATTTGGGAGGAGGTCTGTGACAAAACGCGAATTTTCAACCAGCCGGGAAGTTTTGTAACCTTTCTCGGATATGAGTGGTCAGGTCTTACTCCATCCGGCGGTGACCATAATATCCTGTTTCTAAAGGATGATCAAGAGATAAGAAGAAGTTCCCTTTGGCAGGTTGAAGATGCAGAATGCGAGAGGGAGTTCTGTCCAATATCTGAACTTTGGACCCAGTTCAGGAATCGCGAGGACGTGATGGCAATCTCCCACGTCGGTGGTAGGTATACTAACCTGGATTTCTGGGATCCCGAAATATGCGGGTTAGTAGAGATACACTCCAACCACGGTACCTTTGAGTGGCTGGCAAAGGAGGCACTGAGAAAGGGTTTGGTTATAGGTATAGTCGCAGGTAGCGATGACCACTCCGGTCGCCCGGGATGGTCACCTCCTGTGAGAAGAGGTGGGGTCAGGGGTACCGTAAGGCTTGACCTCTTTGGCGGTTTAACCGCGATATATGCCTCCAGCCTGGAACGTGAGAAGATATGGCAGGCCCTGAAGTCCCGTCATTGCTACGCCACCACCGGGGAGAGAATTGTATTGGATGTAAAATCGGGGAACTACATGATGGGAGATATTGTGGAGGGCAAGGTGCCGGTGGAGGTATCTGCTGGTATTCTGGGTACCTCACCATTACTGGATGTTGAGGTCCTAAGGGACGATGAGGTCATCTATCGATATCCATTTTCGGATGATTCATCAAATCAATGGGTCAGGATACATTGGTCGGGACTCCGGGTGAGATCCAGGAATAAGAGAGCAAGATGGGAGGGAAGAATTCGAGTAACTGGAGGAAGGATAGTTGATATGGTCCGTCTTGGTTTCCAGCGGGAAGGCGATATAGTAAGTAAAGTTTCGGATAATGAGATATGTTTTGAAACTACTACGGCCGGAGACCCTGTTGGTGCATTTCTAAAGCTGGCAGGCCAGAGCCCGCGCCTATCTTTTGAATCAGAACAAATAACCAAGGAGGTGGGAGTTAAAGAACTCCAAGAAGGCCCTCGAAAATTCGGTGCCGGAGGACTGAACATGGAACTTGCCATCTCCCTATCTTCCCCTAGGAATAGGCCGGATTCAGTTGAATTCTGGTACCGGGACCCGACTCCCCCTTCCGGTACCCATGGATACTGGATCAGGGTATTACAGATTGATGGCCATGGGGCTTGGTCAAGTCCAATCTATTTCAAGAGATAAGATGGTGCTATGAAACGCTTCTCCGGAGCGACGGGTACTTAGTAAGTTATTTCCAAGCTTAGATGGTCGATATGAGTCTATGGATTGGATTGGTGCTTTCGCTAGCTCTTCTTTTCTACGTGGCCCAGCGTAATCTATTCATTGCCATGTTTGCAGCGGCCGCGGCACTGGGTCTAATCGCATTATCCTTTGAGAACTTTCTTGGACAGCTTTTATTGACCTTTTCTGATCCCTCCGTCATCGCCCTGGCCGTGGTGGTAGCCACAATCGCAATGATTGGGGGAGTGCTCCAGAGAAGTGGCGGGATGGGGGATCTTGTTAAGAACATGAGAATTGGCAAAAAGGCCTTCCTGATATCATCCCCGGCGTTGCTTGGCATGTTGCCCATGCCAGGGGGAGCCCTGCTTTCCGCACCGATGGTGGATGAAGGCGGGACTGAACTGTCGGGAGATAACAAAGCGGCACTCAATGTATGGTTTCGACACGTCCTTTTCCTGATATACCCACTGGCTCCAGCTCTTATAGCTTCGGCAAAGATCGCGGGCTTGGAAGTATACGGGATACTTCCCTATCTGGTTCCCTTCTTCATTCTCACCCTCTTCACCGGTTACTATTTCACGGTCCGTAGCGCTCAGGAAAGAATGGGATATTCGGGAGAATTCTCCCTTTCAGGGCTTTTGATCCCCCTTTCCATCATACTTGTAGCTCCTTTGGCCGATTTAGTCCTGAAGATCTTCATGGATCTGCAGGTTAGCGAGTACGCTACCCTGGGCGGTGTACTTATCAGCTTCGCCGGAGCGGTTCTTGCAGCTTCCTACGGTCCCGGAACCCTGGTGGAAGTTGCAAAGGACATGGAACCATGGAATTTTTCCCTTATAATCCTGGGAATGTTTGCGTTCCTTAATGTCTTCAAGGCCTCTGGAGCGCCGGAGGCCATAGCGGATCTGAATATTCCTCTTCCGGTGCTGTTAGTTCTGATTTCGTTTCTCCTCGGTTTCGCCACTGGTCGCATCCAGGCTCCGGCATCAATTGTGATTCCCGTCTTCCTGGCCCGTTTTGGATTAAGCTCAATGCCCCCATTATCATTCGCGATCACATACTTCAGCATCTTCCTTGGTTACATAATCACACCCGTACATCCCTGTGTATCGATCTCCCTGAACTACTTCGACACCTCGTTAGAGGCATACCTTCGTAGGTTAATCTGGCCCACCTCCATCTGCCTGGGAGCGGCGGCGCTGATGTCATTGTTACTGTTATAGCTTAGAGGGCCAGGATTCCATTGGTTATGGTACCTGAAGCCCTTCCCCTTTTTCCAGGACCCTGACATCGGTGTCCAGCTGGGAGAGGTATATTGACGCCAGTTCGGGTTTTTCGGTGTGTATGGGCACCGTAATTCGGGGGTTCACCCCTTCTACGAATTCACGTATTTCAGGACCGGACATATGCCCCGAGGCATGTATTTGGACACAGGGCATTCCCAGAACCTCGAGCCAGGCCATGAGCTTGGATTTTGATATCTCACCCTCCTCGTCGAATGGGTCGGCACTGGATAAGATGTAGAGGCTATCGGGCTCAGGGGTTATGGTCAGGCTCTCGTTCATGTCGAACAGGGAGGCCACGAGTACATACCTATCCTGCTCCCGGGATATGTCCTCTCCCCTAACGCAACAGTTGGGGTACCTTTCCATAATCTCTCTCTCCCACTGTCTGGGTCTTTCCTTTTCTCGGAGGAAGATGGCCACATTTGGATCCGAAAGATTAACGATATCCAGGCGGGAATCCGGTCTCACGGCCTCCAAAATTGCCGCCTGCTTGGTGGAGACCGCTAACATCCTATCCGACTGCCGGGCAGCGTTGTAGAAGCTACGCATCCTATCAAGGTCCCCACTGCCAAACCCCACCATCACCAAGTTCTTGGTACTAGATATGAGGTTCCTGGCCTCCTTCTCGACCCTTTCCTCACTGCTAATTTTGGACTCTGGGAGATGGGTGCAGTCAACAAGCAATAGATCAGGATCTGCCTCGCTGGCTTCCCGGGCGAAATCAGAAGTGAACCGAGATACCGTGCCGTGTTTCCTGAGATCACCGGTATAGGCTATGGTGGCTTCGGGAGTGTTCAAGATGAACCCGTATGCGGCTGGAATGGAATGGTCGACATGGATGGGATATATTTCAAAATCCCCCAACTCCATTTTCTGACCGGTCCTAGCGGTGATGAAGTTCTTGTATACCTCGTGCCCATTTCTCTTGGAGCAGTTGGCAATTTTGTAGTCCTTTTTGTATCCTCCGCTGGTTTCCTCCCTGGCTACGATAATTCTCTCAGTGGCGGGGCCGGTCACCAGGGGGATGCTGTCGGAAACATATCTGGAATATCCATAATGATCAAGATGGGCATGGCTTATGAGCATAGCGTCGACTTTGGAGGGTGTGCTCGTTGTTGCATCCTTGTAGAAGCTCCCTTGCATTTCGGGCAAGATGTTTAGGGTTCTGAGTACCCTTTCGTTTCTAGGCCGGATGAAAGGTAGATCGAAAAATTTCTTCTCCTCACCGAAGCTCTGTCCAAAGTCAAGAAAAACGGAGGACGAGGCCGTTTCTAGAAGGAACTTATTGCCCCCCACCTCGCCTACTCCACCATGTGCTGTCACCGATGTTGGCGTGTTAATCACCAAGGTTAATCTCATTCGTTCCCCGGATAATAATAATTATAGGGATCAATACGACCGGTTGATGCGATTTATTCACGTGACGATGCCCCTCTAGATGGCTCAGTTTTATATTTCAGCAATGAAAGGTGTGAAAAACCGCCAGATACTCGGCCTGTCAGGCCAATAGGGCTTGTTGAAAGTTGGGGTTGGCATTACCGATATTGAAAATTGAATAGAACTGAATAGCTGTTCACTATAAATCAATTTCGATGATATTTCCAGGACGGTCGGTAGGATGGATAAAGTCAACGATACCAATCATAGTAAACATACTATACAGAGAATATTCACTATTAGCGAAGCCAAGGGTTGGCTTTGGTGGTTTTGGCTCTTCTTTATGGATCCCATGGAGGAGGATGGTATTCCCAGACAGGTCGGGATCCTTTGGTCAACGAAGAACGATGGTGGGCTGAAGTGTAATGGCAAGGTAATGGGCGTGGATGAGCCGCTAAGGGACGATGGGTTCATGCACGGTGGAGTTGCAGCGTGGTATTATGATGGTAGCAGGATGAAGCACGAGATTCTCTTGGACCAGGTGAAGATAGATTTGGGTAGTACAGGCTTAAAAACGGAATCCCCGCATACGGCATTCCGTATCGTAGATGGCAGTTTCCATGTAGTCATGAATGAGAACATGGAATTTCGAGCCGAAATCCTGGATAACGAGCATGAGTTCGTTTGGCCATGGGAGAAGGCCCATAAATGGCTTGGCTATGGATACGAGATGACTGGAATCAACCGCATGGATCTCACTGCAAAGATGGATGGAGAGACCATTGGAGGGAGCTGCTATTTTCAGAAGGTTCTTTTAGGCGCTCCCGCAGTTCCATGGTACTGGGGCATTTTTCATTTTAGGAATGAAGCATGTTTGACTTACTTCAATCCACGAATCTTTGGTAAATCGGTGAAGAAGGATGTTTCCTTCTATGATGGTAAGGAGTTACATCGTTTCGGGGGAATTAACGTAGAGAAGGTCGAGGGGGATTTGCCGGTATTCCACGTTAGAACGGAGGAGAACGGAAAATCCCTGGAATTCTCGGTGGAGCCCTATTCAAAGACGGTCTGGAAATTTAGAAAGAAGAAATGGGGCTTCATACCGGTGAGATTTGATTATGGACAGTTTCCTGCACTTCTCACCCGGATAAGATTTGAGGATAAGAACAAGGGAAAAGAACTTACGGAACAGGACCTGGGCGTAGGGATAGGAAATGCTGAGGATAGTAGAGGGGTTTTGTTCTAGCCATGACTATGATTTGTCAGCAATAGAAAGACGTTAACAGCTCAAATAACAGCACCCAAATCAATAAATATGAGGAAAGTGTTCGTCGAACCATACCCGGGTGACATAAATTCGACTAATCAGATTTGCAGCAATTTGTGTAATTTTATTCTTTTTGCTATCTCCAATTTGTTTTGGTGAAGAGAAGATACAGCTGCTAATACTCATACGTAATAGTAGGGTCGGCATGCTGACAAAATTCTTTCGTGGAGAACCCGCGGTAGAAAGCACCATGGTCATATCCCGTAGTGGACAGCTAGGGGATGACCAGATCCGCAAATTGATAAGATTATATTTTCCACGGACATACCAGAACATGCAATCTTATGACGCCATAATGATCCTCTCACCGGCCTATTACCTCTTCACAACAAAACAGGACAAATGGGTTCATGATATGATCTTCGACGGTGGAGGTGGGATCAGCGGAAGTAGTATCTTCAGCCAAGTGCCGGGCATAGCCGAGGCCTGGGCAAATGGAGTGGGCTGGAACGCCTTCCCTAATGACGCTCCGGGAGTCATTGCCAGGGGCCCAGAACTGAGGAATCCGGGGTTCAACGTGGAGATAAACAAGGAATATCCAGAGCCGATCCTAACGATTTTCGTGCCCTTTGGTGTGGAGGAGGTCTATGAGCCTGGAAACGTTGCCCGATTGATGATCTCGAGGCAAGGGTCCGATGTGCTGGCCTGGCAGCATGGTGGATTCCCGTCAAGAGAGGATTTCATCGCCTGTTGGGAATTCGGGGAGGGCAGGGCCATATCTACCGGGGCCAAGATACCTCTTGGTTGGTTGGAGTATCCAAAGAGAGTTACTGGCGAAAACAAGTATTCGCCAGAGATCCTGATGAATATGATATTTTGGATATCAAAAACTGAACTTATTGAGGATGTTGAGGTTTTCCATAGAGTCAAATATGATTTATCGGATTTCAGATCCAGGATGGGAATTCTACTTTCCCTCAAGGATTTCATCGATAAGTTCGGGGCCAATACTGAACAACTTCAGGAAGAGATAATTGAGGTAGAGGAGGTATACGCCCTGGCCTCTGATCAGTACCTGGATCACAGATTTGTGGAGAGCCAGTCAACCATCAGCTCTGCTCTGGAGATGCTCCCCCAGGTTGAAAAACTTGCCAGGAAGGAGAAGGAAAGGGCATTTGTGTGGGTATACACCATCGAATGGCTGACCCTGTCTTCTGTACTTTTCCTATCGGGATTTGTGGTGTGGAGTTTGATGGTGCGCCGCCGGCTATACCGTGCTGTAAGTACCACAAAACTGGAGATGTCGAGGGAAGACGGCCTCGATTAGCCTTTCAGGGTTTTGGTTTTTTGATATATGCCCCTGATTCCCGGAGGAGCAGGTAGTACATATTTGAATCAGTAGAGCCCAGGCGGCGTGATAACATGACGGATGTCTGTAAGTGGTATAATGCGACCTCTGCCATGAAGAGGGCTTACGATAAGGGTTTGATCGACAAGAAATGGGTGGAGGATTACTGCTGGAATGGAGGCAAAGGGTGCGTCCGGAAGAAGAGATTTGAGGGGGAAGGTTATGTCTCACCGAGCTATGTGTTACCGGACGGAAGCGTCCATGAAGGCTTGAAGAAAAGATACGGGGGGAAATAGCCCGCGCTGGGTTGAAATCTTATGGCAAATAATGAGAATCCCATATCTGGAGAAATGACCAGTCGGGAAAGGGTGATAATCGCTGCCGGACACGAGGAACCGGATCGGGTACCGGTAGATTTCGGGTCCATGGGTTCCACTGGTATTACGGCTTTGGCCTATACCCAACTTAAACGGTATCTAGGGATGGAAAAAGGGACTATTCGCGTATACGACACGGGGCAACAACTCGCAGAGCCGGAGCAGGCCATACTCGACCTGTTAGGTGTCGATGTCCTGGATTTGAAACGCAGTCTACCGCCGGCGGGGCCAAACGGCGGGAAATGGAAAAGGTGGAAGCTGCGAGACGAGACCCGGGTAGAGGTTCCCGCAAACTTTAATCCGGAGCCAGCCCCTGGCGGTGGCTATGTAAAGAGAAACAAGGAAGGCAGAATCGTGGCCAGAATGCCAGAGGACGGTTTCTATTTCGATGGGGTATACCACCCTCTAGAGGATATGAAGAATACCTCTGAGATAAAGGATATCGATTGGGAAGGGATGAAAATATCCGATGACGCCGTCCAGCACCTGAAAAGAAAGGCTAAATACCTCCATCGGGAGACGGATTATGCTCTGCACCTAATGGGGCTGGGTGGTGTCCATGAATGGGGTCAGGGACTTAGAGGGTGGAAGAACTGGCTTTTCGATGTTACTAAGAGAAGGAACATTACCGAGGCTCTGCTGGACAGGATGATGGAAGTGAACATGGACAAGGTCAAAAAATTGGTCAAGGCGGTTGGTAATCACGTTCAGATCCTGGGCTTTGGCGATGATCTAGGCATGCAGATGGGTCCCCAGATATCACCTGAAACCTATCGAGAAGTACTGAAACCCTGCCATGAGGAGATGTTTACCTATGTGAAGAAGCACACCGATTGCTTCACCTTTCTACATTCATGCGGGTCGATCTATGACCTTCTACCCGATATAGTTGATGCCGGCCTGGATATCATCAACCCGGTTCAGATATCGGCCGCCAGAATGGATCCAGATAACCTGAAGAAGGAATTCGGTGAACAACTTACCTTCTGGGGTGGAGGGGCCGATACCCAGAACGTTTTGGGATATGAACCGGTGGATGTAGTTAGAAGGCATGTGAAGGACAATATCTCCGTTTTCGCAGAAGGCGGAGGGTTCGTCTTCAACCAGGTGCATAACGTTCAGCCAAATGTATCCCCGGAATCGCTGATCGCAGCCTATTCTACGGCAAGAGAATATGGTGAGTATCCCTTAACTCAATAACCTGAAATTGTAAATAGATTATCATCTCCTAAATTTGAATTACTTCATTTTTTCTAATAGGGGTATCGCTTTGAGGGGGCAAAGTAAGAGTACATTCAAAAGCCCATGTATGTAGATAATAGAACTGAATATTGAGGTATTCCCGTGAACGTTATACTGGTTGTCTTTGATTCACTGCGAAAGGATAGCGTTGGCACATATGGATCTCCCCCCTGGGGGAAGATTAAAACACCCCACTTTGACGAGTTCGCAAAGGAATCCCTCGTCATGGACCGGGCCTTTCCCGAATCCCTGCCCACACTCCCTGCCCGTCGCGCAATGTACACCGGCCAGAGGGTATATCCCTTCTTCAATGGCGATTTCCGGCTAAAGGGAGACTTCGTTGGGGCCCCGGGATGGGGACCCATACGCGAGGATCAGGCCACTCTGGCTGAGATGTTGAGAGAAGCTGGGTACAGGACGGGCCTCATATCAGATGTCTATCACATGTTCAAGCCTTCCAAGAACTTCTGGAGAGGCTTTGACCAGTGGAAATTCCTTAGAGGTCAGGAGAAGGACCCCTATCGTTCAGGGCCAAAACTTACCCAGGAGGAGCTGGATTATTGGCTGCCTAGGGATATGCAAAATCCCAACACTGTGGACTTCATACAGCAGTGCATAATGAATATCCATGGGAGAAATAAGGAGGAGGACTTCTTTGCTGCCAGGGTATTGAAGGAATCCGCCTTGTGGCTGGAACAGAACCAGGATGCGGACAAATTCTTCCTCACCGTGGAGTCATTTGATCCCCACGAGCCGTGGCTGGTCCCCTCCCATTACAGGCAGATGTACAGTGAAAATGGAGGTCAGGAACAGGTGAAATCCGGCTATTCCGACACATCCGACCTGGGTTCCGATCTTCTGTACCGTACCCAAGCCAACTATAGCGGCCTGGTTTCCTTCTGTGATAGGTGGTTTGGATATTTCATGGAATCTCTCCGCGTATTGGGTTTGCTGGAGGACACGGTAATTCTGTTCACGGCCGATCACGGTCACTCTATAGGTGACAGGAATTACATGGGCAAACGTGGATATCCCTCCTCCCGGGAGGTCTTTGATGTACCATTGATGGTCAGGCATCCTGAGGGCAAGGGAGCGGGGGAAAGAAGGGACAATATGGTTCAGCATACGGATATCACCGCTGAGATACTTCGTTTTGCGGGTGTCGAACCTCCTGAACCAATTGATGGAAGATTATTCTTCGAAAAGGCCCTCGATGACGAACCCGGTCCCAGGGATCACGTTACCGTGGCTTGGGGCTCGGCGGTTACCGTGGTGAACGACAAGTGGTGGTTCAACTGCAAGGTAAACGGCAAGGGGCCTTTCCTCCAGGATCTGGGAAGGGATAATCCATTCGAGGAAAACGTTGCGGATGAGAACCCCGGGGTAATTAAGGAACTATTCGATATCGCAACCGAGGATGCTGGTGGAAGCTATCCGGACTTCCTCATGGATCTAGCGGATTCTAAGGAGGATGCCCCGGGTTGTAGCGCCTTGGCGGCAAGGGAATAGATCATTTCCCGGGTAATTCCTAAGAGTATAGGCCACAGGCTGATGGCAGGTACTTCCACATATTATGTATTGACCCTGCCCTGAGAACGATGTATTTGTATTCAAATATATAGGGGAGTCGTGACCAGAACCCTGGACTTTTGAGGTGAGCAGTTGGCAATTTTGAGGTACGAGTCCCGTATGGCAGGGGACATGTGTTCCCTGTACAACGAGGCGGTTGAGGATGTTCCTCACTGCTATCCCGTGGATGTTGATAGATTTACCTCCGAAATATGCTCCGGTAAAGGAGATAAAATGCATTCCCAGGTGGTGTTTTTAGCCAGGGCAGGAGGGCGATTTTTGGGCTTTGCCCACTGTGCACTCGAAAAACGGAAAAAAGGGGGTGATCAGGGAGCTCTTAGATTCTACTGGTATCGACCAGGATTCAGAAAGGTAGGCCAGGAACTCCTGGATAACGTGGATGAGTACTTCTCGTGTCACGGAGTTCAAAGGGTGGTCGCTTTCCATTTTAGATATCGGTATCCATTTTACTGCTTCAAACACGCTTATTTGTCAAGTCTTTTGGGACATGTGGAAGCCATACTGGGGGTTAACGGCTACCGACGTTATAAAGGCGAGGTTTTTATGGATTGGCGTAATTTCACCCCGGTTTCTCCTGGAACCACGGATGTAGATCATGATATCGAATTGGAGTGGAAACCGGGCCGTGGAGTTCGACCTGGACTAGTAGTAAGGGCAATGAGCAAGGGAGAGGAGATAGGCAAATGTAGCTGCATCTCCTGCGGAGAATTTTCGGATTCTGAAATACTCCAGGGCTGGTTTTTCACGGAGTGGATAGGTGTGAATGATGAATACCAGGGAAGGGGTTTGGGCCGGTGCCTTCTGTCCACCGCACTGAATGAGATGCATGGTGCCGGCTATAACACCGCCTCAATCAGCACCGACAGCAAGAATTACAGGGCATTCCTGTTCTACACAAATATGGGGTACAAGGTCGTTGACTGGACCTATTGCTATAGCCGGGAAATAATTAACAGCGGCTAAGCTTTTCGGATAAATGTACGAGGTCCAAAAGCATTATCAGTTTAAAGAAAAGGCTCAGGGAGGATTGGTACCGGGGGCATGATGAAGGTGGCAAGCTATCACCTCCATGATCTGAGAAATCGATTATTCATATTATCGGCAGCAATACTTTTCGTATGGCCTGTCTTGGGCCATCCACCCTCCAGCATGACCGTATCATATGATCAGAAAGCGGGCGAAATAGTGGTCGAGTACACTCATTTAGTCTCAAGCCCGGCTCATTTCCTAAACTACACGGAGATAAGGAGGAATGGAGATATCTACCTAACCGAGAATTATTCATCCCAGCCCACTGACGACAGTTTCATATATAGATATGAGGTGGCGGCGGAGGCCGGTGATACATTCGAGATAACGGTTGATTGCAGCTTCGGCGGTTCCGGGACCCGTGAGCTAGTTATAGACTCGGATGAAAGCCCTGATGGTGGCTTGGAGCTCTGGATACTGCACGCCATAACAACGGGGTTTGCATTCGGCCTGGGCATGGCTTCGGTGGTAATGATTTATCTTAAAGGGCACCGGTGGTGGTTTAAGGCTCACAAATATTTTGCCTACGCGCAATCGATCGCCGTCATTGCAGGACTTGTGATAGGGATATATATGGTGGAAGAGTGGGGCAGTGGACATATCAGGGTTCCCCATTCCTATGTGGGATTAGCAGCCACGGTGGCGGTGATAGCAAATCTGATTCTAGGAGAGATTGTGACCAGGGTGCGGAAGGCCAAGATGGCCCTGAGAAAGATCCACATATATGTTGGCTGGGTCGCCCTGGCTCTCCTGGCATGGGCTACTTACTGGGGACTGACCCAGGCCGGAATTATCTAGTTCTACCTGAACTCCGCTATAAGATCCTTACATTGATCTAGCATACTGAGGTTTTCGGTGTCCGGTCTGAGGATTACTATGAAATGGGTAACACCCAGATCCATCAAGTTCTCAATTCTGACCCTCGCCTCGTCAACACCGAGGCCGGAGGGACCCATTTGGAAGAAATGGGCAAATAACTTATCGGACTCATCCGAATGTTTGAGTATGAATTTCTTCTTCTCCTCAAAATCATCCGGATCGGAGATCGGGGTGGTCCACCCATCGCAAAGCTGGCCCGTCATCTTCAGCATTCTAGGCCCTGAGCCACCATTCCATATAAGGGGATGTGGATCCGAGTACGGCCTGGGCACGAGATTACAGTTTTCGAGGTTCCAGAAATCTCCGTCGTAGTTAACCGTATCCTGGGACCAAAGTCTTTTGATGATCTCGGTGGATTCGATGGCTCTGTCAACCCTCTTCTTTGGAGAGAGCCATGGGTATCCATAAGCTTTGAATTCATCTTCCCACCAGCCCGCTCCTACTCCTAGGTAGACCCTCCCGCGGGTAAGCTGATCGATAGTTGCAACCATCTTGGCCACCAGGGCCGGGTTCCTGAAAAGATTGCACATGACCAGTGGACTCACGGTTAGATTGGTGTTAGTGGATATTGTAGTTAACATGGTCCAGAGCTCTGGAACACATCCCTTCTCCTCGCTCACCTTTAGGAAATGATCCTGGTGGGAAACCACATCAAAACCCACTTCCTCTCCCTTTTTTGCGCATTCAAGGACCTCCCTCACCGGGCGTGTTACCGGTAAATGATACCAAAATCTGATTTCCGACATATATGAACCTTGTGGAAGTTTTGCTTGAGCCCTAAAAAGAATGATGGTTAGATGGTGGTATTCAAAACGTGTGAGGGCCAATGTCCAGATTAATCTTAAATAGGAGATCAAATGGTATTCCATCCATGACGATTGTGGCTGATCTGATAGTCGAACAGCTCCAGGTCCAGGGCGTTGAATGGGTTTCCACGCTTTGCGGAAATGGAACCGATCCTTTCTATAGGGCATGTCGTAGGTGGGGACTTGATGTCATAGACACCCATAATGAACAAGCAGCATCATACATGGCCGATGGATATGCCCGGCTTACGGGAGAGTTAGGTGTTTGTGTTGTCAGCAGCGGGATAGCCCATGTAAATGCCTTAACCGGAATTTCAAATGCTTATTTTGACCGTGCGCCGGTTTTACTGATAACCGGGGCCAGTTCGGGTTACGGGGGGCATAGAGGGGATTTTCAGGAGTTTGATCAAGTCGGTCTGGCTGATCCCATATGCAAGTATTCTTCCTTCATTAGAAGGTCCGAGGATGCTTTTTACCAGTTACGCAGGGCCATATTCCTGGCAATAAGCGAACCACCCGGCCCCGTCCACCTGACAATACCCCTGGAAGTATTTAGATCCGAGGTAAAGTATGCCAAACCCCCGAAGCCAGTGGAGAAGGCGCAATCACCAACACCAAGGGAGGATTCCATCCTTCGTGCCCGAAAGATGCTAATGAACTCAGCCAAACCATTCCTTGTCCTCGGTACGGGTTGTTTAAGGTCAGATTATCGGGAATCAATCATAACCTTTAGCGAGAAATTCTCGGTTCCCATGGGGGTTCCCATATGGGATAGGGGGTGCATCCAGAGCAATCATCCCAATTTCATGGGCGTTCTCGGTGCTGCGAGCGGTGAGCCTAGATTGCTTGAAGATGCCGATCTGGTAATAATGGCAGGAGCAGAGGCGGATTACCGAGTTGGCTACCTGTCCCCTTCAAAGGTCAAGAAGGAAGTTACCAGAATCAGCGTGGATTGGAAACCAACTTTTTGCGAAACCGACTACGAAATGCAAATCACCGGGGATCCAGGTCAGATATTGGCCCGATTATCCAAGGGCGGACAGCCCGAGGTTAGGAAGGAATGGATGAAGGTTTGCAGAAGCAGGCTAGAGAATTTCAGGAAACCCTGGAATACCGGAGTTGTTGGAACCGAGGTGCAGACGGGAAGGGATCTAGTCGAGGTTCTTAGGCCTCTATTGGATGGGGATAGACTATTCCTAATCGATGGTGGAAATATTGGGCAGTGGGCGCACATGGTTCTGGCACATCGGTATCCGTCCTACTGGCTGACCTGCGGGGCAAGCGCAGTTGTGGGATGGGGCTTACCGGGAGCCATGGCCGCCAAAAGGGCGCATCCGGAGCGGGATGTGTTGCTGCTGTCTGGCGACGGCGCCTTTGGATTCACTCCCTCTGAGCTCGAGTCGGCGGTTAGACAGAATTTACCCTTTGTCGCGGTTGTCGCCAATGATAGTGCCTGGGGAATAGTGGTCTGCGGCCAGCGTCAATCATGGGAAAAGGGAACCATGGCCTGCGAGACCGGCGAAATACGATACGATGAGGTTGCTAGGGGATTTGGAGCTAATGGCGTGCGCCTGTCCGGGAAGACGGAGATCAGAGAGGCCATAAAGTCGGGGTTTAAGGAGGATGCCCCCACGGTTATCGATGTCCCGATAAAGGTCGCATCTCCCAGCGATCAAAGGTAATCATTTAGTCTCCCTTTGGCTAGAGATAGGGAGGATTAGAAAAGGCAAAAGGAGTAGGACCCGCAAGGCAGTGCCCACCAGGGACCCGATATGTATCAAGATCTCGGGTGAGGAATGTCCATAATAGGATTCATCCCCTTTCCATGAAGCTACTATTCTCCATGTACCATTCCTTTCAGGAGTTAAATTATGGTGGAAGAACCCGCTAGAGTTGGTCATCACCATTATCGATTTGCTCATTTCGTTAGGTTCGATGAGATCGATTAGAACCTCGGCTTGTGTTGGGGGCTCTATGTGTCCTATGATGCATGTGGTCTCATTGAGTTCCAGATGTGATGGCTCAGCCAGGCATGAGAGGTTGCTTTTGGCCTTGCTAATTTTTATGGAAACTACCTCGCTACTGGACCCTCTAAGATCCTGGTTTCCCTCCCATCTTGAGCGAAACCAAACGTGTCCTGTGGAAGAAGGTGTCCATGAGAATTTGTATGATCCGTTCAGGGATGAGTTGACTTCGGCATGGGTGGTCCATCCGGAGTCGTGCCATTTCTCCAATATCACACGGGCGACCGTGGAGGGGCTGATCGTTCCACCAAATTTTATCGATGAACCATAGGCGACCGTTTGCTCCTTTGCCGTGAGGATGATTTCGGAATCTGCCCGGAACACGGTGTGGTTCTTAATCCTGGAGTATTGGCCCAAATTTTGGTCTCCGGGCCAAGTGACCCTGAAGGAATAACTCCCCGCGTGGGGAGGATATACCAGCCAATGACAGGTACCATTCGGGGATGGGTTCATGGTGCTTATTAATTTCCATCCGCCTTTTTCATTGATCTCAAGGTTGAGGGGAACCGGAAATGGGGTTGATGATGCATGGATATGTATCGCTTCCCCGAAGTAACTACTGAAGGGACATTGGACCTTAATCTGTACTTCACCTCTTGATATATTGATGTCCAGGGTCTTTAGTTCTGGAGCCTTATTTTCATCTCCCTGAAATCGGAAGGTAAAGGACCAGAGACCTGCAACTGAGGGTTGGAAGTTAAGGAAAAAATGACCAGTTGAGTTGCTTACTAGGGTCGTATTGAATTCATGCCCACTGGGAGATGTGGAGTTAACGTCTACCGCTGCGGTCATCTGGGGGGATATCTTGCACACAAGTTGTATCTCGTCTCCAACCTCGGGGCGTTCCTGCTGATAATAGGCCGAAATTTTCGTGATCCTAAGAAGAGGTCTTTGGTTTTCAACATGGCTTCTTACCATGAAATCTGCCGGATAAGGCCGCCATTTCTCTTCTTCAAGCGTGAAACTGGTGTTTAGAAATTCTTCGTGGATTCCAATATTGGGCTCATTATCATTGAGGAATTCGAGGCAGACTAGAAAGACTCCCTCAACTACAATGGGCTCCTCGAAAGTGATGCGATTCCAACCCGTTTGGTCGGGGTCATATCTGATAGGGCTGGAAAGGTTACTTCCATCCTGTCCCTCTAGGTAGACCAGGAAGGCGTCTTCCTGGGATGGGAGAACATGGCTTAGATAGACGGAGACTGCATTCACACTGCATTTGAAGACCGGCGAGAAGGACACCGCAAAGGCCTCTCCGCTCTCCCCCAAAAAGTCATATTGCATTTGACCGTTATCGTGGCGGTAGGTGAGGTTAGTGAGTTCTCCATGGGCAGTAAGGCTTCCATTACCCTCTACGGTTATCCTTGTCGTTCGCGAATTTTCCTCTGAAACCTCGACATCCCCTTCCACTAACCATTCCTTAAACAGGTATCCAGGTACATAGGTAACATTGTAGGGTCCCTCGACCACCTTCAGGGAATCGGGAGGCGAGAAGGGCGTACCATCGATGGATATTTGCCCGTGATTTTCGAATAGCCCGGAATCATCAAGGGATCTAACCTCTAATTCATGGACTGGAAGCTCGGAATGTCCGATGGCCAATACTGGCCTAAGGCAGGACTCCCTGGAAGAGAATTCCAATCGCGAATCCGGGGATTCGATGGATAGCACAAAGGTTATTTTGTCCAGGGCCAGAGCTTCCTCCACCCGGGAAGGTAATTCGAAGAACACGTACTGCCCCGAAAGGGATGGGTCGAGGGTCAATGATACAAGTTCGTGAATTTCCGTATCAGGACGGTTCTCCCAACTCAGATTTCCTTCCGCCCATTCGGCGTCGAGGAGGTATGAGATCGAGACGGTAGTGGAGGACGTTCCCATAAAATTGGAAAGATAAAGAGCGAGAGTAGCTCTCAAAACATTGCCCGATACCTGGCCGGGTCCGAGTTCGTACTCCAGGTATGTTTTAGATCCATGGGAATCAATGACCAGTCCCTGATTATGACCATGAATTTCATTAGGGGCGGATGGGGCGATGCATGAATCCTGGCTTGCCAATACCCCAGTGGTCTCCAATCCGATTATCGGTGACCAGGCTCTGCTTGCTTGGTCCACCACCGTCTGGTTCGGCTGGACATCTGAGACGGATATGAAGTCAGTTCTCACTTCCGAGTCGACGTCGCCATCCGCCTCCCAAACCGTCAGATTCACGGTATAAAGGCCAGGACTTTGGTAGTAATGGGTGGGGTTTGTCTGATCGCTGGCTTCTCCATCGCCGAAATCCCATGATCGCCCGGCGATCTCCCCGGAAGAATAGCTAAGGTCGGTGAAATCAACCCTCAAGGGCTCCGGGCCGTCCCGAGGGTTTGCAGAGAAATTTGCATCCGGTGGGGTTCTAATTTCTATCCTGAAGTGGGAGACGGCTCCCCAGTTAGTGGCGTGGTCCCTGGCTCTGAGGTGGAAATACCAGGGACCCTCCTCGAGACCCGGGAAATTTTTTTCGCTTATCAAGCCTTCGCTGACCTGGTCGGGAACGGTGGTGGGATTTCTATCCAATAGATAGCTATATCCAGCAATTCCGGATTCATCCTGTGGAGGGGTCCACTGGAGTTCGAGGTCTGGATTCTGGTATTGCTCGCCCTGTACGGGATGGGAGGACGAGCTGATGGGAGGGGGGTCAGGAGCAGTTGTATCGATGTGCAGGGCGAAATGTCTGGCTCCACCCCAGCCGCCCTCTCCTTTCGCTCTTAGATGAAAGTACCACGTGCCGTCCTCCACCCCGTTGAAACTTACCTGAAGGCAATCACAATCGGCTGTGGTATCGGGGTTGGTAAGAGGATTCTGGTCGAAGAGATAGCTGAAGCCCTCCGCTTCCCTATCCGTACTCCAAACAAGTGTGGTATCGTTGCAGGAGTACCATTTGCCCTGTTCAGGATGGGTTGGGGATGATATCTGAACTTTTGGAGGAGGGGATGGCTGGTACCCGGAATCGTCATAGCCCCCAAAATCAGTCGTCCAGTACCAATTGTAGGTGGAGGAGGGATTGTAATGACGACCGATCCCTATGACCACGAAGGAGGGGTAGAGCATTGTCTCGTTGTGACTAGGGGAGTTCCTCCACCCCTCAAACACCTGTTGGGCGGTTGTGAATCCGGCGGCGATGTTCTCTCCCATAGATGTGGGGTAATCATATCCAGCGTCCCTCATCCTATCAAATGGTGACCTCCCGTCGAGACCGGTATGGGAGAAGTAGTCATTGTTGGCCATATCTCGACTGTGGCCCTCGGAGGCATTGGTCAAGGTGGGAGATAATGAAAGTGGATCGAGACCATAGCTTGCCCTGTAATCGTTGATCTCGGTGAGGAAGGCCTCCTCTTCGGTGTCAATTGCATAGATTGTAGATGCTGGGATCAATAATAGAGCGAGCAGGATCAACCTAGGCAATGATGCCATCTCGAATTCTGAGAACTCCGGAGCTCTAGAAGCTGGCGATTATTCAGTCCCTGGGGATTGGAAGAATCTCAAGTCCATAATGGATTTCCTAATCAAAATGCCCTTATCTGTCGGTGGTGCAGTAAGTAGCTTAGATTCATCAACGGGAGGTATAGTTCGATGGAATAGCTTCTAATCCATTTCCCCGTATCATTTTGGGAATATTGGCCAGGAGCCAATCAGAGGAAGGAAGAATATGTCAAGACTTAATCACCTGGCAGAGGAAAAAAGCCCATATCTAAGGCAACACGCCGATAATCCCGTCAATTGGTATCCCTGGTGTCCCAGGGCTTTCAGGAAGGCGAAGAGAGAGGGCAAACCCATATTTCTGTCAATCGGTTATTCTACTTGTCACTGGTGCCACGTGATGGCCCGCGAGTCATTTGAGGATGAGGATGTGGCTGGGTTGATGAACGCAACCTTCGTGAACATAAAGGTTGATCGGGAGGAACGCCCGGACCTTGACAGCATATACATGAAGGTATGTCAGATGATGACCGGATCGGGGGGCTGGCCATTAACAATTATCATGACCCCGGATAAGAAGCCGTTTTTCGCCGGGACCTACCTCCCGAAGGAAAATCGATTTGGCCGTGTGGGAATGAAAGACCTGGTTCCCAGAATTAGCTCTCTCTGGAAGGAGGACAGGAGGTATTTGATCGAAAGGGCAGAGATGATCGTAGAAGAAATCCAGGAAGGATCTCGCGGGGAAGGTGGTGGGGATCTGGATGAGACGGTTTTGGAGGAGGCATACGGCCAGCTTTTGGATCAATTTGATGAAATTCATGGAGGTTTTGGAACCAAGCCCAAGTTTCCCTCACCACACAATCTCCTATTCCTACTCCGATACTGGCGCCGATCTGGGTCACGGACGGCAATGGACATGGTCACCAAGACCATTAGGGCCATGAGGAATGGCGGGATATTTGACCAGTTAGGATTTGGCTTTCACAGGTACTCCACGGATGAGGCATGGCTGATCCCACATTTTGAGAAGATGCTATACGATCAAGCAATGCTCGCCCTAACCTATCTGGAGGCTTATCAGGCTACTGGTCAGGAGGAGTTCGCGTCCACCGCGGAGGAGGTATTTGCCTACATGCTCAGGGAAATGAGGTCTCCTGAAGGGGCCTTTTTCTCCGCTCAGGATGCGGATGTTGATGGTGAGGAGGGAGCATATTACACTTGGACCCAGGAAGAGATACAGGAGATATTGGGGGAGGAGGCGGAGATTGCCTTCCCCATCTTTGGCGTTGGAGCGGAGGGAAATTTTCCCCAGGGGGGAGAGGGAGAAAACATATTGCACCTCGAACCCGGGAAAAGGGACAAGGTACCGGCCAAAGTGCAAGGTGAAGTCCGGAAGAAGCTACTTGAGGCAAGGGAAGATCGAGAGAAACCGGAAACTGACCGCAAGATACTCACCGATTGGAATGGCCTGGCAATTGCGGCCCTGGCCAGGGGGGCATGGGTACTGAACAGTGAAGAATACCTAAATGCCGCTCGGAAGGCAGCTGATTTCATCGTTGGTACCATGCTTGACGCAGACGGGAAGCTCATGCACCGGTATGGGAGGGGAGAGGCCGGAATAGATGGCACATTGAACGATTACGCATTCTTGGCCTGGGGCCTCATGGAGTTGTACGAGGCTGATTTTAAAGCGATTCATATACAACATTCTCTAAGCCTGGTTAATTTCATGCTTGAACATTTTTGGGATCCAGAAGGAGGTCTCTTCTTGACACCAGATTATGTTGAGGCAATTCTAACCAGGGAGAAGAAGGCATATGATGGATCCATTCCCTCCGGTAATTCGGTTGCATTGTTAGATATGCTCAGGCTTTCCAGAATAACTGGAAACACGGAGCTAGAGCAGAAGGCCTGGAAGACGGTTAGCTTCTTCTCCGGGCAGGTACGCAATTCTCCCGCTGCCCATAGTTACTTCCTTTCCGCTCTTGGTTTTGCCCTCGCTCCCGGTTCAGAAGTGGTTATCACCGGCCCCCTTCAGTCCGAAAGCACGGAGAGGATGCTTGACGAGATGAGAGACAAATATCTTCCTAACAACGTGATTCTCCACCGACCTGATGACCCGGAGGATTCAGGAATCCTGGAATTGGCACCCTATCTCAGGGATATACCTGCCAGCGAGGAGGGATCAATGGCATATGTATGTAGTAACTTCGCTTGTGGACAACCGATCAGCGATACGGAGAAATTGGTGGATGCCCTCCGAGATGGGGGATCGTGAGTCACCAATGACCGCTTGGACATTAAACCAAGAAACTAGGGTCCCTGGCCTAATCGCTGGCTTGGATTCCAGTTGTATTTACCATATTCGAGTAATGAATCATAGAGGGCCTTTACGTTCTTGAGAGGTACGTCCTTGTTCAATTCGCCCCTGCCTATTAGGCCACCCTGGTTCCGCCTTCCGAAGAGATCAATCATGTTTTCGACGTATTCCCTGATCTGTTCCCTGGTCCCCCTGGGGAGGAGATCCTGACGGTCTATGTCCGAAAGTATGCAAAGTCTTCCCCGGGTGACATCGGCCAATTCTTCGAGGTCATGGCAGGAAAATTGAGGGTTGAGGATGTTAACACCGATCTCGTGAAGGGATTCTATTATGTCAATTATGTAACCATCGGAGTGGAATTGCACGTATGCACCGTTTTCCCGGACTAGACTGAACATCCTTTCGTATCGGGGCCTGAAGAAGTCCTCCCATATTTGAGGCCTGATCAAGAGCCTGTCCTGGGCCCCCCAGTCATCGGCGAAGGTGACGCAGTCGGGGTCGGTTTCCAGTATTTTTGAGATCGATTCCAGACAGTATTCGAGGAGCCTGTCGGCAAATTGCACAAACTGGGGTGGTCTCCTTACCAAGCTGGTAAGCACCGTTTTGAAACCCGTTAGCCATTGGAGCCTCTCAAAATAGTTGCCGGGATTGAAACCCGCCCTGACGAAGATCCGTTTCTTGGCCTCTGCGACCTGTTCTTTCCTTCTTTTTATCTCTTCATCGCCGGGGAGTTCCGGGAACTCGTATTCCGCGGCATCTTCCCAATTCTTAATTGGGTAGTCTATAACCTGTCCGTGTATACCGTCTGCAGTCGACCTCCAAACCGTTCCCCACTCATCACGAGATTCACCGGCCCGGTAGGAGGGAGAGAGTTCCGAGACCTTTGGGATGGTGTGCTGCGAGGACCCGAAGTCATTCGGGTACTTGGCAAGAAGTTCGATCAATCCATGACCGTGTTGGAGCATGGCAGCGGGTAAGTATTCATGCAGTATGGGCAGGCGGTCGGGTCTACGCATCTCCACCGCCCTGAGAACTCTCTCCCGTTTGTTCATATCAATTGTTCCCTGGCCGCGGCGAATATAACTTCTTCTCGGATTCCGAGATATCTATTTCCAGCATGTTATTTTCCGCCTGAACACCGTCCGGACTGAAAGCATATGTCTTGACCTCCCAGGGGTCAAGTTGAACCGGGATTTTAACGTCAATTAGTGGAAGCCTAATCATCCCGCTCGTTTTCTGGCCAGATGATTCGAAAACCCGAACTATGCCCCTCTCGTCCCTCTCCGAAATCTTAAAGGCGGTTATCGCCAAATTCCTAGGCTCAGCAGAGATTAGACTGGCCGATGTCGGGAGTTCCCCTTGATGTTTATTGGAAAAGGCCAAGAAGGGCCGGTTGTTGAACGCCTCTGCCAGGGAGAATTTGGTGTAGATTTCCATACGCCCATGAGGTACGAGACCGAGATCGAGTTCATGCTTGCCCTGATCTGTGTACAGATAGGTCTTATCGGGGTCCACCTTCCTGGGCCTGTGAAAGGCGTAGACAGGGCTTCTTACTATGCTAACTCTAATCTCGGAATCCAGTACATCGAAGCCATATTTTGAATCGTTGAGAACCAGCAAGGATTTCTCAGAACCATCATCCCCTGACCCAATTACATCCACCCAACGCTGGCCCGGTTCCTCCTCCCCGTTGGTTGGTCTCTCCACGGTAGCATAGGGGACCTCATAGAGGGCCCTGGGACGAGAGGTAGCTATGGGGATGGACATCTTGAGCATCTTATGCTTTTCATGCCAGTCCAGATCCATCCGGCAATAGATCACTGGACTGTCACCGTTTAACTCGTATTTTAGGGTGAGACTGGAGTCTTCATATTTGAAATCGGTGGTGATCAAGGATCTTACTTGGCCGGATTTCACCCTGGGAGAACCCCTCATTTGAAAGCTCCCGATCTCGTCCCTGTAACCGTCCACGTCATGGCTCCAGGTGTCGCTTTCGTCCCTCAGGATCAAGGGTCTGCATGGCCCGTTGAGATATTCCCTTCCCGATTCAACCTCCACTATGCTGGTCAGGAATCCCGTTTGGGGATCAACCTTGAGCAGGTAGCGGGAATTAGATATCCGGGTGTCGGGGGTCTCCAAGCCCGATTTCTTAACCGCGTCCCCCTTGCGTATCCAAAAAACTCGATACCCGGCGGGGGGGAGCTCAGCCGTGAATATTCCGCGTACCCTTTTCCTTCCCTCTATTTCACGCGATGATAGGACCTGGACTTCATGTATGCGGTCTTCATCATCTATTACCTTTAATCCGGAGTCCGTATCCAGAGTTTCCTGGAATTCGATCTGATCTTCCCTTTCGTAGTAGGCCGGGTTTATTACCAGTATTTGGTGTCCTTCTCTCGCCGCGGTATTAATTCTCGAGGATAGAGTTTCGATCGCCATTTCCATCCTGGATCTTGCTGCAATTTGGGCGGCCTTAAGCCTGTTCATTGCATCATCATAAGCAGGCCTAATGGACGTCCCGGCAAGCACGTCATGGAACTGGTGGAATAGCAGGGTATGCCAGGATTCTCTCAATATCTCCCTCGGATATTCCGCACCATAGAGCAGGGAGCAAAGGGCACAGAATTTCTCGGCGTTCAGGAGCAGGATTTCAAGCTCCCGGTTCATTCTCTTTATCTCCGAAACCACCGTGTAGCAGCCCCGCGAATGGTGCTGGAGCTCATCCTGGAGGACGGGAAGTTCTTCACTGGCATCCCATACGGAGTCAAAAAACCGTTCGGGAGTGCTGAACTCAATACTGGCATCTTCACGTGTTTCACTGAGCTCCTGAATTTCTTGGACCATCTCCTCCACCGGTCCACCTCCATGGTCACCGTGACCATAGAAACACATGGTGTCCATTCCGGATTTGCGAGATCTTTCCCTCGCCTTACTCAGCTTCTTTTCAAGATCCTCCATGCTCCCGGCTCCATATCCATCAATCCGGGCGGCAAGGACCCGGGAACCGTCGGGGGATTCCCAGTTGAATAGATCATTGGAAAGCTTCTTTTCATGGCTTCCAGGCCTGTGAAATACATATGAGTTGAGTCCGCATTTTCTGAGTATCTGGGGTAGTGATATGCAGTGGCCAAAGGTATCCACGTTAAATCCTACTTTGGCCCTTTTCCCGAACTTTTCTTCAAAATATAGCTGGCCGTACAGCCCCTGCCTTACCAGGGATTCACCACATGGGATGTTACAGTCTGGTTGTACCCACCATCCATTAACGATGTTCCAACGATCTTCCTTTACAAGCCTTGTTATTTCCTCAAAGAGGTCCGGATCGGTCTGCTCGATCCACCTGTAAACCGCAGCCGAACTACGGGTGAATGTGTATCGGGGGTATTTCCTAAGGAGATCAACTGCATCGAGGCAGGTGGACCTGGCAACTTCCAGACCATCTTGCCAGACCCATAGCCAAACTGGGTCGATATGTGCATTAGCTATCATATGGATGGTTGGGGTCAAGAAAGCACCTGGGATTATGGATAGGGAATCAGTTGATAACTATGAACCTTGGTTTATTCCTGACGGTCGGATGTTACCCGGACATCACGGTAGAGCGAACGCCTTATCATCACGGTCCAAAGGATGAATCCTGAGATCATCAGGGTGGCAAATACGGCTAACCACTCGACGATGTATATCCAGGTGAGGGCTCGGTCCTTCAGTTCGATTGAAAGTTCTTCCAGACGATCGATGTCTTCTATTACGGCTTTTATCAGGTCGAGGGATTCCGAATATTCCGCTTCCATATATAGCTGGTCAGATCGGGATCGCATCTCCTCGAGGGAATCGATCCCGGTGGTTATCTCCCTCGTATTGGCCCCGAATTGATCGGCAAAATCGATAAGGCTCATCAGAAGCTTGATACGGAGGTGATACTGGGTCCATTTCTCCCTTAACTGGTGGACTATTTCCACATCACCTGGGATCGGGAAGTCAACTGAGAAGTAAAGGGTGTTTAAAATGGAGTCCTGGAAGAACTCCCATTCGTTGTAACCCTTTCCAAAAGCTGCCTTTATGCTCTGAACGCCAACGAACCTGCCTTCCCCGATATCCCAATAGAAAAAGATCGGTGTTCTCTTATCGTCATCGGAAACGATTAGAAGTTTACAGCCGTCCTTGGGCGGGATCTCGTTCGGCGGGTAGTAGAGAGGCGCATTTTCCCAGGGAAGACTGGCAGCCAGCTCGTTCTCCGGCGCGACGACCTTGAACTTTACCAGATAGGACTTTGGAAAACGACTTTCGTGGGGACATTCCACCGGTATAATGGGGTAAAGCGGGGTTTCTCCCCAGCCTGTGAATGGCGGGTTTCCTCCGAACCCCTGCGATCCCCCGCCCATCACGGCACCGAGTCCGTCTTCGTAAACCGCCTCCTTGAACCAGACAAGGTTCTTGGTAGGGAATATGGCCGAGTCGATGTCATCTAGAACTATGAGATCCGTGGTTTCGAGGAGTCTTTCCTTGCTTCTAGGTAGGTATATCCTTGCCAACCTTCTGGCATAATCCAAGTCCTGGGCCGGATTAGCGTAGGTTAGCCAGGGAAGCGTGGATAGAATTTGGATCCTCGGATCTTCAAGGGCGTATTGGTAAGGTTGGGTGGGAGCACGTCCATATATGGTTCGGATCTCATCAGTGGCGGGGTCTACCCTAGTTTCCATCCCAAATATCAAAGGGAGAAAAAGCAACAGGAATAAGGAGGCAAATCTGACCGTTCTTGTTGGAGACATATCCCCTACTTTCCCCTTTCATCTAACCTAGAGATTGCGCCCCTTAGAATATCATTCTTCCTGGGCTTCGAGGAGCTTAAGTAAACCCTGGGTACCCAGCTCTCCTAGACCTTCCTCAGTGGCCTCTTTGAACAAGGAATAGGTGAGTTCGGTTCCAGCCGCGTCCATATCCAGCCTCCTCATGGACTCCACCGCCAGTCGTAGGTCCTTAGCCTGGAGCTCGATCTTGAAGCCTGGTGAGTAGTCACCTTCAAGAATGGATCGACCAAGGTTGGATAGCATCCAGGAAGAGGCAGCTCCTGTGGAAACCACCTTGTGGGTGGTCTTCACGTCCAAACCGGACTTCCTGGCAAATCTGAATCCCTCAACAACGGCCAGTATATTTAATCCGCAAATAACCTGATTAACAAGCTTAACCCTCTGACCATCGCCGTTCCCGCCAACGTGAACCACGTTTTTGCCCATGACTTCAAACAGAGGGAGACATTTTTCGAAAGTAGATTTCTTTCCACCGACCATTATTGCCAGGGTACCTCCTTGGGCGCCGCTCTGCCCCCCGCTGACCGGGGCATCAAGCATCTCCACCTCCATCTCCGAAAGCCGTGAGGCAAAATCTACGGTGTCCTCCGGCGAAATGGTGCTCATGTCAACAACGATTTTCCCAGGTGACAGCCCGTCAGCCACGCCATCGGGCGAGAAAAGGACCTCCCTCACGTCGGGAGTATCGGTCACGATGGTGATTATCACATCTGAAAGGGTGGCTACATCGGCGGGAGAATCAACAACCTTTGCCCCTGCTTCCTCCAATGGTTTGCACTTGCTTCTGGTCCGGTTATAGACGGTCAGTGAGTATCCAGCCTCTACCAGGTTCAAGGACATCGGTTTGCCCATGATACCCAACCCTATGAAACCTATTTCCATCCTTTCCACCAAACCATGAGTTACTCCCTCCCTTTTTACTATATTCTCCTGCGGCACTTGATTGGGAAAAACACTGGCACTGGGGGTCAATTGGGATCGTATTTTTATTATTCCGAGGGCTCCTTTTTCCGATTGCAAATGGCCTCGGATATTTTGTGTTTGACCACTTACGCGGTTGAGTTCGTTAGAGTTGGCGGCACTCTTATGAAACACGGGAAGGGGGGATGGTCCGGCGTTATCGTTGCCGTGGAGTATGATGATGAGCAAAAGGATCAAATTCGGGAGGCTGCGGATATCCTGGATGTGGATCTATATTTCCTGGATCTCCCACGGGGAAATGTATGGCCAACCGTCGAGGCCAAGAAGAAAGTGGTCAGGATAATTCGTGAAAATAATCCCGATATAGCAATAATGCACGATCCAGAGGATACCTGGACTCCAGGTGACCCGGACAGAATCGCTACATACGAAATTTTCCGGGATGCGGTTAGTCAGGCTTCGATTCCCAGTTTCGCACCCGAGCAGATAGAGGAGGGATTGAAGGTTCATCCCATTAAGGCCATATATTATCCCGCCTTTGAGGATGCTGATTGCGTTGTGGATATCTCAGGTTATTATTCCAAGAAGAGGAGCGCAGAGGATGCTTTGAGATTTCAGGTTGTTTTTGGTATGGAGTCCTGGAGAAGCACGGTACCAGAGAGTGTCTTTCGTTCACTGGTTCCCAACTACGAACAGGTGAAGGATGACCCCTACGAGCTGGGCAGATCGGTGGGGGAGATTATGGAGAATGCCAAACACATACTTCAGGGAACCAAGGGCAGAACTGCTCTGGGGGAGACTTTCAGAAGGGAGAGGAACACTGGAGTCTATACCTTCGACGAGCTGCCGCTATGAAGTTGCCCCAATCCTACTTTTTCAGGGCTGTTCAGGAAATCTGTTTTCGCTGCATCTGGTATAGTTCAAGCAATTCCCTGGTTGTGGTCGCATCCGTGGCCTCTCGGTGAGGGCGTCTTCTAATCATCCTCGGGAATCTTACCGCCAGCCCGCTACCTTCCCTTACGGAATCGAAACAACACGTGTGGACGGGAGACAGGGTTATCTCATCGCCTATTACCTCCAGGACGATTTCCGGGAGGACCCATATATCGGGTTCGACCGTGGATTCCAGGTTGGCAGGAGGTTCGTCAGAGGAAATTGGTTCCAAGATGTCCGGTAGTTCCTCCAGCTCCTCGTCCGTGAAACCGGTACCCAGTTTGCATGCCGTTTCAAATACATCCCGCTGGTCATCATAGGCTGCCATCAATAGGGCTCCATAGGTGCCCGCTCTTCGTCCCTTGCCAGCAAAAGCACCTACCACCACCAAATCCACCGTGTCCGCCATTTCCGAGCGATAAGAGCGCTTCCATTTAATCCACATCCACCCTCTCTTCCCGGCCTGATAGGTGCTGTCCTCTGATGTCGATTTGCAGATTAACCCCTCCGTCCCCTCATTGATGGCTTTCTCAAAGAAATCCTTGATCTCCGATGGATCTCCGGATATTATCCTGTTTGCCATCTTTAGGTGATCGCTTTCTATGAACGATTTGGAGAGCATCTCAGTTCTCTGAAAGTAGCTCTTGTGAGTAAGGTCTTGATCATTAATTAGCAGGGCATCGAATAGAAAGAAGACCACAGGTATCTCCTCGGTCATCTTCTCCACGTCATACTTGCGTCCTCTCCTCTGTGAGACGGCCTGGAATGGTAGTAAATCACCCGTATTTGGTTCGAGGGGGACGCATTCCCCGTCCAGTATTGCCGTCTCTGCCTCTACCGATTCACCTAGAGCACGCACCACGTCCGGGAATTGGGAGGTGATATCCTCCTGACGTCTTGAATAGAGCTTGGTCTCCTGGGGGGATATGTGTGCCTGTATTCGAATTCCATCATACTTGTATTCAGCCGCGCATTCTCCTCCGAGCTTCTCAAGTATTTCATCGATGTCCTTTAGCCTCTCCGCTAGTTGGAGTTGCACAGGCCTGCCAACCGTCACTTTGGTGTTTTTTACCCCTTCCAATCCCTCCCGTATTAGGGATCTGCTTACCAGTCCTATATCAGAGGATAGGTTATAGGCCCTCTCTATTTGAGGGCGGGAGTCCTTCCCCCCTCCGAAAGCCACGGCCAGTGCATCTAGAAGGGTCATCTCCGCGATTCCGAGCCTAAGCCTACCCAGAACGGTTCTCAGTATGTATTTTGCCTCTAGTGATGTTGCGTCCCTAAGAAGACCAGCCAAGAGGCCGATCTTCTCTGCCTGACTTCCCTTCCCGCTGGTCTTGGACATCTTGTCCAACGTCTCGTGTACCTTGGTAACTGTCAAATCCTGTTCGGTGAGGGAACGTTGGGTCTTTCTTTCTAGCATCTTCTTGATGGTCTTCCCCAGGTCCCCGCTCTCTTTGTATCTTTCCGATACCTCCTCTTCCCTTTTCCCGGCTGCCTCGGATATGGCCTTGATTGCAAGTTTTTCTCCCACACCTATCTCCCGCTCAACATAAGGAGGGTGAATTCTCCCCATGGACATATAGCAGACCTTGTCGATTTCCTGGGGTGTGACTTCTCGTAGTAGCTGAACGAGATGATCGATCATCTCGGTCCTCTTGGTTGTTTCCTCGATCTCCTGGAGCGTTTCCGATAACCTTCTATAGAGCAAGTTGAACCCTAAAAAGGATGTTGGGGGCCCTTTATTCTCTTTTTCCTAATTCTACCGGATTTTCTGGTTCTCGAGGCAATGGGCGCTGTTCCAGAAGGTTATCCTCACGTTCTTCCCCGAACTCATTTGGTGAAGAAAACGCCTAGCGGCGGAGGTGGATCCTCCTGGTGCGATTAGCATGGCCTCCTTTGACCGGTTCTTCATCATGGCCTTCATGACATCCTGCAGGGCAAGGATACCCGCCTTATCATCACAAATCTTCACCACAACGCTCTTCCCGCTATCCGATGTTGCCAGGATGTCGACTGGCATTCCATCAGCGTCTGCTATGGTATAGCCAAGTCTGGAAAGAACAATTTCGGTACGGGCCTTTTCGCCATTGACAGGTGGCTCATGTTTGCTTGCAGCACCCTGCTGCCAGGTGGATCCAACGGGCACTCCAGGAAGTCTTAGGGAGTCGGGGAATTCCTGGGCTTGATCCTTCAAAACGTGGTAGGATAGAGGAATTAGCAGGCCCCATATGATGGCAATCTTCATCCATTGCTCGAGGGGATTTGTCATTATTAGATAAACGGCACCTATGGCAAAAGCGGTGGCCACGGCTGAACCGATCAGGATCTTGGTCCTCTCCTCAAACCTGGAGAATAGGGATATGTAGGGATCTCTACTAGGTGTCACTGGATTTTCCCTCGTCTTGCGTTTCCCCCACGATCTCGATGTTGGCCGTGATGCCCATCTCCTTTATGACATCCTCGATCTTCCTCGCCAGTCCGCTTACCATCGAGGTTGAGGCCGGCTTGCTCTCCATATCAGTTATTTCCGAGATCTTTATTTTCTTTTCCTGATCCTTTGCCTTCAAGATGCCAACACCTGGTATTGGGAAAAGATAAGACTAACGGTTTTCTCCCTTCATGATGGTTGCAAACCCTGCAATATGGCTAATTAAGCTAAATTGATGAGGTTTTAACTCTTCCTTAAGGGTTGAAGAATTGAGGACTAATGGGACCGTTCTCCTTCCCCGGATCGAGGACCAAGAGAAGTGACCGTTTTTGCCGCGATCTTGTTTGCTTCTGCCAATATCTGGGTGAGGGGACGTTTCCGTAACAGTCCCGCCATTAAACTGCCTGCAAATGCATCCCCGGCTCCGGTAGTGTCCACGACTTTGCAGGGATAACCGGGGGAGTGTATCTCGCCTTCATGCGTGTAGGCGGTGGATCCCTCGGGCCCTTTGGTAACTATGACAATTCTTTCCAAATCACTCAGAATCTCCATATCCCTCTCCTGCAGCATTGCCCTCGCCTCCTCCTCATTGAAGATCAGTACATCAGCTCGTTTAGCCAGACTCCAGAATTCCCTATTTTTCTCTTGAATTATATTGGGGCTTCCGCCTCCAAGAACGATTCTCGTTTTCAAACGTCTGGCCTCGGAGACGATCTCCTTAATCTGTTCAGAGCTTGCGTCATTTTCAAGAGAGAACCCAGAGATGAAAAGCATCTGGCATGAACCCAGAATATCATGTGGAATATCTTTGGCTCGAAGAGCGTCATTAGCTCCCCTTCTGGTGTACATTGTCCTGTTACCATCCCTTGATACCAGATTAAGGCACATACCGGTTGGAAGATCACATTTCTTCAGATATGTATCTACTCCGTACTCATTTAGGTCGGCTTCATATTTTTTTCCAAAGATATCCTTGCCAACCGCGCCCGAGAAGGATACCTCAATTCCCGAACCGGCAGCGGCCACCGCCACGTTTCCGAGACCCCCCGAACATACTCTTATCTCGGCTGGATAGGCTCCTCCTGGTTTCGACTCGGGCAGGGCTACCGATATGTCAATCATGGCGTCCCCGATGACCAATAGCTTCGGATCTCGAACCACGGTTTGGTCTATGGCCAGATTCTGAAAAAGCCTATGGATCTGGGAGGTTAGTTGGAGTTTATGGACTTAACGGTCATGGCAGCTCCCAGGGCTGTGCAGTAATCTGGGTTGCGGGGTACGGTCATCTCCACATTATATAGCTTGCCGACATCTCGAATTATCTGGGTTATTTCCGGATTGGCCGCAACCTTTCCCACGAGTACAACATTGGATTCAAGGTTACAAAGCTTGGCAGCGAAGGAGGCTATGGTGCCAATGACCTGGCCGACCATATTGATAATGGCCAGTGCCAGATCTGCCTCGGAAGCGTTATCGGACATTTTGCCGAAATTTGAAGCCGTGGCCGTTTCGGGTAGGAAGCCGACCGATCCACCTCTGATATCCTTAATTGTCAGGTCGACCTCTCCAAGATCACCATCGCGCGCCAATTTCCACAGGCTTCCGATCTCATACTTGTTTAGCATACAACGGGAAAGACCCAGAAGCGTCCCCCCTCCGACGCCGGTGCCACCTATATGTTGAATTTTCCTCCCCTGGTCCCTAACTGATAGAACGGCGGTTCCTGTTCCCATGCTGACCACCAAAGCCTGGTTCTTTCCGGTTAGCTCTATTCCCCCTAGCCCGATGGCCTCCATCTCCTCGACCTTGCTAACGGGAATGCCAAGCAAATGAGAATCCATCTGTTGTGAAACGCCGCCGGTCAGTGCGATGCAGCGGATATCTTCCAGATCCGCCTGCAGACCATTAAATAGCTTGCCAAGCGCTCCGGCAGCAGCGGCATAGGGGTCGGTGGTGATCACCGATGTCATGCCGCGAATTCCCTTGTGGTAGGCCATGGCCTTGGTTGAACTTCCTCCGATATCTATGCCGACGATCATTCAAACACCATTTTCCTGGTAATTCAAGACTGATGTCCCCCCTCAGATAGGTGACAGGAATGGTAGAATCTGTTGGAGGGCGAGTAGAAATCCAACTATTCCCTCACCACCTAGCATGGCAGCAGCTACAAGATCTCCTTTTTCCCTGGATCCGAATTTTCGCTCGACCACCAATCTGGAAATCCCACCCAGGAATATGGGGATGGAGAGGTTCATGGGCAGGAATATTCCAATGCCGAAGGAGAAGGCGGAGATTGTGATATTCTTCCCAAGGTAGCTGAGTAAGAAACCGGCCCCCTGAATCAGGAAACCAAAAAGGAATCCTCCCCAGAAGGCGTTTGGATAGGTTAGGCCGCCCCCGATTATGGATTCCACGAAAAGATTCACTATCTTTGATTGCGGGGCTGGTAAGGCACCATACCCGATGCCGTCCGGGGGAGAGGTTCCGTAGGCATTAAATAGCACATTTAGCCCTATGCCAGCGGTCAGTGCAGCAGCGATTACTGCAAGTATCTGCATCTTAGTTATGTCAAATGGCTTGGTTCCCATCATATCCGCCGTTTTGAAATCGTGCATGATATCGCCCGCGACCCCAGTTCCCACGGTCACAATGCAGATAACGTAGAATGCCTCGATTATGGGCAGGGTCAGAAGTGCGGAAGCAAAGAGGAAGACGAGTATACCGAATATCTCCATTGGGTCGATATTGGTCTCCCCGGTTGTTTTGGCGGCAAGGGGCGTCATTATGCAGACGCCGGCGACGGCGAAGAGGGATGAGGGTATGCTGAGTAAATCGGTTGCCCAGAGGACGATTATTGCGATGGCAACCACTGCCAGTGGAAATCTGAGAGATCTTCTTTTGAATACTCCCGAGAATGCGGAGATGAGCTGCCTTAATTTAGGTAGAAGACCCATAACCAAAAAGCAGACCCCGCTGCCTATCACCACCCCTGTGCCCATGGTAATGCGGAATATGCCGGCAGCTCCCTGTGGATCAGCAAGTCCCTGGCTGGCAAAGCTGTCGATCATTGTCGGAACTAGGAATATCCAGGCGAAGACGCCCCCCAGAAACCAGGTGGTGGAATAGTAAGGGCCGAGAAGCCATCCCCCGGCAAAGGACATGAACGAAAATTTTAGCGAAATGAAGATATTTTGATCTGCCAGTCCCTTTAATTGCAGCGGATTCCACTCTTGTGGTAAAATTCTGTCCCTAAGTAGCACCAAGATTCCGGTGATAATTCCGGATATTAGGACAAGCTTGGCCTTTGCCCCGCCCTGGTCTCCAGCCTTTAACACATCACCGGCCGCCTTGCCGGCTGGAAACGGTAAATTCTCGACCTCCACGAACTCCTTCCTAAAGGAATTGGATACGATTACCCCCAGGAGACCCCCAACAGCTGCAAGAAGAGCTACGGTCCAAATGGGGATCTCAAATCCGGAGTAGCCTTCGACATACCAGATACCGGGAAGCACGAATGCAACGCCGGCACCCATTAGAATTCCAACGCTACCGGCTGCTTGGGTTACAACTACCTCGTTTATGTCAACCTTTCCTGAACGCATTCTAGAAAGAGCGTTGAGGATGGAGAGAACAACCACGGCTACAAGCACCGTCGTCCAGGGCATCATGCCTAGGCTGATTGCTATGTATTGACCTACAATACACAGTACCATAGATATGAGAACGGCGACTATTGCACCTCTGATAGTGAAGCCTTCGCCAGTATTTGTTTTCAACCTTTCACCGATATCGCCGATGCAGAAACAAGGGATCTTTTTTATTTTTCCGCCGAAATATTCATATGTGTTCGAACATAGTTGAATAGGAGGTAAGTAGTTTTGGAAACGCGATTTCTCCAAAGGACATCGGGGGGAAGCTTTCTCGTCTCCTTGCCCAAGGATTGGGTGAGGGATAACGAACTTGAGAAGGGCAGTCAGGTTGGCCTTTATCCCCATAATAGGATGATGATGGTAGATCCAAATCCCCTGGAGGAGCCGGAAAGAAAGGAGAGGGAGATAGAAATCAGCGAGAATATCGGAAGGGAATTGACATCCTGCTATTTGTCGGGTTATGATAGAATCCTGGTCAGGTCGGAATCTAGGATCACTCCCAAGGAAAAGGAGAAGATAAAGGACTCCTCCTCCAGCCTGGCTGGATTGGAGCTCATCGATGAGACCTCAAACAGCCTGCTTCTCGTTAACCTCAAGATGCCCGGGGACCTTTCAGTTAGAGATATAATGAAGAGGATGAACGAAATAGGGGCCTCGATGTTTCGTGACACATTGATTGCTCTAAGTGAGGGGGATACGGATCTGGCCAATGATGTGGTGGAAAGGGATGATGCCCTGGATAGGCTATACTTCCTGGTGATCCGTCTTCTCAAGAGCGCGGTCAATGATCTTAGGCTCGCCGATAAGATGGAGGTCACCCCATCCAGATGCCTGGACCTAAGACTAGCTGCAAGCGTAATGGAGAAGATCGGGGACGTGTCGGTGGAGATGAATTCCCATATATTGGGAGGGCATGAGGAACTGGCTTCCCTGGACAATGAAGTGGTTCCTCTTGGCCAAGAGATGACGGAAAGCTACCGAAAGGCGACGCGGGCACTGTTGACCGGAAGCTTTGAGCTTGCCAGTCAGGTGGGGCACGCACGTGCGGAACTTGCGGAGAAGATCTCGAAGTTGAGGAAATCGACCACCACTGGTTGCGGTTCAAGCATATTGGACCGTATAGAGGATGTTGCTGATCACATATTCGACATTGCCGATGTCGTCACCGAGGGATGAAAGGTCAGCTCTTGTATTCCTCCGAAAGCTCCTTACAGATATCGATCAATAGGTCGACCTTACTATCCGGGGTCCCGTCCTCGATATCCGCAAATACCATGTCGCAGGGGCCATATTCATCCGCTATCCTTTTCAAATCTCCCCTCAGATCGGCTTCCGATTTACTCTTCACATCCTCTGGGGGGTACATAATGGCTCTCCTGGCTACCGGAAAGAGCTTCCTGGCCCTTTCCAGGTCAGAGTCCATCCCCATATCTACATAGGCAACTCTTGGAAGCCTGGAATAGGATTCCATGTATGGATTGGCATTCCAGGCACAGTTATGAACTCCTATGACGGAGAAGGATCTGGCTATCCTGTTATCGAAGGGGAATTGAAATTCCTCGTACTGTTTTGGAGATAACATATTCACTAGACAGTTGCTTATGGTGTAGTGGGAGAGCTCCACACCGGCTTCCGCTTGCCTCTCATAGAGCCTGTTAACGCCCTCGATCATTGTTTCCGTAACGCACTCGAAGATATGTTTGACCCGCTCGGGCGCGGTGATCATGTCCGAAAATATCCTGTTGCCCCTGAGCCTGAAGGAGTTATTTAGAACTCCTTGCCAATTCATGAACCCTTGTATCCTCCCCCTATCTTGCTCGATCCAGTCAAGCTGATCCATGAATGCCATCCAGAATTGATTTTTATCCAGATCCGGGGGTATTAGATCATCGGCCTCCTCATCGCTCAGAAATACTCCCGGGGGAGACCAGGGCCAGTCGCGGGGTCGATATTGTATTGGAACACCATATATCCCAGATACCAGGAGACCGCCAAAGGTCCCGGTCAGGATATCGGCTGGATCATCCGGATCCTGCATCACCCCGATGTCGCATCCTTCCCCGAATCGCCTTGAAGTGATCTTTGACATTGAAATTATGGTTTCCTTTCTGTATTCGGGATCACAATGCCAGCGTTCTCCAAAATCAATGTCGAGCCTCTCGAGATACCACTGGGGAACGAACCCTATCTCGGGTCTAATGTAGGGCTCATCACCGGTTGCTGGTCTCCTAGTTGCCGGAGCTGAATGGGCGATATAGCTCAGGAGTTGAGGTATGCTCGTTTGAATCCCTCGGGAGAGATTATTGGGGCTTCTATTTATGTTATTGGGCGCTCCCGTGTAAGTCAGGGCAGGATATGCAGGCAAGAACTGCTATTGGTGGTAAAAAATGCTTGATCTAAAGGAGGCGATAGTTCTTTCCCCGTCGGAGAACGGAGTTGAAAATAAGGCAGCCCAGGTACTCATGGATGAGGTGGAAAAGAGAACCGGGTTGAGGTGGTCTGGGCATGAAACCTGGCCACCGGGCGATACACCGGTAATATTCTTGGGCAAGAGGGGACCTCTGGAGGATATAATCGGGCAGGGTCTTAAACAGTCATCAAAAGATGGGGAATTCGAGGTTCCGGAAGGTTATGAACTAAGGGTGGATAAGCTCGGCAAAAGAACGGTTGTCCTGGTTCTTGGGAATGACCATAGAGGCGTGATGTACGGTGTGGGTCATCTTCTAAGGGTTCTGGAAATGGATCGTGATTGGGTGACCATCGAGGAGAACCTTCATATTAGAACCGCGCCCCGCTATAAAATTCGAGGTCACCAGCTTGGTTACCGGGATAAAACAAATTCCTACTGTGGTTGGAATCTGGAGCAGTGGGAACAGTATATTCGAGACCTGGTGGTTTTTGGGGCAAATGCCATAGAGCTAATCCCGCCCCGATCCGATGATAGGCCAGACAGCGTGCATTTCCCGCAGCCTCCGATGGAAACGATGAGGGGCATGTCGCGCATAGCGGATGAATATGGTATCGATGTTTGGATTTGGTTCCCGGCCATGGATCAGGATTACACCAAGAAGGAGACCGTGAAGTCATCGCTCCGGGAGTGGGCTAAGGTATTCGATGAATTGCCCCGAATTGATGCGCTGATGATTCCGGGAGGCGACCCGGGCAATACCCGACCCAGGGTCCTTTTCGATCTTCTTGAAAAACAGGCTTCATCACTTAATTCTTACCACCCCGAGGCCCAGATATGGGTTTCGCCCCAGGGGTTCAGCGACAAATGGATGTCGGAATTCTTGGAGCTGCTAAATGAAGGTCCAAAGTGGTTAAAAGGGGTGGTGTTCGGCCCCTGGATACATATGAATACCCATGAATTCAGGGATATAATACCGGACGAGTATCCTATCCGGCATTATCCGGATATAACTCATACCCTTAGCTCCCAATATCCGGTTCCTGAATGGGATATTGCATATGCTTTAACGGAGGGGCGGGAGGTAATTAACCCGCGTCCTAGGGATCAGTCCGTCATTTTCAGAGCTACCCAGACTCCAACCATTGGATTCATCACCTATTCGGAAGGGTGCCATGATGATGTCAACAAGTGCATATGGAGTTGTTTGGGATGGGATCCAGACATGGATGTCATGGAAATCCTTCGTCAATATAGCAGGTACTTCATAGGGAAGGACTACGCAAACGATTTTGCCCTTGGCTTGCTGGCCTTGGAGGAAAATTGGCGGGGGCCACTGGCCGATAATGAAGGTGTTTATACAACCCTCGGGCAGTTCAAGTGCCTTGAGAGTTCAGCTCAACCAAGGGTTCTGAAAAACTGGAGATTTCTCCAGGGTCTTTACCGTGCCTATTACGATTCCTATGTGAGAAGTCGGCTGCTATACGAGAAAGGCTTGGAGGAAAAAGCAGTTTCCAAATTACGAGAATCGGAGGATATAGGATCTCTAATGGCAGTCAGAGAGGCAGAGCGCATTCTTGACCGTTCAAAGCTTGAGGGTGTGTCCCACTCACTTCTTAAGCGGATATTCCAGTTGGCAGAGGCGCTTTTTCAGAGTATTCACATGCAGCTCAGCGTCGATCTCTATATGGCCCAATCCGAGGTTCGCGGGGCAAATCTGGACGGGGTGAATTTCCCCTTGAATAACGCCCCCTGGCTTAGGTTAAAATTCGAAGAGGTACGGGAGGCAGGAAAGGAGAGAGACAGGAGAAGGATAATCGAGGAGATCTTGGGTTGGAGGAATCCGGGCCCGGGAGGTTTTTATGATAATCTGGGAAGTTCGTTCTCCAATGATCACGTGGTAAAGGGCCCCGGTTTTGAGAACGACCCCGGTTTATGGAGAAGGGCTTTTCGACAGTATCCCTATCAGAAGGTCCGAAAGCCCCTTCCATTGCCCTGGCGTGGTTTTACCGGCACGCTAAAGGATACGCCATTTGAAATGCGATACGAGGGTCTGGATCCAAATTCTGAATACAAGGTCCGGATCGTGTATTCCAACCTATCTCCAAGTGTGAAGGTTCGTTTGGAGACCACGGAGGGCATTGAGATACATACCTGGATAGAGAGGGAGGGTTCACCCAGACCCAGGGATTTTGATATACCACCAGAAGCCACTGGAGGAGGAACCTTGAATTTGAGATGGCTCCGTGAGCCAGGCAAGGGCGGGCCCGGGAGGGGTTGCCAGATCTCGGAGATATGGATCATGAAAAAGGACCAGTGAGGGCCAAAATTTGGACCCTATCGTTTCCTCAACCAATTCAAATTAGCTCGTATGTTTTGGACAATTTAGGTCAATAAACTTAGAATAAAGGGCAAATCTATGAATACTTTGCGATGAAAGCGACATCTAAGGGTAGATATTGCGGTAATATTTTTAAAAGATATGCATACTTTACAGAATTGAGGTTAAATTATTGTCAAGACGTGGTTTCTCCAATCAAGATAAGCGGCTAGCGGAATTACTTGTTACGGGGAAAGCACCGAAGGGTATTGCAGAAGAGATGGATGTAAAACCAAGTAAGGTATATTACAGGATAAATCGCCTGAAAAAGTTGGGCGTTATTGCCTCCAAGGCCTACAGTATAGATTTCGAAAACCTCGGCTATAATATTGGATCACTTATTGTGGTCCGCACCAGAGGTCCTAACCCGGCGTCGATCATCAATCAGCACGGACCTGTTGAAGCAATAATGGATCAGAAGTCCCCGGGAATGATCGTTAGGTTTGTGGGTTCTTCGGAGAATGGAACTGTAATTTTCATTCTCGCCTATTTCGAGAAGATACAGGCGATAGATAACTTCACCATGCAGCTGAGGGAAATCCTGGAAGTTGAAAGCCTAGAGAAATATTTGATCTCTTCCTGTTTTCCTTAAACGGAAGAATCCTTTTGGAGATCCAAAAAAACGTTTCATCGTAGCCGCCTGAATAGGGGAACATTCCCCTAAACCACTTGGTAAGGTATATTTGCATTAATACAAGAATAATGCGTAAGATTTATTAAAAAAGTGCATAAAATGCAACATACTGACTGGTAAACGGTTTGATGGTGGAAGGGAAGAATTATGTCACGGGAAATATGCAGGCAGATATGTGTGTCTTGCGGGATCTTATTGGCGATAAATGTGGTCGTTGCTTTCGGCTATCTTCTGGTCTCAGCACCCTATCTGCTGCTTTCCCCTTGGCTATTATCGAGCCAAGGTGGTCTGGCAACGCTCCTGGGTTTGGCCTAGATAGAGAATAGGTTAGTGACCCGGAAACATTTTCTTATCAGCTCCCTAGTACCCTCACCATGACCCAGAGAGAATTACTTGGGCACATAGATTTTCACCTACATACCATTCATTCAAATTGTGGTAAGGCTGGAATGACGCCGACCCGGGCAGCCAAGATATTGGAGGCCAAAGGTTACCACTCCATCGGTTTTACAGATCATTTTGATCCCGTGCTGAGCAGGGAAAAGGTCCGGCAAATAGGAGAGGAGATATCCGAGCTGAACACTAGTATGGATATATTCCTTGGATCAGAGGTATCCGTGTACCTGCCTAAATGGCCGAGGGAGGAAGTGAGGAGATTACGTCGAGAGCATCTCGACTTCTGCATAATGTCACCCAGCCATCGTCCGAGTGGTGCGCAAGCCGAGGATTTTTGCCGTCTACCACTCGAGATCCAGTCAAGGAAGGTCCTGGATTCCTTCATAGAGGCAATCAGGGGTTCCTTTGCGGATGCCATAGCCCATCCATTTGCCTATGGAACCTCCCAGATAACGATGCCTGAGGAAGTCCTGTGCGGAATTGATGAATACGAGCTTTCCTGGGCACTTGAAACGGCTAGGGATAATGAAATCGCCATTGAGTTCAGCCCGAGGGTTTTAGGGGTGCCCCGGACATTTTTGGTAAAGTTCATCAAGTTGTGTAAGGATTCCGGAGTGAAATTTTCCATTGGTAGCGATGCCCATTCACCTGAGAGTATAGGAAATGATAAGCAAATGCTACCCCTGGTGAGGGAGTTCGATCTGAGAGATGATGATTTTTGGATTCCGGAAAGATCCTGATCACAGAAGACTTATCTGCAATATTGGGAATGAGATATCATGGCCGTTGAGCCTCTTCCAGACGATGCCCCGGAAAAAGTTGTTGGACAGAGCCTTAGCGTTTCTTGGATATTTGAGGAAACTCTAAATTTTTACCGGGATCACTTTCTCACGCTTTTTGTACTGTTCCTCATTGCCGGTGGGATATCCTGGGGGGTCCAATACTATGGAGAGAGTTTGGGCGAGTCAATTTTCAGAGAGAAGGGCCTCAGCATCCAGAAAATTCTTGATAACCCGGAGGAGCATGCCGATGATCTGCTCTCCCTGTTTTTTGATCTGTTTTTGGTATTTCTGTTGATGACGATTTCCATCTTCCTGGTTTCATTGCTATTTCATGCCGTTGCCATACAGTATACCTATGATGGTTTGATGGGAGGTGAGCCAAGGCTAGATGATGCTTTCTCTCAATCGCTTCCATCCTATCCACGCTTGGTGGCAGCGAGCCTTCTGGTGTCCATAATCACCATTTTGGGCCTGATTGCCCTGGTCATACCAGGAATAATTCTCTCACTCATGTTCATATTGGTTCCGCAGGCGGTGGTACTGGGGGAAAAGGGTCCCATAAGCGCCTTGACCAGCAGCAACGAACTTACCTCCGGAAACAAGATCACGATTTTCCTCTTCTTCGTGTTCTGGGCAGTGGTCCTTCTTCTTACCTACATGGTACTGGGTCTTTTTGAAAGGGGAGTAGTGGTCCAGGGAGTAGAGTTCCTGGTTTCTGCCTTATTTGCTCCGGTTTTCCCCGTATCGACAACGGTAATCTACAATCGAGTAGTGCCTCCCGTAAATTGAGATGACGGGCAGGAGAATAGGGTATTTCCTGATTGGTTTTACTGGGATATTTTTATTAGCATTAGATTACGTGAACCTATAGCTTACAAGGAGATATGGTCCCATGGTAAGGCGGGAATTCATCGGAATCGTTCTTATTGCTTTAACGGCTTCAACAGTAGTCACCCTTATGTTAATTGGTGAGGTATCCGAAGATAGAGTGGAGGTTTTGGAGAATAAACATCCAAAGGGATTGAGCCACGATAGCCGAAATACCTTCTCGCTAGCACTCATCGCCAGGGAACCATTGACCTCGGTTGTGATCGAGGTAAGTGCCCTGAGGAAGCTAGACACGAGGACCATGGACTTGGAGATGGGCCAATTTGGCCGTGAGGCAATGATGGAACTAGAGCCTATTTCCACCATGATGGAAATGTGTAATCAAATTGGGGTTGAGCCCGAGGAATTCGAGATGGAAGATGTAGTTCGGAACAAGACTACACAGGATCTGTATATTTTCGATTTCACGGATGCACTGGCCAATGTAGATGGAAGCATCGTCTCCGGTTATGATGATTGGGGTCTCACCACCGTGTATGCTGGCTTTTTCAACGAATCGGGGATGAGTCATCTCTACGGAGGTGTAAATGATTTCTTCTTCATGAGAAACTCCACTATTACCGAGCTCTCGGTTGAGTATAATGATGACAAGGAGGTTTACAAGAGGTTAAAGGAACTCTCCCCGTCGGAGATAGCATCAGGGGTTCCCGACATGTTGGACGCGCCTCCCTTGGGAATGGTAGAGTTCAGGGACCTAGAGAAGGATGACACCATGCGACTTGCGTTTTCCATCGATCGGTCTTCTGTGCCTAACCAGGACATCAACGAATTCAAGTTACTGGATGGTTTCGAATTAATCGAGATCTCATGTAACGGCGAGATTGAAAGACGTATAACAAATTACTACCTCAAGGCCTAGGCAAATCCCTTGATATCTAGGTAGTCACATTTTTCCCGCTGAGATTTTACCATGTATTATTGAAGGTTCTTCAGAGTCCTTATGATCTCAGAAAGGGACAATGTGAGCTTGTCGATTTTATCGGGGAGGTAATTTCCTCGGGCGGAGTGTGTCTAGCTCACGCTCCGACTGGGATAGGTAAGACCTTGGCAGCACTGTTGGCGACATTGCCCCAGATCCCCCCCGATGGCAAGATTCTATATGTTGTTAACCGAAAGAACCAGATACCGATAGTACTGAAGGAATTGAGAAGTATCAACCGTGCGAATGGCACGGATTATAGGGCCGTTTCCTTTGCTAGCAAGGCGGATCTTTGCAGGGACCCGGATGTTAATGGACTAGGATATGCTGAACTTCTGGAAGCGTGCGAACTCCGGAGGAGAAACGGGGATTGTCCTTACTTCAACGCCCTTTTCGAGAGAGGGGGGCTTGGAGGCCTGTTCGGGGAAGAGGCAAGCGGGAGGAGATCGAAGTCCAGGACGGCGATTGCACTTAGAGAGAGAATACTCCAGGAGATGCCCCCTCCTCATCGGATAGATGAGGTTGCACAAAAAATCGAGAGGGACCTGGGAAGCAAGCCGGTTTGCATCTATGAACTCCTGAAGTGGATCGCCAGGGATGCCGATGTATTGATAGGCACCTTCTGGTATTCCTTTCATCCGGTCGTTGCTGCGAATCTACTCCGTACACTGTCGCTTGATAGAGGGAATTGCATATTGATATGTGACGAGGCTCATAACCTCCCCAAGTTTTGCCGGGAATCACTTTCCCACGGGCTGTCCTCGGGTAGTCTGAGGTATGCCCTGAGAGAGCTAAAGGCATATTCACGCTCAATTGAGGAGATTGGAATTTCCATAAGGGGTATGGAATCCTTCCTGCGCGGCTTCTCTGAGCTCTATAGTACATTCAAATTCACTCCTGATGGGAGACGTCTCCCCGGGGGACTCGTTAAGATATCTCTAAAGAGAAAGGGAATATCATCCTTCAAGGGACCTGTGGAGAGCCTGGAGGCTGCCGGGGCCAAGGTACTGGAGACGAAGATCAAGAGAGGGTCCCCGCCAAGATCAAATTTGGCCACCACCGGAGCTTTTCTGAGGCCATTTCTCCTGTCAAGAGACCCCTCTTTCCAGAGGTTCTGCGTTCTCTCTCGGACGAGAAGGGGAAATCCCTCCAAGAGGCTTGAGATTAGGTCATTGGACCCGGCTCCACTGGCATCGAAGGTTCTGGATGGCCATAAGCCCACCGGAGCGAGGGCATCGGTACTGATGTCGGGCACCCTTGTTCCCGGAAACTATTATTGTGATATACTTGGACTCCAGAGAGCAAAGCATAAGGAGTTCCCAAACGTGTTCCCCCGTCAAAACCGGGCCCTTTTTCTTGATGACAGCATTTCCCTGGCCTGGAGATCGAGGAATAAGGATATGTATGGAAGAATACTCCAAAGAATGGAGATAATCCGGGATAATACCCCCTCCGGAGTTATGTTCTTCTTCCCATCATATGAGGTTATGAATCACCTAAAGGGTCTGTATCAAGGGCATAAGGTGCTTGCCGAGGAGAGGGGCTCTACAAAGAGAGGGGATGCAGCAACGGTGTTGGAGGAAGGGGGAACGGTAATGGGCGTAATGGGGGCCTCCCTAAGCGAGGGACTGGACCTACCTGGGCTCATTGACGCCGTGGCCATCTTTGGCCTGCCTCTGGAGAAGATTTCCGACCTGGTAAGGGCGGGAATGAAATATTATGACGCGAAGTTCCCGGGAAAGGGAAGGGATTATTTCTATTACCTTCCGGCGGTTACCAAGATCGTACAATCCGCGGGGAGAGCACATCGGTCCAGGGAGGACAAGGCAGCTCTCTATGTATTTGATAGAAGATTCTGTCGCAATTATCTGGACAGCGCTCCCAGATGGTGGCAAGAGGAAGCGGTCGAGGTCAAGGACCCATCTACATTGGCCAGCCTGACGCGAAAATTCTGGTCCTAGTCCCCGACGCGGGGTTAACATTTTCTATTCCGCAAGTCGATTGAGGTCTGGTGGTACTATCTCAAGGACGTTACTCCGTGTGCCTCGGATGTTTACAAGAGATGAAATGAGAAGTATCGATCCTGAAATCCCTGAGGATTTTGATGAGAGGTCAAAGGAATTTTGGGAATATGTAGATGAAAGGGTCAAAGCTGCCGGCAGTGCCTTAGCTCGTATCTACCTGGAATCAAGCGGGGTCCCGGGAAAAAGGGAGTTAAACATGTTAAAAATCAATAATCCCTCCCAACACGAGGTGGTACAGCACGCCATGGAGCAAGGGGCTGAAATAGTTCAGGCTGAGGACCCTGAGCTGGTTTTGGAGACCATGTCCTGGATGCAGAAACTGCATGAGCTTAGCTCGTCCAGTAGCTCAAGGGAGGATTTGGAATCGAAGCTGCAGACCATATCCCAGTTCCTTCAGGAAAGCATGGTGGAGAGAAACCAGCATGTGAAGAAGAGGATAGATGAGACACTCGAGGAAGGGGAGATGGGTCTCCTTTTCATGGATATGTCCAGGGACCTGGACCTGCCAAAGGATATCCGGGTCATAATCACCTGTCCCTTCCGTCCTCATGATTATCTGAACAGCTGGTTGGCATCCCTGCGGGCCAAGCGCCAGGGCGAAACACCGTACTCAGAGGAGGAGTGACCAGGGCCGGGACCTGTCAAGAATATGGGGTCAAAGAGTCCTTAAATAAGGACACGGGGATATGGACTCATCAATGAGGGGCCTTGGCGATCTCGAAAAGGGTACATTAACACTTTTCCTGTGTTTTTTGTTGATATCTATCATTTCCGGCTGCCTTTTTTCCCCCGAGCGCGAGAAGCCACCTGATAATCTGAGCCTGAATAGGACGAGCCCGGGCTCATGGAGTGGAAGGCTTCCCGAACCGGGCAAGATAGATCTGGGAAGAACCAGAAGCATCAAGGGAACCCAGAATATTGATCCCCAAAAATATAGACTAGATGTAACAGGGCTGGTTGAGGAGACCATGTCCCTCAGCTTCAGGGATATACTAGAGCATCCCTTCGTGGAAAGGGAGAACGTCATGTACTGTGTGGAGGGCTGGAGCTGGTCGGCTGATTGGAGGGGCATCGCCGTGAGGGATATACTGAGGGAGGCCGGGGTGAAGCCGGAAGCAAAGAGGGCGATCTTCTATGCAGCCGATGGATATACCAGTTCCTTTCCAGTGGAGGAGCTGAATGCATCGGACGCCTTCCTGTTGGCCTATCAGGCAAATGAGAATTACCTTCCTACCGAGTCTGGCTATCCGGTACGACTTGTTGCTGAGGGAAAATGGGGGTACAAGTGGGTGAAGTGGGTGGTCAAGATGGAGTTGACCGAAAACGAGGACCATAGAGGTTACTGGGAGAGCCGGGGATATTCTGACTCAGCAGATGTCAAGTAGTACCGGTTTACTTCATCTGTAGCTCCTGGGCAAGATCCATGAAATTGTCTCTCATTTCCGATATTATTTCAAGGGCTTCCTGGTCTTTGCCTTTACTTATTGCATCGCCAAGTTCATCTACCTTGATTTCGATATCTGCACTACTTTCCAGTATGTCCTCCAGATCAGCCGTGGATATTGGTATCTCTACATGACCGGGTAGGTTATCCAGGTAATCCAGTGCGTTCTCGATCTCCAATCTACCACTTTCCATTCTGGATTTGGTCAAAGACCAACTGTCGGCAGCGGACTCGAGGTTGCCGGACTTAATTCTCCTCTCAGTGCGTCCAAGCTCGTTATAGAAGTCATGATAGCTCCTGAATGCATTTACGAGGGATTCCACGGCCTGTGATAGGTCCACGAGTTGTCTCAAGTCGCTTATGAGATCCAATATATGATTTAGGAGATCAACACCCTTGCTTGCAAGTTCGTTTGCATATCCGTATTCCTCTTCCTGAACCTTGATTAGCATGTTATCTGTTTTGTTCTGTGCCAGGTCAACCTGATTCTTAAGGTCACGGGAATGGCTGCCCAATTCCGATGCCTTCTCGTCCAGCCTTGCGAGCTCCAGATTTGTAAGGTTTTGGATGATGTTCTCCTGAACCTCGGTGTAGATCTCTTCCAGATCGATGGCAACTTGCCTCGTACGGTCCGTTACTTCGATGGTATTCTCGATAAGGTCCAATATATCGGCAAGGAAGTTTACTGAATTTCCAACCTTGCCGCCCCTCTTCCGTATATCCGGTACTGGTGGTTTTGTAAGCGCCATTTCGACCTGGGAAATATTGGATGCCACATCTTCAAAAGTGGGTATTTTGCTGGGTTCCCGTAGGTCGGTGAGGTCCGCATATGAACGAGATAGAGAGAACGCAGCATAGAGAAGGTGGGTTGATGGCGTTAAATTTGTGGGATTTGGGGTCAGGAAACCTTCGGTTGCGTTAATCACGGTTCCCATTTCCCGGCTGCGATTCACGAGTTCGTCGAGTCCCCTATAGATGTCAGGAAAGTCATCTTTGATGACTGAGGGGTCAAGCGAGGAGAGATTCGAAAACGATCTCTTTAGTGAGGGAAAGCCAGACGAGATTTGAACGAAACCGGAGTCCATTCTTGAGAAACCCTGTTTAACCGCGTTGACGTTAAAATCCTTTTCAGCAATTTCAGGTCCCATTATCTCCAGATACTGTATGGTACCGTTTCCAACCTCTAAAGTCACTAAAACTCCGTCTAGAACATCTATTGACCCCGTTGCACAGAGCTGTAGTCCGGTTGCTCCCTCCTGGACACCCCAGCTCAATGACCTCATGTTGTTGGAGTATTTGCCAAGAATGGGGATCCATCCTAGCAAGTCAAAGAATCTTAACCGTTCCAGCCCGGCCAAAAGGTCGCCGCTGTTTGTGAAATATTGCCCCGCGAGCCCAATGCTTCGGTTGGTATCCATGAGAATTGACTTGCTGAGCTCGCCATCATCTACTAGTTCCAGCAAATTACCGGCATGCATGGCTCCGTGAGCAAGGTTTCCCAGGAAATCCAAGCTACCGATGCCTAGGGAATAGAAATATACCAGGGAAAATGCTGGAATGAGAAGGAAAAAGGCCAGAACGAGTACCAGTGCGGTTCTACCGGTACCTCGACCTAGAATACTGGTTGAAATGATAACCCCGGATATCCCGACCAAGGTAGCCGAAAATGCTAAGATCAGGAGATCGGATAGCAGGGAGAGCTTGGAAGCCGGGCCGGATATCTTCTCAATATTCTCAATATCCATGAAGGGGACTTCCTCGGGAAACCCCTCGGTCAAGGAGAAGCTAGAATGAAAGAGTGGTGTACCCACCGGATATCCACCCGACCACCATACCCCCAGAGATACGAGGAATAGAATCGAAATACCTATTATGACGGTCAGGGCCTTCTTTCTAGTGATCATGCCCAGGATTATGATCCCGGTCAACGCCACCAGATATGCCCGATAGCGCCAGACCAGGTTGGTATCTAGCTTGAATAGTAGGGGAATGAGGAATAGGGAGGCTAGAAATAGAATAATGGAGGAAATGGCAAGCCATTCCCTTAGGCCAATTCTTCCAAGATAATTGAGATATTCGTTATCCTTGGCCGCCTTCATGATGGGTGATTCTCCTCCTGCTCCAAAGAGGCCGTATCCCAACAGGCCTAGGAGGAGAAACGCACCAGCCGACAACCAGAGAGCTGTCCAGGTAACCCCTTCGGGACTACCAAGCAGAAGGAAGAAGGAGAATAGCTCCATAGAGGTGGCGAGGAGCAAGGCCAGTGCGGTCCTCAGGTAAACCTCGATTCTAGGCCAAGCTACATAGGATATTAGGTAGGCCGGTATAATGAAAGCGACGAATCCGATCGCACCCTCGGCCAAGATATTCATTCAATGGCAGTTGATCGGGCTCTCTGATAATTCTTCTCGGCCTTTTCACCAAAATTTCGGGATTTGCGCAAACCTATTCAGCATTTTTCGCCGGAGAATCCCCATCAAGGAATATTTGCCTAGAGGTAGGCCAGAGATCATTCACGATATTCCTTGGGTGAAAATCCACCCTCTGTCCCGAAGGCCTCCTTACACATCTTATTTACTTCCCTGGCGATACCCGGTTTGGAAAACACGAAAAAACGCCATATTCCGGCATATTGGTTCTCCAGGCCATCTAGGTCCCTTGATAGGGACCTTCGGTGCCTGTCTAGTCTTTCAACCATTCCCTCCTCGTCCTTGGCAAAGACCCCTGCCTCCTTCATCGAACCGAGGTCCGGACAATGTACGATAAGGTCTCCCGGGAGAGCGCTTATACCCTCTTTGTTCAATTCTGACACGAGCGATTTCTCAAGTTCATCCCTCTCATCCCCCGGACGGTTGTATAGCGATATCAGTTCGTTTCGCCGGCGGGTTCCAATCTCAGGGCCCAGAACGAATGCCCTTTTATACAGTTTTCTCAATTCCACTCTCCGGACGAGTTGTTGGGCCTTTTCACCCCCCTGGCGATAATTCTTGAGGGTTTCCAGAAGAGTCCAATCACTAAGCTCTCTGAGTCTTGAGGGGTCAAATCCATATTTTATGGATATCTCCAGGGCTTTGGATATCATGGCTCCCGAGGCCTGTTTGGCGTG
>CAZUNO010000020.1:0-54547 GCA_964621445.1 Hadarchaeota archaeon (SeqCode) | reverse complement strand
ATTTCGCGCGCGATATGCCCAGGTTGACGGTAGGGAAACTTAAAAAGCAGCCCTGGCATATCCCATTCCCGAGCCTTAAATGCATCCTGTACTGCTTTGCATTTCAATTCTATTCGTTCATCTGTGTTTTGATCCGTATCATGATCTCGGGCTATTGGTTCATCGGCTACAAATCCTCCCCAGTTTATATCGTACCAATACTGTTCCTTGTTTATCCCAGTCATTCCATCTATCTCATCAGCGACCTTTTCCATCGCAGTTTGTAACTTGTCATCTGTCAAATCTTTATTACCATCATAAAGAGCTCTATTAAGGGCATAGCATGCATCCCAGCACAACGCAACTCTGCTTTGGTAGTTATTCGTGAACTGGGTGACTACCTTCTCCACGAATGTTGAATTATTAGTAATGGAAGGTGATTTCCTCTATTCTTTTACTAACCAAATTTTAGATGGAGAGAGTAGTCCAAAGCTTAGCGGATATCAGTACCGATAGAGCCATCTACTTACTAGGACCATTAGAATTACCATAGCGGATATCAGTGAAGGTTCAGCTACCCTAGATATGGATGTGTAGGAGAGGAGCTTCTGTTCGTAGGATAGCCAGATAACATAGACCTCGGTTCCATTCTCCTCATCCCTTGGGACAGCGATGTACTCGTCCCCGGGGTTTCCGGTGCTAGGTACAGTCAGGTAACCGTAGAGTTGCCAGGTCGACCCCGCGTCCTGGCTGTGGGCCAGCACAAGGAGATCTTTGTTCCGATTCCAACTGTCACCTGAACCCTCCAGAAGGCTATCAATCCACGCAATCCACACTCGGGTGGAGTTCTCTCCCGTCTCCGAGAACAGCCCGGCATACCCGACACTGCTCGTCAGAGCTTCGATCCCCGTAAGCGACCTAATAGGATTTGAAAAGTCCCAGGTAATACTCTCCCCGAAGCTAGTCGAAACAAGCTGGACAAGCCTTACCCTCCCCAGGTATTCCAAATCCCCGAAGATAATGTGAAGATTACCCAGATGATCTGTGAAAAATCCCTCATAGTACTTAATCTCGGAGCTAAAAATTCTGGCCTCGGTCCAACTGGAACCCATGTCATCCGACTTAGAGTAATACGTGTCCTCGTTACGCCTGTAGACATGGTTCCACACCAGCCACATACCCCCATACACATCCTCCACCAAAGAGAGATCCCAGATACCGAAATTATACTCGTGCAAGCTGGTGTATCTAACGGCACGAAAAGGACTACTCCACGACGCCCCTCGATCCGGGCTCATGGTCAGCCAAATAGTGGTATTCAATTCCGAGGTGTCTGATCTTGGACGGGACAATACCTTGAAGGTTGAATAACCGATCCAGTAGACACCCCTCGAATCCTCCATAAAGGTTATAGAGGTAGAGTAATTCGAGGGAAGATCAAGGGCCACCGGAATGTAGGTCCACCCGTTATCCTCCATCCTGGCCAACGATATATTGATGCCTCCCGACTCCCTTTCTTGTGAATACACAACGACGATACTTCCATGGCTATCCTTCCCCACATCAAACTCGTCAACATCCCCAACCAGATCCAAACCCTTTATCTTCCCGAGATCCCTGCAATTAGGCGTAATCCTAGCAACTCCCAACTGGGGGAGTGCTGAAAGCAGCAATAGGGATAACAGGAACACTGCTCGGTAATTTAATGCCAATCCAATCTCTCCGTTCCCAGTCAAATCCACCCCATGCAAAGCCCAAGGCGATAACCATCATACCAAGATGGAAATTAGTAAGATGGTCATGCGTTTAAAACATTACTATTCGGACTGGGGCTCGATTTTCAGCAAAACTCATCGTCAGAGATTCCCTCTATATACCCTTTCACAGCCGAGCCATCTTCGTATCCCGATTCGACTTTAGGGTCGATTTTTATTGCATCTGTGGTGTATGCCCACCAGAATAGAGTTATGAACTGGTCCTCCCAATCCACTTGATGAGTACTAGAATATCCCTGAATATCGTCATAGTAATACTCTGTTTGAGTCTGTGTTAACCAATCATAAGTTTTTTCTTGTTGAGGGTCTTTTGAAAGGAACGCCTTACCAACCATAGCTAGGAAATGGGTATCCGCGCTTTCAAGCGATAGACAGTTCACTAGTTCATCGTAAAAGTAATCTCTATCTGCTTCAATGATAGCATCATCGTCTGTATATCCAGGAGATGGACTTGTTACCCTATCTATGTATGGGTCCATACCCCATACATTCACATCGTATTTACTGGCCCAGTCCTTCCAGTCCGGAGCCCGGTCACGGAATTCTTGGTCTCCTCCAGCATCCTCCCAAGCATCACCACCATCTTCACGGTGAAGCACCACCATCTTTCTCAATGTTGGAATATCTGAATCCCAACAATAATTAGTGGATACAGTTTCAAATGCATCCTGTACTGCTTTGCATTTCAATTCTATTCGTTCATCTATGTTTTGATCCGTATCATGATCTCGGGCTATTGGTTCATCGGCTACAAATCCTCCCCAGTTTATATCGTACCAATACTGTTCCTTGTTTATCCCAGTCATTCCATCTATCTCATCAGCGACCTTTTCCATCGCAGTTTGTAACTTGTCATCTGTCAAATCTTTATTACCATCATAAAGAGCTCTATTAAGGGCATAGCATGCATCCCAGCACAACGCAACTCTGCTTTGGTAGTTATTCGTGAACTGGGTGACTACCTTCTCCACGAATGTTGAATTAGCGAAGTTTTTATGGCTTGCCAGAACCACATTCAAATCCTCTGCGCACACTTTCCATAAATTGTTGTAGTCAATACTGTCTTGTTCTTGGGGGTAGAAAGCCCCAATATACTTTATTGTACCACCTTCGGTTATTTCTCCCATTCTTTTACCTCCATTGTCAGAACATAATTGTTCTAAGACTACAACGAAATGGGTAGAACAGCATAAAAAAGGATGTTCGAAACTGGTTTCGAACAAGTCTTTAATAACTGTTTAAACAAGCATCATATAACTCGTTAATTCTGGGGGGCATGAATGCATTAAGTCAGGATTTCGACCTGGTGGTACAACATGAGATTACTGGAATCAGCATGTCATATGCAGCGAATCCATGTTCGTCAGACAGAATGGGTTCCTATAATGTTGACTGGCTGATCTTCTTGAATAAGGTAAGATTGAATATTACGCCAAGTTTGGTGCACCTGGATCCTGGGTCCAGTCAGCATTTTTCTATTAATGTAGGCAAACCATCCTCAGTAAAGTGGATGATTAATGATAGGATAGGCGGTAGCAGAAAGGTTGGCACTATAGACCGTAAAGGTAAATACAAGGCACCTGTTAATCCAGAACAAGTGGAGTTTTGTATCCAGCCTAAAATTGGTAGGAATCACCCTTTGTATGCTTGGGCGACTGTAATTATAGGTGAACAGAGCCCCGAGTACTCGTTTGTTGGTTGTTGGAACAAAAAAGGTGAGCATAGTAATGAGACCTCGGGGGAATTGAGGCAAGCTCACGCAATCTGTTTCGAACCAACTGGAAACCTGTTGATTTGTGACTCCTTTCTCTCAAGAGTCTATCGCTATACACCACAGGGTGACTATCTTGGGGAAATTGGTCTCGGGCCTGGCAAAGAACCAGGGACTTTTCGTGGCCCTAGGAATATGGCTGTCGCCGAGTCAGGGGAAATATATGTAGCGGATGGCACATCCCACTGTATACAAGTTTTTTCACCGAAAGGACAATTCCTAAGGAAGTGGGGAAAAAAAGGTTCCGGGCAGGGTGAGTTAAGGCGTCCTCATGCAATAGCCTTGGGTCCCGAGGGAACTGTGGCAGTTGCCGATGTCGATAATGAACGTGTTGTTATCTATAATTCTATTGGGGAACATTTACGACATTGGGGTCAAAGAGGTTCCAACAACGGAGAGTTTCAAGCGCCACATGGCCTAGCTATTGATCCAAACGGAGATCTAATCGTTGTAGAGTACGATGGGCGTTGTCAAAAATTCACAATGGAAGGCGATTTCCTCTATTCTTTTGCTAACCAAAGTATAGATGGAGAGAGAATGCACGGTGACTATCTATACCATGACATGACATCAGATCAATGGGGTAATGTCTACCTAATGGCACGAAATACCAGAAAACACCGGATAAACACCATCGATAAGTATAATAATAGCGGTGATTTCATCACCAGATTCAAGCTACCAAGCCAGATAGAACGCAAGCTAGGTGCAAAAGGAGCTGCAGTAACCCAAAGTGGCAGGATATTCGTAGCTGATTCACAGAGAAGATTCGCAGGAATTTCGATCTTCGAACCTCAAACCCCCAAACCACATCTTAACAAAAACGGTCAGTGATTCTTCCCCCAATTTAGAAACCAAAGAAAGGATACTCTTCATAGTTGACGAAGAAACGAGTATATCATCAGGCCCTCATGAGAACTGGACGCAATCTCACAGCAAGCCCCAAGAAAATCTTGCTCCACAGATAATCTCAGCACAACCCAGTAACGACCCTACAGTAGTTGAAGGTGGCAATATTGATTTTCGGATAGCAGCGGAAGACCATAATGTATTAATGGCAGCCCGCCTTGAAAGCAGTGGACGAGGTATCGATCGCCTCGATATTGCCCGATCTGATCTATATTGACCAGAATTTCTGCCATCCTGCTGATAAGCACCTTTGCCAAGAGTCCTACAGAGGGTAATTGATAAGGTAGCAAAATTCCCGAGTCTAGTCTATTTTCTATCTTCAGCCTCATCCTACTACCAGCACTCCTACACCGAAAGAACTAGCCATCCGCCCAGGCATCAGCCACCCGGTCGATCCTGTCCTGGGCTTTCCTCTTCTCCTCTGGCGATGATAGGAGTTCGTGGGCTGTCTCGGGCAGCTCCTTGATCCGGATATGGTTCGCGGTGACGTCGTCACTTCGACCCAAATATAGGGCGTTAACTCCTATGAAAAGTAGTCGCTAGATTGGGTGGGGGGAGCGGTTGGTTTTTGTTCTGTGTGGTGGGATTTAAGGTTTTTGTGTAGAGGTGCAGGTTTTTCCTGGTTCAAGGGGATATTGGTCTGGTGGGGTTTATGACCAGTGTCACGGTCTTTGTGTTGAGTGGAACTAGGCAGATCGGTGGTTGGCTTTCCTCGGGCCCCTGTTGTCAGACAGGTTTATGTGTCGTAGGTTTGTTTGTGATTAGTCCTAGCTCGGTTCTGAGTTTTTGGTCCGTGGATAGGTGTGGATGGCTTCCCAGATAGAGATGGTATTGGCGGATTGTTGGGCTCTTTCCTTCATCGCCTGGAGCTTATGTCTATGCAGTAACGTGCGTTGACGGGTCTGGTTGTCAGGGTCTTGGAAGGTGGTGTTGTCCCTGAGCATGACCCAGGATATGACCAGTATCTTCCTAGCGAGAGCGACTATGGCTTTACCTGGCAAAGGATTCTGCGCATGTGGGGTGATCCTCTCTTGGTGATTCTCCCCAAGACTGTTTTGGGGCCTGATTGTTCCACGGAGGGTACGAGTCCGAAGTAGGATGAGAGAGCTTTCCCATCCTGGAAACGGTGGGGGTCACCTAGCTCGGCCGTGATGGTGGCTGCCCCCGATAGTGCGAAGTGTTTAGACATCTTTAGAGTGATTCAGGTATGGCCCTGAACCGAACTTAATAAACTGTTCTACCCCCAAACACTGCACAGACACCCTACTCAAAGCGTTGAGGGCGGTTCACAGGAGGTTGCGCAGGCTGAATTTCTTTGATTCAAATTTGAATCAATCGGTAGCATTAAGAGGGAGGAGGCTGGGTCTTTTTTTCTAAGGTGACCGGGTTTGCAGGGTATGTTAGTTGGGATGTGTGTCTGGAGTTGAGTGACAGAAGTTTTCCCTACCGGTCGTTATCATCGATAGCTAGAGAGATCTTACCCAGAGCCAGAAGAATGCACAGAGAGGGCTTGACCTGGACAGAGATCGCTAATAACCTCGATGTTTCGAGGAGCGCTCTTTTCATCTGGCGGAAAATCCAGAACAGGACACACCAAAAACGTAAACCTGATAACCTAGACACCGCAGGTGAGGGGGATTGATGGGGATAGGCCCTAGATCGAGATATGGCCCAGCAACCCCGATCCATCTGGAGAGGGTTCTGGTATTCATGGTTCTCGTTCTAGCGGTCTGCCCCCTAACCCCGGCTATATGCAGAGACGACCCTATAGAGGTGCTATGCCTCACCCCCTTCCATGGTATATCCTGGTACCAGCAGAGGCTTCGTAAGGAGCCTATGTTTGAGGTGACCTATATACCCTCAGAGAGATACTCTGGTACTCATTGGGGTCACCATCCCGAGTGGAGTCACCGCGAGGTCCGTAGATTCATCCGTAGGTACTTCCCCCGGAACTACCGGGATCTGACCGGGAACTACGAATTCATCCTCCTACTAACGTTCCCGGGGGGAGGGGGGGACTCGTACGGATTGGGATTACTTCACATCGCGGCAGATCGAGATGATGAAGAGAGGGATAGAAGAAGAAGGACTAGGAGCCCTACATGGGCTTAGCACAGACGGGATTTGGGAGTGGGGAGGGATTTCTAAATCGCGACCTGAGAGGTGGGCTGGGTTAAGTCTGTCGGATGCTTTTCCAAACGATTTTGACGCGCTATTGGCTGAAGATGAATGGATGCGAAGTGGTAATGGAAGGATTATAATCAACGACAATCCATCCCTACCCCCCGTGCTAAGACCCTACAGAAATCTGACCATGTTGGGGTACCACCCCTACAATACCCAGATGGCTGGTAATCTCATGATTCCCAGGCAGGGATCACAGATCTATTCCTGGACAGTAATGGATGCTTTCTCTGAGTATGCGTACCCCAAGCCAGGTTGGATCCCCCATATCCTGGGGTGGAGGTACGGAGAGGGCTACACCTGGAGCATAGAAGACCCCGCGTTTATGAGCTTCTTCACATCAGGAGATATTGGCCATGGTAGGTATGCTGGTACTTATCTTTATGGTCACGAAGCGTTTTTTGGTCTGGTGATGTATGGTGCGGGTAGGGACCCGCCTCTTGATGTGGTTATGGTTCATAATTTGAGGGAGCTTTTCGGGGAGTTCGCCGAGGCCATGGCCTTCGTGTACTCCATGGTCGACTTCATAGAGAAGTTCGAGGTCAACACCAACCCCCTACTATTGAGAGCGGCTGGCCTACAGGATCGCTGGGAGGAGGGTCGGCGTCTGTATATGGCTCAGGAGTGGGAGGAGTCACGCGTGGTGATGGAGAGCCTCGTAGAGGACGTAGACCTTTTCGTGGAGGAGGCCCTGGAGTTCAAGGACCGAGCCTTGCTCTGGGTTTATGTGACGGAGTGGCTCGTGGTGTCCGGCACATTCCTCGCCTCGTCCTACATAGTGTGGACCTTGATGGTTAGGAGAAGGCTATACCGAGAGGTTGAGGAGACTAGGCTCAGTAAGCGCACGAATTAGATGGAAGAATCATGTAGTAGCTTGTATAGTGATTCAAAAAATAAGGCCAATAAAAACCTCATTCGCAAAGCACGGCATTAGTCAATAGAGCCCAAAAAATCCATTTACCCAAAACAGAAATTAAAAAAATATATCTAGTTTCCTCTCCCTAAACACGGGCCACACCAGATTTGTGATGTATCTCTGAATAGAGGTCTCTAACAACAGCACTGATAAGCCCAAGAAGGGTCCCCTTCATCCCCTCTCAAATATTCTTCGCTGGGAGGGCAACAAGACTTTATACCATCTTTGCAGTCCCATGGTTGATCCGTTGGGCAGTCTTCCCATGCGAGTGATGAGGATTTTAATTCGTTGCCCTGGGGCTTTGTGTAGGTTTTTGCCATTTTTTGGTTTCACCTCCCCCCGGTTCCGGGGATGTTTGGAGGGGGGTTGGTAGAACTGTTGAAATAGATTGGTTTGGAGAGAGGCCCTGGCTGTTCGGCTTGGTGTTCAAGATGGGTCAAGGTTGTTTTAAGTGCGGCTTTTTTCTGCGAGCATTCTATGGTCGTCGCCCCGGGTGCGATCCGACCCCGCTTCCGGCTGTAATCCATATAGTTCGGACTACCCGTTACCCAAAATCCAATAAAAAAAGGGGAAAAGATTACGAACCCTTTAATCAAGTCCCGCCGGGCCCGCTCTCCGTACCTTATAAACATGGTTGTTTTCCCGTATGATGTTTTTTTGGGTGGTTGTTATTCTCCCATCTTTTCTTGTTAATTTCTCTATGGAGAGGACTTCGAACGGATGATCTTTCAGCTCTTCCATATCTTCATCGGTCACCGCACCGTATCGAAAGAGGACAACCCCAGACGCACTGGCGTCCAGAACACCCCTCACCTGCTCTTCTAGGACATCGAAATCCCCGGTGTGCCGGGATATGAGGATGTGGAGCGTGCTACGGTGACCTGGAGATTACCGTGGTTTTGTTGGTGTGTCGACCTCATCGTGGAGAGGGTGTGGGCACCGGTCTCTCTACCTCGATCAAGGATAACTGGGAGAGTCACCTGACCGGCAATAAAAGGTATGCGCTGTTCGAGATATCAGTCTGCGTGGTTGGGTGGAGCACGGATTGGTGTCCGAATTCAGGGTGTTGAACTCCATTCACTGCCACGAGTCCCAAGCCATCAAACCACTCCTAGAAGAGCTAGCAGAAAAGCACCACGGGGTGGATACGGTATGTCCAGGGATAACTGCACACAGGTAGCAGCGCTTAGAGGTGGACCTAGATTCTACCGCCGGAAGGATTCCACCTCAGGAACGCCAAGCTATACAGCTTCTGGTTTTCTGATGAGAAAGACGCTCCTGAAAAAGGGCGATTGATGCCGGCACGAATCTCGGAGGCCTAACGGATTTTTCTTATTACCGAAACCAAGCCAGCAATACCGACAGTGGCCAGGAGGCCATATATCAAGGTGTTAATGTGCTTGACGGGAATAAATAAGAATGAAATAGTCATGTTCATCCTCGTGGGTCTAACAACCTCCATCTCTTTGGATTGAATGGTGACCGGAAAGCCCAGAATCCTTATCTGGGTCTTAATGGTATAATTGCCCGGAGGGACCTTGACCGCCTTTCCCTGCTCGATATTCCATACCTCTCCCGAGGCGGAGTTTATCCTGATCATTGCACCCTGAAGCGGCTCTCTGGTGACCCCATCCTTGACCGATACGGTCAAATTGCAATCCATGGGCCTGATTATCTCCGGTTCAAATGGATTGACAACTGCCCTTTCCCACACCCTGAAGGCGTGGCCCTCCTCCCCGGATAACCCATCCGTGCGGGTCTCAAACAGTCCATCTCCATCATCGGCAAGTAGATCATAGAGGCCCAGGTCAAGGGGGGACTCCCAGGCCAGGATTACAGGAATTTCTCCCTCCTCTAATGCCGGCCCGATCTTGAACGTTCTTACCACGCCGTCAGGGGGAATTTCTTGTCCCTCCATTTCCTCCCAGTTATCATAGTCATCGATTACATAAATCGTGTATTCAATATCTGGATCGAAACCCTTCCCGCAGACGTATGCATTCTGCGTCGGCCAGAAACCCGTTTTGTTCTCTCCTTCAGCATTGCAGGCCCATATCGATGGTCTTGGGATGACTTCCTCTACCACTGGTCCGGGGAGTTTTGCCCTGGGAGGTAGCCTGGATGTGTAGCCAGCGCTGTCCCTGGCCAAGAAATAGAAGTCATGCTCCCCGGTCATCAACTCTACCTCCCCGGTGCAGTACAGGCCAGATGGCTCCGTGCCGTTTAGAAGATCCATATCCTGAGCAATTCCATCAATGTATACCTGAAGGCTTTCCGGCGGGTCTCCGTCCGGGTCATCATAGATGGCATAATACCTGTAGGCATCTGATTCCAACCCACTTACAGGTGATACATACCCATCCTCAAGAATTGGGGGATGATTGGGTGGATATATATCCTCTATATGGAAGCTCCGATAAGCATGAAGAAGCTCGGCGTTGGTGGGCGAATCCAGGTAAAGTATGGCTCTCTCGGTTTCCTCGTCCAAACTATCCAGTATGATTGGAATATCGACCTCCTTAATTCCTTCACCGGGATCGAATACCAGGGTGCCTTGAACGCCCAGGAAATCAAGATTTGAGTAAGCCGTTGAATTAAGCACCCTGTAATCTACGGTCACCGTCTGATCCGATGTCTCGGTTAGAAACACGGGGATCCTGATACTGCCAGCATTTTCAAGGCAGGTAGGGGGTTCATCGCTCATTAGAATCCCGGGACTGCTCACGGTTTCCAGCTTCATGAGAAATACCTCCCTTAATCCAGCTGGGCCCCGATTCCCTGTTACAACATAATTTAGATCCTCCGTCAACATGATCCCTGTAGAGGATTCATCAAATGGCTCTTCCTCCAACCACAGGTACCATATCTCCTCGCCTCCGGGGTCGGTCTTAACGAAGTATAGATCATAATCATGCCCCTGGAACCCATCACTGGTTTTTCTCCTGCCAACGAGAACATATCCTCCGTCCGGCGTTTGCCGGAGATCACGAAACGCATAATTATAGGTCCGGTTCCAGATAATTTGGCCATAATTATCCATTTTTACCATATATGTATCATCATCCAGGCTACTTGATGAGAAAATAGCCCCCAGGACGATGTATCCCCCGTCCATGGTCTCCCTTACGCTGTAACTCCTATCCCAAACTGCAAATGCGTTCTCGGGATCAATGAACCTGCTCCACTGGACTTCACAGAAACGATTAACCTTCAATACAAACGTTCGCTGGTCGTTGTATAATCCCAGGACATATCCACCATCATTTGTGGCCTCCATTGAGGATAGGAAGACCCTCTCCTCGTACTCCAGGGTCCTATTCCACTGTTGAGTGCCATCCTCATCGATCTTCACAAAGGTAATTTGGTACACGTACGAATCCTCGATATAGTTGTAATATTTGCCCCGTAATCCTACCATGTAACCACCATCGGATGCTCTCATAATACAGCGAGCTTCAATTCCGCCCAGCGATCGATTCCAGAGCATGCCCCCCTCCTCATCTATTCTAGCAAGGTAGGATGTCTTGGGGATCCCTTCATATGAGTTTGTGGATCCCACAAATAGAAAACCTCCCGCCGGACATTCAACAACGGAGTGAGCAATGTCATCCTTTGAGTTTTGTACGCCATCCTCAACTCTGGGGGTTCCGTAGTTCCTGCTCCAAATCAAGTTACCGCTCCCATCGGTTCTAATCAGGAAAGCATCAAGATCGGCATCCATGTTTTCAGATTGAGTGAGCCTAGATCCCGCAATCACATACCCCCCATCACCCGTCATCCTCATATCCATGGGCTCATCTATTATGGTCTGCAAATCACCGGTCAGAATGTTAGGATATGTCCGATTCCAGAGGACAACCGGGGGATCTGAAACTCCAAGCACGCCCCCTTTTCCATAAGCAAGAAGTGTCAAAGAGGCTATTAGGAAAATCTGAAAGGTTCGGCCCCGGTTCATCATTCACAAGAGATATGTTATGAGTCGATATAAACCTTTATGCCAACATATAAACGGCCGCCCTATCCATTTTCGGTTTGATTATCCTCTATATTGAAGTATCAAAAGCGGCTAGGTGGGGATAGCGAATATTGAGATAGGACCTGGCTAAAGGATATAGCATCCTGTGGATCGGGGTGTAGGTATGCGTTTTCCGAAATAGGCTCACCGGGTCCTTTATGCGACGTAGTATGTCAATGAATAATGAGTAGTCATCGAGATGAAAAGCCTCCCATATTAGCCGGTTAACTATACCGGCCTTGATTCCATTTCCAAGAACCTCGGTCGATATTCCTTCATAATCCTCATTTTCGATGATGCTACGGGCTGCTAAATATCCCGAGATCATAGCTTTCTTTATGCCGAAACCCCAAAGCAGGTCCTGCAGGCCTGCGGCCTCTCCCACACAGAGCCTCCCCTCCCTTTGAAATATGGTCCTGGCTGAGAAACTTCCAAATCCCGTTACATCCTTGGGGTTTTCCATATCAAGGTCAACCATTTCTGATATTATCTCTTTTGCTCTATGGAAATGGGTCTCCGATTGTTCATATCTGCCCATAACTGCAACGCAAAGACAGCCCAGCCCAGATGCGACCAGGAGGTAGGCGTATCCCCTGTATGCCACCGAGTCTCCCAGAACGACGATCGCCACGTCATCCATACCAGTTTGAAAGGAAACACCCTTGACTATACCGAATGATCTGCCATGAGCGAAGCCAGTGGCGATAATATCAGGCCTCTGAGGAGGTATCCTGGTGCCTGTTTGAATATGGACGCCTAGGTCCATGGCCTGGCTGGCCAGCCCACGATCAATTGTTCCCGGCAAGGGCCCTCTACGTACCAGATAGCATACAGGCCTCTTGAAATGGCATTTCACCTCGTGGAAACCATTAGTAACCATGACCTGGCGTAATGGCTTTAAGTCGAAGTTTCTCCTTATCCCCTGGTTACCCAGCCTAATCCTGAAGTCCAGTGATCCTGACCAGTTCTCTATTCCCTGGAGATCGCCCCGGTATTTTCCCCCGATTTTTCGCCTCTTTTCGAAGATATTTACCGTATAGCCGGCCTGTGCCAAATTGATAGCAGCGCTTAGACCAGAAATCCCAGCCCCCAGGATGTTGATTACCTCTCCCGGGTCTCCTTTGGCGATCCAGGACTCCTTTCCCGATCCTAAGCCCCCCGGCATGTCGCTCGTATCAGTTTACACGTACTGGCTAATATTTGCTTGTTCCAATCGAATCCGCTAAAAAGGCATTTATGCCAGCGATCAACAGGGTCAGAATAGATGGATATGAAGGTGTATGTTACCGGCCTGGATGGTCTTTGCCCCAAATTGGTTGATAAATTTGCAAAAGATGGAACATGCCCAAACTTCAGGAAAATCATGAAAAACGGCGGCTTTTCAAGATCAATGTCAGCAATTCCAGCCCAGACGCCGGAGAACTGGACCACGATAGCAACTGGAGCCTGGCCTGGTACCCACGGTATCACTGTATGGGGAAGACACGACTACGGGGAACCCGTCACCGAAAAAAATGGACCACAAGCCATGTCCTCAAACCTCTGCAAGGCAGAGTACCTATGGGAGGCAGCAGCTAGGCAGGGAATGAGAAGCGTGTTACAATACTTCGTCGGTTACCCCCCGACTACGGATGAAACCATGCATATAGACTGGATTGGATGGCATCCTGGCAAATACTACTTCGAATTCTCCCCCAGTGCCTGCTATTCCCGGGGGGAGACCGGGGAAGAGAAAAGCAACAGCATAGTAGTGGAATTCAAGGAGGCCCGTTACTGGAAGAACCTCCCTAAGAGCAACTCAACCCCCATGGAGGCCCCCATTGAGGTTTCATCCAAGAAATCCGGTAATGGCATCACCTACTACGCTCTACTAGTGGACCCGGATGGGTCGGGGTATCGGGTCTGCCTTTTATCCAAACAAAGGGATGCTTCAGAGGCCTTTTGCAAACTTAGGGAAGGAGAATGGTCGGAGTGGCAATGGGAAAAGGTCGGAACGGGTAAGCGAGAGGAAACGGTCACCGTGAGATTCAAGTTGATGAAGTTATCCGAAAATGGAGATGTATTCAGGCTATACAGATCTCAGGTATATCCCATCTCTGGTTTCACCTACCCCACAGATATCGGAGAAGAGTTGGTAGATAAATTCGGTCCATATATAAACGAGGGGGTTGCCGGGCTCTTTTTCAACGGGTTAGTGGATCAGGAGGTTTTCCGCCAGGAATACGAGTATCAGACCAACTGGATTTACAGAAGCTCAACTTATCTCGTGGACAGGTACAAAGCATCACTATATTTTCTTCACTGGCATCTACCGGATTATCTAGGTCATCAGATTCTCGGCGCCGCAGACCCTTGCGGAGGAAAATATGAAGAGGACAGGGCCGAAGAGGCTTGGGAGATCCTCCGACTTGGATATGGCATTGCGGATAAAATGGTTGGGAAGTATCTTGATATCCTGAATGATCGGGACTACCTTTTCGTTATATCCGACCACGGGAGCGCAACTAATCGTAAGAGGTACCCGATCATCGAGGACCTTGCAGAGGAGGGCTTGGTGAACATAAAAACCTGTAGCGGTCGTCGAGAGGTTGACTGGCCCAATAGCAAGATCTTCATAGATCTAACAAACGTGTATGTAAATCTCGAGGACAGGTATTCAGGAGGAATAGTAAAGGAATCCGAATACGAGGACGTCAGGGAAAGGGTCATCGATATTCTAAGAAGCTGCAAGGACCAGGACGGGGAGTATGTTCTATCATTCGCGCTGAAAAGGGAGGATGCACCCATAGTCGGTTTATGGGGGAGGCATATCGGGGACATAATCTTTGCCTATTCCCCGGGATTCACATGGGGCCATAGCCCGATGAAGAACCGTGGATCGGTTAGGGTTGGTGGGGCCAGCCACGGGCCCAAAATCCCAACCGCAGAAACCGATATCTCCTCCAACTACGCGACCTTTATGGTGATTGGTGGAAAGGCGAAAAATGGATACAGGAGACCGGAGAGCGATATCGGACCGGTTAGATTGGTCGACATCGCACCAACCATAGCCCATTTGCTGGGAATGGATCCCCCCCGACATGCCCAGGGCCAGGTCCTCAACGATTTCCTTGATGGCTGGGATGTATCAGAGATTAAACGTCCGCAGAAAGAAATTGACCACCCCGCAACGGTTAACCTGGAGGGTGACGTTACCGATAGTATACTGAAAAAATCCGAGCAGTAATCCTGGAGGTATTCCGGATACAGTTATTATGAGTCTATGAACATATCCGAACTGGCCCTTGAATGGTTGACCAAATTATCGGTCCCCTGCTTCGTGAAGGATTTCTGGTGAAGGAGGAAGAGGAATTCGTATTGACCGAGAAGGGAAGCAGTCGCGTCGATAGAGCCTTGAAACACATGAGAACCCATCAAAGAGGATAGGCCTTTTCCGGGTAAGACTTCTTTCATACCCTTGGGGACGGCCCGGTTCTAATCCAGCGCCTTTTTGAGAAGATCGATTTTGGCATTCAACATGGCTTTGCTGGATGGGAATTGGCCATCAACTCGCAGAGAAAGGTCCAGCCATGGGGCATCGGTATACAGGTGCCTGGCTCTCTCAGCATTCTCAAGTTCCTCCCTCAAGATGGACTTAAGCTCCTCCTGGTTACCTCCCCGAATTCTTAGAAACTCAAACCTGACGAAGTTGAGGGTGCTAACCAGGGTTCTATGGAGAAATTCAATGATGAGGGCCTCCTCCCTGAGCCTACCAGTATCGCCGGGTTCCATTTCCCCATCGGTTAAGGGGCATATCTCGGCCAGCGCATGACCAGTAAGCTGAACGGCCTCCGAGAGCTCGTTAACAAACGTCGCCCATTTTGGTTGGCCTTCCTTGACGATAAATCCCCATTTCTCGGGGCTCTCTGGGAGCTCAGTCAATACAAGAGGGGACCTCGATTCCAGCATCGCCCCGGAAAGCGATTCCCTACTTTCCTGCTGGTAGTACAATGCTCCCTGGAATACCTCCGGTGGTCGCCAATCCTTTTCATCCACCAATGGGTGGGCCGGACCCAGGAACCATGGCCCCACAAAATAGGGAGGAATACACGGAAGATGACCCACTGCCTGGCTAACCAGTTCCCATGCACCTAGTACTCGTTTCCAGGCATTCCCAAAATCCCGCTTGGCGATGCGGCTCAATAGATCTCCTTCTCGGACATCGGGACACCACCTCTTCCACCACCCGAGCTCTTCCGCCCTGGACCCCCACATACCGAAGAACATCCACGACTGGAGAACCCCGAGAGGACTAAGGCTACCCACCTTATGCCACTTATCTTCAAGCCTGTTCATACACGGGACATAGGGCATGTGAATGGCCTCCAAACCTAATGCCGTTTCGGTCTTAACAAATAGAGGCAAATCCCGCTTTCGGCAGGCATCGGACTGCATGATGATCCGTTCGGAAGGACCGGTGAAGTCCACGCTGTAGTCCCATATCTTTTTGAAATACCTCTCCTTTTCGAGCAGCTGGTCCTTATCGATCTCGGACAACAGCACGATGTCGGGAGGCAGACGCCGGATAAGATCAAGTTGATTTAAGTCCCGTGACCAGATGGATGCGGAGTAGGGCCAGGCGGCCACCACAGCGGCGGGTTTAACCTCGTGAACCGCTGCTGAGATTCTTCCTACAAAACCGGCCACGACCTCTTCCGCTGGTCTCCTGGAGCATCTCGGGCAGTTGGTCCTTCTTTGCTCCGGCCCGATGCCGCTGAGATCCGGTCTCATATAGCAGTGGTAGAAGGACTCACCGCCGATTATCAAGATAAGCCCTCCAAGTAGAGGTACTTCCCTGAACATCCCTGACGTCATCTCAGATAGGAACTCCAAGGAGCTCTCGCTAGTTGAACAGAGAGTAAAAAGGGAATGATCCTCTCCCTTCCATCCTAGCCTGGCCCCCCGGACCTCTGGATGAGACAGGAAAACAGGGTGATGCTCCCTTAATTTTGGAAGTACCGGCACCCAGAAAAGGGAAATACCGTACTTCGCAGCCCTTTCGGTCGTTTCCCGAAGCACTTTGATGTGCTCATGGAAGTCGGGATGGTTGAGTTCCGGCAGTATTTCGCTATTCACGTAAAGGAGAGCATCCCCGTATACGGTCATCCCGTTCGCACCATAGTGGGCCAGTAGACGGAAGGAATCGTTACCCAAATAGCTGGGTCCAAGATCGGGAACCAGGTAGTTGGCACCCCAAGGGGCCTGGCTTATCTGGTATTTCCAATGGGGACAAGCGGTTATCTCTCCCTTTGGTAGATATGGTCCTCGTCTCATACCCATTTCACGTTCCATCCTGACCACACCTGCCCATAGGCCTTCGATATCATGGGCATGAATCTCAATGCGACCATCGGTGACAGCTAACCTGTATGAATTCTCAGGTCCATCTCCGCCCATGCCGAGCTCGATCCGGCACTCGCCCGTACTCGAAACATCGACTCCGATCTTGGTTAGAAAGTCATCCAGATCTTGAACCAGCTCGATCATCCCCTCAACCTTCGAGCCATGTATCCTCCATTCCCCCTTTAGTTCGATATCTCCTCTCCCTGGCTTTCCGTGGTCCTCCCAGCCTATCTTGCGGTGGGGGTCCCTCCTTTCTCTGTGCAGTGGATCTAGGTTCATCTCCCGTAAACGGTCCCTGATCCAGAGAGAGTTATGCATCATGGCCTGTCACAATTACCAAGATTCACCATATGCAAATATCTATCCTTGGGCAAGATTCTGGGTCACTCAGACTAAGAGAACAAGGCCCGCAGTAACCGAAATGGCCCCCGCGAGTCTACCCATGGTCATCCTCTCTTTCAGAATCAAAGTCCCCAGCAGTCCCGTGAACAGTGGATATGTCGCGGATATCGCCGTGGCCTTGGCGGCTCCGATAAGGTCCATGGAGGAGAAAAAGAGAAATGAACCGAAGCCTATACCCCACACCCCCGAAATCAAGGCCACGTAAAGCATTCTCCGGGAAACCGGAAAACGAATTTCAAAATTATTCCTGGTTACCGACATCAGTCCCAAAACGGCGCTTACAAGAATCATCCTCACAGTAACGATGGGGAGCACGGGTGCCTTGAGAAGGGCAATTCGAAGGGTCACCAGGCTCAGCGCCCACCAGACTGCTGCGATGAGAGCAAGGGCCGCGCCTATCCGACCTCCACCTCCGTATCCCCCCGCGCTAGGCCTCCTGGCGATTAATGAAACGCCGAGGACTATGAAGATCACTCCCCCAATTTGAGACTCGGTAATCGTCTCCTTCAGGAAAAGATATGCAATCAAGGTGACGAAAAGGGGATAGACGGAAGAGAGGGGGGTCGCTATCCAGAGCCCGGACCTCTTCACTGATTCAAAATAGCAGATATCCCCTGCAGAGATCAATATTGCCGAGGATAGCACAAACCCCAAACTCAGCAGGTCCAACGAAACCAATTCAGGGAAACTGAAAATTAGACAGGGGGCAAGCAAGGCCAGGGACGCCGAAAGGGCCCGGAGCAGCGCGAGGCGCACGGGGCTCAGCTCGGCCAGAGCTATCCTATAGAAGAGGGTTGCCGACGCCCATATCCCAGCTGTCGAAAGTGCCAGTGCCTCTCCGAGACCCAACATGGAAATCAAAGAGGAAAGGCAGGGAGTCCATGGGGTAATAAAAGCTTTCTCGGTCCCCCCTTCTGGACACTGCTATCTCCTGGACCCAAACCTTTTCAGTGGAAAGATTCACCTACCATGGTCTCAAAGGACCCCTTGGTGGAGAGTTCAGGATGAAGATTTTCCCGCTAGTTGCCTTGACCTTGGCGCTTTGCTACTTCCCGTCGGTTTCAGCCCTAGAATCCAGCACCGATTTCGCATTTTCCCGTGCCATGTATGGTCCATGGTCGGTTGATGAACTCGGGAACTTTTCCTTCGATGCTAAATATAGGAACAGTTGGTGGCTTCACTCGGGCCCTGATCGGGTTCTGGACAGATTTGCAGAGGAGAGCCTACAGGCCGCTGCCAATAACGTGACCTATATCGCCGGTCTTTATTATCACGCCGCTCCCTGGGATAGACTGGACTTCGAATATACCCACGCGGTACACCACAGCGGAACCGTTGAACCATACACACCCTCCCCCATCGACGAGACCTGGTGGCGAAAGACCATGCACGAGCCGGCCGTAGCGGTGGCCAATCTATCCCTCTACTACCCCATATGGGGATTGGTGTGGGATATAGAGCTATACGGCCATGCCGCGATGCTTAGATTTGATTATAGCTATGACCTCCCCGCCATCCATGCCTTTGTCAAAGAATCGGGAATCACGGTACCATCCCTCGACAAGAACGGAGGCTACCTGTGGCTTGTAGGCCAGGGTCTACTAGGTGATTATCATCGATGGCTGGAAAAAAGAGTGTATGACATGGCCAAGGAGACCGAAGAGGCCGTACACTCGATAAATCCCAACTTCTCCCTGGGGCTTCTGGGTTTCGTTGACAGCTGGCATCATTGGGCCATACTCAGCGCTTTCAACTCATCAACTGCCCCGGTCACCGCCTGGACAGAGTTTACCTATGGCGGATATATGATCGAGCATCAGGGAAAGACCGGGGAGGAAGGGGTTGGATTTTTCCAGAGAAGCTTCCGCGAACGAGGACTAAATGGATGGGTGATGCCAGGGCTAAGGCCGCATAACAAGCTGGGCAAGTTCATGTGGGATTTGGGGTTTGCCACCAGGCATAATGGAGCTTTCTGGATATACCAGCATAACGGGGATCCCTTCGCCCATACGAACCGTGAGACCTATGTGAAGATGTACAAGGTCTTCGACCGTTACGTATTCTTCAACGGGTCCAACGCCTACTATCTTCCTACCTTCCAGTTGTACCCGGGTGCCGATGTCCATCCCTACGTCGACCCCCAGGGCTATATCTCATGCCTGATCTATACCCATCGCCTGGAAATCCCGTTGGGCTTCAAAATCGTGTCAGATTCACAAAATATAGAATATGTAGGCGAGAACCTGAGCCAGAAAACGCTAAGCGGTCCTAACCTTACCCTTGAACCAGAAGAATTGCCCTGCATCATCTACGGTCTCAGGGAGGAGGACCTTAGGGCCACCCAGGCATTATCATTGATAAACGAATTTAGATACATCCTCGATGGTTTTGCGGCCAACGGGATTGATGTCCCTTCATTCGCCTCCGAAGCCCTTGGAAATGCCGTCTCGGATTTCCAGGATGGGAACTATGAGGATGCGGCCGACGGGCTCCTTTCCGTGAGAAATCAGACCTACAACCGGGGGTTGGATGAGGTATGGCCGTTGGTCGAGGAGGGGTTCTCGGACCCGAGGAACAGCCTCATACCGCTCTCCGTTCTCCGTAAGTTTAACGCGGCGAGAAGTAGCCTGGAAATTGGGCAGCAGCGGAAGGGAGAGATCCGGTTCCTAGAAGGTATACGAGCTCTGGAGGGGGTACCGGAATCCGGATCAACTTTTCTTTTACTTGCCTTTGCAGTTATTGGGCTTCTGGTTCACGAGCTATCTCCAGCAGCCAGGTCCTGAAGCGGGATCTAGAGCTCCATATCAGGCAAAGATTTATCCTGCCTCAAGCTCGGGGAAAATTGCAAAAATGCGAGAAGACCCCGACATGGAGATAGCTGCAGAGAATTTGATCGTCCGCTATGGGCGGACAATAGCCCTGGATAATCTCTCCTTCCAAATACGACCAGGTACCGTAGGTCTCCTGGGGCCTAATGGAGCCGGGAAAAGCACCTTCATCAAGACGCTTCTGGGGTTGGTTGAACCTAATGGTGGATCTATAACCGTGGGGGGACTTGACCCCAGAGATGATCTAATGAGGGTCAGGGATCTCGTGGGATATATGCCTGAACATCCATGCCTTATTGATGAGGTAAACGCGGTTAATCTCGTATCCTATATGGGGGAGATCTCGGGGGTGAAAAGCGCGACGTCTATCCAAAGGGCCCATGAGGTTCTGGATTTCGTTGGTATCGGTGAGGAGAGGTACAGGGATATAGGATCGTATTCCACTGGAATGAAGCAGAGGATTAAGCTCGCCCAAGCTCTAACTCACGACCCACCGGTCTTACTTCTAGATGAGCCCACGAACGGCATGGACCCAGCGGGCCGGGAGGAGATGCTCTCGCTGATCGAGGACATCGGAAGGGCTGACAAGATGATTCTGGTATCTTCCCATGTACTGCCGGAGGTAGAGCGGGTTTGTGAACGAGTTTTGATAATCCATCGGGGAAAACTCAGGCAACAGGGATCCGTGGAGGAGCTTACCAGGGCCATGGAGGGAAGATACAAGATCGAAATCCGTGGAGAGTCCCAAAAGCTGGATAATTTCCTGGTTGAATTAGGAAACGAATACGAGATAATTTCAAAGCGAGCTGGGGCTAAACGACTTGAAATCGTGGTGGATGGCCTCAAGGATGGCGGTGACGTTCTTCGCCTGGTTGCCGGCAAGCCCGTGCAGATCAGGTCGGTCATGAAAAACAAGGCGGCCCTTGAGGATACCTTCATGAAGAGCATAGGAGGCGACTGAAATGGGCGTCAGTCCCATCGAATACGAACCGTGGACCGGGGATAGAACCGGGCATTTCCGCCGCTTATTCGTCATGACAAAGGCCATATTCAAGGAAAAAATGAAAAGCAAGGCGGTTCTCATTCTCCTATTCATCGGCATAATTTTGGTACACGCCTTTCCCCTAATATTCAAGGTCCTTCTTCCCCACCAAGAGCTGACGACCAGTGCCATGATCGGAGGGCCGAATTCAATATTCGGAGGAGGTCTTTTCCTGATTCTGTCCCTGCTTCTAGCGGCCGTGGTCTCCTCCGACCTCATCTCACGAGACCTGGGAAACAACTCATTTGTCCTCTATTTCTCGAGACCTATAACCCCCAGGGATTATCTGATAGGAAAGATAGCAGGGGGGTTCATCGTAATGTCATTCTTCTGTCTCCTACCCGTTGTAATTTTCGGGGTGGCGATGATCGCAACCCAATCGGGGTCCGACTACCTTGCAAGCCTGGAGGTCCTGGGCCTGGCTACCCTTTCGGGAGCTATGACTTCCTACTTCTTCCTGGGATTTGGAATGATGCTTTCCTCAATCACCGATAACAGGGCGTATGCTGGAGTTGGCACCTTCATGTCTTTCTTCGTTTTTTCCCTCATTAGCGGCCTCTTCTCCAACATAGATTCGAATTGGAGGTTGGCGAACCCCTTCAATCTACTCGAATATTCTTACGATCTGATATTTGGCAACGGCCTACCAACGGAGATTAACCCCGGTCTTTACTGGCTGGTTCTCGTTTCCATAATGGTAGCCCCCATGGCAATAGCCTACTGGAGAGTCTCACTAAGGTCGGTGGGAAAATGAAACCCATCATTTCTGCCAGGGATCTCTCGAAATGGTACGGCGATGTTATCGGGCTAAACTCCCTGAACCTCGATCTATATCCGGGTATCACCGGAATCGTCGGTCCAAATGGGGCGGGAAAGAGCACCTTCTTCAAGCTGGTCATGGGTCTAATAAAGCCCCGGCTTGGAAGTATCGAGGTGTTGGGCCAAAACCCCTGGAAGAATTCCGCTCTAAACTCCAAGATCGGGTTCTGCCCCGACTTTGATGTTCTCCCCCTAGATGCCACCGGAAGGGATTACCTCAAACTTATCGCAGCTCTCCAAGGGGTTTCGGACAGGGAAGCCAGAGTTGCCGAGGTTGCCGGCACCGTAGATATGTCCAAGGACATGGACAGGGATATCGGTGGATATTCCAAGGGAATGAAGCAGAGGATCAAAATTGCTGCCTCGCTCATACACCAGCCGAAACTGCTGGTTCTCGATGAACCGTTAGCTGGAACCGATCCCTTAGGGAGAAGGAGTATCATAGAACTCATCCGATCACTGCATGAAAACTCGGGTTTCCACATAATCGTTAGCTCCCACGTTCTGCAGGAGGTCGAACGCATGACCGATAGGATCGCTCTTTTTTACAAGGGAAGGGCCATCGCCTCGGGTAATATTTCCGAGATCAGGGGGCTTATAGACAGGCATCCACACAATGTAATCATCAAAGGGCAGGGCACGAGAGAACTTGCCAAGCGACTTCTAGACGAGGAGTATGTGGTTTCCATTGAGATTCTGGATGGGGGCATATGCGTTGAGATAACAAAGCCAGACGTATTCTTCGACTCCATGCCCCGCATAGTGGCCGGTTTGGATGAAAGGATAGACGAGATGTACAGCCTGGACGATAATCTCGAGGCAGTCTTCCAATATCTGGTGGAGGGATGAGATGATCAAGAAGACTCTCCAGGGCTGGCTGGCAATCACCACCTATCTGATCAGGAGAAACCTGCTAAACAGGAGGGCGATCATCGCCATAGCCTGCGCCCTTCTACTATCCTCGGTGGTGGGCTATGCCATCTTCGAGGAAATGACCGCGCTGGAAGACTTGGTGGGAATGCTGGACCTTCTAGTCCTCTCCTTCTTTCTCCTGGTGATACCCTTGATCTACGGTTCTTCCATCATGAGAAAGGAAATCGAGAAAAAGAGCATAACCATGATCCTTACCTCCCCACTTAACAGAGGTCTAGTATACCTTGGATACGCCGCCGCCCTCTTTATCTGCGTCTCCGTTGGCATGCTGATAATTACCTCGGCCGGGGCCATGACCTTCTTCGGACTCGCGGGATTAGAGGAGGGATCGTTGGATTTCTTCGCACGGTTCTGCGGTCTGGTAATCATGGGGTGCTTGGTCTACTCACCCCTGTATCTTACCGTAAGCCTGATTACCAAGAGAGTTCTATATTTCGGGCTTTTCTATGCCTTCATCTGGGAGGGATTTGTGGGATTTCTACCCGGAGAGATAAAGGACTTCACCATTAGACATTATCTGCGCAGCATAGGTTCCTCATTCATTCAGCAGGGAAATTTGGGATCTTATCAAGGCTCGGGCATCCTGGAATCCTACCTAGTTATCGCTGCCTTAACCTTGGTATTGCTGGGGCTGGGATCATTCCTCCTCTACATTAAGGAAATGGAATGAACATTCGAAGATAATATTGCTTTAAGCATATCGCGTGGTTACCAATTTGTTCTCATAATTCTCGACAAAGAGCCTCTTACCCCTACTGATAGCAGTGTGCCCTTCCTGTTCAAGAAGTCTCCTATGCCACTCAAGCCCTCCTGGAAACTTCTTATTCAGTTATCCATTGTTCTTGAGAGTCCGCCAATAGGTTGTATCACCCTTCATTTCCTGGGCCGCGTTGGCAGCGGTCATAACGAATATACCCGTGGTCAGGGTACAGCAATATTGTGTACCATGCTTCTCTGCCAGCTCTTCACATATCTCCTTCAGAGTTATCAGCTTCCCCTGCGGAACCCTCCGTATGACGGTATCTACCTCCAGCGGGGAGCCAATACCACGCTATCTCCTGGTTCAGCGCCCATCTTTTTCAGCGCTCGGTAACATGGAAAGTTTTCCGCAAGTGTCAAAGTCTTAGGTAGATCCTTATTATCCTCCAGTTTTTCCTTCCAGGATTTCCTCTTGTACACCAGTTCAATAACCGCAAAAGCGACTCGGCTCAGGTCTATTAAGCACTCGCAGGTGGGCCAGTTCTCTTGATTTGGATGATAGTTGGGTTTCTATTTTCTCCTTGCGACGTAGATATCGGCCTCGATCATTTTCCCGCCCTCAATAAAATGGTGCACAAAATACAGATTCCCCTGATCATCCAAGGTGGGCTCGGCCGCAAACTGGGACACAATAAGTTCTGGTTCCTGCCATTCTCCTTCTACCTTGAAAGAGCGAAAAACTGCAGGACTCCCCTTATGAGTTCGTGTGAACCACATCTCTTTACCGTCCTGGGAGACGAAGGGGCGGCTATCATCATGTTCCGAATTCAGGGATTCCAGGTTCCTTGGCTCTTTCCATTCCCCATCAACTTTGGTGCTTACCCACAGGTCGTTCTTTCCCTTTCCTCCCTGCCTGTCGGAGTGATAGTAAAGGCCACTGCCGTTAGCCGTGATATGCAATTCCCCCACCTCATGATCCGGATTGAAATCTACCTCCTCCCAGTCCCTCCACTTCCCACCTCTTTTCCGGGCGGTAAACCAATGCATGCCCGTATATCCGGGCCGCGCCGAACAAAACCACATCCTATCCTCTAGGACGAAAGGGCAGCCATCGAGGGAGATGTCATCATTAAGAATCACCCTCTTGGGTTCACTCCATTCTCTATTCTCCTTATGGCTCACGTATATCCCGGTTACACCATCTGCGAGCTGGTCCTCTACAGGAACCGAAACATTCGGGGTGAACCAAAAGTAGAAAGTAAGACCGTCTGGCATGATAAAAGGCGAATCTTCTCCCCCAGCGGTGTTGATCCGGTCGCTCATGGGAACGGGTTCTTGAAACTCATCGGAGTGAAGAATTGGCGGTAAGGCGTCGTTTTCGGGATAGACCTTACAGGCGTTAATGGGAATGGCGTCCCTCCTATCCATCAACTCAACCTCATTTGAAACCATGCACCCGAATATTGTGGACAGGATCAATATGGCCAGGAACGAAAATTGATATCCGAATCTACTCACATGCATTGTGTCCCCTGGGGCCTAATAGAACTTTGCTTCTATAGGAATCCCCTAGAAACTCCTATCTGATCTCCTTTTTGGGATTCTTGATCGGTTATGCCTCGCAATTTATTTATGACATAAAACCATAGCAGAGGCCCGATCTCCATGAACATGGATGGAACGCTGGGCTGGATCGTCCTCGCCGTTATAATTACATCCGCATTGATCCCGGGCGGCTGCGGCGCTGAAAAAATCCGAGTAATCGCCATGGCACGGGACACTCGCTTTTCCGGTCTTAAGAAGATGTTCCAGGGGGAACCAGCCGTGGACCTTACCATGGTTCTCACTAGGGACAAGAAATTACCTGATTCCCAACTTCTCAAGTTGATCCGTCTCTACTTCCCAAGAACCTACGACGAATTCAGCTCCTATGACGTCCAGATCCTAGCTCAACCTACGTATTACCTCTTCACCCCTAAGCAGGACAGATGGATTCATGACAGCATATCCGATGGTGCAGGAGGAATAAATGACGGGAGCGTTTTCAGTCAGATACCGGGAATACCGGAGGCATGGGCCTCCGGTCTGGCCTCAAAAGCATTTCCAAATGATGCCCCTACGGTGGCGGCGAATCATGTTGGTTGGGCTCCCAAGAATTCCTTCTCGGTGGATATCAACGAAGAGGCGCGTGTCCCGGTTCTCTCAGCGTTCATACCCTTTGGCGTCGAAGATGTTCAGATAAGTCACGTCTCGAGGCTGGTAATACCCCGTCAGGGGGCGGAGGAATTCGCTTGGCAGGTCGGTAACTATGCCCAAAAGGAAACCTTTCTTGCTGGTTGGGAGTATGGAAATGGCAGAGCCATGACCATGGGAGGTCAGATACCCGGTGGATGGTTATCATACCCTAAGGGAGTTGCCGGTGAGAATAGGTATTCGCCGGAAATCATGATGAATATGGTTTTCTGGCTGGCGAACACTGATCTAATTGACGATGTTGAGGTCTTTCACAGGGTTAAATCCCAGTTCTCAGAGTTCAGGACAAGAATTGCGGTACTGATATCACTCAAGGACTTCATCGATAGATTTGGGGCCAATACGGGAAGAATAGAGGAGGAGATAATACCTCTCCAGGAAACCTATTCCCAGGCCGCGGCCAAGTACCTGGAACATGATTTCGTTGAAAGCGAGAGCGTCATCAGCTCAGCTATCAAAAATTTCGCCCAGGCGGAGGAGGTGGCAAGAAGGGAGAAGAATCGGGCCCTGCTATGGGTTTACGCAATCGAATGGCTGGTCTCCTCTTCGGCCCTCTTCGTGTCCGGATTTGCCCTCTGGACTCTTATGATTAGGCGGAGACTATATAAGACGATAAGGACCACGAAACTAAGAGGACACGGGTAGCGTAGCACATCGAAATAGTTGGATCCTCCGTCACTCCGTCCAAAATCCATACAGGCTGGCCCTTTTCAGGTGAATCCTGAGCCGTATGCTGTCTCCAACCAGCGAATCTAGTTCGAAGCTTTGCTCCCATTGCACTCTAATCCGGACGTCATCCCCAGTGAGGGGCCGGGAAACGGCGATTACCTCACCAGATTCATTGAGAAGCTCGACCGAGGCACTGCCGCTCCCACTGCAGGAAAGATTCAGAAAAAGCTCTCCCGATCTTAATTGGAGTGGCTTTGTAATCACCGCTCCACCCTGAGCCCCGCCATCAAGAGATACAAAACCATCCAGGCGCAGCACGGCCAGGTAAATGCCAGATCTGCCTGCCTCAATATCTTTTCTCTCCAGGTCCGAGAGGCTCTCCTCCGTTCGATCCTTGCCATCCATGTATGTCCCGTATCTCCCCCTATGGTACCCACGTTCCGCATGGAATCCCTGATGGGCCTTCCCCCCGGTGTAGTAGAACCATAGCTCGTCGTTGACCACTATAGGCCTATTTACTATCTCAACCAGCATTCTCTCATAGTTATCGACCACTCCATGATCCAGCCTGGCTGGTTCCAAGAAAGGCTCTCGAAGACGGTTCCAGGTTTTCAGGTCCCGTGTGGTGGCGATCTCCACCATGAAAAAAGCACTGGTGTTCTGGTGATTAGGAAGATATGAACCGGTGGGGTAAAGCAGGGTAATCAAGGCTATATATTGGCCCTGGTATGGGAAGACGCTGATATTATTGCATTGGGCATTCCAGCTGTGGCGCCTCTTGGGCAGTTTTCGGATCTCTTCCGGAGCTTTCCAACCCAAATGAGGAGGCGGCTCCACAAAGAGCGGACGGGGACGCCCGGGATCACTCAACCAGCCACGGATTCGATCCACGGCATATCGTTGATCTTCCTCATCAGCACCGAAGAAGAACTGAGGATCGCTCCAGGTCCTGAAATCCTCGCTGGTTACCAGCTCGAACTGGCGGAAGCTGTCCTTACTCTGGTCCCGGATTTTCACGGGGGCTAGAAACCGCCCGCGTTCCTCATCATAGGTCAGCGATCCGCTATCACCACCGGGGATACCTTTTCCCCCGGCATCCTCCCAGTTTACGAGGTCGCCACTTGTCACGGGAGTATTAAACGAAATTCCCTTGAATTGACGATCTGGATCTTCCTCGTTTGGGTCATGCACGACCTTGAAGATCCGTTTGTTTGAAATCAGGTTATTTTGCTTCGAACCACCGTATTTCATCAATCCCAGGCAGGGTTTATCCCAATGAATACCGTCTCTTGAAACCGCCAGGGCGGTGTAATCCTTTCCGGTACAACGATAAACCCACCTGTAAACCCCCTCATCGGGAAACCATATTGGTGCACTCTTGGCCGAAACTCTACCATTTTCCCAAAATCTATCCGGCTTGAGAACCTGGCCTCTCTTCTCCGGTTGATGAAGAGTTCGCTTAAGACCCTCCATTTGATCGATTACGTAGTCATCCAGAAACAGGTATTTCCTGGAATCCAGAGTCAAGGGCTCATCGGGAGGAACTAAATCTTCACGAGGCTCTAAACTACCAACTTCCCGTATTTTGTTCATTAAATTCTTCCCTCCCATCTTCTCAAGCCCGCGTCATAAACGGCCAAGTTTCGTCGCTGAAACCTCTCTGTACAATCGCTTTTTCACCATCAGGGTCCAGATGGCAAACCCAGCCGACAGCGATGTCCCCGATATGACCAGCCATTCGATTATGTAGATCCACATCAATGCCCGGTCTTTGGCTTTCAGGGCCTTTTCCCTCAGCAATGACAGGTCGTTTAGAATGCTCTCAAGGATGACCCCGGCTGACTGGTATTCCTGATCCAAATAGAGTTCACGTGACCGCCTCCACTCCTTATCCATCTCCTTAATCTCCATCTCCAAGGAGTTGGTATTTGCCCCGAATCTTTCCGCGAAGCTCATCATCGAATATATGAATGACTTCTGATCGCCGTATTGGTGGAAATCCATTCTCAATTTGTGGACCATTACAACATCCTCGGGGAGATCCCTCCCTGTGCTGTACATTAGCATGCCAAAATAGGCATCCATTCCGTAAGGATTTATCGCCGAGCCCCAAAATCCACTCCCGCTATAGTCCATGAGGGACCACGTGTATCCCTTACCGTATCGCCATCCAAGGGTGTGGGGAAAGACCCCGGGCTCCGGGTAGGCGAAGTCTGAATATGCAGCTATACTCGACCGCAAATACGTATGAGATCCCTCCCTGGGAATCATCAACGTGTAACCCTTGTTGCCGACCCTATATGAGAGGAGGTCCTTGTAGGGCGTAAATATCGGTGAAAGGGAAGGATCCTCGTTCATGATCACCTCCATGGTACCATGCCTTGCATAATTGGCCTCCACAACGGCGTCTGCATCATTTGGGAAGGCATCGGAGGTCCTGGACTCCGCCCAGGCCCTGGAATAGACGGAAACGCTACTCATGACCGATCTATCCTGAAGACCACCAATTCCAGAATCCCGTATCGCCTTTCTCATCCACTCTAGCTGATCAGTGGTGAAGTAATAGCAGTCGATTCCCCTCAACAATAGAAAATCGTAACTCTCGACTAGGTCCTGGAGGCTTCTTGGGAAATACAGCCTCATATATCTTCGAACAGTCCTCGGGGTAACCGAGGTGACCCCATGAATTCTGGTGGGGATAATTACCGCATCCGTCATGGGTTCCCTTCCCAGCAGTTCCGCCATCCTGGGCATCGATCCGGTGTGACCGGTGCATAGCACCTCCAAGACATCGCCCCCAATAGAATGAGCCAGGGAAAGGCTAATGATCATCAAACAGGCCGGGAGGAAAATCAACCTTAGGATGGGATCAATCCCCGGAAATAGGTTCATTGGCTCCTCTTAACGATTTTCACCAAGTGATATTCAAAATTCAATATGCAACATCCTCAAAAGAAGAGGTCTTTCGGTGTGGAGAACAAGCAATATCGGTTACTCTTATTTTAAGCCCATTTTGTCAACCCAGCTTCTCTGTATATTCTCCGGTTTATCATGATCATCCACAGAACCACTCCAGAGGTGAGGGAGACGCCGGTGACCACAAGCCACTCGATCAGATACACCCAGACCAAGGCGTTATCCTTGGCTTCAAGGGCCGACGAATCCAGCTCCTGCCACATATCATCTATCTCCGTAAAAGTATCAAGGGTTGAATCGTATTCTCCCTTTCTGTAGTACTCCCGGGCTTTGTCCTCACGCTGACGAATTGCCTCCAGGTCATCGTAGAGAGGCACGGTGTTCACTCCAAAATCCTCGATAAACTCCAATTGAGAAACCAGCAGGGATATTCTAATCATATAGGTCGTGAACTTTCCCCGCAACATATGAACCAGCTCCAGATCATCGGGCAGGGACTTCCCCACCCCGAAGTACATGAGGTAAATGACGAAATCGTTATACCATTCCCACTCATTGAACATGATATCTGATGTACCCTTGCTCCAGAATATCTGGGTCTCCCCCACCACATTTCCCTCTCCCTGCCTCCAGGATGCGATCCAGGGATAGGTACTCCGGCGCCCAACCGCCTGGGCTATTAGATTGGCCCCTGGTTTCGGTTCAACTTTGTTCAATACCTCGACCGGGCCAGCTTCAGCCCATGGAAGGCGGTTTAAAGGATGGCCAGGATCCAGGAATTCAGGTACATTATAGGCCGCTCTTGGAGGATTAGTTCCTCCCAGCGATTTGAATGGAAGGATTCTATCCAAAATGGTTTCGCCCCAAGACCTGTAGACGGTAGTACCTTCCGGTCCTCCTCCCCAGCAGCCATCTCCGCCCATCATTATCAGAGAAAGACCTTCCTCACGGACACCATCCACCAACCACGACATCCAGGTTGGATCAAACTGGGCGTTTGACATCCCCTCCATACCGCATGGAGCCTCAAACATGACTATCAGATCCCTTTCCTGGACCAGTTGCTGGTAATTCCTGGGAAAGTATATCCTCATGATTCTGGCTAGCATGTCTATATCCTTGCCTCTCTTTAACAGATGGTGTCCTGGCATGGGAACCGGATCAACCCTAATGGAGGGATCCGGGGTCATCACACGATTCTTGGCATACCCACTTGCCGCATGACGGGACAGATAAAAGACATCGATGGGACTATCTCCCTCGAATGAGCCGAAGGCGTTAGCAGAGCTCAGGATTACCAAGATACCGATGAGGCAAATATCCCGAATCCCCGGCAAGACTAACCCCCCTTATCTTGATCACTAATGTTTCTTTACCCTCAAACCGTCAGTAACCCTCCCTGGAGATACGAAAACGGCGTCAATCAGGCAGCATGTCCTGAAGATCGACCTTGTCCCCCCGCTTAGAGGATATGGATGTCGCCTCCAGGACCAATAGTGCATCGAGTCCATCCTGGAAGGTGGCTATCTCACTCGCCTCTCCCTGCACACAATCCGTAAAGGCCTCTTCGAGGGCCATGGTGGAATTTCCATCGCTGAGAACATCATGTTCCACCAATCTTCCCTCGGTCACCTGTCTTTCCTTCTCTCTTCCGGCGTTTTCATCAAAGGTAACACTAGTAATCTTGATGTTCTTATCCCCATCACCCTCAGCGTTTCCATTCTTCCCGACTAGATGACAGAAGTTGGTCAAACCGGGACCACCCATACTGACGATAACATTTCCGGTTCTTTCATCATTTTCGGGCCCGTATTCGATCTGAACGCTCGCCGTGTCTATGGCATCAGTAGGTGTAAATATACCGCTTCTAATGCTTCCGCTAACTGCCGTAGGTGAGCGGCCAATCAGCCAGTTTACGAGGTCTATTTGATGGCAGGCTGCATCCATTATCCCGTAGGCACTCCCCGGGCGCAGATATTTCTCAAGGAAGATACCTCTCTGGCCGGTGAGGGTTATTTGAAGAGGGTCCAGATCCCGGGAAACCTTCTTCATGGTCCAGAACATAGGATCGAAACGGCGCTGGTAGCCAATGGCAGCCTTGAGACCACTTGACCGAGCCGCCTTCACCATCTTGTATCCATTCTCGATGCTGTCCGCTATTGGTTTCTCGCAGAGAACGTTCTTCCCGGCCTCCAGGGCCTGGATAGATAGCTTTGCATGATTTCTTGCCTGGGTGACGATGACAACCGACTCAATGTCCTGCTCCAGCATCTCCTCGGTGCTAGTATAGGCATCAACGTCGTGCTTCTCCGCGGCTTTTTGGGCTCTGGCAGCGTCCAAGTCGCAGATGGCCGAAAAGTCGATCCTGGGGCTGGCCGCTAACGCCCTTGCATGATTCATTCCTCTTCCTCCGGCACCTATCAGGCCTGTTTTCATCTTTTCCATCAGCACACCACTACTTCATCAGGTTCTCAGAATCGTTTACCATTAACAAAAGTCTTACCTGTCCAAGCACCTACCGAGCGCCCAAAAGATCCTTGAAAAGAAAATTCTACTCATCCCAGGCGGAACTTTTTCCATACAACGGACGTACGGCCGGACACATCACAGGTCGCTGCTCTCAGGCGGTAGTTCCCGGCCTCCCGTAAATTGAACTTGATTTCAACGGAAATACCATCGCTTACCTGTAGAACAGATTCCTTCCTGTTCAGAAAGCAATAACCCTCCTCTGGACCGAAAAGCTCCCACATCACTAGCTCATTCTTGTAAATTCCTTCCAAGTTTCTACCCGGCGTGTAAAACACGGGGGCCCTAGATTCCTCTATACCCGCCCGGGCAGAAATGGTGGCAGGGACATCACCTTCGATCTGCAGATCGAGCGTGAGGCTGGGTCCCTTGCCACCTGGACGGGTGGGTTTCCTAGGTCCATTGAGACAGGAAATTGATCCATCCCTATCCACATTAACCCCTCCGTCCTCCTTTATCCTGGTCACTTCCCGGTACCCCGAAATTTGGGCGGCGGGGATATCCCAAAAGAGGTCAAACGACTGTCCCAGGCGCACATACCTTTCGATCTCCGTGAACAGATTTCGCATGACCGTTCGGTATTTAACCCCGTATTGGTTGCGACGCTCCAGATTCAACTGAGCCAACCCCCACAGGTTCCCTCTCCCCATGTCAATGTGGCCGAGGTTATATCCGGACGGAATGACCAGGGCCACCTCGGCTCTAGCCTTTAAGGCCTCCAAATCACGGTGGGGATGATTTCGAGCATGGAGGCTGAGATTCCTAGCCAGGGAGAGGCACTCCCCAAAAGGAACACAGGCCAATTCATGGCTATCCCAGAAAAGGAAAAGGGACGCTCCAAGATCATAAGCGTGGGTTTGGAACCAATAGGAGTCAGCTGCGTCAATTCCCCCGTAAATACTCATGCCCCATCGGCTACCGGTTACTCTAGCGGCGCCCCTCAGGAAGCTATATATGATATCCGTAAGGACCTTGGGATCATCGACGGGTAGCTGACATCCATAGCTCATATTAAACTCCGGCAGCGTTCTCATGGCCCCGAACTGCCCGGGTGGCTCAAAAACCATGGCAGATGGAGGTTCTCCCTGGCCGAATAGCTGGAACAGGGCAGAACTGATCATCGTTTCCCAGCTGAATAGGTTAACCTGTTTGAAGTCCATTCTACCTATGTCAACATCGGGCCTTGAAGAGAGGCCCTCCAATAATCTGGTAGGAGCTCCCGATTCCTTTTGCTTTGCAAAATAATCCTGGAATTCCTTGAGAACCGTATCCACGGTAAGTCGGTGACCCAACCCCTCTTCCTGGTCCAGCCTTGGCCTGATTATTCCGTCCCTGGTTCGAACTGCCGGCTCGTCCATGAATATGGTTGGTCCCAAGTAATTGCTTCGGTATAGTTCCTCGGGATAGGAGATCTCATCGGCGGCTAGCCCCCAGTAGAATGCCCCCTTATTCCTGATCCATTCTACCTGTTCCTGATTGACTCGCAGTAGATTCATGCCAGAATCCATCATTTTCCGGTAATCTTCTTCACAGAGATCCATCAGCTCATAATCGCTACCATCGTATCTTCTTTCCTCGTTTTTCTGCCGGGTGTTATGGGCAGGCCCTATCATTACCCCGGTGTCCAGATTCAATACGATAGAATCCGTCGGTGGGGCGTATTCCCGTTCCAATTCCCGATCCAAGACATAGCGGTGTCCCAGGTAGTTCATCTTGTCTGGAAACGGCCCCCTTGCCTTATCCTGGGAGAAGTCGGGCATCAGGTATTCCCAGATCCCCAGCTCCGGGAGAACTGGACCTCCGGTGCCCTGGTCCCAAAACTCAACTGCCGGGAATTCCTCCTGGTCCAGCGCATAGCGCTTAATAGACTCATATGCTTTCGACAGGGTCCTGGGAGGGAAAATACTGGACAGCAGGGATACCGTGAATCTCCGCCCATTCTCCTTCATTGCACATAGATGGGTCCATTGGTGATCGCCCTCGACCTTACCTAGATTGATCTCCAGTCTCCGAACGTTATTGGGTGGGAGATCTTTGCCCCCTGTATGGATATACCGACCGGTTAGGCCTGGCATACCAAGAATCTGCCCCTCCCTAGCTTCTTTACCGATTAATTTCAACCCTTCCACAGCCTGGCATTAGGCGATCGATCGACCTTTTAACGTTTAGTCCCATCCGATTCATACCCTGGTCTGGCTATTGAATCGATCGACCATTCCCAGCCATATCCACTGCCAAACCTATGGCATAATACTTGTGGCGCATATCTATTCTGGAGGCATAGTATAGCTTGTCCCGGCCTTTGGTCTCAGTAACTACGCAGGCCTTTGAACAATACAAAATATCCCATGAACTTTTAGGATCCGGGGAGATTATCGGTCCCTCCGCCTTTCTCCACTGGAAGCCATCCTTGCTTATCGCTACCTCGATCTCACATGTCTCCCCGTAGGAGGTGTAGTACATCTCGAACTTGCCATACCTCATGATGACAAATGAATATAGCAAGTTTTCCTGTTCCCATCCCTCCGTAGATCGAACCCTGCTCCGGGCGACCGCTTCCCAGCTTATCCCATCCCCGCTTTCCGCGTAAGCTATGCTCATCTCTCCGCTCTTCCCGATAGAGGTAAACCACATCCTGTAAATACCATCATCAAAAATGACATTTGGGCTATAGGCATTAATATTCAGGTGATTATCCGGCTCTAGATGCCATTCCAGGCCGTCCTTGCTCTTCGCGTGAAGTATATAGGGGTCATCCGGTCTTCCCGAAAGCCACATTCTGTAGAACCCCTCCTCCTTTCTAACCGTCCCATCGATATTTCTAAGAAGGGCGGGGCAGGTGTAATACTCCCCAACTGATTTGGGGACGAGCACGGGGTTAGAGAGCCTTTGCCAAATCACGCTATCTTCACTATGTGCATAACCGATTCGATGATATCGGTTTTCGTCCCTGTCACTACCTGAGTAAAGCATACGGTATGTGGATCCCTCGCGAAATACCATTGGTGCATGGATATGATTGGAATCAAACCTGCCAGGACGGAGTTTTAGAACCGGGTTCTTGGGATGGCGTCTCCAATCTGTATTTACCAGAATAACTTCCCCAGACGGTGAATTATTTACTGCATTCTAGTTGCCGAGACTTCCCTGTAAAGCTTACGCTTGATCATCAAGGACCATATGATGAACCCGGAGACCATGGACACCCCACTTATCACCAACCACTCTACCAAATAGATCCAGAATAGTGCCCCGTCCTTGACCCTTATGGCCTCCGATTCAGCCTCAGCGAAAGCTTTGGATGCCAGGTCCATGGTACGCTCCACGGCGTCGAAATCCTGCTCCAGGTAACTTGAACGGGCCGAATTTCCAAGCTCCTTGATATCGTCGGCTCTCTCCATTAGCCCCCCGGTATCTGCTCCGAAACCCTCAACGAAATCTATCAGATCCATGAGGGAAACCAGGCGCCTATGGAAGCCCAATAGTGAAGTTCTAACCTCATGGTAAAGGAGAACATCGGTAACAACTTTCCTCCGGGTTGCATAGAATATCATGTTCATTAGAATATCCTGGGCGTAGGGATTGGGCTCTGCGGCAGCTCCAAGCCTCACCCACCAGCCGATGTCGCCGGTTGTCATGGTTCTTCCCTTTCCGTAATCCCAGGCAATGATGAAAGGGGGTTCCTCACCAAGCGTTGCAGGATAATTTCCAACAAAGTAGGCCATGGTCCTAGCTCCCTGCCTGGGTATGATAATCCAGGTTGTATATGAGCCCCTCAGTCTCTCTATTCCCAGCGGTATGAAAGGGGTGAGCACCGGTTCCGGGAAATCCTTGTTCACCCTGATTCTCTTGAAAGTATTTGGAAATCCAACTGCAGGTCTTGCGCACACCGAGGGTGCATCATTCGGGAATGCCTCCTGTAGTACCGATTCACTCCATGGAATGTGCCTGTGGGCCGAAATTGACATAACCGAACAGGTATTCATTCCCCCTGAACCTGAGGCAATGGCCTCCTTCATCCACTTCACTTGCCTATCCTCGAAGTTCCAGATATTCACCGAATCCATGAGGAAGAAATCGTAGGTCTCAAGCTGCTCATAGGTGCGGGGAAAGTAAAGCCTGATAAAGCGCCTTACCTCATCCTCTCCACCCAATATACCAATATCATCACGGGAGGGCACCTGGAAGAAATCAACTAGAGGTTCGCTCATAAACCACCCGGGAAGCGGGTAACCGGGAACTGCCCGTCCAGTCCACAGTAGCTTTATCCTCTGTTCGCTGCAGCAAACGGGCACCAGCAAAATTACCGAAAAAATGAGGCATGCCGAAGCAATCTTCAACATGAAAAATAAACGGCCCTTTAGCAATAAGAATGTTGGCTGCTTTGCTAGGATTTCCTATCTAGTCCACCGGCTCGTGAATGATCTCGTCGACGTGCCCTTTCCAGTATGTTAGGTTCCCCTTTTCCAAATTCCATTGCACCATCCCGTCTAGAGGAATCAGCATGCCATTTTTCTCCTGGTAATTGCTGAAAAAGCCGGTCCAGGAGGTAGGCTCAAATTCTCCCTCTACCTCTCTATATCTTTGATCCGAGAATACCCGGTCAACCAGGTTCTGTTCATTGGAGTGGAAGATGAGGGAGGCCATCGTATCACCATATTCTATCGTGGCCCTGGCCTCCTCGTCCGAGACTGCAGTCCACATTACGCCCTGGTCCGGAAGCAATGCCGTGGGAAACCAAACGGACTCTGCAAGATATCTCATTAACTCTCCGGAATTAACCTCCGGTTCCGGCTTCTGATCTGCGACGGTTATCGTTGAAAGCAGCTTGGCATTGAGAGATCCTTCTCCGGATTTATACATGTCAACTACTCTCACATTCATCAGCGGGAACATCCGGATCTTTGCATCCCAAACAAAACCTGGAGGCGCCACAGTGAAGTGCTGGGTGGCGGTCATATCGCTCCATGGAGAGTCCAGACCCCCTATTCTGAACTTTCCGCTCTGCTCCAGACGTACGCTTTCCGCATAGGGCTGATCTTCTGGAATTACGGTATTGAGGTATCTTTTCACCGGGGCCGGTAAGCCCTCCACATCATCGGCCTTGAACCTACCGCTGGAACTTGCATTTGCCTGCTCGAGAAGCTCGTCTACATATCTTGAATTTCTACGGTTAATACGAATTTGGTTAATCAGAATAATTACCATTACCGACAATAGAAGAAGCCCTGCAACAATCACTACGGTCTTAATGATTCCCAAAGAGAACCTCCGGCCGATTCAGGGTTATGGTTCTGTTAAATTTGCCGGTATAACCCATTCTCGGATGATTGGATGAAAATTATTGAAAAAACCCGGCGTCATGGCACGGTAGCTATGAACCGTAAAGAATCCCTCAGAAGGGAGCATAGACCTGATCTTCATCCGAAATGTAACTCATCACATTGAGAATAGAGCTGAATATTTCAAGCAGATAAAGCCCTCGCTGAGTGAAGACGGTAGAATAGCCATTATTGAATACCGTGAACCCAAATGGTTTAGCTTCAGAAGGATTTTCGGCCATTATATCCCCAGGGAAAGCAGTGTCAGTGAGATGAAAAGTGCGGGATACATCCTTCACCGCGATGAGGATTTTCTACCCGAACAATCCTTCACGGTCTACACCATACCCGATGAGAGGCAGGGGAAGGTCTAGATCAACTATCCAGGAATGTCCACGATCTCCAGACCGACTTGTCGAGCGAGCTCTCTCAAAGGTTCTCCAAGATGCCCGTACCCCAGCGCATAATGGTGTTCAATACCCTCTTTCATGAGGGATCCCAGCACCTCCTCGATTTCCGGGCCGAAACGCACGTCCATGGTCGTCCCAGTATAATGCTGTTCCCGGGTATCAATGGCATCTCCCTCGAGCACCAATAGCCTATATCCGGTTGGATCCCTGTTGAGACGGGTTACCGTAACCTTACCTGGTCTCAACGTGAAATCCAGGGCCAGGTTCTGCTCTCTATTGGGGTGGGGAATGGCCTTTACCTCCCCTGAGGCCAGTGAATATGCCCCACCTCCCCCGCAGTGCCAGAAAGTGGCGTAGTTCTCTTGCTGATTCACATCAACCAGGTCGCCCATATAGGCGGGTCCACCTGAAAGCTTGGATATGATTATCATGGAAACCAGGCCATTGATATCGGCCTCGCATGCGGACATCAAACCATCCTCACATAACTGGCATAGAGCTCCACAAGCTGCACCTCCAAAATCGACGAAGAACTCGGGCCAGCACCTAACCGCCACCCCCAGTAGTGATTCGTCTTCTATGATTTCTTTCAGTGAAAGATAGGCCCGCATGGTGTTCTCAGTCGCCTGGTCCCTCTCCAAACCCTTTACACCCCGGTCCAGAGCGTCGATCGCCTCTTCGATACGTGTAATTGGCATCCCCTCCGCCCTTTGAAATAGATCTTCCAGAGCAAACCGCTTCAACCTCAAGCCGAACAGTCTTTCAAGGGCAACCTCATCGGCCTCCCCCGAACTGAAACCCGGAGGGACGTCCCCGAAGAGACCCAATACCGAGCCCTCGAGCGACTCTATAACCGAGAAGACCTTTGCATAATCGAATATACTTTCCATCGTGGTTGGGTCAAGGGGTGAACCATGAACGTAACGAACCCCAATACCCAGGGAACGGAAGGCGTTGCTGAGGAGGTTAGCACCGGTTAGCGAATTTAGCCTCAGGCGGCCTCCACTTTGTGGTTCTTTTACCGACCAAACCATCAATGGTCCCTTCCAATTCTCGGATATGGCGACCGCAAATCTCCCATCAACGAAAGTTGTGGTTTGAACCAGTAACAATTTCGCCCCTTCATCCGTTGCCTCTTTGGCAGAATTCCTGGCATCCTCGGGGTCTGTTATGATTCTGCTTCCGCCCACAAGCTGGAAACCGGGATTGTCGAGGGATGAGATGGTTTCCTCTCGAACGTTTTCTGCAGCCTTAATATCAAAGGTTTCCCGACCTACGGGCAAATAAGCTATCTTCATACCTTATGGTTTCAGTAAGGTCCCCAAATATCTTTGTAATTAAAAATCAGCCATGACTGGCTAACAATTCAAATTCCGCATGCTTCTCTAAGATACCTCCTGCTTTGACAGGCGCTCTCGGCGGGTGTCTTCTGGGTGGTGTCCTGCTCCACGACTATCCAGCCATTGTAACCTATATCCCTAAGCAAATCTACTATGGACTCCCAGTTGAGATCTCCTTCCCCCAGCTCTACTGCTTGGACCAGGTCCCCTGAGTATTCCTCCTTGTCCTCCGGCAGTACACCGACAACATCCTTGAAATGGAGAACGGTCAGCCTGTCCGAAAACTCGTTGATTGCCTGCTGGGCTTTCTCGCCAGCCCTATGAACCCATCCCAGATCAAGGGCCAAGCCCACAAGTTCGGCCTCAGTCGAGTCACATACCCGTCTTAATCCACGGTAGTCCTCTTCGATTTCCCTGTAGTGATTATGGTAGCAGATCTCAACATCCATCCTCCGGGCTATGCTTCCAAGTTTGTTTAGGTTAGGGAGCTCTTCCGGTGAGGGCTCTCCACTGATCATCATGTATTCGCCATTCAGCCCGGTTATTGCATCCAATATCCGCCTACCTTCGGGGAACCCGTTTTGAGCTTCATCTTCGGTTAGACACGCCTTATTGGTATGTAAACCGACAAGCTCAAGGCCACTTTCCGATAGCAGCTTTTTCGTCTGATGGATTTTAGATGTATCCAGATGACGTGCACCTATTTCCACGCCCTGGTAATCGCAATCAGAAATCTCGTTTAGGACTTGGGGAAGGTTCGTGTTTATCTGATCTGAACCCCATACAATGGACTGACACCCTATCTTGAAAGCGTTCTCGTCATGGAACATGCCCTAGCCTAGACCGGGAATGTTTTTAATCATTGCTCCTGAAGAATATCTCGCCATCCATTTCGTTAGTCCACCTTCAGACCTGGTCAGAACAGTTGATAATCGCGTTAAAAGGAGAGATTCCAGGAACCCAAATATCAGGGAAGGGTTACAGGACTGCATATGCCCGAGCCCTCGGTGGTGTTCGCTAATCTTCCAAGTCCGCCAGGAGCGAATGTGCTAAGAGGTGTGGCCGGTGGGTACGGAAGGTTCCATAGTCATTCCAAAAGGATTGACTACGGACATGATAGAAATACCTACCTAAACCCGCCACTAATGGAGGCATATGCAGCCGCTATTCTGGAAGAAAGAGGGATAGAGGTCCGCATTGTTGACGGCCAGGGCGAGAACCTAGATCTAAAAGGATTCATTGCAAGAATTGGTGAACCGGGTCTAGTACTGGTAAGACCGTCGCTTCCCTCCTATAGCTATGACGCGGCTCTTGTTTCCTCACTCCGGGAAGCCATCCCCGATTCGATAATTGTGGCCTGGGGAACTGTTCCCAGGTACCTATCAAAAAAGGTCCTGGCTGACTTTCCCGTTGACGCCCTCATACCGACCAGCATCGAGAGCTATATTGTACCCCTTCTCGAGGAAATTGAAGACGAGACAAGGCCGACTCTGAGGAAAATTTCCCCACGGAGAAGGGTTGACTCCAATACCGATCTGGACTCCCTCCCCACCCCTGCCTACCATCTTCTCGAAATGGACTGCTACCTCCTGGGGGACGGATCCAGGTTTTTTTCGGCATATTCCAGCCGGGGATGCCCCTTTTCCTGCGAATATTGTCCATATCCATCTGGATTCGGAAGACGATGGCAGGGGAGAAATCCATTCCGGGTTTGGGCCGAGATCAGGGAGCTTGCCGACCTAGGAGTGGAACGAATCTTCTTCAGAGACCAGACCTGGAACCTGGTGGAAAGAAGGTCCATCAAACTATGCCGGTACCTGGCCGATCTCGACATAGAGTGGATTGCAGAGGTCAGGCCCGATGCAATGACCTCCAAGCTTAGCCGCGAGATGAAGAAATCCGGGTGCTTGAGGGTTGAGATGGGAGTGGAGACCGGTGATCCCCGGATATTCCAAACTGTTGGAAAGGTGGCCTCCAGCATGGAAAGGGTCGAGAGGGGGTTCAGGAACTCCAAGAAGGAAGGACTCCTTACCAGCGCACAGGTCATGGTGGGTCTCCCTGGTGAAAGCTGGAACTCGGTAAAGGCAACCACTACCTTTTTGCAGCGTCTAGACCCCGACGCAGTTTTGGTCTCCGTGGCCACGCCCTATCCAGGTACGCCCTTTATGGCTCGGGCAAAGAAAGAAGGCTGGCTCGTTGACGAGGACCCCAATCATCTGGATTCCCAGACTCCTGTTATCAGTTACCCCAGGTTCTCGAGGGATGATATATCCTTGGCAAGAGATTACATAAGAAGCTGGGGCAGGACCAACCACAATATCAAGAAGGCAAAAGCAAAGGTAAAAAATGGCAACACGATCCGGGCCGCAGCGGACCTGGCGCGGATTGCCTCCGGCCTGCCCAAGACCCTGCCAAGAATTTTACAGGCAATAAAGGGAAGGGACGAACCTCTTCCTTTCCAGGAAGATCCATAATCGGGTCAAGATGACAATTCCACGGTACATTGCGATATCAAGAGTAGGCAGGCATCCACTTCATGGACCGAAGAGAACATTCATCCAAAGAGCTTTCCTCATCCGGATCAGAGCAAGGGCTCTATCTGCTGGGGCGTATATCGATATGCCCGGTAGATCTCGCGACGGCCATCCGCCCGACCCGCCCACGGGTTTCTAAAGTCCCAAACCACCTCTCCATCCGGGGTCACCTCTAACAGCCTTCCGTCCTCGGTCCCCCCGGCGCATATGAACGTGTTGCCGTTTGGTAGTCTCTGTTGTCCCGACAGATATTTTGCATGCATATTTTGGGGTGGATCATCCTTGAATTCCCATACCACCTTTTCCTCCACTGGGTCCACCTCAACCACGCGGGAGTAATCACCATGTGGCCGGTTATCAAAAATCAGGATGTTACCGGTAGGAAGCATGATTGAAGAGTGCTGGTAATCAAGCTCGTCCTTCCCCCAGGCCCATAATATTTCGTGGCTTTCCCGGTCAATAACGGCGATGGTGTCCAGGTTTCGATGACTTATGAGCACATTACCTTCAGCAAACCTTGAGTCCTTATTTTCGGCACCGTTTGGTGGCAGGACCTGAACGGTATTGGAATGGGTCCAATCCATCTCGCTCCGGGGAAAGCTGATATCCAAAAGTCGCTTCAATTCCTCGATATGTCTATCCGAATGCCAAAGCCACACAATCTCTCCATCCGGATCAACCTCCACCAGAATGGAGTTTTTGGTGCAGATGCCATCGTATACCCGGGGATTATAGATATTCTCATGGCACAACATGATGGTATTCCCGTTGTCAAGTCGTTGGGCATCGTGGTGTATGCGACAGGGGTAAAACCATACCTCTTCGCCCTCCCAATTGCATTCCCTCACCCCGCGGGGATAATCATCATCGAACCTCGTATCTTGTAAGAGGTTCCCTCTTGGTAGCAGTTTGGCAAAATGCACGCGAGGAACTTCCCATTGATGGACGATCCTTCCTTTCATGTCCATGAGGTAGAGATATCGCCCGTGGTCGGGGGGAAAGAAGGTATAACTATTGAAGCATTTCCCAGGCTTATACTCGACCAAGCCGGTTCCGATATCCTTCATGGATAGTCCTGTCTATTGTACACATAAAGAATTGTCCCTTCTTCTCTATTTCCTGGCAAACAAATTTACGATCAGGGGGTAGAATGAAAGCAAATGAGGGTAGCAATAATCGGTGGAACTAGGTTTCTGGGAAGGGCAATAGTAAAGGGCCTACTAAGAAGAGAACACGAAGTGATCTCCGTCCACAGGGGACAGACGTCATTTGAGGCCGATGGAATGAGGGAGGTCTTTTTGGACAAGAATGACCGGAGAGAGATGTCCTCCTTTATTAGGGAAACCGATCTCGACGCGGTGATGGACACCATACTCCAGGCCGAGGACCTGAGGTTCATCATACCGCTATTGGAAGGCAAGATCGGCCATTACGTTCACTGTGGCTCAACCGGTGTCTATACCCCCATGAAAAAAATACCTGCCAGTGAAGACGACCAATGTGATCCGCCTACAGAGCTGGGAGGATTTGAAAAGAAGTTGGAACAGGACCAGGTGCTTTTGGACGCCTACAGGGATTCCGGATTTCCAGCGACCATCATGCGTCCTTCCAATATCCAGGGTCCTGGTGATATTCCACTTGACCTGTGGGGAGGGCGTGATCCAAACTATTTCAGGAGGATTTCCCGGGGTGAGAAAGTCATCGTCCCAAATGATGGACGTGCGCTGCTCCAACCTGGCTATGTGGAGGAACTGGGAGATGCATTCTGCCTTGCCCTTGAGAACCCGAACTCGAAGGGCCATATTTACAACATCTCCAGGGAGCGGTCGGTCACCCTGAATTCCTATCTCTCCCTAATCATGGACATCATGGGATCCTCCTCGGAGATCGAGCATTTGGATTTGGATGAAATCCTGGCTCAGTACCCGGAATACTTCGAGTCCGGGACATCAGGCCTGAGATTCGTGTGCGAACACATGTGTGTTTCCATTTCAAAGGCAAAAAGAGATCTTGGTTTCCATCCCGTGACAGATCTGCAAGAGGCTCTGCGCAGGAACCTTGAATGGATGAGGGAAAAGGGTATCTTGAACTATTGAACCAGCACTGGAAATGGTCGATAATTTATAATGTGTCCAGAGACATACTAATTTGTGAACGCCAACCCCGCCTTAGCCATCACATTAACCTCCCTAATGATCATATGTCCGGCTATCGCCTCATCAGTGCCCTTTTCACGGGCTATGTACGGGAGATGGAATGCTTCCCAGTTGGCTTCAGTCGGGTTCGACGCCTTATACAGGCCAATTAACTGCAGGTCCCGTAAAGGGGTTCAAAGTATCGTGGAGGTGGAAAGCCTTCAGTGTGCCGCAGAGAATATCACCTTCATCCTGGATGAACACTATGACGGAGCGGCTTACGAAAAGGGAGACCCGAGACTTCTATTCAATTATACGAGGGTGGTTACCAGGGATGGTTTCCAAGAGCCAAGGGAACCCTCGCCGGTGGACGAGGTCTACTGGCGGGAATGGGTCGAAAAATGCACGCTTCACATAGCCAATCTTTCCCTCAAATACCCGATCTGGGGCATGGTCTGGGATATGGAGCCTTACAGAAGGTCAGAGGATAAGAAATGGAGAACCAACATGTATAGCTACGACCGTCAGGCTTTCCATGAATTCGCAGATGATATGGGAAGGGACTTTCCTAATCTATCCCCGAGCGAACGTCACCAATTCCTGGCCCAAATGGACTTGGTGGACGATTTCGAGGAATGGCAGGAAAAGAAGCTGTACGAAATGGCGATGACCACCGCCGAGAAAGCCCACGCCATAAACCCAAACCTCTCACTGGGGACGCTATGGTTCCAACAAACCTGGATAATTACCAACATACTGAAGGGCTTCAACTGCTCGACGGCCCCGGTAACCGCCTGGTCGGAACAATCATATGAGAGCTACAATAGCATCGATTACCAAAAACAGAAGGAGTGGTGGTCACAAAATTCCGGGATGCTGAATGGCGTTCTCATCCCGGGCTTCTGGACCGTGAAACACGATCCCTTTGATCTTATCGATAACATGGAGCAGGCAGCCAGGCACGAGGGATTGTTCTGGGTCTACCAGCACCATGACCCCTTCCAACGAGCTGACAGGCTGTCATATGCGAAGGCCTACCAGCTGGTTCATAAACACATATTCTTCAACGCCTCAACCGCCCATCCGCTCCCTGAGTCCTACATCTACCCGGGTGTGAGAGCCAGGCCCTTTCTTGGACCCCAAAACACCTCGGCCCTCCTTGAGGCCCATCATCTCGGTCATATAGTCTCTGAAAATATCACCCTCTGCACGAACACCACGGAGATCAACTACGTGGCGGAAAATCTAAGCCAGAAGATAATTCGAATCTCTGACCTCAGCCAATCCCATCTCCCCTGTATAATCCAGGGATTATCCAGAGAGGATCTACTGGCCAGTGAGGTCCAGGGGATGATAGAGGAACTCCAGCAGCTGGAACTTTGGTCAACCCAGTTGGGAATTGATATAGGTAAACAGGGGAAGACCATCCAGATTTGCGAGGAACATGTGGAACGCGGTGAATACCACCGGGCCAAATCCGTTCTTGCAGGTCCCATAAACCAATCATATGAAGTGATTTTCGATGAAATCCTTCCTCTGCTCGATGATCCTCCACCCAAATCGAGCCTCAAAATCAAGGTTGGAGCTCGCCTACTCTCCGAAGGTTCATGGCGAGAAGGAAGAATCTACCTTCTTGCAGGCCTTGCCGAATGGCAAAAGACAATTGGGGAATCCCTGCTCTGCGGAATCCTATCCCTGTTACCGTTTCTGTTTGCATGTCGATACCTTGACAAAAGAAAAAGTTAGGCAGGTCTTAGCCTTGGATTATCCACCGGTGTCCGCGCGAAGGCCCTCTCTCATGGATATCCCGGGTTCTAGAGATCCGGATCTGGAAGTAGATCCTCGTTTATCTCAATCCCAAGGCCCGGTTCCTGGGGAACTGGTAGAAATCCATCCTTAACCCGGAGTTGCTCCCCGAAAAGCCTCTCTCTCCAGGGGTGGCTCTCGATATTGAATTCCTGGGAGTAACGACAACAAGGGGTTGAGGCCACGAAATGCAGATTTGCGATGGTCCCCAGAGGCTGGGTCTGATGGGGTGTACACACCAACCCGAAACTTTCGGCCATAGCCGCAATTTTCTTGCATATCAAAAAGCCACCGGCCTTTATCAGATCGGGCTGAACGATGTCAACAGCTCCCATCTCCATCATCCTCCGGAAATGGTGCATCTCCCAATCCTGCTCCCCTCCGGCAACGGGGGTATCGAGGGCAGCCGCAACCTTGGCCGTGGAATCCAGGTCCTTGTACGGACATGGCTCCTCAAAATGGAATATGTCATATTTCTCCAGGCGTCTTCCCATCTTTATGGCTCCCTTCGCCGTGTAGCAGGAATTGGCATCGACCATGATTTCTACCCCCTCCCCCAGACTTGACCTTACCTCCCTCACCACTGCCTCGCTTCTTCCCGGGGCAGCATCCCGATTGAACCCAAATTTCTGGCCTACCCTTACCTTAACGGCCGTGAATCCGTGGTCATCGACCAAACGAGTCATCCGGTCCGCTTCCTCCTTCGGCGAAATATCGCGGCGCATGCTCGAGGCATAGACCCTCACTTTCTTTCTATATGCTCCTCCGATCAGCTTGTAGATGGGAACCTCCAATGATTTCCCAATGATATCCCAGAGGGCGATCTCCACCCCGCTAGCCGCCATTGCCTGGGATTGACCGGCGATCTTGTAGGTTTTAACGAAGATGTCCTCGACTATGGACTCTAGATTGAAGGGATCCCTTCCTACCACCAGAGGTTTGATTGAGTGTTTTAGGTGAGATTGGGTCACCCTTGTGTTCATTGGACTGCACTCTCCCCACCCCACTATACCGCCATCGGTCTCCAACCTTACCAACAGCGTTGGGTCTAGAAGAATCGGTTCCAGGCTAGCTATTTTCATGGAAATCCCGTCTAATCAGTTCTGAAGGCCAAAAAGTATTGTGGATGCCAGGGTCTTACAACTCATATCCCCACCGGACCCCTGTATCCGGGCAGGGGACCTCCGAGCAGTGGTTTAACGTATTCTACAAAATCATGACTAACCTGGCCCTCCTCGGCCATAAAGCAGGGGGGAACCTCCCTTATCCCATCGCTAGCCTCGGAGAACGAAATCAACTCCACCTCGCACTCATAGCTGTCACCTCCGCTTCTTCGCAGCCCCAGCATTCCCCGAGCTTCCTCCCTAAGGGCAAACCTAACGGCCTCCCTGCCCAGCCGAAAGGACTCCATTCGATCGGTTCTGGAAACCTGGGACATGCAACAGCGCGCCAGAAGTCCGGGCTTCTCATCTCGTGCACGGAGGCCTAATCTAGAACTTATTAGGTTGCAGATGTACTTCCCAACACCACCATAAAGCGGATGTCCGTATTCGTCCCGATTGGCATCCCCTTCAGCCCACAGGGATTCCCCGGTCTTCCCCTTCAGACCCTCGCTCACGACCACCGAGACGTAACCAAGGTCCCCGTAGATCGAACTAACCTCATTCAAGAACCATTCCTCATCGAAGGGACGCTCAGGCAGAAATATGAGATGAGGCGGATCGTTCCTTTCTCTTCTGGCCATGATTGTTGAGGCCGCAAGCCAGCCGCTATCCCTTCCCATGGTTTCGAAAACCGTGACCGGTGGCGGAAGACTCATGGCGTCCATCCCCACCTCCATAACTGAGGTTGAATAGAACCTGGCCGCGCTCCCGTAACCGAGACAATGATCCGTACCCTTGATATCGTTGTCAACCGTCATGGGAACTCCAATCATGGTGACCTCCATTTTACGTTCGTCCACATAGTGGTCCAAGGTATCTAGCATGGACATCGTCCCTTCGCCCCCCATTAGTATGATGAACCCCGCCTCATGTTTCTCGAGGATATCCAGGATTCTCCGGTAATCTTCCTCGGCCATCTCCCTTCGACACGACCCTAGAAATGATCCCGGACCCAGGTAAGAATTCTCCATCAGTCCAGATTTTATCTTCATATCAACTAGCTTCTCACCCAGGATTCCCTTCACACCGTTTACGGCTCCCAGCACCTCACCGATCCCGCTCTGGGCCTGAGCCTCCTTCAGGAGCCCAAGAAGGCAATTGTTAGTAACCGCGGTGGGCCCACCTCCCAGGGCGACGATCACATTTCGGTTTTTTCCCATATACAAACCTCCGAATGCTGCATTATCTCCCGCCTGTCGATCATGCAGGATACTCGTACCAGTCCAACAGTCCTAGAGGAGTTGCCATGGAAGCGAATAGTATGATCGAAGTGTAGCTTTCGGCAAAGGACCTCCCGCTGCCATGACCTCTTATCAAAGCCCCGCTCTCGTCAAGTCTCTTTGGACCCCGACTCACTCCTCCAAGGTTCTTGCTGGCCAAGACAAACTGCCGTGTTGCGATATTCAAATACCGATCTTCCCCGCTTATCCTATATGCATGGGCCATCAATTCCAGCGCATGGGGGGACGGGCTGGGATGGGCCAGGGATGGCAATTCCTTGTAGATGAAGATTCCATCCGGGCCAAGACATTGCTCGATGAGGTCGTCAGCAATTTCCAACACAAGCTTTTCGACATTCCTGTCATTCTCGATAGCCAGGTAACGGGCCAGTGAATTGCCGGTTATGGCGTTCATGAACACCACTCTTGGCATGCTATGATCAGTATAAGGGGCTAAAAGGCCTCCATATTTCTCATTCCATTCTATGAAAAGCTCCACGATCCTTCTTGCTTCCTTCCTATACTTTTCCTCTCCCGTGGCAAGAAACATCGAGACCATAGCCCTTAGCGCCCAGCCATTCTCCCGCGTAGATGTCTTGCCCTCTCTTCGCATTATCGGGCGTGCCATGTGTCTCATTATGTTTTGAGCCACGGAATGGGCAGACCGTAGTCCTTCCTTTCTGCCCGTCAGGTAATAGTAGTCCAGCAATCCATCGACCCATTCATGAGATGGGGTGACGCCGGCCTCCACGTGGTTGGCACTATGGGTAATCAGGCCCCCTTCACGTAGAGGATCCTTGCTGTAGTGGCAGATGTCTACATCCAGCCAATGACGAGCGCTAACCAGGGCAGAGTCGAGAGCACGTCTGATCCCAGTCAGTGCATAGAACAGGGTGCAAGCATGACCACGATCGTACTCGTTATTCACCCAAACCACCCGGCCTTTCCCCCGGCCCTGATCGCTATATCCAGCATCCGGAGAATCCCCGAAATGGAGCATTCCAAGAGCCTCAGGTCTACCATCATGGGTTCTAACCAGATCGGTTATCAGCCTAGACGGGATCTTTTCAGGGAAAAATTCCATAGCCCAGGGATTGTTATCCCTATACCAATTCCTGGTCAAGGACGGTATATCCGGGATCTGGAACTGCAGACTTCTGGCCGAGATTTCGGAGAGGGGCTTCTCGGGACCATGAAAGTGCAGTAGGATCATGTGAGTCTTGGCGACCCCCATCCTGATTTCAGTCGGGGGTGACTGGCCTGGGTAAAGATAACAGGATATGCCATTTCCATCTACCTGAAGTGCCTTTGGAAAATTCTGATGGGATTTGTATATTGACATAGCGAGGCCGGCTTCCTCGTTCCTCCAATCGGCCCAGAAATCCCCGTAAAAGGAAACCACGAAATGCTCATAGCTCTGATAGAGCAGGGTTTCCCCGTTGATCAGCTTTTGAAATGGACCCTGGCCCCTTTCTATCGAGGTCCTGTAATAGCCCTCGCCAAGCGCTACCTCAGGGTTCTCTCCCTGATCCGGGGTAAAATCCAGGCGGCACTCCCGTAGGGAGAGCGTTTCAGTTTCCTCCTTATGGAGGAAACGATACTCGACCTGGACATAAGGTTTGCCGGCGTAGGCCGTTATTCGACCCTCGTAATCCAGGAAGGGAATTCCCTCCTCGGACTGGTGCTTCCCCTTCACCAGGACCGAGGTTAGGAGTGGTCCTTTGTCCTCCAGCCCTATCTCCACTTCACCTCTCCTGCTGTTCAGCCTTCGATCAGGCAGATCGATTACGAAACCTCCAAGAAGGTCCTCACCCAGGATGGGTTCATTATGCATAGAGATATCGGCAAGCGGCCTGTAACCGGAATTAGGTACCTTGAAAGCGATCTTGCAAGTATCCACTGAAAGCCCGTTGCCTGTCTCCTCCACGGAGACCCTGGAATCCAGATCAAAGTCACCTTGATTATCCTCAATATCGAAGGTTAAGGTTTTACCCGCATTCCCTGGAAGATCAGGCTGCATGTGAGCCCTCAACCATCTGACGCTTCCATCAGGCCATGTGGATAGAATCCGTTGCTGGACGGGAAGTGGTTTGGAGCCGTCCCTTACCACAAGATAATCGGAATCTTTGAAACGCCCCTCCCCGAATGGGATGCTGAGACTAACTGGCTCCCTGGGACGATCATGCCTGGATATCTTCTCAAAGTAGAGTTTATTCAATTTAAACATCCAACCCTATGTCCAGATCTAGGAAGTGATTTCACCCGGCTCGGCTGGCGGAGGGGTCTTGAGCCATTGTAGGTTGAAGGAATAGTGCTGGCGGCTGCTTATAAGGTGGATCAAGCCGTCCTCGGTTTGGCAAGCCGCGAGATACCCTAGCGGCTCTGCATTGCCGAAGTCCATTGTGAAAGTCCTTCCATCCATGGCCTCCACCTCTCTTCCTGGCCCATCATCGCTTACCAATCTCCTGTACGGCCAGGTTTTACCCTCATCAAGGGACAGGGCGGCAAAAAGCCCTCGCACCAAACGCTCTTCCCCCGATTCATCCTTTATGGGCATGGGTGCCGGGTTCTTACGAAGTCCGGTAAATGAACAGAAAAGAATCGGACCCTCCCTGAGCGTCATTAACACCAGCCTTTGGCCGCTTGCTATCGGAGGGAATGGGCTGGGAGAGTATTCCCAGGTCTCCCCTTGGTCATCCGATATGCTCATTGGCATTCTGTCATCTATATCATTGCCTCTTCCAAATGCCATCAATCTACCGTCCTCAAGCTCCACAAAACCGGCGTGAATACCAGCGATTGGGCTTCCGGACATCGACCAGGTATGCCCCTCATCATTGCTCATCCAAAGAACAGAACCCCTGCCTATCTCGGAATTCGACGCATCGGACGGGAACATAATGGTTCCATCTCTGGTGCGGATTACACAGGGAACCGGTTGACTGGGCTTGCTTCGATCGGAGTTCACAAAACGGGCCTTTGACCATGTCTTGCCATTATCCTTTGAGGTCCTCATTACCAGAGCCAGGTTTTCCTTGTATCCCTCCCCTATGGAAAGGCCGTTGAAGTGATACAATGTCTTTTTCCCATCGAACCACAGGGCAGGTGCGTGGTCATTGCGATCGGGGGCGTCCCAGAAGGGGGAGGCCTGGTCCCATGTTTGGGAACCCCTTCTAAATCTGCTGGCAGCCAGGGCGAGCTCGCGTCCAGGTTCCCGAACGCAGGTATACCATATGGCCAGCAGGTCCCCGTTAGCACACCTTGCTAGGGCCGGGTCATGGTTGTGTCTTGAAAAAAGAGGTCCCTGGGCATCCTCCGGAATTATCACGTATTTTCTTGGTCCGTCAAAAAATGGCTTGTTTGGGTCCGGTCCGCTTCCAATATCCGATGGGATGGACTGATTGACTCCCTTCTGCCACAAGACGGCCGGTGGTGGGGAGAGCATGCTGCCCTTGGGCATGCCGGCGGCGACTATTCTTACCCCAATTAAATGGCTGCTGTCATCCGGCAAGGTACCGGCCCGATTTGCCGAACGAAGATAATAGGCCCCCGTTGAGTGACTTCCGCCACGGGTCACCTTGAAATCCCCTTTGCACCTTCCAGCGGGATCGGCCTGCGCCTCGGCCACATAGGGACCATACCAGTCCAGGCACCATTCCTCGACATTACCATGCATATCATATAGACCCCAGGGATTAGGATCGGTTTCACCTACGTACAGGTCTATGTCCTTTACCGGACCCTCCTTCAGGCTCCCCTCGGGGGGCGAATCACCGGTATAGAATATGGATTCCGTTCCCGCGCGGCAGGCATACTCCCATTCGGCCTCGGTTGGAAGTCGGTAGGGAATACCTTCCTTCTTCGATAACCATTCGCAAAAGGCGACCGCGTCATGCCAGCTGACATGGACCACGGCCTCCTTGTCCTGGGCTGAAATGCCGTTCTTACCCCGGAGGACCTCGTGAGATGGATCAAAATTCTCGTATTGGGAATTCGTTATCTGTAATTCAGAGATGTAGAAAGGTTCCCTGATACGAACCTGGTGTCTGGGGGTTTCATCAAAATCTCCAAACCGGCGATGGGGTTTCCCACCGGTAAGGTCCTCCGGCAACTCCCCGCCCTCAAAACCCATTTCGAAGGAGCCGGGCTCAATTCTCACCATTTTCATTCCCAACGAATTGGTGTATTCCTGATCATCAGGGATAGCTCGTCCATCGATCTTCATTCCATCCTCGTCCTCCCTTTTGGAGAGAGACCTCCCTTTATTTATGGCTTGGATTCCTGGCAGAGCTTAGATCGGCCATGAAACGGGACCGATCAATTACCAGCACTCCAATGGATTCCAGGCATGCAATTGACGGCCACTGTTTCGTTCAAGGGTGCCAGGATACGGCAAACGGTTGATTTCGGGGAAGGCTTAATTGACCTTTGTGGATCTCGTCATCCCGTAAGGGAAATACATGAATTTCGATATAGAAAAGACCGAGGATGAGTGGAAAAAGACACTGACACCCGAGGAATTCCGTGTTTTGAGGAAGAAGGGAACTGAACCCGCTTTTACCGGTAAGTACTGGAACCATAATGCAGAGGGGATTTACCTATGTGCGGGGTGCGGGAATGAGTTGTTCTCTTCCCGGACCAAGTTCAAGTCCGGCACCGGTTGGCCAAGCTTTTGGTCCCCCATATCCGATGAGTCTGTACGGGAAAGGTCGGACGGAAGCCTCCTGATGAAGAGGACAGAGGTGGTCTGCTCGCGATGCGGGGGCCATCTTGGTCACGTCTTCGACGACGGCCCAGAGCCCACTGGAAAGAGATATTGTATCAATTCAGTGGCCCTTAGATTTCAAGATACCCAAGAATCGAATTAAGGTCAACGCGAATTACATTTCGATGATGGCTGCCTGAATAAAACCCTCCATCTTCATTCAATCATTAGGGGCAAGACACAATAGGATAACCCGTCTATCCTCATTCATGGACGCTAAGGAATCGGATCTAGCACTGCAATCACCCCATGTTAATACATCTCCGGGGGACGAGTACTCCGATGAAGACCGGGCTTTCCAGGGCATACCGGGTATCGAGAGGGCGGATAACGGGAGGCTTTGGGCCGTATGGTACGGTGGAGGAACCGGTGAGACCGGGGAGAACTATGTCATGCTTTCCACCAGCGGGGACGATGGGAGGACCTGGTCGGGCCTCAAGATGGTAATCGATCCACCTGATCCAGTTAGGGCCTTCGATCCGTGTCTGTGGCTTGATCCCACAGGAAATCTCGAGCTGTTCTGGGCACAGAGCTACGAACACTTCGATGGACGAGCGGGTGTTTGGAACATGAAGACATCGAATCCAGGTAATGAGAGACCCAAATGGTCAGCGCCCGAGAGAATCTGTAACGGGATCATGATGAACAAGCCCACGGTTCTCAATGATGGGGAATGGATGCTTCCCGTCACCGTCTGGAATCGAAGCAAGCGAGAGGATGTCCCGGCCAGGGAAAAGAGACCGAATGTCCTGGCCTCCGAGGACCAGGGACAAAGCTATAGTCTCCGCGGGGGTCCGCTTATGCCCGGGAAAAAATTTTCGGAACACATGATTGTGGAGAATAATGACGGAAAGCTTTGGATGTTGATAAGGATAGAGGAAGGGATATCACAGAGCTACTCGGAAGACAAGGGTTACAGCTGGACAGTCCCAAAACTCTGGGAAATACTTCACCCCACAGCGCGGTTTTTCATACGAAGAATGGATTCTGGAAACTTGCTTCTCGTCAAACATGGCCCCTTATTCGAAAAAACCGGTAGGTCCGACCTCACGGCATATTTATCAAAGGACGACGGCCAGACATGGGAAGGTGGTCTTCTTATCGACGAGCGGGAGGGTGTTTCCTACCCGGATGGTGTCCAGGCCCCGGATGGCACCATATACATCATATATGATTTCGAGCGAACAGGAGCTAAGCAGATACTGATGGCAACATTCAGGGAGGAAGATGTCGAACAAGGTGATTGGATATCGGAGACATCACGCTCACGCTTATTGGTTAATCAAGGCACCGGCAATTGAAATCGCCATTTAGAGGGCGGGTATCCCGATGGGGGGCAACATGGTTGAGCTGAAGGGGACCCCGAGCCAGATTGGCTCCAGGTGGGGAAATATCAACCGGGAGTCTATCCGACGCAACCTTAGAGACGACTTCTTGTTTCCAGCCAAGCGGAATTCGCTAAACAAATCGGATCTCATTGAAAGATCCCAGAGATTCTGCAAGATAGCCAGGAAGGTGGCACCACACTGGCTAGCTGAGGCGAAGGCGATAGCTCGACAGGCCCACGTTGAGGAGGATCTATTCCTCTCCTACATAGCAAACGCTTATCGCCAGCTGCACCTGGGCCATGAATGCACATCCTATGCTGTTTCACCTAAATACACCGCTGAAAATAGGATTTTCTTCCATAAGAATCGAGACAACGATGCCAGGGATCAATCGGCATTCATACTTGATGGTTCTCATTCTGGACTGCATAAGTTCATCGCAGTCAGCGATGTAAGCTTGATTGCCTGCATGATGATGGTGAATGAAAAGGGACTCGCCGGTTCAGC
>CAZUNO010000019.1:55297-56262 GCA_964621445.1 Hadarchaeota archaeon (SeqCode) | reverse complement strand
GTCCCGATCTGCTGCACGAAAAAGAGCGCAAGGCAGATGATTGTTGTCGTGGCCGCCCAGAAATGCAGCTTCCCGCCCCGCACGAGCATCCCGAACCTCGGCTCATTCAATGATGTCTCCCCTCCTCGGATCGTGCGCCATTCGTCCTGAAATGCACTGCCAACCACCTCCCCATGCCGTGAACCAGTAGTCGTAAGACCCGATAACGTGGTAAGGATCATCGACCTCCACAGAGTGAGGCCATGCACACTTTTGAGCTTCTATTCTATCACCCCCCTCTCTAGGAAGAGACCCTGGAAAAAGAGAAGCGTCCTATTGCTTTCCTCAGTGCGAGACTTCCAGCCAAGATGCATCCAATAATCCCTAGAACGCGGAGAGTCTCTCTAGTCCAGTTGTGACCACTCATGAGGTGTGATTGCCGAAGGATTTCTCCGCTATCCGAATCAACAATGACCACTAAGTCATCGAACCATACCTTCCACACAAGAATCCTATTCGTAGATGTCCTCTCCCATGTCTGATGCGGGGAGGGAACTGACTCCCTTTCCTCCATGGGAAAGGTGAAACCTAGCTCCACATGTTCTGCCTTGTCGAACAGCTGTCTCATCGTAGAATTGATCGCGGCCCGGGCTATTCCCTCTGCTTCTTGTGCTGTTATCTTTGGAGTCGTTGGGAGAACCCTCACATCTGAGAGAGGATCATCTGTGCAGAGGTAGCTTATCACGTTCCCTTCATAGATACTGATCTTGATCAGCCAGTCGACAAAGACACCAGTTGACGTGTACCTCTCCAGATCGACTCTCCACTGAGGGATGCATTCTCGCCCATTCGACCATGCCACGAACTTGCCATCCGGGATGAACCCAACCACGTCTCCAACATAGTCCGTTGCAATGGCCAATGCCTCTTCCTCGCTAACATATCCACGTTTCGGCATAGTCTCAAGCAGTGAACCCAACACTATG
>CAZUNO010000019.1:41428-55287 GCA_964621445.1 Hadarchaeota archaeon (SeqCode) | reverse complement strand
ATCCCTCCCGGTCATTCACCGTGATTAGGAGTTCCCGACACTCGAAATCGTAGAAGGCATCGAAGACCCCCACACGGCTTTCAATCCTCCAATCTTTCGTCTGGAGTCCGTATACTCGCTCTGCCACCTCTTGGACGATCTCGAAAGATTCAGACCCCTCTTCAGCCTGTCCTGAGCCAGCAACCAGGACCGAACCAACCATCAGGACCATAATCAGAACCCAGCTTCTCAGTGTCATCCACATCAGCCTCCTTAACTAAGGATAGTCCGCCCTCCCATACCGTACCGGCGTGATCTTGACATTTCCTGCTCCCAAGATCCTATACTCGACATGGAGTTCCGGAGGGTTGGCCTCGTTCCATTCGTTCTGAGCTGTGCTAATCGCTTGGGTAATCGTCTTATCATCATCCAACTCCTCAACAAACTTGCTACTGACACTCCACATAGCATCGTCGTTCACGATGTCTCTAAATCCCAAATAACAATCAGCTTGCTGAGTAATGACAAAGGCCTCGGCTAGGTCCTCGTATGTATAGGAATGGCACGCGAAGGCCGCGACAAGGAGGATTTGATCACAACTATCCAAATCTTCAATATCCCTGGCTCTAACCCATTCCCAATAATATAGTCCCCATGGATCATTACAATTCAGGCGGGATTTCCCCCCAGCATCTGTGTGTCCGTGACCGAAGTACCACCACAGAGATGCACTCTCAGCTCGACCTTCTAGGTAGTTATCATTCCTGTTACCATATGTGGCAGCCTCGTATCCCCAATCATCAGCATAGAAATGTGTGTAGACTGCGCAATCGAAGGATGACAGAGGCTGCCAGTCTCCGCTATACCAATAATGATCTGAGGGGATGCCTCCGGCAGCCACTCCCAACAGAATGCTAACGATCCAGAGTAAAACCAAGCCGCGTACTAGACGTGGAATCCCAACCACACCTACGACGCGAATCCTCTTAGGGGAAATCTTCACTATTCCGGAACTGCGCAAGATTCTCACCTTACCCCACGGTCACCCCGACCACTCAATCTTCTGCGGGTCACCCATAAAAAACTAGCGAATGTGACAGATCTGTCGGTGTCAGATCAGGCCGTTTGGGTTGAAGGCGGAAGAGGAGCGGTGATCATCGCAGGATGCCTCTCCCCTCCCGTCCGATATCTACCTCGCCATGAACCCAAGTACGGATATCCATTATACAACCCCGCCCATGATGCCGGCCGACAAGAACGGGTCCGTTACACGATCATGCAATGCGGTCAGCGATCCGTGTCCAGGAGTGATTGGTTCACATGTTCCCAGTAGGTTGGACCGGGTCCCCCCCTTTGGATCTTGCTCTGGTCAACCTTAGGTATTATCCAGCTGGAGACGTTCAGAGATCCCTAGTGACTTCTAGGGCCGTTCTCAGAGATCAGTACAGTTGCTTCTCCTATAGAAGACTTCGTTGAGGTGCCCGGCCTCTCTTCTCTATCCCGGCGTAGCGTGCTCATCTATCCGTTTCTCTCCCCTGGAGAATTGGGGGAGAGATAGCTGGCTCGAGGCCCTGCTGCAATTGATGGTTGCGTGAAAAAACAGCTGGATCTACGCTGAACAGAGGTGTGCCATCGCTAGGCCCATGGAGAGAAGTCAAGCTTCAGGAGGGCAGAATGGTTGGTCTTCTCGTGATCTGGGGGTGAGCGATGTTACGAAGTCATAATATGGTCTAGACGGTAACTGTAGTCTATGGGCTCCGATTTTGACGAAACTGAAGAGGAGATCCTCAGACTGTTGCAGGAGACGGGGGTCCTGGGCTTCAACCCAATAAGGTCATACCCTGCTACAAATATCAACAATAAACCTGCGAGAGCCAGAGCAATGATGACCCTCTTACCCTCTTACCCACCACAACCTTCATAAACAACCATCCTCGGTCCTGAATTACAGCAGCACGATGCGGCGTTATCGTTTGCCATGTAACCCCCAACTAGCACTCAACCGCGAGGCTTACTGCTCCGTCGAAACGCTCGGGGTGGAGTTGCGCCCAGGCCTCCCGTATATCTATGCGAGGAGGACCCAGATCACCCTCCGAAGCCATCTCTCTGTCAGCATCATCTGCCGCGAGGCTTACTGCTCCGTCGAAACGCTCGGGGTGGAGTTGCGCCCAGGCCTTTGCACCGATGTTAGTATCGTCGTACTCGATGTAGTATCTGTAGACGGCTGTACTGTATCCCCCAATCGAGTTGGAGTAGGTCTCGAAGCCATGTGCGACCCAGCCCCATCCGCCTTCGTTTTCTGCGTCGACCTGGATCCAACCGTAGGTCTCGCTAATACTTCGATTTGCTGCATAGCCCGTGACATCCTGACCTCCCGATGAACCCCCATCCACAAACGCATAGTCTGGTTCCTCCCATCTAACAGCCAAGATACCCCTTTCGTTCACAATAGTATACGTCCCTTCGCCACCTCGACCTGCAATCTCATGCGGTGGCGCATCGGGTCCCGAAATCTCAGGCAAGGCGCCTATAGAGGCGAAGGATGTACCTACGATTGCTGCCAGTACCGCCACCAGCAAACGGCGCTTCCTGATTTCCACTATCTCCCTGACAGCTTTCGAGTAGCAATGTAGAATAGGTCTGGCCGACATAATCTCCCACCACATCTAAGGTGGAATGCATTGCAGATAATTACGTCGTACGTACTTACTTACATACGTACTTGCCTACCTCGCCGCGACGGTTCTGGTGCATAGGTAGGTGGAAAGACAGCCCAAATCCTTGCTTGTATGTGCCTATGGATGCGCCCTGTAACGGTCTCCAGTCGTAGCTGTTGGATATATCCTCGCGTTGTGTTCCTGTAGGCCTCTGCATACTCCCATAGAATCGGCGTCACATCCTACCGATGATTCTCCAGTATCCTTCCAAGATAGGATAAGGCCGTGTGGGGTGGGATCGTTTCTGTCTATCATCTTGTTACAGGTACCTGCGCTTGCTGGGGCACGGGAACGGGTCATTCAGAATAATCCTCCTCAGCCCAGATGAAGCCCGCCGCTCCCATGCTCATCCACTACGTGTCCGCCCCCTCTGGTTGTGACGGTTGCCAAGAAGGCACCCTTGGGTAACCGGTCTTCACAGTGGTACACCCGCTAATCTCCACCTTCGAAACGGAGAACGGCTCTGGACCCGTAAGCATTGATTCCACAGCTGCCAGTTGGGACCTGATCTGAACCAGCTGGGATGTCCTGTTTTCAAGGGCCAGGTTTGTGTCGCTCAGCTTCTCCGTGATGTCTTCCAGAAGCCGGGAGGCTCTGTGAAGACTCTCGCTAGTGGATCGGGCCTTCTCCTGGTTGACCCTGATCTCGGCTTCCAGGCTTCTGATCTGTTCTCTATCCTGAAGGACGGCACAGAAAGCCATAACCAGGCAAACCGCAAGGCAAGCAGGCACGAGGACCGGCAGGAGCTTTGCCCTGAGCTCGGTTCGCATTCGACGCCATACTTCGGCCCTCGATGGACTCCCCCGCAAGGATCCGGGCCTGCCTGTCCTCACGTCCGGAGGCGAGCTGCCCTCGCGGTTGAGGGCGTAGAGCGTCTTTGGAGGCCAATCCGTTGTGACCGTCCTCTCAACGACGCCTTGATCAACTAAGCTTTTCAGCCGTCTTGAGATCTTGGGGCGTGACACTGACACTCGGTCTCTCATCGATTCCACGATTTCGGTGAAGTGGCCGGACGACTAGATAGGGTGTCTCTACAGGTCTTTGTACCTTCCTCAGACCAACACTTGTCAGAATGGCTATTCGCAGTGGGATCATGGAATAACACCGGGACTGCAGTGACCTTCATTCACCAGATTGTCTGTCCTGGAAGATATCGCCGGCTCCTATAGCCCGCATCGAGATCGATGCAAGGACCGGTGAAGTGATATCCGTGAGCGATGACAGAGGGCTCAGCTTCAGTCAGGGATTCCAGGGCAGTGATCAGAATGTAGCGAGTAGGGTGATGGAGAAGATCGGGTGGCCGAAACCGGGCATGGACCTCGTCAACCCACTCCCTGAACTTGGTGAGGGCTGAGGAGTCCCTTCCCTCCTCTACATCCACCACCTGCATCTGTCGATGTCACAAAACACAGAGAAGACCGAGACATAGTTATGTCCCTTCATAACTGCGGCCTCATCCACACCCACCGTTCTCAACCCGGATAGGTCATGTATCCTCCTCGCTTTCCGCACGTGGTGGTGGAGTATTCACCATGCAGAGTTGTAGTGGACCCCAGCCATCACGGCGGCTGCAGAGATAGACATCTCCGAACAGAGCATAACCAAAAACATCTCAAAGACCCAAGAGAACCTGGACTTAGGCCGGGACCAGGGGATGTTGACCAGTCTTGTACCGTGTTTTTTTTGCATCTGACTCTGGGGATCTTAGCGTGGATATAGGCAGGGTACTGGGAATACCAAAAGAAGTAGAGATGCTCCCATGGTAAGCGTCTTTGTGTCGTGCACCCCACAGACCTCTCCGCAACCACCCCGGAATCACTCGGCAACCTCTCCCCACCCAAAACACCAGCAGGACCCAGAGCAGCAAAGAACAGCAACAAAGGGGCTACAAGGACAAAGCCACAGACCCTCAACGAGAATCCCTCCCAGAACACAGCCCCCACCTACAATACAAGAATCCTCACGCATACTGAAGTAATTAATGGAACCAGCCCCGGGCGAGATTCGAACCCGCGATCTCCTGCTTACCAAGCAGGCGCTCTAACCAACTAAGCCACCGGGGCATACATCTACAGGGCGGCCAGGAGAGACCTTCTAACCGCCAGTTTTATTTCCAGCATCCTTATCGATCGATCTAAAAACTCTTTTGCTGTTCCGAACGCTTTAGGTTCAATCGATGGTCCCATTTCCCCATAATCAATGTACCATAGTACAAGATTTTGGGGAAGAGCCGGAGCAAGGGATAAACTAGCCTGACCCTCAAGTGCTCGTTCCACAACATCCCTCCCCATCCTCCCGCTCTCCATGAGCCTTATCGCCGAGACCATCTTCCTGACCTGCATCCACAGGAACCCCTTGGAGGTGAAAAACAGGCCAAGCATACCACCCATTTTCTCAATGCGAATATCTTCAATTGACCTTAATGGCCTCCTGCCACAGGGCCGTGAGAACTGTGAAAAATCGTGCTCGCCCAGGAATAACCTTGAGGTCTCATCCAAGGAGTTCATTCGGTGGGAATTTTCATCTAGGAGATAGAGATAGGTTTTAGAGACCACGTCCCGACGGGGATGGAAGCCATCATCCACCTCCCGTACTCCCAGGCAGAATATATCATCGGGCAGTTTGGAGTTCAACCTCTCGCATACGGCCACCGCTGGCATCGAGGGATCGACGGCAATGACCTGATATATTGCATTTGCGCCCCTATCCGTGCGTCCCGCAGAGGCGAAGTTGGCCTCCTCCGGGCCACGGATTATTCCCGACTCCTTTAGGGCTTCTATCAGCTCCCCCTCCACGGTGGACAACCCGGGCTGTCTCTGGTATCCGTGATAGTTCTCCCCCAGATACCCGATCCTAATGGCCATCCTCATAGGTCCACCTCAGCGCATGGAGAGGATCATGATTATTATGAGCACCAAGATTAGTAGTATGCTCAGCACCTTTCCCAATACCATTCCGATCACGATGACCGCTCCTGCGGTCGCCCCCATGTTGGTGAAGGCCGCAACCAGCAGCACCTTGGTGAGTCTGTTTGTCCAGAATGTGCTCACGCTGTCGATCTCGCTCAGCCCGTGGAAGTCCTTGACCTGGGGCGGGTTAACCAAAATCTGAACGTAACCCGAGATCCAGCCGGTTGCTATGAGTGGGTTTAGGATTCCGAAGGGAGCGGCAACGAATGCCGAACCTATGGCCAGGGGATGGGCCAGGGCGGCCAAAGCCCCAAGGGCCGAGAGTCCCCCTCCAATCAGGAATAGCTTCTGTACTATCTGTAGGAACTCCATCCAGCCCTGGGAATAGATGGTCCACGCGAAAATGGCCAGGAATGCAATGGGAATCATGTAGCCCACGAGTTTGAGGGAAAGCCACGAACTTGGTATCTCCTCAAGCTTCTGGAGGTCGGGCTCGGTGTCCTCCCTTAGGTGTTTGACCAGACCACTTAGGTGTCCTGCTCCCACAACTGCCAGGATTCTCTTGCCGGGGTTTTCCGCTGCCAATTTCTTCAGTTTACCCGCGATGTAGATATCCCTCTCGTCTACGAGGACCTCCTTGGCCTTGGGCGCGAGTTCGCCCAGCTCCTCCATCATCTCGGTGATTATATCCTGTCTCTTGAGCATCTCGATGTCTATCTCTTCGGTCATCTCCGAGACGCCGAAGAAGCCGTACATCATTTCCCGGAAGATCCGGAATTTCTCCCTGAAGCTCATCTTGTTCCATGCCCTCTTCAGGGTAACCGCTATCTTCCTGTCCACCAGGGCGATCTCAGCGTCGACATCCCGGGCGGCCTTAATCGCCTCCATCATCTCGGCCCCAGGCTCCACCCCAAGTTCCTCTCCCAGGCTTCGCTGCATCATGGCCATGAAGGATTGTCCCAGGAAGAAATAGGGTTGGTCTCCCTTGATCAGCTTGGTCAGGGGTGTGTGTTCCCACTTCTTCTTGTCAAGAAGGACCTTGTACCGGGGCTCACATAACTCAACGGCGACTACTTCCGGTTTCCGCTCTTTAATCAGGGTTCTGACCTGCTCAACGCTGTCCTGGGAGACATGGGCAGTACCCACCAGGGTCAGGTGAGCCCCATTGATATCAAGTTGGCGTGTGGTGCCCTGATCTTCATTCATCGCCGTTCTTCCCGAAGTGGTGTAGGGAATGGCTGGTCCCGATTAAATCTTTCCAGAAAGGTCTATCTGGGTTGTGAGGGCTGCGCTTCCTTCATAAGAGTTATATCGCTGTTATCAGTGGAAAGGCCAGAAATGGATGCAGTTCTTCTGGCCGGTGGCAAGGGTACGAGACTGAGGCCGTTAACCGTGGCCCGGCCCAAACCCCTGGTTCCCATTGCCAACAGGCCGATAATGGGTTACCAACTCGACCTGCTAGAAAGAGGGGGGTTTGACAGGATTTTCATTCCCGTTGATTATCTTGGGGAGCGCATAGTTGAATACATAGAGGGACTATCCACCGGCATGGATTTCGAATTTACCCACGGGAATCTTTCCAGGGGAACTGCCGGAGCGGTGGGCAACCTTAGGGACCATCTCAGTGATACATTTCTGGTGATCAGCGGGGATCTGCTGGTGAATGTGGATCTCGCTGAACTGGTGAAATTTCACAACGGGAATGGCTCTTCGGCGACCATTGTTCTGACCAGCGTGGAGGACCCCACCCACTATGGAATCGCCCGTCTGGAGGATGATCGCATAATCGAGTTCGTGGAGAAGCCGGACCCCTCTAATGTATTCAGCAACCTCATCAATGCCGGCATATACGTATTCGAGCCCGAGATCCTGGAACATATTCCGGGAGATGTGGAGTATGACTTCTCAATGGATCTCTTCCCCCGGGTTCTTGATGATTACGTGGTATCAGGCTACAGGCTCTCCGGGTATTGGAACGACGTGGGGAGGCCGAGCAGATATTTACAGGCCAACGGGGACGCCCTGTCGGGGAGGTTCCCCCTGGGGGAGTTCAATGAGAGATATCGGACCTTGACCGAGATGGAGCCGGTAAAGGGTGAAAACTCCAGAATCGCGGATGGCAACATATCCTGTCCCGTGCTAATGGGCGATGGTTGCGTGGTTGAGGAGGGCTGCGTGTTTAGGAGTTTCGTGGTTCTTGGCGACCAGGTACGGGTGGGCAGGGGGTCGGTGCTTGATGGGGTGGTCGTCCACGATGATGTCAGTATCGGAGAAAATGGTAAGATGGTGAAGTCCATAATTGGCCGAGGCACTGAGATTTCCAGTGATGTCGAACTGGCCGAGGGGACGGTGATAGGGGATCAAACCAGGATGGGAGCCGGGTGCCGCATAGGGGCAAACATGAAGATATGGTCGGGAAGCACCCTGGGTCCCAACACGATAATAGTACCCGACTAGACACATATCCGGAAAAAGGTTGAATGTAAATGATGGAATTTAAAAGAAAAATAGAAGACATGTCACAAGAACTATATCTATCCAGGATGAAGAGAGATACAGCCCAAAGAGAGATGGATGATTGACTTGAGCCTGCGCATCGAGAGAAATCGCATTATAGGATCAGCGAACAAGGATTACAGGGCCTGCTTCGCGGCGGACATGGGTTCCACCCTGGGCCAGATGATTGGCTCAGGGAACGTAGTAGTTACCGGGAGGGACGGCAAGGGTTTCTCAAGACTCATGAAGCGTTCCCTTACCTGCGGAATCATGGAGAACGGTATACAGGTTCTGGATACGAGACTGGTTCCCATTCCCGTGGTGAGGTATTGTATCAGGGACAGCAGGTCGGACTTCGGCGTATACATGGGTTTTTCCTGGAGGAATCCCAGCGACCTAGTAACCTCATTATTCGACGATCGAGGGGCCATCGCCTCCCATGAGATGTTGGAGGAACTCATTAGGATGATCGGCAAGGGCTCGAGGCTGGTTTCCGCCCAGGAGGTGGGGGACATAATGTTCTTCCCCCAGTCCTTCGAGGGGTATCGTTCCCATCTTTTGGAGGCCGTAGACGTTGATTCCATTATACAGGCCTCGCCCAAGGTGCTCATGGACTGCTCCAACGGGGCGGTCTCGGTCATCCTCCCACGAATACTGAGGGGGCTGAACTGCGAGGTGGTATCATTCCATGACAATGCTCCCGCCTACCTAACGGACAAGCCGGTTCTATCCGGTGACCCACTAATGTCCGCCTTCGCCGATCACCTGGTGGAAAGGGATGGCGATATCGGCCTGGCCCTGGACCCCTGCGGTGAGTCCATGAGGGTCATTGACGATAAAGGGAATATACTGACCCAGGAGGACCTGGGCCGTATTCTCGCTACCAGGACCGGTGCCAAGAGGATAGCAGTTCATGAGGAACTCATGGATTCGAGAAGCCTTTCCGAAAGCACGGAACTAGTACCCCTGGAGGATGAATACCAGCGCCTGATGCCCGAGGATATCGATGCCGCCCTTGACAAGGACCACGCCTGCTATCTGGCCAGCGGTCAACGGAGATGGTGGGACGCACTCCCGGTGGCCCTAAGGCTGGTTGAACTTGTCTCCAAAGGGGAGAAACTATCCCTACTGGCCTGATAGGGGGTCATTTACGGTTTTTCTGGAGGAAGTACCTGTATCCCTGCACAAGGGCTATCTTGCTGGCCTCCAGTATATTCTCGGAGACGCCCACCGTGGCCCATCGCATGTCGTGGTCGGCGAACTCGATGAACACCTCCACGGCTGAGGCCGTGCCCTCCATGTTGATTACCGTGACCTTGTAGTTAATGAGGTCCACCTTGTCAATTGAGGGGTAGAAGGGGTTAAGGGCCTTCCTGAGGGCGAGGTCCTGGGCATTCACGGGGCCATCTCCCTCCGCGATGGTGTGAATTATGTTGTCATCAACCTCAACCTTTACCGTGGCCTCCGAGAAACTTCCGTCATCGCTATAGTTTGAGGTCAGTGTCCTCCACTCGATCACGTCAAAGCTCTTCCTTAGTTTCCCCATCTCCCGGGCCATCAGCAGGTAGACGGTGGCATCCGCGTTCAGGAGATGGTAACCCTTGGCCTCCATCTCCTTTACACTGCGCACGATCCGGGCCGTTGTTTCATCGGATTTGCTGAGCTTGAATCCGAACTCCTTGGCCTTGGATATGATGCTCGCCTTGCCAGAGAGCTCGGAGACGGACATCGACCGGCTGTTACCAACAAGCTCGGGGTCGATATGTTCGTAGGTAAGGGTGTGTTTGGATACCGCATCGGTATGCATCCCTCCCTTGTGGCTAAAGGTCAGGTCACCGACATAGGGCTGATGCCGCTCGGGTATCATGTTCATTATCTCGTAGAGGTACTCGGAGGCCTCCTTGAGCTTCTGCAGCCTCTCGTTCTTGGGACTGTTGCGGAGAACGGTGGAGACTCCCAGCTTGTGTTCCAGGTTCGGAAGAACCGAGCAGAGGTCGGCATTTCCACATCTCTCCCCTATCCCGTTTATTGTTCCCTGAACGTGCTCAGCACCTGACAGCACCGATACCACGGTGTTGGCCACCGCGCATCCCGAATCGTTATGTCCATGGAAACCCAGCTTGGCGTCTATGACTTCCCGAGCCCTTTCGGTCATGGACATTACCTCGTTTGGCAGGCATCCCCCGTTGGTCTCACACAGCACTATGACAGAGGCCCCGCCCCCATGTGCGGATTTCAGGGTGGAGAGGGCGTATTCGGGGTCGTCCTTGTAACCGTCGTAGAAATGTTCGGCGTCGAATATGACCTCTAGTCCCTTTTCCCGCAGAAAGCGGACCGACTGCTCTATCATCTCCAGGTTCCTCTCGGCAGTGGTCCTAAGAACCTCCTTCACGTGAAACTTCCAGCTCTTGCCGAAAATCGTTGCACAGGGGGCACCTGATTCCACTAATGATGCCAGGTTGGGGTCCACGTCGGGCTCGTTATCCTTGTGCATGGTTGAGCCGAAGGCCGCCAGCTTGGTGGATAGGGAATAATCCTTCATCTTCTTGAAGTACTCCATGTCCTTGGGATTTGAGGACGGTAAACCACCCTCCACGTAGTGGACACCGATCTCGTCCAGCTTCAGAGTGATGTCAATCTTGTCCTGAAGGGAAAAGCTCACACCGGTGGTCTGGGAGCCGTCTCTAAGAGTGGTGTCGTATATATCCACTTTTGAGGGTTGGTGTGAATCCATGGCCATCTCCTGCCAGAAAAGGGACCCGTACCAGTCCGGGATACCGTGGATACCTGATCTAATTAGTGTTATCTACCCATATTAGGGTCGAGAATTTACTTATCGCCCCAAAATTGGGGCGAGAACAAAAAATGAAAAAATTAAACAAAAAGATCCCGGGCCCCGGGGCGGAGCGGGGTAACGGGGTTCAGGGATTGCCGATTTCGTTTTCCAGGTGGATGCGAAGGGGTCCGGAAAGCCGGTACTGGTACCTTCTTTGCCTCTTCCTTACCTGCAGGAAGTTGTTTTGCTTCAAGTTCTTTACTACCTGGTATATCCGTTGTTTGGAGAGCAGGGGGTGGGCGTGGTTGATTTCCTGTACGTCGTGCCACAACCCCCCAAAAAACCAAACATAGCATCAGTTACCGAATCACTAATATATAAGGGTAGTCAAGAATTAAGCGTGCCGGAAGTATGAGCGAGATAGAAGAGGGAAGTCCAGTAAAATATTTTGGCGCGTTCTATCCTCAGGAACAAGACAAAACCGACTACACCTCTTGGAAAGATTGTGCAAACTCATTGAATACCGTCTTGGCTAGTCATATCAACTTCAAGCAACAGAGCTTCGTGGACAAGGTCGTCAAGGGTGATAAGAACAACTGGGCCGACAGATGGGCAATTTGCTGGGATGCCAATTACGCTTATCTGAAGGGAGACTTCAAACGTGACAATGCAACAACGTTGCTCAAGGATGCGATGATCTGTGTCAAGAAATCCATAAACTCTATGGATATTGGCGACACCGAGAAAGAACAGTACTGTGCCAGGATTAACTTGGGCGGCTTTGTGGCCGATGAGCCAATAAATAATCCTGATCCAGACCAAGATACCGATAAAGACATAGACAATAAGTGCAAGGCAATTCAAGACGCGTTGGATCAAGCCTCGGCAGACACATCGGATGAATTACCGGATTGGCCTACCCACACGATACGAAAGATGGTTATTCTTCACAGAATGGGGGATGATCCCGACACCGGGCAGTTCCCGGATTCTGATTACGATGACAGCGACTTCCAGTCCATTGCCCAGGATTGGATTGACGGTCCAGCTAAGTACAGGGTGAACCTATGGGGAATCGATCCCTATGTTAGCCATGGCGGGAACTTCTCCATCGTTGACCAGGATCGGGACTGGCTTTTCGACGCAGTGGTATATGAACTGGGTGCTGCAAGTGAGAATTCCCACTTCATGGTGATGGTGGGCAAAGCTTATCGCGATACTGTGGATTCTGAGCAGTGGCTTGATGAAGACGAGTACTGGTATTACTATAACCATATCAAAGGATGGAGTTCCACCTACGGAGTGTACTGGCAGGAGCAGTTCTTGGCCCTTTTATGGTGGGCCTACTGCACAAACGCTATCTCGAGCGACTTAGAAGGCTACGAAGAGGATCCAGACGACACGATGATCTGGATAGACGACATAAGTGATGCAAACTTCTAGGATAAGTCACAGTCCAAAGACCTACACTATTGATGTGTGGAGGGGAGTAGTTATTGGTTTATCGCAAGATGAGCGAATTTGAGGTCGGCCTGTTCCTGCTGGTTGTGCTGGTTTCTTTGCCTCTTGGTCGGGGCGTCGTGGTGGATTCTAGCTCGTTTTTCTTGGTGGATAGAGTTGGTGAGGGGGTTGTTGTGGATGTGGATTTCTCGCCTGATGGGAGGTATATGGCTGGCTGTGGCCAGGGTCTGGGTGTCTATGGGTCGGGTACTGGGGAGAGGGTCGTTTATTTCTCTCAACCCTGGATGAGGAGCGTTGCCTGGTCGCCGTGGGGAGGGTTGATAGCGGTTGCAGGTAGGGAGAAGGAGACGGAGAGTTCCTCTCCCGGATTCTTGAAGCTTTTGGAGTCCAAGCGGCTCACTCTCAACGAGGAAAATGTATTCATTGAGCCCCGGGCTTCCACCTCACTTTCCTGGTCGCCTGCTGGTGGGCTGCTGGCATCCACCGGTTCGCGTACGTCTATCTCCATCTGGAATGTGTCTTCGGGTCGGTTAGTGGACTCCTTGCAATGTCCTGGAGGAGTTGTGGAGATGGTGAGATGGTCTCCGGACAATGCCTCTATAGCCGCTGTCATCGGCGCTGTCAAGGGCATGGGTGAAGCGGACTCTGTGCAGATATGGAACCTGTCCGCCCACACCGTCACCGAGATCGATATGTACGGCCGGGTCACCGACCTGGAGTGGAGTCCGGACAGCTCGCTCCTTGCTGCCGGCTACGAGGACAGCGACAGGGTGGATATAATGGATCCCGGGGCACAGTCCCCGTTGTGCCGCGCCCTGTACAGAGAGGGAGCTGGCCGCAGCTATGCCGCTGCTGTCTCGGCAAAGGTCAAGGTGACTGATGTTGACTGGTCAAATGACGGTGGTCTCATCGCCGCCTCTTACGGAGACGGAGTGGTCCAGGTCTGGAACTCGTCGCCCGGCCTCTCCATTGCCTGGTTCCAGGTGCCAGGTGGGAGAGGCCTGTCGTTCTCCCCCACCTCCAATCTTCTTGCCGTTGGGGCTGGAACCGGTATCCACGTCTGGAACTACCAGGCCAAAATCCATGTGGAGACCCATCCCACCGGCCCCTTCAAGGCGGCAGGATCCAGCATCAGTGGCATGATCTGTACCACCCAACGGGATCATGTTGTCTCCATAACCAACCTAACCGATCCCTCTGCCCCTCCTAGAGTGAGGACAATGGTAGAGCCGGATTCCAGGGACCTCACTGGCATATCGCTATCACGGCAGGGGGAGTACCTGGCCATATTCCGGGAGAGAACTGTCCAGGTGTTGGAACTTTTTTCCGGCCCACCCAAGGTGCTGGCCTCCGCGCGATCCCCGCCCCGGCCTCGCGTTGCCTTCTCGCCCGACGCATCCAACTTGGCTTGGAGCAACGGCAGCCGGGTCACGGTCATGGATATAGCCCAGAACATCACAATAACCAGTGTGGACGCGGGATCCACGGTCCTGGCCCTTGACTGGCTGGATGAAGAAACAA
>CAZUNO010000019.1:0-41418 GCA_964621445.1 Hadarchaeota archaeon (SeqCode) | reverse complement strand
CGACGTGCTGGACATCACGCGCATGGAGCAGGGCGAAGTGGGCTGGTGGGACGAGCCGCACGATCTGGGCGAGATCGTGATCTGGGATGCCGGCAAGGGAACGGTGATGGACAGAATACACAAAGAGGGGTGGGCAGGCCTGTTGAAAGGACCCGTTTGGGCCATAGCGGCATCCCGCACCACAGCGTCCAACCCGGAACAGCCAAGGGTCGCGATCCTATCCGGACCCTATGTTCCCTATTACTACTGGGGAGGACTCAGGATCTACGACTCGACCTGGAACATAATCTATGACGGACCCCAGGACCGTGCCTCCACATGCCTGCCCCCTTATCTAAGCTGGTCGCCAGACGGACAAGCACTAGCAGCGTGCCACCACGGAGGACGATTCGATCCTTTCCGGAACACCACTATGTACTCGACCCAGACATGGAACACCACCCAAGAACTAGAAGGATCAAGCCCCGTGTGGCTAGACGACAAACACCTAGCCACCGTGCAGTCTGGAACCCTAAACATATGGGCAAGAATACCACAAACGAACCTCCTAAAAACTTTTTTTCTCGCTGGAGTACTTCTACAATGGACACTACGTTCTCTACGCCAGGCGAAAACCTCGGCGCAGGCAGTGCTACGTGATCCAAAGTTTGAAAAAAATAAAAAAATCAAAAAACCGATTTCGGAGCGAGAAGTATAATTCTCAACCCATATTTGGGTAGACACTTAGTGTTACACCGGGGACACCCATCCTAGCCTGTAGACGGGTAACCCTTTTTTAGGCACCTGCTGTCTTGTTAATTAAGGATTCTGATACAAATGACACAAGATCTTGAACTCGATGCTCTGGACTCCCTGTACCGGAGGAGGGAATACCTGGACGTAGTGCTCAACCCTCCGGATTTCCAGCCTGGTTCCTGGATAGGAGCTGGAAAGGCCATATACGATGATATAGGCAAGCGCTTCGTTATGACCGCCAGGCCCCGCATAGCCAGGGACCAGGAGAGAGGATACGCGGCCAAAATATACACCTCCGAGGATGGTTTGGGATACGAGCTTCTGGACTCCATATCAAAGAGAGATGTTTCCGAAACCTCAGGAATCCCAATTCAAAGCATCGAGGGCACACAGCTTTTGAGAAATCCCGATGACCACCGTTGGCACCTATTTGTGTCCTGTGATACCGGGGAGGAGTTCGTCTGGGGAGGGGTGCAGTGGGAAACGGTTCTTCTCACCGCAGATTCGCTCCAGGGACCATGGGAATCCCCGGGAATCGTGATCCCCAATGGGCCGGATTTCGATGCCCACCAGGCCAGGGACTCCACGGTGGATATAATAGATGACACCTGGTACTGCATCTACAAGGCCAAGAACCGCTCCAACCAGGAGCGACCGGCCCTTGCCACCAGCCCGGATGGAATCAACTTCGAAAAGCACGGACCGCTGACTGTAGATGGAAGGGACAAGCTATGCTTTCTCTCGGGAAGCATATTTGGCTCCGACAGGGGGCCGGTATTCGTGGGGCTCGAGACCCAGATTTCGGATTCCAGGGAGAGGAAGCCGGATGTGGTCTACGCTGACGAGTACGGAGTGGGGCACGGCGGCGGGTCGGTGTCCGAATTCGTTATATATTCAATTTACCCCCAGGAGGGCGACTTGAAGTGTATATCGAGAAAACCCTGGAAACCTCTCTCACCTTACGAGAAACCCGATCACCCCCTGCTTGGCTACTCGAGCCTGGTTGCCGATCCCCACCAGGAACGACTTCTGATGTACGTTGAATCTATAGATCCCCAGTATACCCGGACCATGGGGATAAATGAGACCGTGGAGAGGGTTCTCGCCTACCAGATTACCCTGTAGACCCTCCCAGCCAGAAGGAGGAGTACGGCCAAAGCCACTACTAATGGCTCCTCCGCCACCAGGAACTCCCCGTACACATGGCGCGATGGCCTGCCCCGGGTGGACACGCATCCTGCCAGGAAGTACCGCCCCTCACCAAGACGGCCAATATCCAGAGACCTATTGAAAAGGACCAGCTCGCCGGGCATTATCCCTACCTCTTGTTCGGTCATTATATCGGTTTCCCTTCCCATATCGTCCAGGACCCAAAGCCTGGCCGTTCCATTCAGCTGGACCTCCCCACTATTCTCGATTCCAATGGTCGCGTTTAGACACGCCCCGGGAGGGATGTCATCCGTCACCTCCAGACCTGTCACATTTACCGGCCACTCACCCACCCAGAAACGGGCCCCGCGCAGGTCCAGAACCCTCCCCTGAAGATCCATTACCATTATCTCGGCCATGTACCCCCCACTTTCCATTTCGGGCAGCTCCAATTCCATACGAGCAAAGGTTTTGCCAGAAACCTCGAGATTCTGAAGCTTAAATCCGCCCGTCCGGTTCCCCGTGCCCAGGGGACCCACGGTGCCCCCGAGGATGATTTCCCGTTCCCCGATTGAATCGATCTCCACCTCCACCCAAAGGGTCTCCTCTTCCCCCTGATCAACCAGGTCAAACTCGATGTCGGATAGAAATACCGATTTGGGGGAGGAGTTGATGGCGAACACGAATTGGTCCCAGAAGGTGAGGTTTGCGGTAAGCATGTCGTACCTTACCGGGAACACGGTCAAGGCCAGAGACCGGGAGTTGCCATGCTCCTCAAAAACCTCCCACTCAAAATCCACCGCGGGGTAGATCCCCTCCGGGTAGTCAGAACCGGGATCGGATCCCAGAGCGATGGAGCCGTTTGTCACCAGGGCTGGTGGCAACTCAATGCCCTCCAGTCGCAGCCCCTCCCGTTTTGACTCCAGGGCCACCTTGTTGACTATCCATTGGTGTGGGATCGGTATTGTACATGTGTACACCGGTAGCTGGGGCATTCCGGCCTCCATGTTCGGTGTTCCACCGGGAATCGAGAGGACATGATTACCATCATCGTATTCCACTTGAAGTTCGGGGACGTCTATAATAACCTCGGAGGGAGGCCCCGACCCACCAGCAAGCGAAGCCATCGATCCCGTTGAGGGGATTGCCCCGAACTTGGGGTCTCCATAGAAATTATACTCGGCCACCCAGTAATCACCGAACTCGCCGTGCCTCCGGCCATGGAAGTGGTTCCTGACATCCCGTTCCGTCTTTCTGAAAGCCTGCCCCAGGTCCCTTCCGGTATCCACCCAGTTTTCGAAAAACCTCTCGCCGACCCAGCTATTGATGTTAGTGGGGGATACCATCGTGGAACCGATGTAGACCGCTGCCCCCTTACCCAGAAAACCCTCTGCAATAGTTCCTTCCTCGTAGTTACCGCTCAGGCAGGTTACCGCCAACACGAAAGGCACGCCGCTCCCGAAATCAGGGGGTAGATCCCCCGTGCGGTAGCAGTTCCAGTTGTTTATATTCCCGTGCCCGTTGAACATTATCACGTCCGTACCCTGACTCGAGCTCCCCAGCTCCCTCCTTATCCTGTTCGCCCAGTACATGTCCCCAATTAAAACCCAGCTATCGTCATCCCTGGCAATCACGATTTCCTCCTTTGGGTCACCACGCAGGTCCCCGAGTGCCAACTGGTCACGTCGGGTAAAACCAAGGTCCACCCAGGCCCGTTGATGGCCGGTTGAATTGTAAGCCCGGACAATCCCGTCATCGTTCATGGCCACCACTATCTCCTCCATGACCCCACCGCATACATCCCCTATAGCCATTCTGTCGTGGCGGGTGAAGTAGGTCCTGTCGGGGCTGGATATGGTGGTCAATACCCCTCCCGCCCCATCCATGATGAACAGGCTGTTGTCGTCATTCCTGGCTATGACGATCTCCTCCTTGGCATCTCCAATCACGTTACCAACTGCCAATCGGTCGTGGTCCGTGAAATCAAAGGGGAAGGATGATTCCGGTGAGCCGGGTTCGTATAGGTAAACGCGATCACTGCGGGCGCTGGCCACGACGTAATCAACCTGGCCGTCGCCGTCAATATCTCCTACATCAAAATCCACATGTCCCGAGACCGGGGTGATGGGGATGTCGTCTATGGATGAACCCGGGAGGTCCCTGATCCATATGACATCCTCATGGGGGTCCAATATTGCGAGCATGTCAGCCCCTGCCACCGGGACGGCCCTGAGAATGCAGTGGGCATCGAAACTGGGGCAGTCATGGGTGGCAACAAGGGAACCAAAATTATTGTATGCGTAGAGCGTGTGGTCATCGTCCTTGACAAGGGTTATTAGGTTACCCCCACCGGTCACATCGCCAATAGCCAGGCCATCATATCTGGTATAGGTGTGGGAGAATCTTCTCAGATAGAAGTAGTCGTCCATGTACTCCCTGATGACCAGGGAATAGGGTGGATCCGACAGCGGGTGTAGAAGGGTGTAGATATCGTTCACGTTCGACACGAAGTCCCTGTAGTGGGCTCCATAACCAGATATCAACAGGGCCTTATCGCGGCCATACTCGGCTTCCTCCTGCTCAACGTCAATGCTGGCCTGTATGGGCCTCCTCATGGTGTTTGCATCGTCCCCAATGATTCGGCCAACCATTATCTCCGGCTTCCAGTTCCCATTGGAGTCCCCGTAATCGGTATCGCAATAATCCACATCCTTTCGATGGTCGCCGCTCCACTCGATATTGAAGCGACCGTGGTGGAAGGAGGGCACCACCTCTCCCTCACCTACAATCAGCAGATAACCGTCCGAGGAGTAGCCCGGTGCCATCTGCCCGCTCCACTCTCCTCCCTCCCAAATCAGTCGGCAAAGGTTCTCACGCATGATGGGGGGACTTTCGGCCGATAGGAACCCGATGACTCCCTTCTTGAGCCACGCCAGCCTGGACATGGACTCCATCAACTTCGAGTGGTCCTCATCGGTCCCCCCGGCAAAAAACAGGTTTGGTGGGCAGGTGACTATTAGATAATCGGACGTATGGATGCAGGACTCGACCGCATCCTCAAGATCTATCATCTCTCCCCTGGACCAGTGAAATGGAGGCGACTCCATCTCCACCGTGACAGATGCCGCGGTCAGGCATATTATCTCCGAGTAGGTATCGCCCTGGCTGCCATTGTAATCGATTATCACCGATGCCCCTATGTTCCTGTGATCTCCGGATCCCTCCCTCAGGATTGGTATTACGGCGTACTTTATGATGATCGACTGGCCGGCCGGGATCTCCGGGAACTTCATAACCGCCGCCCCAATCCCGATTGACCGGTACAATCTGGTTGAAAAGGCGGCATCCGATGCAGGGATCGTATAAAATGATCCCGTGGGGTAGAATCCATGAAGCGTGTCCTCGATGGTTACGTTTATGGCCGGAGCCTCTCCGGCATTTCTGACCTCTAACACGGCCACCAGACCAGCGACCGGTCCCATGCCGGGCCTTGATATCAACTCCTGGTCGGGCCTGGAGAAAATAAGTTCCGGGTGCCTCCTGGGAACCGGGTTGAAAACGGTCAAGTTAATTATCCATTCAGTGGAATTGCCGTAGATATCGCTTCCGGCCACTCGCAGAGTATGAGGACCATTGTCCCATGCCAGGGTGTCCAGGCGGTAGGTTATGTTGAAGGAATCCTCGGCTTCCAGGTCCCCCTTTTCGATTTCTGGTGTTGCCCCTTCAAATCCGATCAGCGTCGTAGGGGTCCCCGACACCCTGAATATGGCATCGGAGTCAAAAAATATCTCCAGGAAGTCGAACCCATCGGGGTCATTTGCAAGTACCCTGACTTCCAGCTCACCGGAGACCGTGTCCCCCTCCCGTGGGTTTAGGATGACTATCAAGGGGCTCCCGTCCCGGGGCAGAAAATTGCCTACCTCAATGCTCATCTTCATTTCCCTTGAGTTTCCAAATAGATCGAATACAGTTGCCGTAATATTCATCATTCCCTCAGTTGATTCCTCCTCATCGAGAGGTATTTCGTATGGGGAGGAGTAATCGGTACCCAGCAGGGCCCCATTTGCCCGGAATTCCACCCTCCTGATCCCCGAATCATCGGATGCGTTTAACCTGAACAGGGGGTGACCTCCGGCTTCAGTTTTGTGATAACCGTGTATCTTGGGCGGGGATGAGTCGTATGTGGGCGGGGTGATTAGGGTAAAGGTCTCGCTTCTCACACTGTTGCCGGCATCGTCCGATGACTCCACGTAGAAGGCATAGACCGTGGATGGGTTCAGGCCCTTCACCTGGATCGAGTGCTCCGTCACCAAGGAGGAATTTGACTTACTGATTGAACCCAAGGGGATCTTTTCATCCATGACCACGGTGCTGTCGGACTTCTCGTCCGTGGTCCAGGTTATCCTGGTCGAGGTAGGGTTCAGCTGAAAACCAGGAGAACCGAGTATCCTGGGCGGATCGGTGTCGCATTTCCAGTTCTCGGTCCGGCGGTTATTTGATTCGTCTAACTCGGGAACAACTGACCTCGAATCCGCTAGAACGGACACCTCAGTGGACTTCCCCTGACAATCAAAAAGGCCCTGGAAGGTGCCGTAGCACCTATCTCCTGGTGCGAGTTCCCCTATCTCGGTGTTTGATGTGTATTGACCCTCCAGCTCCAGGCCAACCTGGAATTCAGGAGCGGTTTGATTACCCCTGTTCATCACCTGAAAGCGGAGATTGGGCCCATGGACCCACACATCGGTAATCATTAGGTCGGGCAGGCTCGAGGGCTCGAAAACTAGGAGGTCAAATAAATACCCATTATTCCCCGTGTCCCATTCATCGACAACGAATTCAGGGTCCACGAAAAAGGACATCTGGGAGAACTCCTGAATGCAGGCCAAAAAAGCTAGAGCAACTGTGTATGTTTGGTTTGGACCGATGCTCGAATTATATTCCACGGTGGATACCTCCCCCGAGTAGGAACTCAAGATTCCAGTGAACGGCGCCTCGGCGGTGCTGTTTCCACCATTGGCCACTGTTATGTTCACCTCCACGACGGATCCATTTATCGCATGGAGCGGGGTCCAGTTTACCTCCTTGACATAGAGGTCAGGATATGCAGGATCGGTTACGTTCACGAATTCGTGTGCATGGTTATTCTGGTCGGATATCTCGCTGACATCATATGAAAGATCAACCCTGTACTCCAACTTGTGGACACCGGACCTGGTGGGCACCCAGTCAGTCCTGACCTCCCTGGTTTCACCAACGGCCAGGGGAGGAGAAAAGATGTTAATCGGTCGGGGTACACCATCTATTACCAATCGGCCCTGAAATGTGGAGGTAACCTGCCTATAACCCGCGTTCTTAATTACCACCTTTACCTCTATCGTCTCTCCCCGGGAAGGCTCGGCGGGAGTCCATCTAATGGATTCCACCACTAGATCGGGGTTCTCGCCCTCCACGACCAATGTTTTCTGTCCGTAGTTATTTCCCTCATCGATCTCGCCTATGGCCTGATTAATATCGGCGAAGAAGCCTACCACCGGTGAACCAAGGGACGGCACCCATTTTGTGCTGGCCATGCTGGTTTCTCCAGGGGCCAGGACCCCCATCTGAACGCTGCCAAGAAACTGTCCATCAATATTGAACTGGCAGGTAAAACCACTACCGGTCTTTGTGGTTCCCGCATTTCTAACCGTCGCCATCAGGGTGGCTTGGTGGCCCTCGACCGGGATTCCCGGCTCCACGTCTATTTCATCAATAACCAGGTCGGGGAGGCAATAGGCCGAATTAAATCCCAGGACGAGAAGCCCCAGAAGGATACAGCACTGACATAGCCATAATCCAGAGCCCAATCGTCCTCCTTTCATCCCAGCAAGGAAGAGTCAGGGTTCTTATTTATTCCCTTTTTGAACGGCACTGGTAGGTCCGGTTTCATACATTACCGCTATGGCCAATAGAAGGATTAGAACCATCGAAACCGGGTCTAGCTCTCCAATCTCAATTCCCATGTTCCTAAGACGGTTCTCTACCTGTCGGAGAATCACATCCGAGCTTTCGCTCCTCATCTGGACGTGTTTCTCCAGGGCAGAGAAGAACATATCCTCTACCAGGCCCAGCTCACCCTCCGGAATTTCCCTCTCCCTGGCCGAATGAATACCAGAAGCTATTGCCCGGATATGGGGATCAACCACCCACTCCTCTATCAATGTGGCGGACCCGCAGCCCTCCTTGTCCATCTCATTTACGGCTTCCAGGATCAGGCCGGAAAGCACCTGTTTGGCATTCGTATCCCTCAGCTCTTCATTTATTCCCGCCAGGATCCATCCAGCGCGAATACAGCTCACCATCTCCGCAAAATTCGACCGGTTTGCCTTCTCTTGGGCATGGTAAAGTGATTGGCTGTAGATCGATATGCCCTCATTGCTAAGATTCCCGTGGGTATGGCCCACCCCTTCCTCAACCAGCTCCATAAGGTGGCCGGCACGAATCGAATCACCCCGGTTCAGGGCCCGGTTTGCAACCTCCAAGGAATATTCCAAGAGTTCTCGAACCCTTCCCCCATCCAGAGAATCAACCTCTTTCCTCACATCCTCCATCAGATCCAACAGCTCAGAATCCGACGGTGAGGGCCCGGCCGTTTCAGGCAGGGAGTCCAGGTAGTCATACATACCATCACCATCGGAGTCAGGACCAGCGATGGGCAGTATTATGCATGACGGATTGGAGTTCCCGATGAATATGGTGTTATTTGCTATCATTTTATCTCCATCCAGGCCAATCGTATTGGTATTTGGCTGAAATCTGGGAGAGTTGCTTGAAGATATCTGGACTCCTATACGATGTCCCCGGTCCAGGATAATGCTCGTCGACCACAGATCTATCCAGAACTCACGGATCTCTCCCGGGACCAGGGGGTCGGATCGGCTCATGGAAAGTCGATGAGAGCCCCTTATTGCACCGTCGGTGATTAACATGGACCTGCCGTCAGGATAGATATCGGTCAGCTTGACCACGAAATCCGTGTCCTTGCAGGAGGAGGAAGCGAATAGCCGAAAACGTATCCTCCCCGAAATCTCCACAGGGACCGTGAGTGGTTGGGTGGAGAATGCCAGCACGTCGCTCCGACCCTCAAGGGAGGACTGGTCCATGGGACCAGCAGGTATCACCAGATTGGCGCCCCCCAGGGTGGAAACAGGGTCATTCGGGTCATACTGGTAGCTCGTGGACAGATCCTTTCCCGGGTCCCTTTGCAGATCGTTCCCCGAGATGTATAGTGACGTCTCCTCGTTGGGTGGAGGCCAGCTATCCGCGGTTCGCCATTCATTTCCGGGTGCCCGTGGATCGTCAACGTCCCCCATAACATAGTAACGAATTGCGGGCCCCATATCAAATCCCGAATCCTCCCCCTTCATCCACAGGTCGAAGAACTGTATGGTATCGGGCCACAGATCGGGATACCGAGCATTCTCAGGAAAGGTGAGCTCACCCTGGGTCATTTTTCCCAGACCTCCATGCCACCAGGGACCCATTACCAGTTTCTGGTTCCCCGCCGAACCGTTCCCTCCCCGGTTCTGCCTTTCCACGAATGCATCGATGGTTCCCTGGGAGAATATGTCGTACCAACCTCCGATATGCATGGCCGGATAGGTCATGTTCTCCACCCTCCGACTACAGTTCAGTAGTTCCCATCGATCATCGTAGTCGGGATGGGAAAGTAGTTGCTGGAGATGGGACTGATTACCGTGGACCAACCACCAGGTCTCCACCAGTGATTTCCTGAGCACCCCGCCCTGGAAGAACATGTCTGGGTACATATCCCAGGCAGCGGCTAGTATGTGCTGGCACACCAGCTGGGGAGGGTAGCTCCCTGCCATCAGGTTCTGGGCAATTCCCAGCGCCGACCCTCCCCAGGTACCGATAAATCCATTGCACCACTCCTGTTCGGCAATCCACTCCACAGTGTCATATCCGTCCCTGAATTCTCCCCATCCCTCGGCCTCAAAAGGAATCTTCTCCCCTTCCGATAGGCCGTAACCCCTCCAGTCCTGGGTAACCACGGCATAACCAGCCCCGGTTATTTCATCGATCCTGAATCTTCCATATGGAGTTCGGGACAGGATCACCGGCCAGGGCCCCTCTCCTTTAGGGAGGTAAACATCCGTCGCCAACCGGGTCCCATCCCTCATGTGCACCATTAACGTCTCCTCGGCCCCTACACTCCCTATACAGGCCAGGGACAGGAAGGCCACTAAGACAAGGCGACGACTAAAACCCACGATAATCACTAACGAGTTTCAGGAGTGCCTCTTTTATTTCTCTCGCAGGGTGATCTGTGGACCGTCAACCGCCGACATGCGAACGGTTCCCCGATCAGTTTTTTATCGCCCCAGTCGCTCCAGTCCCGTGCGCAGGGAAGTAATATCCCGGCTGGTCCGCCTTAACAGAAAACTAGCCTGGCTACTGGTGGCCTTCACCATCCTGCTTCTGGTCACCGGCTACGGGCAGAGTGATGATTTCATCCCTCGGAGGTATCTTAGGTGGCTACACATCGCTACCGAGTGGATATTCATCTCCCTCCTGGGCTATCACCTCCTGGTCGGCTTTTTTCTCCTGCCATTTCGATGGCGATCCATGCTGGAACGCATTAGAAATGGCCGGGCCAGGCTTGCATCTTCACTGAGGCTTGGTCTGAGACTTACCTGTTGGCCCCTGGCCATACTGAGTTTGGTTCTAATACTCTCCGGTCTCAGCTGGTTCGGCATCTTCTCCATCCCCTTTAACGAACACCTGAAATATGACCCAATATTTCTGCTGATATTCCTTGTACACATCTTCTTTGGCGGGTTCATGGCCTTCAGGAGGGCGCGAGGGTCCTCCAAGAGACGTAAGGAACAGGAAACCAGCCCTGAAAACGGAGAGGGCAGGGATACCAGAAGGAAATTTATTTCCTACCTGGCCCTAATAGGAACCGCAACCCTGGCCGCATTTGTGGGTCTTGGCAGTTTGCTATCGGGAGAAGATGGGAAAGATAAGGACCCCGACCCCGGAGACGGCCACGGGTTTCCGAACGGGTCAACCATGCCATCGCTGGAGGGTAACCTCAAGATCGAAGGTCAAAGCTACTCCTTCGATCCTGCCCAGGTCGAGACGATTAGACCGGACATCTTTCGCCCCGGATATTTTTCCATCATGGATATTCTGGTCCACCTTGACGGCCAGGAAGAAATCACCCTTGATTACCACTATGACCAGGACCTAAACTCAAACATCATCGACAGGATAGACGGGAAGCCCAACTGGTGGTATCAGATCTACTACAGCGGAGGTTGGCCTGAGAGAAGCGCGTTCAGGCCCGACCACTATCCTTGGAAGGACGGAACAACCCTGGTCTTCGAGAGGGAGGACCCCCTTAGACTGGAATCCATATACTCCACCTGGCGAGAGGAGGTCCAGAGGTTTCATGTCAATTCCGAAAAGGTGATTGTGCCGAGGGTCATGATAAGAAGTCGGGAATTCAGGCTTGATTTCAAAAACGTCGAGGTACAGGCCCATAACACCCGGGACGACGTTTTCCAGACCGGTGTTATCACCGCGCTTGACGTCATTATGTCCCTAGCCGACCAGGGAAAGATAACATACGATCTCAAGTGGTATGAAAGCATAGGTAGCGCCGAGATAGTCAAGGACTACTGGGTAGAGCGCATAGACTCGGAGAGGGCATATGATCGCTGCGGATACGTATACGAGGCGGGGGACATGAAGTTCAGGCGATTCTCCGGTAACCATATCCACCTGCCTCCCGGTTCCAGGGTTCTTAATTCCCCGGAGTACGTGGAGTTCTTCTGGATATGCCTTTAGACGAAACAGAATAAAGGGTATGTATGAGATCGTGCCCGTGGCCATCTTGTCGAATAAATTTCCAAAATCTGACCTACAAATGACCTACAAAGAACCAACCAGGGCCTGGATATCAGCGCCTTCCATAGTGGAACCAGGTGAAAAATTTGACATAAGGGCATCGATTCTCGGGGTCGACGGATATCCAGCCCAGGACTTTCAGGGGGTCCTGGAGGTAAGCGATAACTCAGGGATCCATGGACTCCCCGAGGAGTTGAAGTTCCAGAGCCACCATGGTGGGACCCTGGTCATATCCGACTGTTCGGTTCCCCAGACCTCCATTGCCAGATTCAAGGTTTCCCGACCCGGCGGGCACTACCCGTCCGGGAGATGTCACCCCATATGGGCCAGGCCCGATCCCGATTATCGCCTCTATTGGGGAGATCTCCATGTGCATAGCAAACTGGGAAGATGTGGCATTCCATATCTGCCCAAGAGTCCCGATTACGGCTACTGGTTTGCCAGCGATATACTTGGACATGACTTCTGTGCCATGGCCGATCACGGCAGCAAGATGGATGATGATGGCTGGTCGGAGATAAAGTGCTCTACCAAGCGCTGGCACCGCCCCGGGGACTTCAATCCAGTACTGGGTTTCGAGGGGGATTATGACGGTGAGGACGGGGGACACTTCAACCTCTATTTTCCCGGCTTTTCCGGGGACTACATGAGCTTCAAGACCGAGGATGGGGGCAGCCTGGATTCAATGTTTGATTTCGCCAGGGACAGGGATGCACTCGCCATATGCCACCACACCAGCCGCGCCGTTAGGGGAAGGGACTTCTCTAAGAGCCATTTCGGGGGACTGGATGTGGAACCGGTTATGGAGATATATTCCCAATGGGGATCATCCGAGGAATACTGCAGCTCCCGGCCCACCATCGAGGGCAGACATCCCGAGAAGAGCCACTACTACAGATATGCCCTGAAACATGGCTTCCCCCTGGGCGTGATCGGGGGTTCGGACAGCCACTGCACGACCCCGGGAGGCCCTGTGCCCATGGCCTACCCCCAGTGGGGAGGAAAGCAGCTCTTTCCATATCCCGGTGGGGTTGCGGCGATATTCGCTCCCCAGCTTACCACCGAATCCCTTTTCAATGCCCTGCGTTCCCGGCGGTGTTACGCGACAACCCTGGAGGAGATCCTTCTGTGGACCGAAATTGAGGGCCAGCCCATGGGATCGGATGTTGAGTCCAAGCAGGTGGACCTGAACATACTTGTGGCCTGCACCCACGGCCCCCTTATCGAGGTTGAGATAGTGAAGAACGGCGAAACGGTGGAGAGGTTTGACCGCTACCGGGGCGAGACAGGGTTCAATTCGCAGAAGGACAAGTTCCAAATGACCTGGCATGACCAGGACTTCGAGAAAGAAAGCTCATACTACGTTCGGGCGACCCAGTTTGACGGGGATATAGCCTGGTCCAGCCCCATATGGGTGCGATCGGATTAACCGGTATCAAACTCGTTCGTAACCATCATAGGGTAGGAGAGGACCAACTTTTTAGATGACCCCCCTCCAAGAACACCAACTAGCAGTTTCCTTAGACCGATGATGTCCGATGAGGCTCAACCAGATAAATCGTCTTCATTTACTTCCGATTCTATTCACCCTTATGATAGTCAACCCCTTCACCTACTATGTTCTTCACACCACCAGGACCTACTTCTGGGTCATTCCACTGACCCTGGTAATATGGATGTCATTTCAATGGTCCGAGCTAAATAAGGACCGTGCGCTGAAAACAAAGCCGGCTGGGTGGGAGGTAGTAGCAGGCCTGGCTTTGGTCATAGCCGTTATGGCCCGGGACCTCCTTCAAACACCATCGGAGAGGATTTTCGGCATTTTCGATATGCTGGTGGTCTTCGTTGGGCTGTGCATTGCCCTCTTTGGTTACCGCTCTCTCCAGAAATTCTGGGTTCCAGGCGCGTTCTTCGCCTTCATCGGTTTCGGGTACTCAATAGAACGTGCACTTGTGGACTGGCTTGGCTACGATGTTGCCCTCGCCGGATTGGTGGCATTTCTTTGCAGAATTCTGGGAAGCGAGGTCACTACCCAGGGCCCAAAACTAATCCTCCCCGACAGGGAGTCCGCCCGACTGCTCATCGACTACGGTTGCACCGGGATCAAGGGTATACTTGCATTTGGATTCATATCCGCGGTCCCAATAATCGAATCAGGTAGAGGAATCAAGGATAGGACTATATGGGTACTGGCATCATTCGCCGGCTTCTATGCGGCAAGTGTGCTGCGCCTGGTGGCCGTGGTATTCGCGGTTATTGCATGGGGCCAGATCGCGGTAGATTACCACACCACGATTGGATTTGGATTCTTCATGGCCTGGCTAATATTCGTCGTCTATTATGGCTCGGAACCCCCAGTGAAGGATGGAATATAGATGGGGTAAATCCATCTGAAGAGGCACCCCTCCTGGTTAGCATTTAAAACAAGAATATGGTTCCCCTTGGACATGGGCCGTTACCTGAGATACATACTGATAATGATCGCCCTGTCCCTGTTATGTGGAAATTCTCAGGCGCAGGAAAAGGTCAGCGTCTTTGCCGTCGGCTCAGTTTCTCCTGTAACCACACCGGTATCATCGTGGTTATCCCAGGACCCCGGATTCGAAGCAACACTCGTACCCACCAGGTTCTACGATGCCGAAACCATCACCGCAGAGAGCGCCAGGAGAACCCTGAGGATCTACTTCCCGCGCAATGAAGAAGCCTGAGGGAATATGAATGCATTCTGTTTAGCGGGGGCGATGTGCGGTTCTTTAGGGCACAGTACATACAGATGATAAAGAAGGCAGTCGAATCGGGAGTCGGTGCCGCCACGGATATGGGTGGCATGAGCGGTCCCCTGCATCCCAGCTGGATAGCTTCCGGTATCTGGGAGATCTTTGCCAACGACGTGCTGGCAGTCAAGGAGCTATGGAACTCGGGTATTTCCTATGACAAGATCTTCCAGATCAGGGTCAACAAACAGTTGGAAAGCAACCCGCTTCTTCCCTTTGTTCCCCTGGGCATCGAAGACGTGGTCGGCGGCCGGACACGAATCATCCTTCCCAGGGAGGGATCAACGAGCTATGGCTGGATGGAATCGGAATTCTATACGGGATACAACTTTGCATCCAGGGCCTCAGCCTCGGTTATCTGGAAATACGGTGAGGGTAAAACCAACGCCTTCGAATCCTTCCTTGGCCACTCCTGGTGGTCGGGTATAAGGAACCCCACCCGGAATGAATTTGGCCAGGACATATTGATCAATTATCTCCTCGACGTATCCGGTCGGGAATACCTGGAAAACATACGGCTGGTCCACGAATACAGGCAGTCCATCTCGGATTTTCACCACCAACACTCATACATAGTGGACCTGTTTTCATTCGTGGGCAAGTTCGGGGCAAACACCAATCCCCTGGATCGCAAGCTTTCATCCATCCGGGAGCAGCTGAAGGAGTCCAACGAGCTTTACCTGGAGGGCGATGTTCAGGGGGCAATCGAATTATCCCGAAACTCCATATCCGCCCTCGAGGAGCTGGGAAGGGAGGCCATGAGAATAAGGGAAAGGGCGCTTCTCTGGGTATACACCGTAGAGTGGTTGGTCATAGTCTCGGCCCTCATGATTACCGGCTTCGTGCTGGATCAGCTGATGATTAGAAAAAGGCTTTTCAGGAAGGCATCAATCACAAGAACCAGCCGCTAGCTGGTTCTCGGGTAATAAACATGCAGAGGATTGCATTCGCCTTTCTACTGACCTCGCTCGCCGGTTTGTCCACGGGTATAGGAAGCTCCATCGCTTACCTCATCAGGAAACCCAAGCTCAGCTGTCTCTCAATCCTGCTCGGATTCTCGGCCGGGGTAATGATCTACATATCCTTCGCCGAGCTGCTTGCCCAGGCCATTACCGAGGTGGGATTTCTGATGGCCAACCTTTCCTTTTTCGGGGGTATAGGGGCAATGTTCATACTTGACAGGATTATTCCTCACACCCATATGGATACCCGCGAGGACGCCCAGACCTGGAGACTTGAAAGGGTGGGCATCATGACCGCCCTGGGCATTGCGATACACAACTTCCCGGAGGGCTTGGCGGTACTTGCCGTATCAATTAGCTCCCCCAACCTGGGCATCCCCATTGCCTTGGCCATCGCCATACACAATATCCCCGAGGGGGTCTGCGTCTCCGTGCCCATTTTTTACGCATCTGGCGACCGGCGGAAGGCCTTCTTTTACTCCCTTCTCTCTGGCCTGGCGGAACCCGCCGGTGCCGTGATCGGCTATCTTCTCCTTCTCCCCTTTCTAACCGACTCTGTCCTATCATCGGTTCTTGCCCTGGTCGGTGGAATCATGGTCTTCATCTGTTTCGATGAGCTGATCCCAGTGGCCAACCGCTACGGAGATCTTCACCATGGTATGTACGGACTGTTTCTTGGAATGTTCATCATGATGATCAGCCTCTATATTCTCTAGATAACCTCCACCATGTTCCATTTTTATGGCCACCACCAAGACTCCCAGGTCGTGATTGGATGGATAAGGTCAGGATGGCAATCATAGGTTGCGGTGGCATATCAAACGCACATGTCCGGGGGCTAGCTGAACTCCATGAGGTCGGGGTCTCTAACCTGGAGGTGGAAGCTACCTGCGATCTAAACGCAAAAGCGGCAATGGCAAGGGCGTCCCAGATCTCCGAGTTCCAGGAAAAAACACCCCACACCTACACCGATCTAGAGGAGATGCTGGGGCAGGAGCAGCTCGATGCCGTCGATATCTGCACCGAACACCGTTCACATCACTCCATTGCCCTTCCCTGCATGGAAGCGGGACTGAACGTAATGGTCGAGAAGCCGCTGGCCATAACCATGCGAACAGGCAGGATGATGATCGAGGCCGCAGACGATCAGGGCGTGACCCTGGCCGTGGCGGAGAACTACAGGAGAAACTCGGAGAACCGGGCCATCCACTGGGCGCTGGAAACCGGGAAGATAGGGGACCCCAGAATGATTTTCTGGCAGCAGTTGAATTACTCCCTCGGGTCCTGGGGATGGAGACACGACAAGATGAAGGCGGGGGGTGGATGGATTCTGGACGGGGGAGTCCACTACGCCGATCTTTTCATCTACAATTTAGGACCTATAGAGGAGGTATCGGCCGTTACCAAGACCCTTGAGGACACCCGTTACGACTCCTGGCCTGAGAGAAAGGGCTCACGCCCCTATACGGTGGAGGACCTCAGTCTGGCCCTCATAAGCTTTGAAAGCGGGGCCTCGGGCGTATGGACATGGACGGACGTCGCTCCGGGCGAGAAGCTCGATCAGAGGGTTATCTACGGTGTAAAGGGATCCGTGGGCTGGAACAACGGCCTTATCACGGAGACCATGAATCCCAGGGGACAGAAAACGGTTGGCAAGGAGGAGCTGATCAGGTGGATGCTTGCCGAGATGGATGACCAGGAAAAAGATCGGATGTTCCCGGGTGGAATCGGAATTCGCGGCGATTTCAAATCCACCGTGGCCATCGAGTTGTGGGATTTCGCTAGGGCAATACTGGAGGGCGGTGAACCAGAGGTTGATGGGGAGATGGGAGCAAAGGCCCAGGCCTTGCCCATGGCCATTTTCGAGTCCTCCGAGAGCGGGGAAACGGTGTCGATGGACGAGGTCATGAATCTGGATTTAGAGGTCTATCAAGATGAGATCAACAGGGATCTGGACCTGGCATAGATCCAGACCCCAAAATCCGTTTTCAATCCAAAACATAAGCAGGATATCATTTCATGTTGAATCTCATATGTCCTTAATATCCCGAAAAATATATAAGTTGGGATTGCAATTTGTTTTCCAACCCCTCCTGTGTCGGTGAGATGCCGACCGGAAGCCGACCGTAGACCTGAGATTGGAGGCATAGCCCCTTGACAATGGAATCCCTATTTGGTATTGTCCTAGCGTGCGCCGTCGGCGCACTGATTGCATCTGTAACCCACAAGGTTCACAAACCAAAGATCGACATTTTCAATTTCGATCGCCTAAGGAAAAAGCCACCCAGACCTAGCGAGTCACAGAAGCACAGATTGATCATGGAACTTCTAAGTACCGTTGACGATTTGTCCCGCGATGAACTATCCCCCGCCGCGGCCTATGTGCTCAAGAAGTCAAGGAAACACGACCTTTCCGATCTTTACAAAAGAACGGAGAGAGTATACCGGGAGCTGGAGGAACGCATGGACAGGAACCAGGCGGTCGTAAAGCAGCTTAATGGCACCGGCTTATACCGAACCGCGGTGAGGATTGCCCTCTTGGAAATCGCCAACGAACGCATAACTTCCCTGAGAAAGGAGGTCCTTTCCTGGGGTTTTGACGAGGTAGCTCCCATCGCCGGGGCCGACCTAGATATGGATCATGAAAAGCCCGAAAACGCATCCGGTATTGCCGTACCCATCCGTCTAACCTGATATTTTCGGAGATCCCCAGTTCCTATTGAATATACGGGAGAGAATTCCCCTCTCCACGACCAGTGGCAATAGCTCTTCCAGACCTTGAATTATGACCGAGGGTTCAATCGACATATCGATTTCACTACTATTCCCCGAGCGGTCCAGCAAAACATCCAGAACGCCGGCTGCCTGGTAGGTCTCCAGATCCCTCTCTGAGTCCCCAACACCAAAGGCCTCCTGGGGTGAAACGGAAAGCCTCTCCAGGCATGCCTCCACTGAGGAAGGGTCTGGCTTCCCCGATAGGGTCGGCTCGTAGGATGGCATCACCACCTCGTTGAATATCCTGCTTCCAATTCTTCCCTTCAGAATTCCTATGTCGACGTCAGCGGCCCTCTTTGGGGCCGAGGTGATGACCGCCAGTTTCACCCCCTTCTCCTTTAGAATCCGGAGCGCGCCCGCATCGGGCTGAACTCGGCTGCAATCCATCCTGACCTGCATGGCCTCCTCCGTCAACCAGGCCCGGTTAAAGGCCTCTTCGTCGAGCCCGAATCTGGAGAGAGCCTCCATCCTTCTTTTGTAACCCATGTTTAGGAGCTGCTCGAGGTCGTCTTTGTTGAAGGTGCTTAGGTACTTGTTGCCCTTCTTTTTACCGAAATCCCTAATTATGTTAAGATACATCCTCTCCTTGTATTCCTCACTCAGATCTACCAGGGTATTCCTTACATCGAATATCCCTGCTTTGTATTTGAGCGAATCGAAAATTGGAATACGGACCAGCCTCGCGGATGTTCTGTAGCTGTTAACCTTTAATGTGACGGTTTTAGGCCCAAAGGAAGAAGAAATAAGGGACCATTATTGGGTATATACTTAGGGATCAAAATGGCATTAAAGGAATTCGGAGTAAGCACATCAGAGAAATCCGAGATGATCGACATAACCTCAAAGGTACAGGATGTGGTGGACCAGACCGGGATATCTAATGGGTTATGCATGGTCTACGCCCCCCACACCACCGCGGCCATAACCATAAATGAGGGAGCAGACCCTGCGGTGGTCAGGGACATAATCAACAAGCTGGGGGATATGGTCCCCTGGAGGGATGATTACCAGCACAGGGAGGGGAATTCCGCGGCCCATATCAAATCCACACTGGTTGGCAATTCCGCCAACGCAGCCATAAGAAATGGTCATATTAACCTGGGAACCTGGCAGAAGATCTTTTTCTGCGAATTTGATGGTCCCCGAAGCCGGAAAGTGCAGGTCAGCGTGGTTGAGGAATAGAGGAGAGGTTCCAAACGGGCGTCAATCTCGGAAAATTGGTCACTAAGGACCATATTCCGGTATCACAGATAGAACCAAAGAAGATGACCGTTGACGTGGGCAACGTTATCTACAGGCATTATTTCCAGATCAAGAACCCGGACGGTTCACCATATACCAACCCGAACGGGGAGGAGATCGGTCATTTGATCGGCCTGTGTAATCAGGTCTCGGTGCTCTACGAAGCCGGAGTTCTCCCCCTGTTCGTTTTCGATGGCAAACCACCCGATCTAAAGCGGGAAACAATGAAGAAAAGAGCTGCTAGGACAAGAAGGAGCGGTTTCAAGATAACCTCGGACATGTGCTCCCAGATGAAGAAGGCGCTGGAGGTGCTGGGAGTACCTTGGGTCCAGGCCCCGGAAGAGGCGGAGAGCCAGGCAAGCCATATGACCAGCTATGGTTTCTCGGCGGTCATTACCAACGACTATGATGCCCTTCTATTTGGTGCCAACAGGATGGTTAGGTCCATAAGTGACCAGGAATTGGAAATGGTCGATCTATCATCAAACCTTGAGGAACTGGAGATCGACCACCGATCTCTCATCGACATGGCTATTCTAATGGGAACCGACTATAACCCGGGCGGAATACGCGGATACGGACCAAAGCGTTCGCTTTCATTGGCTAAGGAGTGCGACTCCCTGGAGCAGATGTTGGAGGGAATCGGACTCCAGGAAGAAACCCGGAAGGAGCTCTACCGGGTCGAGGAATATTTCCGGAACCCGCCGGTAATCGATGAATGGAATTCAGAATGGAGAAAACCAGACCTTAATGAATCCCTTGATTATCTCACATCCGAAATGAAGATAGGAAGGAAAACCATTGAAAGGGTAGTCCAGAGGGGCAATTCCGCCCTGACGGGGTCCGATGGCCAACAGACCACCCTCGATTAAGGATTTTGCGTGATTATTTTTAAGAGAAGGGGATTCATGCTGTGGAGAGGAGAGAATTTGACCATAACGCGTGACAGACTCGAACAGCTACTCACGGAATTCCCTGAAAAAAGAATAGCCGTGATCGGGGATCTCTGCCTGGACAGGTATGGCACCGGAATCATGGAGGGGATTGCCAGGGAGGCACCGGTGCCCATCGTGAGGCTCAGGGGCAATGATTCTGACAAATACTCCCCCGGGGGCGGGGCAAACGTCTGTGCCAACGTGGCCGCCCTAGGGCCTAAGACATATCCAATAACCGTTTTCGGCGATGACCTTCACGGATTCGAGCTTACCCGTCAGCTCGAGGCGCGTGACATGGACACCAGGTTCATCTTCAAGGACGATTCCAGAGCAACCCCCACCTTTGAGAAGTTCTTTGCCTCTGCCCACGGGTCTCCAGTCCAGCAGGTCAGCCTGGTCAATATCGAGAACTCCCAGGGTATCAGCGATGAAAGCGAGGAACTCATACTGGATGCACTGGACGAGGTCAAGGAGTTCATCGATGCCCTGGTGATCGCGGATTATGCCGATACCCCCGGGACCTGGGTGGTCACCGAATCCATACTGGAGAGGATAACCGAATTGGGGGAGGAAACCGATATCCCGATTGTGACCGACAGCAGGACCAGGATAGAGCTCTTCAAGAATACGTACGCCGTGCCCAACGAGTTCGAGGCCACCGTGGCCACCGCCCTTTACGAGGAGACCATGGAGGGAATACCCCCCGACGCCGTAGTGGATAGGGCTGGCAGAATGCTGACAGGAAAACTCAACCATCCCTGTTTCGTGACCCGGGGTGCAAAGGCCATATCCGTCTACGATGATGATGAAGTGGAACACGTACCCTCGGTGAAGATCGGCGGAGAGATAGACACCTGTGGAGCGGGTGATACCGTGGATTCCGGGGTTGCTGCAGCGCTGGCAAGTGACTCTACCCTTCGCGAGGCAGCCGAGATAGGGGACATGGCCGCTAAAGTCACCATAAAGAAGATAGGGACCACGGGCACCGCAACTCCCGATGAGATTTTGGACTTCTACGCAAGGCACTTCTAAACCTTCCACTTGAGCGCCAGCAAGCGATACTGTAAGAAAACTGGGAAGCATTCTTGAGCGTCCTTAACCTCAAATAGATATCCCGGTAGGATACGGTGCATATCCGCCTTCATGGCGAGGGGAAAAACATTTTTCGGCCTTGACCATGGATGGGCTGATTCGACCTTGTCCCCTTACCAAGGGAGTAACCGGGGCCGCAGGAGCGTTGAGACTTGTTCACTAGACATAAACCAAAGGACTGGCTGAAGTCGGAAGAAGGATGGCTCGTGCCGAAAGTTCAGGTTTCCAGGTACAAAAAACCGGATGATGGGGAATTCGAGCAGCTTGAATCCCTGGGATCAGGTGATAGTAATGTACATCTGGTTAGAACCGGAAGCCGGGACCCCATCAGGTCGAATTACCAGGCATCATATCTGCTGACTAAACGTCTTTTCGATGATGAAGAGGTTGACGGGGCCAAGGTTCTTCTTAAACCAAATAACACCGGATTTGTCGGCGTTTTCTACGGGAGCCCCCTCCTGAGGCCCATCCTTAAGAAGAACAGCATAGTAACCGACCCCGATCTACAGCCCATAGCAACCCAGCCTGCCATAATGGCCGGGGCGGTTGACGCACTGATGAAAATGGAGGTGGGAGAGGTCCACCTGGGAGAGAATATGTTGTGGGAGGGCGGAACCCCCCGAGCATTCCTGGAAAATGGCTACTCTCATGTCTTCTCCAGGGATAAGTACAAGGACCTCGTCTTCTTCGTGGACTTCTATGAGGAGGGCGAGGAGGTGGTGGAACACGATCTTCAAACCAAGGACAACGATCTGGGTTTCTTCGATAATACCCGGCTGCCGGAGTCACTGTTCGAGGAGGAGTACCAGTACTTCCTTAACTGCCCTATTGCAAAGATGCATAACAATACCATGTACACGCTCTGCGTCAAGAACTCCTCCATAGGATGGAACCCCACCAAGATGAGATGGCATGCACATGGAATGCCCTTCGCATATTTCTCCTCCGAGGAGGCAGCGGAGAGATTCGATTTCAGCCCAAGCGAGGGGCTAGATTATGATATCCTTCGTGCTCGAAAGAGGAAGGCAAAGAGATCAAAGAACGTCGTGGTTACCAACGGCATGGAATGCACGGGTCCCATGAAGGCCTACAAGGAAAACGGCCACTGGCTCATGAACGTGGACCCCCATCACAGGGAGGGAAATAACCTGGTCACCCTGACCATGGCCATGAGCTACGTGGCAAGCAGGGCCGCTAGCCTCAATGGAACGGTCAATAACCTGCTTCTGGAAAATGGTACTAAGACCTTCGGCCTGGTCTCCGGGATCGTTGGACAGGAAGGGGAGGGCCCACTGGTGTTCGGGCCCCGGAAGCTGGGAGGATTTGCAGCGGCCAGTAAGGACCCCGTCGCCCTGGAAACGGCGTCTATCAACATAATGACCGGTGAGGGTGACGACGATTGGCCAGCCATGATGAAATCGAGATCCCGACATTTCGGAAACCAGTTCAATGTGGACCCCACGGCGCTTATAGCCGACAGCGATCCTCCGTGGTGGATAAAGGTTGCATCCGATTTGACCGGAGGAGAATGGGACTACAGGAAAATCAACTACGACATGATGGATCTGTCCCACGAGGGGCCCGTGGACAAGCTATGGGACGTCAGGCTTGGTAGGCCATTCGAGCTTCCGTGGGGCGTGTTCTGCAAACCCGGCACCTGGATTAAGATGATGCACACCGAACCGGGGATACATGCCAACGCCACCCGTTTCTTCGAGAAGGGAGTGGAGATCCCCCTCATACCTGGAGTAACCCTTGTCTAGAGGTTCCTCATATCCCTTTAAGGACCTGGCTGGTACAGCAAAGGCAAGTATCCCTGGTATCTCGATACCGCCAAACAAAATTTATACTTGCGCGTCTAATAATTACCGTCAGGTTTAGTCATGAATTTGTCCTCAGGAAGAATCAAATCAGGCGATGGTGTAAGGGATTTCCTCCACTACTATATGATGCAAATATTGGCCCAGAAGGAGTGCGGGGAAGAAGAAATCATCAAAACCATAGAGGAGGAAAGCAAAGACAACGAGAAATACAGGCCGGGGGGCAGACTTCACATCTCGCGGCAGGATCTCCAGAAGGCCGTAAGATTACTTGACGAGAAATCTCTCATAACCCGAGGCGGTGATGGAGATCGGCTAAAGCTGACCAGCAAGGCACATCGACTTCTCGAAGGATTCGCACCCATAAGGGAGAAAAACAATGATTTCAAGGACCAGGCATCCTCAAAATTGGTATCCCTGATAATCGAGGACGCGAAGGAAAGGAATGGCACACTCAGGGTTCTAGACGTAGGAACCGGTGAAGGTTATCTGGCCTTCAAGCTAGCACGGGTCGGATTCGATGTGCTAGGGATAGATAGCGGAAAGTTCGAGTACTCAAGGAACTGCATCAGCAATGCCAGGGAGAAATCCCAGGACATCCCTAATCTCGATTTTCAGGTTAACTCCGTGGAGAGCTTACCCCAGGACCACAAATTTGACTACGTGGTCTCCAGTCAGGCCATGCACTGCATGCAGGACCAGCAGTCCTCGACCTGCGCAATGTGTCGTTTGCTTAAGGAGGGAGGCATTCTTCTGGCATCCGACTTCCTGGTGGGATTGAAAGGATACTTCACACATGGATTTCACTGCTTTCTTGCCCTAACCAAGGACGAGTGGAGAAACATGCTCCAGGTATGCGGCTGTTCTGAGCCCAGGACGTGGGATGTGGAGGATTTCTGCGTTCTGAGGTCCATGAAGAATATCCGGAACTAGGGGTAATGCGCCATGACCGCATTTCAAGATGATTTCAAAGCCTATCCCAGGAGGGATAAAACCCTGTCCTTAATCCACAATTTGAATAACCATCGGTCTAGGAATACCCCTCAACATTGATGTTGCCGAGAAAAGTGCCGAGGGCGAGACTCGAACTCGCGACACCCGGATGTCCGATTGGAAAAATCTTCAGTCCGGCGCTCTCCCAAGCCTGAGCTACCTCGGCTTGGCCCTGGGGGGTCTGAAATCGATTTAAATCTTTCCCAGAACCTCCGGCGATCATCTTGAGCGTACAATTGAATTCATAACGCACGGAGAAAATCAAATACCTCCTGTAGAAATATCTCCGGTCTCTCCTCGTGGGGGAGATGACCACAATTGGGAACTACGAAGACCTCCACATTGCCAAACTCTTCCGCAAGGTCCAATGTATCCTCCATAGGCACCAGGTTATCGTCTTCTCCGGTTATCAGCAAAACGGGTATTTCGATTTCCCCTAATTCTTCTCTCAGCCCGGATATCGGCTTGGCAAGCACGAACTCGGTTAGGGCCCCATCCCAGTTGTGGGCCCTCAATGGCCTCTGGTAGCCATCCATAACCTCATCGGTAATTTTTGAACTATTATACCAGGAATCATCTAGCATTTGACTCCCCCACGAGGGAATTGATCTTACCAATAACCGGGTCAACCTCCTGACCTGGGGCACCCACTTCAGGGACCTGAGCAAACCTCCATGGGAATCCAGGGCCGGATCTACAAGCACTAGACCGGAGAACTCATTTGGATGGTCCAGAATTGCAGATACGGCTACCGCTGCACCGGCCGAGTGGGCGATTAAAACCGGGTTATTCACATCCATCTCCTCCATCAAGGACATTAGCAGGTCCACCTGGAACTCCCCGGAGTAGGGATTCTCATCACTCCACTCCTCCCTCGGTGGCCGTTCGGTTAACCCAAATGCCGGTCTGTCATAGGCCAACACCGCATAATTAAGAGATAGGGGCTCCATCACCTCCCGCCACGAAAATACGCTTGCCCCAAAGCCATGTAGCAAAATCAGGCCCCTTCCCTTCTCCCCCTCCATTATATAATGGACCTCAAGATCCATGATCTCCTCGAACTTGCTGGACCTGAATCTGAGTTCCCTGGGGTCCGATGTCTCCTGGATCTTGGGAAGTGGTACCAGGTAAGGACCGACTAGTAGTAAAAAGAGGAAAAGAACCAATACCCAGTATCTCTTCCTTCGCAATCTAGAAGGTAGATCTGGGGTCACCTCAATCAGCCCCCTGGGTCGATGGCGATTTCTCGCTGAGATCCAGTGTCACAATCCGGGAATATCTCGCCACAAATGAGAGCACGATCGCTGAATTTACCACCGCAACCCCCAGGGCGATGATGTATGCTGGGTATATATCCAGCAAAATTCCCATCAAACCATAACCAAGAGGCATAATACCCTGGGTAGAGAGCTGTACTACTGAAAAAACCCTGGCTCTATAGCTGGTCGGTGCCAATCTCTGTATTCCTCCATTGATAGGGGTATTGATAAACGCGTTGAAGAATCCAAAACCAGTGAATATTGCTAGGAACAGGCCGAAGGTCATCCTGCTTGCATATCCCATTCTGGCCAGGAACTGGGGAGGTATCACAACCACCAGTGAAAAAAATTAGAACTGTTTGCACCAGCAGGCCACCGTTAAGCATTTTTCTGTATCTTGGATCTGGAGAAAAAGGCGCCTATGGCAAGATTCCCCAGAAGGATACCTCCCATGAAGGAGGCCTCAACCAGGCCAAACTCCCGGGCCGAGAAAGCCACCTCGATTCTCATGGTGTAGGGAAGGTAGACATGAAGAAGTTAGAGAGGAGGGCGAATATCACCAGTATGAACAGGCCCCGGCTTGACCTGAAAAAATTAAGACCCTCCTGCATGGAAAATATTACTTCCCTTAGATCCCCTAATTGTCCGGGTTTCTGGCTGTAACGAATGAAGATTTCGCTCAGGGGCGAGGAGATAAAGGACACCTCGTTAATAATCAGGGCATCCATGATGCCTCCAAAACCATAGATCAACCCTCCAAGCGCGGGGCCGATTATCCTGGAGGTGCTGTTCACGCTTCACATTACCGAGTTTGCCCTGGTCAGCTCCCTTGGCTCAATCAGTTCTGCGAGCATCGCCGCCGTGGAAGGTCCAAACAAAGTCCGTCCATATCATTATCTGCTTTCTATTCAGACGGTCACCTATCACCCCGGCGACCGGGTACAGGAAAAGCCTGGGAACCAGGGATATGATTAGGAAGATCCCCATAGCTGCCGCTGAGCCGGTGATCGAGGATGAAGAGGGGTATTGCAACATCCTGAATTCCGGTTCCCGTCAGAGAGACAAAACGACCTGCTCCATAAAGCCAGAATCTTCTTCTATCAATCAGCTCGATCAACTCAAGCGATCCTGAAAATTCTCCCTTAAGTGGAGAAAATTTCTAGCCCCTCTGCCCATGAAAAAGGTATGCAACCCACCTTTAAGGGAGCTCTTCACAAAGAAACTCACGCCAAAACCCTTAAGACGTTCCATCCCCAGAATATGACCATGAAGCTTCCGACGAGCGAGGCCAACAAAATCCTTGAAAAGTTGGATTTCCAGAGGAAACTCGACGGTGTCAACCTAATAGTGGCCGTGGCCAGGGACTGGATCACCGGGGAACCCCTAATGCAGGCCTTCATGAACCAGGAGGCGGTTATTCAAACACTCACCACCGGCCAGACAACATATTGGAGTACCAGCCGGGAAGAGCTCTGGACCAAGGGCAAGACAAGCGGCAATACACAGAGACTCAGGGGTTTCCGGATAGACTGCGATGGTGATGCCATCCTGCTGGACGTCGAACCCGCCGGACCGGCATGTCATACCGGATTGCGATCCTGCTTTGACACCTACAAACGGGTCGATATCCGGGAGATGAAGGAGGAACTGGCCGGGGCGATAAGGAATGAGGCGCTCTCCCTGGGCGAGTTCCCCCTTACCTCGGGCAAGAAGAGCTCCTACTACCTTGATGTCAAGACCATTACCAGCAATCCCAAATACCTGAGGCTGATATCCAGATTGATCTCTATTTATTTCGGGGACCAGGTTGACTGCGTGGCGGGACCTGAACTGGGTGCCATTCCAATAGTAGTCTCCGTGGCCCTGGAAAACGGTATACCTTACGCGATGATCCGAAAAAGAGATAGAACCCACGGGACCCGGAGAGAAATCGAGGGATCGATTCCCAGTGAGGCCCATACCCTAGTTATCGATGACGTTGCGACCTCTGGAGGATCCCTGATTAAGGCAATTCAGGCCGTGGAGGAGATGGGAGGAAATGCCTCCCAGGTCACATGTGTGGTGGATAGGCTGGAGGGTGCTCAGGATAACATAAGGAAGGAATTCGGCATATCTCTCGAGCCGCTGCTTACGATAAAGGACCTGGGAATAGGACCCTAATCCTCCGATTCCTCTATTCTAACCGCATTTACCACGCCGTCCTGGCCCGGCCTCGATGTCACTTTTGCCCTTCCCGCCTCGGTTTCGATGATCGCTCCCTTGGTAATCACGTTTCTCCGCGTGAAGTCCCTACTAGCTGGGTTCTTGATCACATCTAGTATCTTCGAAACCTGGGTGTTGGAGCCATCAGGGTCAACCAGGTTTGCATCCTCGGTTGAAAGAAGCCTTACCTTGTTATTTGAACCAAGAGTCCTGACCATGATCGATTTCCTGGTACTAATCTCGGTCTCCGCAGGGACCCTGCCCAGCTCAAACCTTCTTTTCTTGTGGTGACGCTTCAAACGGCCACCAGTGGACTTCCTCCTCGATTTTCCTTGATATTGCGTCAATTGATCACCTTGATTTAATGATGTCCGTACAATAGGGTTGTTCTAGCTTTGATAAATCGCTCCCTGGAGTACCCGAGCGTTCCACCTAACTCTCGTTTAAACCATCCCCTTGACCCGGAAGTTGCTAAGATTTTTATATTCCTCATCGCAGCCTCTTTAAAAAACGAACCCGGGGGGGTAGGGTAGCTTGGTCCATAACATGGACACCCTTCCGGCTTAGCAACGCCGAATGGGAGCCGGCGACCTGGGTTCAAAAGAGCGGAACTACGGTTTCCTCGGAGAATCCCGGCCCCCCCATACCCCACACTGGCTGTGATTAATTGACACGCGTTAGAATAAGAGGTATATACTCGACTGCCCTTTCTAAGATATTCTTAGATCGAGACTTTGAACTGAGCCAAACCTCGGAAACGATGGCCGATCTTTTCGATATGGAAAGAGACCTGTCTCCGGCGGATGTAGAGATAAACAGCACCGATGATCGATCCGGAATCGTGGCCTCCGGTCAGATAGATGGGGTTTCCGCCGTCAATGAAACCCTTATGGACATGTTTACCGATATCATCAAGAGGGACTCGGAGATAAACGTCAACTCCGTGTACATGGGGACGGTCCAGAAGGTTGACGGCCGCCTGAAAGCGGCCTTCGTGGATATCGATGACGGGGTCGGATATCTCCCATTCTCAAACACCACAAGGATGATAAGGGAGGACGAGGACATCAAGGTTCAGGTTCGGTCCATTCCCATGGGGGACAAGAAACCGGTCCTGGACATGAAGATAAATCTCCCCGGTAGATATGCCGTCCTTCTCTCCGACAACGGGGCAAAGGTTAGCAAGAAAATAAAGGGCGATAGGCGTCAGGAACTACTTAGCCTGGCAAAGAAGCTGATGCCGGAGGACTGGGGACTGCTTTGGAGAACATCTGCGCAGGACGCCGAGGAGGAGACCCTAATGGAGGATGTGGATGAACTGAAAACGGCGGCAGAGGAAGTTGAGATGTCGCTTTCAAATCCACTTTACCCCGGTGAGGAATACATAGCCTTCGAGTTCGGCGGAAAAGCAAGGAAGCAGCTCGACGACATGAGATCCAAGGTTGCACACACTGCCAAAAAACACCATGCATACAAGTCCCTCGGAGAATCCTACTCCCTGGCCGTCGATATAGCTGAGGAATTGATGGACAAGGTGGATAAGGATGAGGTAGATGCCGCTCTAAGAAAGACCTTCTACAAGAACCTCGATACCTACTTCTACACCCTCGAACACGTGAAGTCAAACGGCCATGTCACCTACCTCAAGGGTCTGGTTAAGGACCTGGAAGAGGACCACCTTATAATCAGGAGGAGGATGTCCCCCTCCAGAAGATATGACAGCCCCGACCTTGAAATGGACGAAGGAGATTACGCCATTACCGAGGTTAACGAGGGGGATTGGTACTACATCAACTCCTATTTCTCCAAGAATGACAAGCCAAAGGGTCAGCTAGTCAACATCAACACCCCCATTGAATTCTACCCGGGCAGAGTTAGGTGCATAGACCTGGAGATAGACATCGCAATCCGTCCCAGTGGAAAGGCGGAGATCCTGAGGGAGACCAGTCTGATCGATCTGGTTAGCCAGGGCTACATAGACAAGAACCTCTACGAAAAGGCCCTGGATATCGCGGATGAGGTTGTCAAAGGGGAGATAGAAACCGTCCCCGCCGAGGATCAATAACCCGAGACCACCTTCCATAGCTCGTCGGGAGGAAACTCCGAGATCTCAGTGGCCGATGAATCCTTTACCATTATAGCCCCGGCCTCCTCATCGGATTCGATCTCTCCGATTATTGCTGCCCCCATCCCAGCTTCAGCGATCTCCCGCCTGAGATTCTGGCCCTCCTCGGGCGCCAGTATGCATAGCAGGCTCCCCGATCCTATGAGCTTCAGGGGATCGACATCGAAGTGCTCGCATATCATCCTCGTCTCCTCGGACACAGGTATCCTGTTACGGTAGATCCGGGCCCTGCTTCCGGTGGCCGTGCATAACTCCAGTATGCCACCCACTACCCCGCCCTCCGTTGGGTCATGCATTCTCTTGACCATTTTACCCGCCGCCATCATCGCCTCCTCGACTATACTGATCTTATTCGAGTACGATTTTGCCTTATTCACCACTTCCGGCCCCAGGCAATCCCCAAGCTCCTCCTCCATTTCACTGGCTATGATTGAGGTTCCCTCTATGCCTGCGCCTTTGGTCAGCAATAAGACATCCCCCCTTCTTACCGGCCTCCTGGCAATTCTTTTCCGGTGGGCAAAGCCCATCATGGTTCCCGAGGCTATGGTGCGGGGGATGGGGGACACCTCGGTATGTCCTCCGACGATGGTTATACCAAGGTTCCCACACTCCCCGCTTATCTGGCTATATACCCTTTCCAGGTCCCGCTCGGTGGAACCCTGGGACATCAATATATTACATGTAAAGAGGGAGGGTCTGGCCCCGGCGGTGGCCACGTCATTGGCATTGACATGTACCGCATACCTACCTATATCCTTCTCGGCACCTGATATGGGATCGGAGGATATTACCAGTCGGTCCTCTTCCATATTTTGGAGGTCGTATATCGCGGTGTCCTCCCCGATCGAAGGTCCCACCAGAAGGCGCTCCGATGACTCCGGTAACTGATCCAGGAGTCGGTCCAGGTGCCGTGGGTCGATCTTTCCGAGATTCATGTGATACAATCCGCTTAGATTTTTAATTGCCGCCGCTCTTAAAGAGCACTGGTCGCATGGCCCCAAAGAGAATAGCAGCAGGTCAGAAAAATCTCAAGGCCCTCAAGGAATTCGTTGCTGCCCTTATGAAAGAGGATACCCTGGAGGCAAGCTCTGCACTGGGAAAATTGAAACTCAAGGACAACGACTTTGGAAGGGGTTATAGAAAGGCACTGGCCGGTATGAAGAGCGTGGTCTCTGATCAGGAGGTTGATTCTCTAACATACAAATGCATAAAGGGACACCTCTCTAAGGAGGAGAAAAAGGAGCTCCGTAAGGAGTTTTCAGGGAAGAGGAACATGGCCTTTGCAGCAAAGGACGAACAAGGCTTCTTTGCCGCCTGGAAAGACGTGCTCAAGCTCATAGATACAACCAAAAAACCCCCCAAATCCAAATAGATGGTCATCCATTGGTAAGGGAAAAAACAGTTCCAAGGCCGGAGAGGAAAGAGGTACGCTACGACCAGGGACATTGGGCCCTCCTGGAGAAAAAGAGAGCAAAATCTAAGAAGATCATGGCCAAGCTCTCCACCTATGGACCCATAGTCCACGGAAGCCTGGCTCGGGGCGATATTCACAAGGAAAGTGACGTGGATATTGCCATAACCCAGCGGGTACCCTCCTATGCCATCGAGATGAGACTTTTCGACCTGGGAATTCTGCGCCGGGAAATCGTGCAGGCCACTCCCTGGCACCTCATCAAGGGACATATCTATATCGAGGAGAATGTCTCGGTGGTTTTTCCTCTGGTTAAGCCTACCTCCCTGGAAGAACAGTTCTACGACTTCGGCGGGTCACTCAATCTGGAGCAGCTCGAGAGGGATATCCGGACGCCGGGGGTGGACAAGAGATTGATGCTCATAGAACCCACCGAAAAGGGCCACATGGAATCCGCGGTAATCGGCAGGGAGGCCTACGTGGCTAGGAAGATAGGGGTTGGGCTGCAAATCGTCAAGGAGAGAATCGATGTCCTGTCCAGGAGGGACTCAATCGGCCGTACCGGGGTATATCTCAATAGAAACCTCTCACGGGAGGAATCATTCGAACAGGTTCTTCGAAACCTGGCATCTAGGGATCCCAACATCAGGCGACGGTTTTCGGGAAGCTAGGATAGGCTTCGTATCTTTTCACATATGGCGTCTCCCATCTGGGAGGTGCTTGCAGCTTCCCCCGCCTCTCGATCGCTTATGTCATAGGTCCTGACCTTTCCCTCGCTTATCACGGACATCACGGCTTTCTCTATAAGATTAGCGGCTTCCAGTTCCTGGAATGACTCCTCCAGCATCATCTTCGCTGCAAGAATGGTGGCTATCGGATTCACCACATTCTTACCAGCGTGACGTGGAGCCGAGCCATGGATTGGCTCAAACATTGATTTTCCAACCGGGTTGATGTTCCCCCCCGGCATCATCCCCAAGCTGCCCGAGAGGGGAGCTACCAGGTCGGAGATAATGTCGCCAAACATGTTCTCGGTCACCACCACCTGATACCACGAGGGGTCCCGGATTGCCCATTGTGTGAAGGCGTCTACATAGGCGTGATCGGTCTCGATTTTGGGATGGTCCTTGGCCAATTTCTTGAATATGGATGTCCAGAACTTGCTACAAACTAGCACATTGGATTTATCCACATTGGTTACCCTTGATCTTTCCCTGCGCTCGGCAAGCTCAAATGCATATTCAACAATCCTCTCCACACCCTTTCTGGTGTATACCATGAGATTGGTGGCCACGTCGCCCCCTTCAGGCGTCTCGCCCCTTAGGACTCCTCCCTGACGGCAGTAAAGGCCCTCCGTGTTCTCCCTGACGATGAGCATGTTTACGCCCTTTCGGGCAATTTCCTCCTTGATGGGTATGAAACTCTCCAATCCCGGATAGAGCTTGGTCGGGCGTAGATTCACGTATTGGTCGTACCTGAACCTGATCTCGAATATTGCCTGTTCGGCGATTCCAGGTTCCAGTCTCTCAGGGTCCAGGCCAACCGCCCCGAAATATATCGCATCGGAGTCCTCCAGCTGATCCCTAGACCAGTCGGGAACGACCTCCCCACTTTGGAGATAGGTCTCACCCCCCACATCCACGTCGATAAAATCAAAGTCAATACCCCTTACCTCCGAGACCACTTCCAGGATCTTGATTCCTTCCCGAATTATCTCCGGTCCTATGCCGTCGCCCCTGACAACTGCAATCTTGTACATTCTATTTTCCTCCCATTACCTTCTTGGTGTGGGCCAGTAGACCGCCATCATTGAGTATCTCCAAAAGGAATTCCGGCAGAGGCTGGAAACTCAGCGTTTCACCGGTTGTAAGGTTCTGTACGATCCCCTCATCCATAATTATCTGTACGCGATCGTTTTCGTTTACCGAGTCCGCCTCCTCGCACACCAGGGCGGGTAGGCCCACGTTTATCGCATTACGGAAGAAGATCCTAGCAAAGCTAGTGGCCAGGATAGCTGATATGCCAGAGGCCTTTATGGCTATCGGTGCGTGCTCCCGGCTGGAGCCACATCCAAAGTTGGCGCCGGCAACAATCACGTCTCCCTTATCCACTTTGTTTACGAAATCTGGATTGATTCCCTCCATGGCGTGCTTTCCCAACTCCTCTCTGTCGAAGGTGTTGAGATATCTAGCCGGTATTATTACATCGGTGTTAACGTCATCTCCAAAAATATGTGCTTTGCCCTCTATCATGATATCGTCCTCGGGTCTGTCATTCTGCCTGTCAGGGCACTTGCGGCGACCGTGGCCGGTGAAGCCAGGTAAACCTCCGACTTGGGACTTCCCATCCTGCCCACGAAATTCCTGTTGGTGGAGCTGACGCAGGTTTCTCCCTCCGCAAGTACACCCATATGCCCCCCTAGACACGGACCACAGGTTGGACAGGAGACGCAGGCTTTGGCATCCAGGAAGGTCGATATGTACCCCTCATCCATGGCCTGCCGGTATATCTTCCAGGTGGCCGGTATCACCACCATCCTAACCTTGGGGTCCACGCTCCTCCCCCTCAATATATCGGCCGCTAAGGCCAGGTCCTCTAGCTTTCCGTTGGTACATGACCCGAGGAAGGCCTGATCGATTGAGACGTCCTCTGCCTTCCGGGCCGGAATCACGTTTGATGGCAGTGGCGGGGCTGAAACCACCGGTTCCATCTCCCCCGCATCATGCTGGTACCGGGACTGGTAGGAGCAACCGTCATCGCTGTATAGGTTCTCAAACTCATATGGATCTGCAACCGCATCGGAGATATAATCCCTGGTACTATCATCGGGGGCAACTATGCCATTCTTAGCACCGGCCTCTATGGCCATGTTACACATGGTCGCCCTGCTGTCGGGAGTCATATCATCAACCGCGCTACCCGCGAACTCCATGGCCTGGTAGGTGGCACCGTCAACCCCGATTTCCCCAATGATGGTCAGTATGGCATCCTTGCTGGTAACCATTTTTCCCAACTTACCATCCAACCGGTGATGCTGGGATTCGGGAATCTTGAACCAGCACCTGCCTGTGGCCATGCCCACCGCTGCCTCGGTGGAGCCCACCCCCGTGGAGAAGGCACCAAATGCACCGTAGGTGCAGGTATGTGAATCGGCGCCAATTATGGTCATCCCGGGCTGGACCAGACCGCTCTCGGGGAGCAGGACGTGTTCGATTCCACACCTCCCAATCTCCCAGAAGTTCTCGATTTCCATGCGGTGGGAAAATTCCCGAAGTGACTTGCACTGCTCGGCGGACTTTATATCCTTGTTGGGTGCGTAGTGGTCCTGGACCAGAGCGATTCTCTGCTTATCGAAGACGCTATCCACACCTATTCTCTCGAACTGATCTATGGCCAACGGCCCGGTAACATCATTGACCAACAGTAGATCCAGTCTCGACTCCACTATTTGGCCAGGCTCGACCCTCTCCTCCCCGGAAGAATAGGCCAGGATCTTTTCGGTAATGGTCATTCCGCCCGTGGGAAAGACTCTTTTCTGCAAAGAACTCGCCGACGCTCCCTGTCCGGACGGTCATAAAATTATTTCCTTCACACAAGTCTTGCCTCGGCGACCATGAAAGGATCAGTCCCGCCCTTCTCACGATCGGTAGGATAAACCCTGAGAAACCTTTATCAGATTTTCAGAACAACCATAAACAGTTTGGCGGAGTTCCTTGAAGAAAATCATGGTTCTCTGCGTCGACCGCGACGGGGACCTGGAAAAGAAGGCGCATGTTGCGGGCCCCATCATAGGCAGAGAGGAAAACGTCAAGGCCGCGACACAGCTGGGCCTGGTCGATGCGGAGGACAGCGACATCAACTCCATATTCCGAGCCGTAGGTCTAGCTGACTCCATAGAGAAAAAATCGGTGAAGGACGGGGAGGACATCCAGACCACGGTAGTGACCCTGATCGGTCATAACGAGGTGGGAGTTGAGTCCGACATAAGGATATCCAGGCAGCTGGATGGAGTTCTGGAGGAGGTCGATCCCGATGAAACCATCTTCGTCTCCGATGGTCTTGAGGACGAGGAGGTGATACCCCTGATCCGTGAGAAGGCAAATCTGGTTGCCACCGAGCGAGTGGTGGTAAAGCAGGACGAGGGATTGGAGGAGACCTACCTAATAATAACCCGCTACCTGTCGGAGATCGCGTCCGATCCCCATAGGGCCAGGATATTCCTTGGCCTTCCCGGGCTGGCCCTGGTCATATTCGCACTGGCCAGCATATATAACGCGGAATGGTGGGTGGGACCGGTTGCCATCCTTCTCGTTCTTGGGGGGTACGCCTTCATCGTTGGTTTTGGCCTCGACGAGCATCTTTCAACCCTGGTTGAATACACCAAGGCCATCTACATTAACCTGAAGCAGGCGGGGTCCGAGGGGCGTTTGACCTTCTATAGCTATCTAACCTCCATCCTCCTAGGAATCGTGGCCGCCGTAATGGTCATCTATCAATCCCTGAATGCGGAGCAGTTAACGGTGGAGTTTGTACTACAGCTCTATACGATCCACGCATTTCCCTTCATAATGACCATGGTCATATTGACCGTGTTTGGAAAGATGCTAGACGACTACTTCATGAAGGACGTTAGGATGTGGAATTACCTGGTACTGGGAACATCCCTCATAATCTTTCTCAGCGTCCTACGTCACGCATTTAACTTTGTAATAAGCCCCGAGGAGAACCTGACTGGACTGGTATTTACGGCCCTAATCGGGCTCATCATCGGTTCATTCTTCGTGAAGATAGCTCAGATAGGCAGAAGGGCCAACTGGCTCCAGACCTGATTATCCTTTTTCTCCATCCTGGGCCATGCGCGTGGTTTCCACGGCGGCGTAAAGGCTTCTCTTTACCATCAAACTCCAGATAAGGAAACCACACACCATTAGTGTACCGGTCACTCCTGCCCATTCAATGAAATACACCCAGAGCAAGGCCCGGTCCTTGGTCTCCAGCATCTTCTGATCCAGATTGCTGAGATCATTCATGACTTCCCTTAGGGTCTCCAGTGCCTCATCGTATCTGGATGATCTGTAGTCAACGGCGGCATTCCCGTATTGATCCTGGATCCGGTCCAGGTCCTGCTCGATTTCCCTGGTGTCCGCTCCGAAGGTCTCGACGAATTCCAGAACCCCGATGGTCGCCTTCTCGCGGGTGTTATAGGAGACGAATAGATCCCTGATGGTATGGACCTTCTCGAGGTCCTCGGGGTAGGGAAGATCCGCGATGTAAAAGACCTGGTTGAATATGTAGTCCATCATATACCGGTAATTTAATTGGCTGGTGCTGGGTATGTTGTCCCAGCCGTGACCGAGCTGCAGGGTGTTTCCCTGGCCGTAATTAGAGGTGACCATGGCCGGGGTTCCTCTTCCCTTCCACCTGGCCTCCACTATAGAGTTCTGTCTGGGAATCATATCTCCGTGGTGACCAGCATTCATGGCCACCGATTCTATGCCCGGGAGATCCAGGGGGCCGTCCTCATTAATCACCTGGTAATAGGTCCTGCCGGCCGCTGCTGGGATATCGTTAATGACCACCTTTGCAGGAAATACCTGGTAAAAATCAAGGGCCTGCCACTTGGGAATATCGTTGGTTCCTCCCCAGAAAACGAATTCAATGAGCGCGATTCCAAGTCCATTCTCGATGGAGTTCTGGAAATATCCGATCGTCTCCAGGGGCAGTACATCAGGCGTGAAGTCCTTGAAAATGGCAGCGTCGTGCTTACTGAACAGCTCCTCCTCCGTCCTGGGGAGATATAAGCGGCACATCCTCTTGGCATCATTCACGGTCATGGTCTGAACATCGCAGGGAACATAGCTACTTGAAAAACGGGGCTCGCTCAGTAGCCATAGTCGGTAGACGTCGTTGGCGTTCACCTCCCCGATGTACAATATCCTCACCTGGCCGGTTTCACGATCGGTGCGACAGCTAATCACTGATATGAGGATCAGGAAAATAGATAATGCAGCCCATATGGCTAAGCGGCCCACGCTATGGCCTGGGAAATTTCCAATATAACTTCTTCCACCGGAAAAGGGATGGACCGAGCGGGAATTGAATTCGCGCGGGGCTGGATTTCCAGACCCGTCCCGCGGCCCCCGCCGTGCGTTCGCCGAGGCAGATGCCCCTAAGGCGGTGCTCTACCGGGCTGAGCTATCGGCCCATCGGTTACACCGGGGTCTCTTTCTCTCTTAAATGATATCTCGAAATCCGGCTCCTTATAGAACTCCGGACGGCTCCAAGAAGATGGTCCCCATGATGGGGCTGGAGGAGGCCCAGGAGTTCGGATACCTGAAGACCCCCGACTACGAGGCAGTGGAACTTCCCTACGGCGAGTCCGGAAGGCTGAGGATGTACATCTAGCTGCCCGGCGATATGGACGATTTCATTGACGACTGGTTTTGGGTGAGCTACGGATGGATGGTTTCCAAGAGCTGACGGGAACGGTGTTGCTGCCCAGGTTCCGATTGGAGTTCGCCAAGAGGCTTAACCAGGCATTGAGGAACCTGGGCGTGGAAATAGTCTTCAAACCGGGCGCAGACTTCACTGCGATGAGCGATACCGAGACCCGGATTGATTTCGTCGACCAGAGGGCGGTCATCGACGTCAAAGAGAGAGGGACGGAGGCTGCGGGAGCGACAACCGTTGTCAACACGCTGAGGGCCGGGCCCAAGGCACAGTTCCATATAAGGTGGATAGGCCGTTCTTCCTGGTTATCAGGGACAACCAATCGGGTGCCATATCCTTCATGGGGCTGATCATGGAGCCCCAGTCATAGGGTGAGTAGGACGCGACCAGAATCGACGAAGGTTTATATTGACCGGATGCCCAACAATCGCCAAGCTGTCTCCATGGCCAAGGGGGCGCCATGATCCTTAGAACACGGGAAGCCGCGAGAGATCGTCTGCACCTGCCGTACAACCGCACTCTCCAATCAGATGAGACCGCTTGAGGTTAGGCTTGGGTTGGGACAGATCGAGATCCCGGTACGTCTGGGTGGTTGCAGCCATTCTGTGTCTTCTTGCATCACTCTATATCTGGCAAAGCAGCCTCCGCTACGAAGACCCTTCGCTTGAACATCTCCTCTGGCCATGGGTGACTGTGCTGTTTCTTCTGGCCTCGCTCTATCTTTGGCACCGCAGCAACCTCTTGGCCATCCATCTCTCCCCCTATATCTCCTCAGGTGGAGCCATCATGTTGTCCCTGGCATCATTCTACATTCTAATCACCAATCCCTTCACCCCCCATACGTTTCTGACCTTCCGCCTGCTGGCAAGCATGTTGGCTATAGTCGCCACAGTGAATGCGTATAGGAAAGTTGGCGGCATCGAGTGGATGATCTGGCTCTCACCGGTAATCGTTGAGCTCGCCTTTGTCCCCAGACTAGTGATCTCCATCCTCTTCGACTACACATTTCCCTATCCTCAGTATGCTTCTAGAGCGCTGATCTATCCTCCCCTGTTCATAGCCGGGTGGCTTCTATCACGACGAAGATACGCCAACTACCTTAAGGGCGGCGGAAAGTTGCCAGCTGACCAGATTTGTGAGGTGGCGCCATGAGCCGCAGATTGTTGTTGGTGACCCTGTGCGCATGCCTCGTGGGTGGAGCCATCTTGGCCTACAGGTTGACCAGCGGCGGCACGTTGGAGGGTATGGTGAAGGTTGAGATCGATGCCCCTCCTGAAGCCCGGGATATAGCAGGCTCCAATATGACCCTCTCCTACAGCAACGGCGGCCTGGATGTGGTCTACAACGACACCTCGCCCTGCGGGGACTCCACCTGGACTAGGAGGTATAGGGTCAGACTGGGTGAGAGGGTCATGGTCAACCTGCAGGACGACGAGCACCACGTAATAATCGGCGTCGAGGAGGACAGCCCTCCGTATGTCAAGGTTCACTGGGAGAGGAGGGAGGGGCAAGAGCCCGGCTACCGGGAGATATCGCATCAATCAGGGGTCTTCGTAGCCGTCCGGGAGCCGGACGTAATCCTCTTCGACTGTCGAACCTCTCCCCCTCTGCGTTACACCCCGCAGAACGTCACCCTCGCCACGACGTTGTCCAGCGTCGGCGAAGAGGAGATGGACTACCTGCTTTGGGTCGCCAACATGACTCCGGAGGAGAGGCAGCAGGGACATGAACTGTGCCGGGAATCCGAATCCGTATGATCGCGAAAACCCATTTAACCTGAGTTAGGTCACAAGAGATCGGAGTAGAGCTTCAAGATGGTTCCGGACATGAAGAGGTCAAGGGAGGAGTTGCCCGACCACTACCGGCATGTCGCGCGTGACGTGGTCGAGATGTGCAACCCGAGAGATGGAAGGTGGATGGACCTTGGCTCCGGAGACGGACCGGTGACCCGTGCCCTTGCCCGGATATCCAAAAGCCTCTTCATACTCGTTGACCCCAGCCCCAAAGCCCTCTCACGTGCCTTGTCCAAGTCACACCAATCCAGACATAGCGGACGTATGCTGGCGGTTTTAGCGCGGGCTGAATATCTGCCATTCGCCGAGGGATCGGTGGACCTTGTTGTTAGCCGAGGTTCTGTCTTCTTCTGGGAGAACCGGCCGGCCGGAATCCGGGAGGCCAATCGGGTCCTGAGTGCGGGTGGAAAGGCGATGATCGGAGGGGGTCTCGGAAGTTCGTACCCCAAATGGGCGCGGCAGATGTTCATCAAGCGTCAGAGAAAGGAACAGCGTAAACGCGGCCCTGAGAAATTTCGGAAATTTCGACATGACCGCAGCCCGGGGACATTTCGGCGGTGGGCCAAGAAGGCCGGTCTTCGAGATTTCCGGGTCGTCGGGGAGGGAGGATTGCCGGCAAGCGATCCCGAAACCGGCCTAGGGATCTGGCTGCTCTTCGAAAAGTCCTGAGTGATGGGGCCTTATCCCGTAAATTTTATTCTTGACGTTAGTCGCCTTCGAATTCGACCAGGGTAATAACGTCGTAGTCATCAATCTTCTCCTTACCATGAAGGTCCGGGAGGTCTACAACCAGCGCCACGCCCACTATGTCTCCCTTTAACTCCTCCACCAGCTCTATGGAGGCCTTCATGGTTCCGCCGGTAGCGATCAGGTCATCCACCATGAGAACCCTCTGGCCGGGTTTTATGGCGTCCCTGTGCATCTCCACCGAGTCCCGGCTATACTCCGTCTGGTACTCCTTCTTCACCGTTTCATAGGGCAACTTCCCCGGCTTTCGGGCGGGAACAAAGCCCGCGCACAGCTCAAGGGCCAGTGGAGCCCCAATTATGAAGCCCCTGGACTCTATTCCGACCACAACGTCGATATCGCTGTCAAGAAAGATGCTGGCGAGCTTCTTTATGGTGTACCTGAAGGCGTCATAATCCTGGACCAGGGTTGTAATGTCCCGAAACATGACGCCCTCCTCCGGGAAGTCCGGAATGGTTCTGATGGCTTTCTTGATATCCTCCACGTTCATGCAGTCACCGTGCCTTTGATTCAGAGCCCACGCTAAAAGGTATTGCCTAAGAGGCAGCCCACGGTATGTAACGGGGCGTCCACAACATATTTTTATTGAACGCCACGCCAGATTCGGGTTCAGGGCCCGTGGCTCAGCTTGGTTAGAGCGTTCGGCTGATAACCGGAAGATGGTTCGAGGCCATCAGGGAAAGGTCCGGGGTTCAAATCCCCGCGGGCCCACTCACTGTGGCGAATGGACACCCCTTTGGCTTTTTAAAGAGAAAATTTTTTCGAATTTTATAGTCACTTCCGATTTTGCTGGCAAGCGGCCAAAAAATTGTGTTTACACCTTTGTGCGTGCACGCCTCAGAATTTCCCTCCTTACGCGCCTTACGTTGGCACGCCCCATCCTGGTGCCAGCGGTTGTGTTGAGAACGTTCCCCATCAGTTTAGCCAGGTCATCGAGCTCAATTCTTTGGTTCTTGTCTCTAAGTTTAGATATCACCTCCGCCAAGCTATTGACCGCGTCCTCAAACCTTTCCGCTTTAATAACCATCCTTGAATGGCAGTTAGA
>CAZUNO010000018.1:58665-61087 GCA_964621445.1 Hadarchaeota archaeon (SeqCode) | reverse complement strand
CGCAGGGCATCAAGCTGGTGGTCCATCAGAACGCCGCCGGGATCAGTCTCAAAAGATCGATCCGGCCGGTCCAGAAATCGGCTATCCTCGGGAAGCTTCCGATATATTTGGATGAGTCTATCCAGGTTTTGTTTACCATTTTCAATGAAGATTTCAAGGCCCCTCGTTACATACCAACGCTCAAGGTGGGGTTGGTCCATTCTGGAGATGCTCCAGGATTCGTTATCCTCGTATTCCTTTGGCTGATCCCTCTCCTCGTTGCAGAATCTATGCTGGAGCTGTTCCAGCTTCCATTGATTGAGGATTCCTGGTTCAAGTGTTTTCTTGGACATGTGATGGAGAAAAAAAGCATCGTCCTTGATGTCATGATGATATTTTGTGTGGGCACAGAAAGGTTCCGGGTATCCCTCGTCTAGAACCACGATGGAGAATCTTTTCTCCTCGCTCCATTCTATGGGTAGTTCATGTATCCGTGATTCCTGCTCAGAATTTAGGTCCTCTCTCTTTTCGGTGATAATGGGCGAGTCATCCGGAATTTTAATAATCTGCAGGGAGTAATCGCTTTCTTCTAGGCAATCAAGGAATTCCTTCCTTTCCTCATCTCTCTCCACTATATAATCCATATCAAAATTAAAGCCGTCGGGCCAGGTCCCTTCGGGAGGGGTTATCGCCAAATCCTGCGAGAGTTGGTTTATGGGCACCAGCACGTCCGCGGTGCTATAGGTGATTAGGGTGGGGTATGTTATGGTATTCTTCTTGAAAACCGGACTAAATGGTCGCCAGTCCTGTAGGTCGGGCCTTCCGGCCTTCCAGGTCTCCATTCCCAGGGGGATGACAACCTTCATGAATGGAGCCGGAGGTTGTTTCGGGTTGTTGCGATTGAAATTATGCTTATCGTTCTTCCTTAGCATCTCAATATTGTACCTCAAGTTCAGGGGCGGGACCCCCGCACATACAGCAGTCAATGGAAATGATCTTGCTGCAGCCATCAATGCGTGGTATCCCCCGGCGCTACCCCCGAATAGCATTACATGCAACTGGTCGACGAAGGGAAATCTCCTTGGTAGATTGGCCATGGCAATAGAGTGATTTATGCCGTCTCCTAAAAGGTTGGATGTGTTGTAGTTTCTCTTTCCGTGGGGAGTTAGCACCGACCATCCTCTATTAATAAACCGGCTCGAAGCGTCCAGATCCATCTCATAGTGCATGCTAGCTATCATGGGGATTGGACTGTCCTTGTGTCTAACGGGTAGATACAGTCTTGCATTTCCCTCAATATCATCGCCCTTGGTTCCTCTGAAGTGGAAGGAGAAATCAAATGCGCGGGCTTTTGTCTCCAGTTCTTTACCACCCGGGGATTTCTCAATTTCGGTCTCCTCAACATTGTTAATGGGACGTGATATCCTATTCTGATGGTCATCCCCTTTTTGATCTAGTAACCAGACAAGCGGTTCTTGATAGGGAAGGGGCATTCGGCTCGCTTCAATTGATTACCTTCTATATTTGAATGTAGTGCGGAAGAAATCTAAAGGATGAGGATTATTGTTTCAGGGTGTTTAAGATGAATGGAGATACTCAACTCCATAAGCGGATATATGTGGGTGAAAACCTGCGCGCGGTCGCCTTTCCGCTTGGTGGTATAGGAAGTGGGCATTTTTGCTTACTGGGCGATGGTGGCTTTGGTCAGTGGCAGATATTTAATCAGGTTAATCACATGGCATACCTTCCGGGCACTTTCATGGCCATTAGGACCGAGGGTAAAAAAGAAGAGCCCTGCGCCCTCCTTTTGCAAACCCCTGGATTCCAGGAAGGGTCAGAATTCAGCCCGGCGCCGTCGGTAAGCGATCATATGCGAAATGAACAGGCGAAGATCCTGTCGAATACTTTGCCATCTATCGATTCTCTACGCCTCCGGGGTGAATATCCGGTGGGTCAGTTAACCTACGAGGATGATCGTCTGCCGGTGGATGTCGTTCTTTCTGCCTTCTGCCCTTTCATCCCATTTAACCCCAAGGATTCAGGCCTTCCCCTTGTCTTCCTGATATTCAGGGTCAGTAACCAGTCCACGGTGAATAGAAAGGTCTCCTTGATGATTTCCCTCCAGAACGCTGTTGGCTGGGATGGGTTCACCCCCATAAGCGGCATATCCTGCCCTCCTTACGGGGGAAATTGCAACCACATAATTCGACGCGGGGATTTAACGACCCTCATCATGGAAAACGAGGATCTTGAGGCGGCCTCCGGGAGGAGTGGACAGATGGCCCTGGCCTGTTTCTCCCGGGAAACAACGGCTCGTCCACAATGGAAGGATATCAGGTCATTGTGGCTTGATTTTGAATCGGATGGCGATCTAGTTTCGGGTTCAAGTGGACCAAGCCCTAAAGGAATGACATGGAACGGGGCTCTAAGCACTAAGCTAACC
>CAZUNO010000018.1:0-58565 GCA_964621445.1 Hadarchaeota archaeon (SeqCode) | reverse complement strand
TGGACCAAGCCCTAAAGGAATGACATGGAACGGGGCTCTAAGCACTAAGCTAACCCTTGAGCCAAATGAATCGCGGGAGGTGATCTTTGCCCTGACCTGGTATTTCCCCAACCGGTACGTAAACTGGGACCAGAAAGGTCTAGGAGTGGAGGACACGAAATCCAGGTTCTGGGTGGGGAATATGTACACAAATTGGTTCGGGGGAGCGATGGACGTGTTAGATTACGCCAAATCCAACCTGGAAAGATTGAGGGAAAGAACGGAATCCTTTCGGAGTTCATTTTTCAGTAGCTCTCTTCCCGGCGAGGTGCTTGACGCGGTTTCCTCCCAGATATCGACAATCCGGAGCCCGACTTGTTTCTGGGCCGAGGATGGAAGGTTCTATGGTTTCGAGGGATGCTGCGGCGTAAGCTGCGGAAATTCATTCTCCAAAGGGGGTTGCGGCCCCCTGAATTGTACCCATGTATGGAACTATGAACAGACCCTTTCAAAGCTATTCCCCGGTCTTGAACGGTCAATGAGAGAGGTCGACCTGGATTTTCAGATGGGTAGCGACGGCCGGATTCCACATCGGACCAAGCTGCCCCTGTATCTTCCCCGGTGGAGTTCTGAGGACCCGAAAGCTAGTGTCTATGCGGCGGACGGCCACTGCGGGACCATACTCAAGACCTACCGGGAGTATATAGTTCACGGTGACAGCGCTTTCCTCGACAGGTATTGGGAATCTCTAAAGAGATGTCTGGATTACGCCATAAACACCTGGGATATGGATGAGGAAGGAGTGTTTTCGGGTGCCCAGTGGAACACGTATGATTTGCACCTCTTCGGCCATAATAGCTTCGTTAGCGGTCTCTACCTGTCGACCCTTCGGGCCATGGAGGAGATGGCCAAGGAAAAGGGGGAGGAGGATTTGGCCGAGAGGTGTAAGAGGATCTATTCCAAGGGGGCCTCGCTGATGGACTCGGAGCTTTGGAACGGGGAATATTATATACAGAATTACGACCAGGATGAACATCCATCTTATCAGTATGGAAAGGGTTGCCACTCAGACCAACTTCTTGGACAGTGGTGGGCGCACATCCTTGGTCTAGGACATATACTTGATCCAGAGCACGTTTCGAAAGCATTGGATTCAATCTTCAGATACAATCTCCGGGATGATCTAGAAGGACATGTCCAGAAACCTAGAGTTTACCTTAAGGAAGACGAGCCCGGGCTTTTGATTTGCACCTGGCCAAAGGGAGGGAGGAGGGATCCTGTATCAAATTACAGCGACGAGGTGTGGACGGGAATCGAATACTCGACTGCCAGCCTGATGATATACGAGGACATGGTCGAAGAGGGCTTGGAGATAGTGAGAAGGGCGAGGACCAGACACGACGGCCGGCTTAGGAACCCCTGGAACGAGGTCGAATATGGTGATCACTACGTGAGACCAATGAGCAGCTGGGCATTATTGGAATCACTATCCGGCTGTTTCTTTGATGCGTCGCGTGAAAGCATGGCCTTTGCACCGAGAATAAATCAGAGTTCCTTTACCTCCCTTTTCACCTTTTCCAATGGTTGGGGGGATTATAAGCAAGAACTTGACTCCGATGCTCAGAGGTCTAGGATTGAGGTCGTGAAAGGGTGCCTTAAACTGCAGGAACTATCCATTCCCAACTTGCTGGAGAAAACAGATGTCCGGGCTACGACCAGCGATGAGGACCTGGATGTTGAAATAAAGGAGGACACTCTGGTGATCAGAGGGGAAATTGAAGTTAAGGAAGGCGAGGCTTTGGAAATTCGATCATCCCTGTGATTTCTAGCAGCTCATTGCGAATAGAATAAACGGGGGAATGATAACGGGCCACCGTTTATATCGACCTGAAATTATGTTGAATTCTATAAGAGGAATGAGTTTATGTTTGCAGTGCTTACCCAAATTCTTTCAGGACTATGGGAATTCTTCTGGACCAGTGACGGAGTCACCATGCTCATGTTGGGCATGGTTCTAGGTTTCGTCGTAGCAACCTTTCTGGGGAGAATTGGCGGATCCCGAAGCGGAATGGGAGGCCATAAATCAAAGGAGGACAGGGAACCATCAGGAGGATCGGTGGAGCAAATTCGGAGGATTTGCGTATAGCCTGACCTGCCTTTCCAGGGCAATTTATCTACCCTTTCCATCGCTCTCCGAGCTTAAACAGGTTCCAGGCATTCTCTCTGAGAATCTTTTCGGCCATGAGTAGGGAATCATCTTCGGACATATATCCCTCTTCGATCTTTTCGGATAGTACCCGGGTGACGGTTTCCCTCGCCATTCGGGAGTGTGCGTATGCACCTTCCACCACGATATAGTCACCTCCGAAGGCCATTATCTTGTTGGCTGGCACTGTTTCTATCCATTCGTGGAGCATCCGTCTGGAGAAAGAGGGGGAGATTATGTGAAGCCAACACATGTCCACGTAAACATTGGGAAAGTTCTTGGCCAGTACCGACAGCTCGCCCGAGTATGGATATCCACCATGGAATATATCGAACTTGGCATCCGAGTATTCAAGGAAGAGGTTTGTCAGGTGGGTGGGATTTGAGTTCGTTATGATATTCCCGTTACCTTCATGTATGCCGGTGTGAATTTGGATCGGGATATCGTGTTCGGCCGCCATTTCTATTAGCTGGTGGACCATGTAGTCCTGAAGGGGCTTTGCCTGTTTCCAGGATAGCCCTTGGCCGAGATCGGAGAATATCCTGTTGAATAATTTCTCCGCATCATGCCTCGGGGTCTTGTCGAATCTGAGTATGCGAGAATAGGCTAGTCCTATCTTGACCCCGACCATGCCATCATCCAGGCAGTCCTGAAAGCGTTGTTCAAGCGAGTTAACGAGGTCATCCAGGTTGTGTATCCTGGTTTCAGTTTCATCACCAAGGGATTCTAGCTCTCCCCTGCTGCGTGGAGTTATGAATCCCTGGAAATCGATGACTGGGGCAAAGAAGTTGGGGTCCACGTTGCAGGATCCACCGCATTCAAGGGAAACCTCGATTCTTCCCTCATCCTTTAAAACGGATTGGTACCAACCTGGCTTGTTGGATCGAGATATCTTTTCGGAGAGTTCATGATAGGTTTCCCTAGTTATGTCGTGTATTCCAAAGAGCCATCTGACGGCGGAGATCAAAGTGCGACCATATGCGGTCGTTCTGACGTGTCTCCAATATGGCTCGAATAGGGACCATCTCTCCTCCAAGGGTATTTTGGTATTTCTTATATTGTCGAGATCCTCCTTTGGCATACCCGCGGATACCAAGTCGGACGATGCATAGTGTGGAAAGAGATAGAAAAGATCTATTTCCGAGTTCAGCCTATCCTCCTCTGGCATCAGATGTTCATGGGTGTCAACCAGCTTGATTTCCTCAACCTTTTCAGATATCCGATCATTCACCTGCGGCAAGAAGATCAAATCCACTAATCACTCAGTTGGTAGTTTAGATTTGTTTGCCCAACTGAGGAACAAATTTCCCACATATCCGGGGTTATGGGTTTGGAGGCCCCAGCTTTATCCAAGCAAACGAATGAAAGCCATTTTCACCATTTCTGATGCTAAAACATAAGAATCCGCCTGATTCCAAGCTAGCGGATGATCAACACCGTCTTTTTTGACTTCGGCGGCACCCTATTTCACGAGAAAAGAAAGATTCCAAGCGATGAGACCTTGAGGTCCGGGTATGATGCCCTCAAAGAAAAGGGCCTGCAGGTTCCATTTCAAGTATTTCGAGATATTTTCGAGGGACCCTATCGCGAGAGGAGCAAGAAGCTAGCGAGCAAGGGGCTGGATATAAACATCCGCCAATTCAGCAGGGAGATCATGCCCAAGCTTGGTTTGGAGCTATCTGATGAGGTCGTAGACGCCTTCATCTGGGGCCGTTTTCAGCCTCATAGCATCAATGATGAGATGTTTGAGGATGTTCTCCCAACTCTGAAGGAACTTAAGCCCAAATACAAGGTTGGACTTATATCAAATGCCCAGCCGCATGGTATACGCTATTATCTTGATAAGACCGGCATAGTGACATATTTTGATGAGGTAATAATATCCGGAGCTGTTGGCATTAAAAAACCCAATCCAAAGATCTTCGAGCTGGCAGCCGATTCCATCTGTTCGGAGCCATGGGAATGTATGATGATAGGGGACTCCCCGTCGGCGGACGCCCGAGGATCGGAATCCATCGGCATGACCGGCGTAGTAGTGGATAGAACAGGGAAGATGAAGAAGGAGTTCCCAAATCTTAGAGTGGTAACCGATCTTAGGGATATCCTTCAATGGGTTGGCCAGTAGGGATAATGGATTCTACCCATCAACAATGATGCTTGCCTCGTCTACCAATACGGGGCAGTTGAAGCCCTTGCTGTAGAGCCAAGTGGCCCCACAATTCTGGCAGGAGTAATAGGTCTTTTTCAAGACATCCTCCCATTTTTGTGTCTCTATATCACTCTGTTCTAGCTCCCTGGCACATCTTAAGCATGTAGGCAACCCATTTCCTCCATCCGTGCCTTTCGCAAAGGGATCTTAAAATAGAGATTTCATCCCCTGTGGTGTTAGTTGAAACACTAAAGTACATGGTCAACTCTGTTACCGCATGGACCTGAATTATCGAATAAGCCTTTGGAACTACTTCCACTACCATCAGCCAGGAAGCCTTGAGAAAGTTATCGATAGTATACGGGAAGCCGGGTATGGGGTTGAGATCTGGGAACGTTGGTTCCAGAGGGAGGACCTTTTTGGCCCCCTACATAGAAAAAGGCTCCAAAACCTCATAGGGGATATACCTTCCAGTCTACACGCCGGGGGTTCTGACACCATTGAACAACATGAGAACCAGATCAAGACGGCAGTGGCAACGGATAGCGACGTGATAGTAGTTCACCCAAACCATCTGAGACTGCGAAACAGACCCGACTACGAATTTGCGCAGAAAATCGTTGATATGGCAGTAGACAACGGTATTGTAATGGCCCTTGAGAATTCTCCACTGGAAATACTAACTGAGGCACTAAAAAACCTGGATAATCTGGAGATATGCCTGGATGTTGGTCATATTTACTTCACCGATCGCTCCATGAAAGAATTTGTGGATTCGCTCAAGCACGACATATGCCACCTGCATATACAGGACACCCTTGGTGAGATCGATCATTACGTTCCGGGAAGTGGAATAATTCCGGAATCGGATTGGAGGTACCTATTTAATGCCCTGGAAGAGGTTGGTTTCGAGGGGGCCGCGGTATTTGAGATTAGACCACGAAATCCCCTTCAGCATGCCCAGCTGGCAGACGATTTCCTTCAGCGAATGGTTTAAGCCATCTATCGAGAGAGCTACTGGTGGATCAGTCAGATTTAGCCATCCTGGTGGTTGATACGGCACGGTAAGCCTTCCTTTTAATCATCAAAGTCCAAACGGTTACCCCGGTAATTATGGAAACCGAGGTCACTGCCAGCCATTCCGATAAGAAAACCCAGAAGAGGGCCTGGTCCTTCATGGCGACCGCCTCACGGCCTATCTGAGACACCTGTGCATCCAAACCCTCTAGGGCGGAGATTGCCGGCTGATAGTCCTGTTCGAGGTAGTAATTCACGGCGACTTCTACCTCTTCCTCCAGTTGCGTAAATCGGGAATACAGGGGAAGGACATTGGCCCCGAAATTATCAGCCCATTCCAGCATGGAGAGGATTAGCAACTTACGGCTCTTGAAAGTGGATATCATATTCCTGGCTTTCCTTCTCGCATGGATATCCCGGATTAATGCCCGATCAAGTGAATGGAGGACTAGATTAGTGATAAAATCGATGGCATAGGGGTTTTCGCCCCTCGAGCTTGCGGTGAGAGACCACCACTGCCTGTTAAATTCATCCGCACAGACCTAGGCTATTCCCGGGTTTTTGCCACCTGGATTCCATGAAACAAGCCAGGGAAGGTCAAGGGGCACCATATCGGCCCATATCTTAGACCCCTGTTTTGGAACCATGATCGCGTACGCGTCCCCCTGAACTCTCTCCATTCCCAGGTCCCGGAAAACACCGAAGATCGCCCCGGCCTCTTCCCTGAAACTCACCCTCCAGTTTTTATGATAATAGAACTCATATTCGCGAATTGGGACCAGGTCGCGAAGAATGGTGGGCTCTACAGCCTGAAGCCATGCAGGGCCGAAGCTCCAGAAGGAAGGCATCCCAGCTTCGGTAAAGGCATATTCGATATCCCTAAACTGGCGCGGAGAGAAATGCTGGACCCTGGCATCGGAAAAGAACATCATGTCGATGGATTCAATCAAGGCCGACCTAGATCGGGGGAAATATTGACGATCGAATTTTCTTCTTTCCTCGTCCGATAAACCGCTGGGTATTGGTTCCAAAGAATAGACAAACAGGGGGTCCTCCGAAAAGAAAGAGGTTAAGGGACAGAGGGAGTGCCGGACCTTTCCCAAAATAAAGCATGATACGCGATCAACGGAAACAACGCAGGGAGAAGTGATCAATAATAGGCAAAAGGTGAGAACCAAAATGGGCTCCGGGGTCAATATACCCCGAAACCATGGTTCCTTATCAATCAGGGTCTTCAAATTCTCACCGAATGCTGAAACTGGAGAACATCAAGAAATGACCTTTTCAAGATAAGTATCTTCCCAGAACTGGATGGTATTTGAGCTACAGAAAATCAGTATCTTACTGAGAAATCCGAAAACTGACCTTTGTATTCTTCTTCCTCGACTTCAAAATCAGTTACCTTGGCCAGTCTGGGGCCCTCACGACAGAATTCTATCATTGACTCGACTGCCTGTTCTGACCCCTCAAATCGGCATTCCACCCGTCCATCAGACAGGTTTCTTACCCACCCCTTAACACCAAGCGAATTTGCCTTTCTGCGTGTATTGTACCTAAAGGAGACTCCCTGAACTCTTCCGCTTATGTAGACATGAACACTCTTTTTCATCTACCCTCTCCGTTCAACTGAAATTTTATTAATTATTGTGAAGCTCAGATTTGTCGACGAGTTGATTCAATGCGTATCTCTACCATCCTCCTGTGTATATGCAGCCTGATGATATCGGTGCCTTATACGGCCTGCGCGAATAATTTGTCTTTGGAAAGGCGGGCTGATGATCTGGAGCAGGATTTGAATTTGACCCAGAGGCAGTTGGAGGTGGCTCTGACACGTACGAGGGTTCTACTGGATAGGATTGCTATCCTTGAGAAAAACCTAAGGTCCCTACAAAACCAAGTTGATAGATTGGTTGAACTTGCTTCCCCCGGTCCTCCCTCCGATTTCAGGGTTGAAAGGGTGAAAAAGGGGAACGAAGGCTATGAGGTATTCCTCAGATGGAGCAGCAATCCCTCGCATGATGAGGTGGAAAAGTACGAGATCTGGTGTGCGTTGAAGGGACAGTCATACGTCGAGGGCTGGTCGGTAAATGCCACCAATAAGCAAGTTGTCCGGACTCAAAAGAGGGGTTTCGAGGAGGGCCAGGAGATCGTATTCAAGATTTTTGCTCGAAATGAGGCCGGGAGAGGGTTGCCGAGCTATGATGAGATGACCATAAGGAGCTATAATCCCAGAATGGTTAGGGCCATAATTATACTAGGATTACTTTTGATAACTACATTATCACTCGTCTACCTCAAGCGGGAGGAGATCCGTGATATACTTAGCTGGGATTGAATTTGCTTGGATGAAAGGGAAATAATCAGCAGGGCAATTCACTTTGGGAAGCCACCACGCATCGGACTTAGGTATGGAAGGGATTTCCAGCGCTCGGACGTGGTGGACGTTGGATATTCAGAACCAGGATTAAGGGAGGGGAATGTGGATGAATGGGGATGTGTATGGAAAATGTCCCCGGGAGAAGTTTTTCGTTCTCTTGGGCAGGTGGTTAAGCATCCACTCGAGGAGTGGCGCGAGTACAACGGTCCTGACCCGGATAGGCAAGGACGGTACGATAACTTCGGCCAGCTCGATCGCCATCCCAACAAGTATTGGGCCGGGTCGTTTCCATTCCCGGTTTTTAATAGATTGATGTTCCTTAGAGGTATACGAAACCTGATGATGGATTTCTATTATAACCAGAATAGGATCAGAAATCTGGCGGGCAAGATACTTGATTTTGACAAGGCAATTATTGGTGGATATGCCAAATTCGGACTTGATGGGGTTTGGTTCGGAGATGATTTAGGTAGTCAGAAAGGCCTCCTATTCTCACCTCAGATATGGAGGGAATTCCTATTCCCCTGGTACAAGGAGCTTTTTGATCAAGTTCATTGCCTTGGAATGGATGTGATATTTCATACCTGTGGACAGACGAGGAGGATCCTTGGGGATATCGTCAATCTAGGTGCAGATGCGCTCAATTTGAATCAAGTGGATCTAATAGGGGTCGATTGGCTGAGGGAAAGGTTTGCTGGGAAAGTGGCTTTTTGGTGTCCTGTGGATGTTCAGAGAATGGACGATATGAGCATCGAGCAGGTAGGTGAAAGCGCCTCAAGATTAGTAACCTCACTGGGGACGGAAAATGGAGGATTCATCGCCCTTTGTGATGAAGGGTTAGATCATGGGACAGTTTCCAATGATAAGATAAAGGCTATGGGTGATGCATTCGAGAAATACCGCAGTTGAATACCTATCCGCGGGCACTTACAATATTTATATGCGGAGGGTAGGACATTATATTAGGCTTGAATCAGGTGCCGAAACTGGTGATTTGGATCATAGGTTTCATGCACTTGAATGAGCCTAATATGATCCCAGGAGGGGAAATCTTTGGAAGAGGAAATGATGAAGATAAATGATCTTGGTCCTAGGTCAAGAAAGGTGAATATCGTCTTCAAGGTCCTGGATATCGGAGATGTGAGAGAGGTACGATCCAGGAGGGATGGTTCAGAGCATACCGTTTGTGACATCCAGGTTGGAGATGAAACCGGAACCGTTACTCTGGCTCTCTGGGATGAGGATATTTCGAAAGTTGATGAGGGCTCGACATATGAGATCACTAATGGCTATACCTCCCTGTTCCGGGGAAATATCCACTTGAACGTTGGAAGATATGGGGAACTTGAGGAAAGTGAGCAAGAGATAACCGAGGTAAATGAAGATAACAATGTCTCTGAGAAGAGATATCCGGATCAGAGACGAAGGTCGTACGGCGGTTCAAGCTGGGGCGGTTCCGGGGGTTCGAGCTCGGGAAGAGGCGGTCGTTACTAGAAAATTTTCCCTGTGTCCGGCTCCCTGTATTGGACCGGGCTTGCTATCAACTAGCCAGGTCAAGGAGGATAAGTTACGGTATCTTTAAGAGTAGACGGCCCGTTTTTTTGCCATGGAAAAAAATAAGGCCTTGGTCAGGATCATAATCCTGCTCTTCATATTTTCAATTGGTACATGTCTTTGCTCATCCGGCCCTCTTGTGGGTGGCAGGGACATATACCAGTTCATAGACGGGCCGTCCGAACAAACCTTTAAGTCCATAACCAATCGCCTGTCCGAGGACCCATACGATCCCGGGTATTTTGCTTGGGGGCTGCAATATCATGTTCGTGGCTGCCTGATAATGTATAATCTAACGGGACAGAGAAAGTGGCTCGACTGGGCTCTAAATATAACTGACCATTTCGTGGAGTATTCTGACGTAAACGGGGATGGAAAGCCCTGTTGGGGAAATTACAATCAAACCTGGGGTAACGATCGCTATGATTTTCGGGAATATACAGTATGGGATGGAGTTATAGGGCTGCCCATCATCGAGGCGGCCCAGATGATCAGGAGCAGGCCGGAGTTACGCAATGATCCACAGCTTATGGCTAAGTCAAATCATTACGTAGCTCTCATCGAAAGGATTATCAGGCGCCACCAATCGGCCTGGACCCAGATAAGCGAGGATCAGGGTTATTATTGGGACGATTTTGAGGAGGATATAGGTCCGATAGTGAATAGGTTCACGGCGTTGGGTAGAGTTGAACTGGTGCTTGGAGATGTGGTGGGAAACTCCTCCTATTATGAGAGGCCTGGGCAGATGGCCAGATACCTGGTGGAGAATATGCGATATTATGAGGACCAGGATCTCTATACTTGGTCCTACCATATCGGAGAGGGTGGTTCCGAGGATATCAGCCACGGGGCAATTGAACTCGAGTTCCTAATAATGGCGAACCAAAGGGGCTTATTGGAGGATCTACACCTGGTTCGTTTGTGCAATACCTACCTTGAGCGCGTGTGGCAGGTTCCCCACATACTGGAAGGGGAACATATACTTTCAATGAAGGTTGACGGCTCCGATGGGCGAGATTATGCCCGAATATCAAGAAACTGGATTCTCCTTTCAATGTATAATTCAACCATTTTCAATAGACAAAGAACTGTATTCGGTTTACTAATGCAGAAACAGGGCATATATCCCTCTTCCTGCTCATTACTGGGCCTAGCGCAAATTCCTGCAAGCTATGAAGCCCTGCTGTCCATGGGCGTTGACCCCTATGCAACCCCGGCCGTGGATCAGGATTTATTTCAGAGAATGCTAAATAGGACCAGGGCAAGATTGGATCAGGCTTCACAGATGGGATCTCAATGCCAGGATCCAAGCCACTTATTGGAGGAAGCGGAACGCATCTACAAGGAGGCCCCGGTGGTCAACGCCTCGGTGGCCCTGTACAAGATGTGGACTGTCTGGGATATACTGGGCAGGATCATCGATGCGGGATCTAGGCTCGCGATGGTGAGGGAGAAGGTCGAGGATGCTGAGGCCATCGGAGTGGACACATCAAATCTTGAGAAAAATCTGAGTATTCTCCAAGTGGATTTCGTTGGTGCCACTACGGCCTCGGAGCTGAGCCTCCTGGAGGAGCAGCTATCGGTTCTGACTGAGCAGGTGAAAAAACTTGTTGCGGAGAGATTAATTGAAGCCGCTGAGGATGTAATCGAAGAGGCCAAGGAAGCCGGAATTGACACATCGCGTCACCAGATATTACTGGATAGGGCTAGGGAGGAATATGAGAAGGGAAATTATGGCCCTGCAAGCCAGTTCACTAACTACCCCCTCAGCCTTAGGGAGGAGATTCCGGAGGTTCCTGAAATCGTTCTTCTATTATTTATCCTACCATTTCTTGTTAAGGGTTTTCCGGAATGCAATTTTTATTAAATTGCTGCAAACCAGTTGGTACAGGTATTCTGAATATATCTGAGCGAGGTGCTGAAGATGGGTCTATTCGGTCTTTTTGGCGGGAAAGGCGGCGAGATTGGCAAGATATTGAAGGACAAGTTTGAGTCCAGGCATGCATTTGATAAGTTCAAGATGAAAGAAGCATGCTCAGTCCTGGAAAAATGTGCAAAATCACTACAGGAGAACGAGGTTGAAAACAGGATATTGGATGACTATGTGGTTGATGTGAACGTGGACATGGACAGCGACCCCATGTTGGTGACCGTGTCCTATGAGGAGGGAAGGGAGTTCTTTAGAGAGAACGAGGAGGGCGGATGGACGAAGGTGGAGCCCGGAAGCTGAGAAATTTAGGTGATTTTCCGTGTAAACTCTTCCAGTGCCGAAAGGGCAGCGGCTCCATTTTGATGCTCCATGTACCGATTCTCGCGAGCAGGGAGAAGGGTCTATGTCGCGCGGTGTGAGCCATGCCACCGAGATCGGGATGAAAGCTGTAAGAAATTCGGTAATTGCCGATCTCGGCCTGGTTTCCGCAAGGGTTGTAGTTGCCATACTGGGCGGCAGTGCAGCGTTGGCCGCGGATTCATTGCATGGTTTGGCGGACCTGACGACCACCCTTTTTCTAGGAGCAGCCTTTATTCTGGCTGGAAAGTCCGCCACATCTGAATACACATATGGATTTCACAGGGCCGAAGACCTGGCCGGGCTAGTGGTTCTAATATTTCTTGGCATCAGCACCTACATTTCCGGCAGTACCTCGTTGAACAAGTTGTTGAAAGGAACGGAGACCACATATCTTTTGGTGGGGATGGGTGTGGCTCTTATTGGCCTAGTTGGTAAGGAGGCAATTGCCTATTACAAGATACGGGCTGGAAGGGAGATCAATAGTCTATCCCTGATCGCCGATGGAAAGCATTCTGTGAGAGCTCGCTGGGCAGGTCACCTGGTATTTTGTGAAATGCATATACTGGTAAGGGATGAGGTGAACATCTGCGAAGCCCATGAAATCGGCAAGGCCGTGTCGGAAGAGGTCAAGAAGAAGGTAGAGCCGGTGGAGGAATGTCTGGTCCATTTGGGACCGGAAAGTTGTACGCATGGCGAAGGCGAATGAAATTCTAGGTGCGAAGCTGACTACTAAGGGAGTTCGGGCGGCGATAAACGATCCCTCTGGCCTTGGTCATAATAAAGCCAACTACCAATACTGCGAGAAAATAGAGGAATCCTAAAACAGCCCGTCTTACCGCACCCATGGTATTACAATCGGTATACTTCCTAATAAATTATTTTCAAGTAGTCAGTAATAATTAGCGAATATTTCAAAATTTAGAGCAAAATATACCATTAATGAGTAAATAAATAGGTAATTTCCCTGGCTTATGCCCTCTCCGCCCGCTTTCCATGACGCCCATATTTGAATATGGACTTCCACATGACAAGGAAATTCTCGGGCTTCACATTAGGATTTATACTATTGCTTGAACTCATGATGTGGCCGCCACCTGGAGACCATATTCGAATGCATTGCCTGGTCTCCTTTTCAACCTCCGTTTTGGAGAGTAAGCTCAGAGTTCTTCCGCAGTCAACATTTCCGTTGAAACATATCTTCTGTCCAAATTTGTCCTTTACCTCCCCACGGTTCATGGGACCCGGTTCGATCTCGCGTGCTGCATCTACACCGGAGTTAATGAAGTAATCCTCAGCTATGGGCATGAGGTTCCCATCCGAGGCGATCATAGAATATGCTCCCTTCTTGCGAAATATCCTTGATTGTCGTTTCATGGAAGGGAGAATGAATTTCCTATAGTTGCAGGGCGATATCAGGGGGCCCTTTCTATACGCCAGATCTCCCCCAATCCCAATTACATCGCATCCAGAATCAATTGCTGCCTTTCCCATTTCGATGGCCCGCTTGGATTGGGCCTTCTCGAAACGCATGACGAGATCGGGCTGCAGGTGAAAAGCCTTGAGGAATGTGGGCAGCCAGTCAGGATGGGTGAGAAAACAATTCCATACGGGGAACAGTATGGCGACCTCGAGTTTCTTCTTTAGGTCATTGATCAGTGGTAATGCCCTGCTAATCGCCTCAGTCGACTGCGATTTCAATTCACCACTGGAGATTTCCCTTCCCTCAACTAGATTCTTAAGGTCATTCATCCCATGCTTTTTTCTATCCCCGGTTTTCCCGTCAACCTCTACTTCGAGAAGGTTTCCATCAACGGTGGTAACCATGTCCTCTCCGTAGGTCCATTCATTTTCCGAGATAACACGTAAATCCCTTCCCGCATCTTCAGGAGGAGGGATGTGTACCGGAACAAGGTCCATCCTTAGTTTCCGTGCCAATTCGTAGGTATCCTTGCTGAGTTTATCGGCGACTAGGGCTCCTTTCCCTCTTGCCTGGAGGTCACGGATTCTCTGACGTCCCCCCATGCCGGTCAATGACTTCCTGCCCAGTATGAGGTCTGCGGTCGGCCAGGAAACGGTTTCCCCTCCCCAGGGAATCCGATCGGGTTCCTGTTGGGACAATTCCCTGATCACCCTCTCCCATGGAGTCATCAAAATAATTCCCGGTATAGTAAACCATCGACACATTTTAAACACATCCCCCGTCATAATGGACGGTGTTATCCATGAAGCTGGGTCTTGTAACCTATAACATGGCGAAGGAATGGGACTTGGACACAATAATTGAGAAATGCGAGGAAACTGGCTTCCAGGGCGTCGAACTCAGAACCACTCATGCCCACGGAGTTGAGTCCGATCTCTCAAAGAAGGAGAGAGAGGAAGTCAAGGATAAATTCGAATCCTCTGATGTCGAGCTGGTGGGGATAGGCACCGCATTTGAGTACCATTCGCTGGACGAGGACGAACTTCGGAAAAATATCGAGGGAACCAAGGAATATGCCGTACTTGCCCGTGATATTGGAGCCGAGGAAATCAAGGTTCGGCCGAACGGACTACAGGTTGATAAGGGAGTCGAGAAGGGAAAAACTCTCGAACAGATCGGAAATTCGCTTCGCGAGTGCGGTGAGTATGCACAGGATTATGACATCGAGATCCGTCTTGAGGTTCACGGCCAGGGCACCAAGGACCCCAAGAACATCCAGAGAATAATGGAGGTAGCCGATCATGATAATGTCAAGGTATGCTGGAATTCGAATGACAGCGATGTTATCGATGGTTCCGTAGCCGCCAATTTCCATCGGGTGCAGGACTGGATAACCCAGATTCACATGAGAGATCTTTTCCTGGACTACCCGTGGAAGGAATTATTCACTCTGCTTAGGGGCATCGACTTTGATGGCTGGTGCCTGGCGGAGATACCCGGAAGCTCCGATCCAGTCAGAGTAATGAAATATTATAGGGCCCTTTGGGAGGAGCTTTCCTCGCCCTGATTAGGGTTTTTGGGACCTAGTAATTCACAAGGCGTAGAAATTCATCCTCGCTAATGGTTTCTATTCCAAGATTCCTAGCTTTGGAAAGTTTGGAACCGGGGTTATCTCCAACGACGAGATAATCAGTTGAACCTGAGACCGTTGAAGGAGTTGACGCGCCCATCTCACGAGCCAGATCCTGAGATTGTCTCCGCGACATAGATTCAAGGGCGCCGGTAAAAACAATGGATTTACCTGTAATTGGAGAAGCCTCCGTTTTTGGAGGTGAAGTCGGTTCAATCCCCGCTTTCCTCAGCTTTTCCAGCAGGCGGCCGGTTTCTTCCCGGTTGAAGAATTCCACCACGGATTCCGCGGTGGTGGGACCTATTTCGGGGACTTCCTGAAGATCATTCAAGGAGGCTGACTCGATATCTTCGAGTGTTCCGAAATGCTGGGCCAGTACTGATGCGACGTGCCCGCCAACGCCCTCTATACCTAGTCCAAACAAAAGCTTATCGAGCCGGGGCTGCTTGCTTTTCTCAATCTCCTCCAGGAGTTGACTTACTCTCTTCTCCCCCATCCCTTCCAGTTCTAGAAGGTCATCTTTCTCTAGATAGAATAGATCGGCGGAATCAGAGATCAATCCCTGGTTCATCAGACAACGAATTGTTCTCTCTCCCAGCCCCTTGATGTCCAGGGCATTTCTCCCTACGAATCTCAATATTCTCTGGAATGATCTTGCCGGACAGTCATACGAGGTGCAGTGTCTCGCGGCCTCACCCGGGACGCGGAGCGCTTCGGCCCCACAGACTGGGCATTTCCTGGGCATGACAAAAACCCTTTCCTCGCCAGTCCGGGCCTCCTTTACGGGACCTACCACCTCGGGGATAACCTCTCCGGCCCTTTTGACCTTGACCAGATCTCCGATCCTTACGTCCTTCCTTCGAATATCATCCTCGTTGTGGAGAGTTGCCAGGGAAACGGTTGCTCCGGAAACGAAGACCGGTTCGAGAACTGCGAAAGGAGTCAGCACCCCGGTCGATCCCACGCTTACCATGATATCCTTCATGCGGGTAATGGCAATTTCCTCAGGGAACTTATAGGCGATGGCCCACCTCGGGCTGCGGGAGACTGACCCAAGTTCGCGTTGATTCACGATTGAATTGATCTTGGCAACCACGCCATCTATCTCGTAATCCAGCTGGTCCCTGTTTTCCTGCCAGTATTCCTTATAGCTTATGATCTCGCTGATGCCGGTGCAAATCTTGTTATTTGGATTTGTCCTAAAACCCAGTTCCTTCAGTTTGGCTAGGAGAGCGGAATGTGTTTCCACATCTAAGGTAGCTGGATCGGCTGCACCGTAAACGAATATTTCGAGATGCCTCCTGGAGGTGACCTGGGGATCAAGCTGTCTTACCGAACCTGCGGCGGCATTCCTGGGGTTGGAGAATGTAGGCTCTTCCCTCTCCAAACGTTCCCGGTTAAGGCTCTCAAACTCGCTCTTGACCATGTATACCTCGCCGCGGACATCCAGGTTCTCGGGAGGGTTATCCGTTCTTAATCTGAGAGGTATTGATCGGACCGTTTTAAGGTTGCCGGTGATATCCTCCCCCACGTAGCCATCTCCCCTGGTGGAGGCCACCTCAAGGACCCCTTCTAGATATTCCAGTGATACTGCGAGCCCGTCTATCTTGAGTTCCAGCTCGTACTCGATTTCCCGCCCCGGTGGTAGACCGAGGATATTCTTTGCCCGACGGTCAAAATCACCCAGTTCTTCGCGGCTAAAGGCATTATCCAATGATAGCATGGGTACGGAGTGCTCGTGTCTGGCAAAACCGTCGGCCGGTGGAGCCCCAACCCTGTTGGTGGGCGAGCTGGGGTCACGGAATTCGGCATGGTCTTCTTCTAGCCTGACTAGCTCACGAAATAGTGAGTCATACTCCGAATCCGGTATAAGAGGGTCATCCAGGACGTAGTATCTGTAGTTATGTTCCTCTATCTCGGCCCTGAGCTTCTCAATGCGCTCCTTGATATCAGAACTCACGCACTAAACAGGGGAAGCGGTGATTCTTCAATACTTCCCGCCGGAGGGAGGGTTGCGATGGGTGGTCATTTTGGAGGCAGAGCCCAAGTTTAGAGTATGGCTCCTATACCCAAAAGACCTACTCCAAATATAATGGAGGCAATTATGCCGATTACAACCGTCACGATAACTGCAACTATCGCTATTCCGAATGCGGCGAACCAGCCGGTGCGGAAGTAGGTCTTTATTAGGTAAAGCCAAACCAGGAAGGCCAGAAGCCATCCCAAAAACGGGACAATGGCGGAGATCAGGAATCCAATAATCACGCCCAGGAAGGCTATCGTAAAGGCCTTTCCAAAGGTAGCTCTACTGCCGACGACTATCCGTCCAGCGATGTAAAGAACGAATGCTACCATGAGAAGGGAGACGAAAAACCCTATTAGCGATGCAGCGCCAAACAAGCCGGCCAAGAATCCCGGGGAATTGAACATCGATCTTAGAGGACTTTAAGCTCCTTTTTATGTCTTTTTTATACCGTCGCCACCAGGGGGTGATTTTAAAGGATGTAATGCTTTGAGAGGGCTCTATGAGAGATCAGGAATGGGAAAAGCTACATCTTCCGAGGATATGGCATCAAACGCAGACATTTGCCTTTTCGGGGTTGGATGGAGAGACTAGCTGGTTTGAGCCGTTTGTCGGGCAAACCCTGTTTGACCCTCCAGGCATAATATTTCATACTCGCGAAGACCAGTCGGGTAATTTCCGCATGATCTTTGCAGCCAGGACCGGCAGTGGTATCGAGAAGTTCAAAGCGGTGAACGCCGAGCCCCAAGTTGTAGGGCCCGATGTTATCGATGTAAGTTTTGCCCTGGATAATGGGAGCAGTGTAAGGTACCTGATGGCCTGGATGGATAGAAAAGTAGTTTTAGGCCGGTCCCAGGCTGAGGGATGCAATCCAGTTCTCCTGACCGATGGTGCTATCTACCCGTCCTCTGAAATCACGGGAAGTGGTCCAGGCATAGTATACGAGGGAGAAGCAATGGACAAGGGGGAGTGGAAAGCGTTGGTAATGGATCCCGAGGATGGCAGGGACGAGTTCATGATCGGATGCTGGGGTGATCTGGCCGACCAATGGGCCAGGAGCCGCAGCAATGATATCCATGATCTGGCATCAAAATATCTTGGTTTCTACAAAAATTTGGAGCCACCGGAGGAGGCCGAAAGGGGTATCCGGGAGACCTACGTTAAGGCCTGTGCCATAATGAAGGCCAATATCGAAACCCCCTGCGGAGAAATCGAATACAGATGGTCGCCTCCTGATAGGTGGCCACATAGACACATGTGGCTGTGGGATGAGGCGTTTAATTCCATTGGTGCAATGTATCTTGATGTGCAGTTAGCCAGAGATTGTATAATGGCTGCTCTAAGTAAGCAGAGAAACGATGGATTCATTCCCCACACCATGGCTCCAGATCCTGAATATGATTCCAACATGACACAGCCCCCGATTCTGGCCTGGGCTTCAATGAAGATACACAAAATGGAACCGTCCGAGGCTTTTCTGCAGGAAATTTACGGTCCCTTACAGGCGTATCTGGCCTGGGACTTTTCGAATATGGACAGGTTGGGAACTGGTCTTCTTCAGTGGCAGTTCGATGGGGCCGACAGTGGCATGGATAATAGTCCTCGATTTGATGATGGTCCAGATTTCGATGCCGTCGACCTCAATTGTTTCGTGGTAAGGGAATGCGAGAGCCTAGCCTTGATGGCAAGGGAACTGGGAAAAAAGAATGAGGCAGAGAAATGGTTACGCGTTGCCGGCCAGGTCAGCCACAGGATAAATGAAAGGTTGTGGAATGATGTGGAGGGGTTCTATTATGACCGAAGAAAGGACGGGTCCTGGATTAAGATTAAGACAGTGGATGGCTTTCTACCTCTTTTCTCGGGAACCGCAGATACCAGAAAGGCCACCATTCTGGTTGGGGATCACCTAACAAATGAGTCCGAGTTCTGGCCTTCCTTTCCCATACCTTCGGTCGCCCTTTCGGAGGATAGCTTCGAGCTTGATATGTGGCGGGGACCGACCTGGATTAATTACAATTACCTAATTACTGAAGGTCTTAATAGAATGGGATACAGGGAGGTTGCCAATAGGCTTCGTGACCGCACCCTGGCGGAGATAAGTAGATGGAGGCGGCTCAGGTCTTCGCTTTACGAGTTCTATGACCCATTTGGCGAGAGGGCTCCTCAGGACCTTAAGCGGAAAGGAAGAGTCCGTAAATGGCCGGAGGATGGAATACCGGTTATAAGCGACTTCTTCTGGTCATCGGCACTTTTCGTGGACATGTGTGCCTCCCGTTATGGAAGCTGACTTCGAAGTGTTCTGAGTGGCCGGCATGTGGATCACTTGGTTGTTCATATTTGAGGTATGAAATTTCTTGCATTATGGAAAGGATATAGAAGGAGTTCTTTTCCTGAGCCGAGAAGCTTTATTGATCGCTCTGCCTAAGATGATTCATGGAAGTACTCCGAAGCCACGTGAGATCAGCCCTATTTCTGATCCTTCTTTCCTCCGTCTTTGCGGCGGTTACCATCTTTTCACATCTGGCCTATAGCGACTCGAGTTCTAGTTCCTGTGAAGGAAACCTGAGTTTGGTTTTCAAAGAGGATTGAGGATTACCAACCCTATATCAGTGCGGCCAATTGGTCCCTGGATTGAGTAGTTCTGTCCCCGGGATATGGCTTGGATTCTTTATGGGTCGGGGAAAACTTTCAGCGAAATAACAGATACTTAAAATTGGAGAGTTTCTGCAACAACAGGGCTCTAGTGGAGAGGAATGTAACGTTGAATTCCTCCCTCATATCGATAGGGTTCAAGGTCAGATTGAGGGAGAAGGATCCATGTGCCGGTGACAGTGATTCCGTGGCCTTTTCGCTTGGTTTGAGATCGTACCGCTCGAGAATTCCCTTGGTGGAGCTGGGGACACGGGAGAACCAAACGGTGATTCCCTTCAACGAATACTACCCTCAGGATGCCTGGATTCCCTTCCGGGCAGATGTCGATTTAGCTGCGGGGGAGACTTCAGTCTATCAATGGGACAACTTGCTGGGGGAAATCGATATGATAAGTACCCGGCCCTCTTCAATCAACTCGCTATATATCAGGGTGGGTGGAGGCTCACGTCACGAGGCACGGGTTGATGAGATAATTGTTACCGAATGCGAGGTGAGCGAAAGCGTGTCGATTCTAGCCATGCTTATGATCGTCATTCTTCCTATGAAGATTTTTGTGGCAAAGTGTCCCAATCCGTATTAGGTTAACGGTCTACCATTTCTCCTCGTGAATCATTGAGTCCAGTTTTCTCCTGCTGGAAGACCCCGCCGAAGCGGGATACCCGAAGGGGAGGACGGTTAGCAGGTGCAGGTCACCCGGTATGTTCAAGATGTCCTTCACCTGGTCGCGTTCCAGGCTTCCGATCCAACATGTTCCTATTCCGAGATCCCAGGCCTCCAGGGCCATATTCTGAACGGCAGTAGAACCATCGATCTGGTGCCACTTGGTCGATGGATCAGTCACCACCGCTACTGCAGCCGCTGCATCGGAGATAAAACGTCCGTATCGGGCATGGGAAGCTATCTGTGAAAGGGTGCCGGGATCCCTTATGATAATAAACTGCCATGGTTGCCTGTTATTGGCGCTGGGGGCCCAGCGGGCAGCTTCCAGGATCTTCCTAATGCACCCTTTAGGTATCTCTTCCCGGGTAAAGGACCGGATCGATCTCCTTCCAACTATGCAATCGAAGGTGTCCATGCAAGTCCCTTCGGCTCCGGGTTCAAAAAGATGCCTGCTGGGATGGAGTTCTCCGTATTAAGGGAAAATATCATTTCCCTTGGGCTTGCCCTAGGAGTGTTCCGATCTTTCTTCTAGCCGCATCGATCATCTCGTTAATGGCGACTATTCCATAATTAGCCGACGCCTCGCGGGGGTCCTCGCCCATTACTCCGGTCAGGCGACCGGTTTCCCGAAGTTTCTGAAGGTCGACGAGTTCCGGTCTGAGGCTCAATAGCAGGGAGGTCTCCCATTTTGCGGCGTGGTCTCCTTTATACCCCAGGTCCTCAACTAGATCATAGCCCATGATGGGCAGTATCCTCGATTCCCCGTCATAATGCTCGGCCACCTCCTTGGCCGAACCATTTAGGGGATAATGACCGGAAACGGTTACCACAACTTCAAATCCCAGGTTTTCTATTTGGTGGAGGGAATGGGTCAGGATGGCCTTGAAAAGCTTCCAGCCTCCCTTTTCTCTCGAACGAGCTGCTTCCCGAAGGAAATTCTCCTTGGAAAGATCATATGCCTCCATCATTTCAGCCGTGTGATCCCTTTCCAGATGATCGAAGTGCTGGGGATCAAAGACAACCTCCGCGATTTCCTCCCGATTATCGCCCCAATAAATCGGGGGCATGGATAGACCACCGATTTCCTGGGCCATTCTGCAGCAGAGTGCATGGGCCTTGAGCGCGTCATTTCCCACGGGCAGGTGCTCACCGTGCCATTCAAGGGTTCCCAGGGGCAGGTATGCAACGGGATATCTCTCCCTCGCCTTCCTTATCTCGGAGGGGGTCATAAGCTCGTATCTAACTTTCAAGTCTTTCACTCACCATCTTTCTGTACCCACACGGGGCTGCTCCAGGCCATCTCCGAGTCCTCCTGTTGCAGCCTAACATAGTAGAAAATAAAGGGTCTTTTGGACCATCTGTTGGCGGGAAGGGAGACGTCCATGAAGTCCTCATCATCGACCCAGTTTGCCTTGAAATCCATTGCCAGCCGCCGTTCCCTTCGGATCACCTGATTATTACGAATGAGCTCCACCTTGGCTATTTCACTAGTGCCATGAACTTCCAGATTGATCTCCCTGGGTGCACACTCCCCAGCCAGTAACTCCGAACCCATGGGTGAACCATTCAGGTCCATCTGCAAAATGATTCTGGCACCGGTCGTGGCATAACAACAGCGGGATTTTAGACCCGTATATATCGCCTTGCGTGTCTTTTCGGGTGCACAAACTCCGGTTATTCCGGGTTTATAATCGTAAGGCGGGAATCCCTTCCTTACGTCATGTCCGGGGTGGCTTTTGTGCATATCTCCCCCTCCGGTAAATCCGACCCTCCATCCCTGGGCCAGAGCGTTCTGAACAAAGCCCACCGGCTGTTCTCCCAGGGAGGGGCGCTCTCCAGAAACCTTGATCCATTTGGGGTTATAGGCCCTTGGGTTCCTGATAGGGAGTGGATTTCCCCTCTCGGCGCTCATTTCGGAGCTGCCCCAGACGGAGTATATCTCCACCAACCTCTCCTTCTGGGGATCATGATGAGACCAGTCACAGAAATTGCCTTCATAGGCCGTGTGATGGGGGATGATTAGGCATTCCTGTCCTTCTAGGGCCTGGAAGAGCTTGTTTGGGGTATCGAATTGTCCGGTTTCGGACCTAAACATCTCGCCGTCATCTCCAGGGTAGTAAACGTTTCTATCCCCGTCTCCATTCTTTCGCCATTTGGCCCATTCGTATCCCAGAAGGGTAACGAAAGAACCGGGGTCATGGTATTTTGCGGCCGCTTTCTTCGTCATCCCCCACATCTCGTCGCTTGTTTCATAGACGTGATCGTGGTCGGAGCTAGCACCGAAGTCGAGCCTCGACCCGTACCTCAGATTTCTATAGCAGGAACCCAGAGATCCCATTCCATCGGAAATTTCGGTATGTTCGTGGATCAATCCCCAGAAAAGGCAATTATCGGATTTCCCGACCCTAATTGGATTGCTTATCGCCCTTCGGCCGTCAGTATCCTGGACCTCAATTCTTTTTATACCCTCCTTCTTGAAACTTAGATCTCCAATCTCAATTGCGCCCGCGGGATTCAAGGCAGGTTGAGATTCTCTGTGAATTTTTCTTCCCTCGATGGAAATATCAAGGCCCCCGGGTGAATGCTCGGATATATTTCCATACCTGTCCTGGGGCCGAACGGTCACCGAGAAAGGTTCCTGGCAGGCGACCTGGGAGGGAGCAAGGACCTTTAGGTTGTCGATGGTTCCTCCCAAGAAATCCAACTGAAATGCACCGATCCAGTTGAATTCTTTTTTACCAAGTGTCTCGGGCTTTGGCCGGGCAGTAAGGGGCAGAAATACGTTTCCACATCGAAATACCGGACCTGTAAAGCCCGGGCTGCCTTGAGATCGATCTCCAACCAAAATACGAATGGTAGAACCGGAAGGTATTCCCTTCTTAGGTATCCTAAATGGAACCCGCATGAGTTCATGGATTTTTTTCGGTGGGTCTCTTGGAGCTGGTTTAAGTTGGAGACCGCCTGCTATACTTGCGGAAACATAATTGGGGGCTCGGGGGTCCTGGTTTTGCGCCAGGAGATCGGTCTTTACCCACCTATGGCCCCCCAACCACAGAACAATCTCATCGCCTTTCAAGCGACTTGATAATCGAAGGGTCATCTCCCAGGTTCCCACCGAGCCTACTACCATATTCGGAGGGTTCACGGACCCGAGGTGGACATCTGGAGGCAGCCTGAGGGTTTTCCGATCTTCATTTCCATGAGATGGATATTTCATGGACCTGAACGGAGATGCTTTCTCTTAACTCTTCACGTGGTGTATCTACCGTACTTCCTAGCCATCTTGGAGAAGGCGGAGAATGTTTCCAGGCTAACCTCGGGGGATATGGAGTGGTCAGAACAGAGAACATAACCACCTCCGGGTGCTGCCTTTTCTATCTTGGGCAGTACCTCCTTCTTGATTTTATCCAGGTCATTTGTAGCCAGCGCTCTGGCATCGATGTTTCCTATGAATGCTAACTGATCTCCGTACTTCTCCTTTAGCTCAATGACGTCCATCCCTGCCTTTACTTCCAGAGGTTGGAGGGCGGTGAATCCAGCCTTTATCAAATCTGGAATCAGCTTGGTTACGTTACCATCGGAGTGGAGCACTGCTGGAAGTCCCTTCTTCCTAAATGGGCCGGTGATGGCCTGGTGAGAGGGCATAACGAATTTCCGGTAGTTGGCGGGAGAGAAGAAAGGCCCATCGGCAAATCCCAGGTCGTCCCAAACCCATACGCAGTCACACCCAGCGTCGCACATGGCGGCGCTCAATGGCCCCATAAAATCCGCGAAGCATTGATACATTTTCCTGGTCAGGCGCTGGTCTATCATCATGTACCTTAGAGCGTTCTTTGTGCCGCCACATATGTGGCGTGTATATTCAAAGGTCCCGAAGAAGGAGGCGAATACGAAGAAATCTTCCTGGAATTTCTTGACCATCATTTCCAGTTCGTCCCTGAAGGGATAACTGCCACTCGAAATCCTTATCGGAGAATCGGGATCCAGTAGAGGAGCTATCCTTTCCTCAAAACCCTGGAGGTCCTTGAAAGGAGGGTCGATGTGAAGTGGTACCCCATCTCTTCCCTGCCAACGCTTCTGCTTGACTCCATATCTATCCCTTGAAATTACCCAGTTATCTCCCTTGTCAAAGGTCATCTCGTCGAATTTTGGTGATACATCCACCCCCAAGCCGTAGAGATCCATGCCAAAACGCTTCTGTATGAAAGTTCCCCTCTCGAGTCCCTGGTCCTCCCAGTCCTGTATGGTTGTGCCCCAGGGAAAGTCGACAAATCCAATCCTGTCGGCCTCCTGAAAGTTGAATAGGTTCCATATCCGTTCTCTTGAGTCCATCAAATATCTCCTCCCCTGAGTGATCGGTCCTCGGGATAATTGTGGGTCACACTTATCTGTATTTACCATATTCGCCCGTGATCGTCATGCCCCAACTTGCTCTTCTGGGAGGGCCGAAGGCGGTCCAGGTCGAGGCCGATGAAAAATGGCCGGTTCCCACCGATAGGATAAAAACTGCCGTGGGAAGGATGATAGATGAGGGAGTTTGGTCCATGTCCGGCAGTGGCACTCCACGTGAACTCGAGAGAAGATTCGCCGAGTATGTGGGGACCGAGCATTGCCTGTGTCAGCACAATGGAACCTCCACCCTGTGGGCAGCCTATTACGCGGTCGGGGTTAGGAGGGGCGATGAGGTTCTCCATCCCTGCTATACCTGGATATGCTCCATTTCACCCGCGGTCCATATGGGCGCGAGACCGGTCTTCTGTGAAATAGATCCCGAAACCCTGCTTATAGATCCCGATGACATGGAGAAAAGGATAACCCCGCGCACCAAGGCGGTTAGCGTGGTTCATCTCTATGGTAATGTGTGTGACATGGATGCCATAATGGAGATCGCTGAAGAGCATGATATTGCGATAATTGAGGATGCCTCCCATGCCCACGGAGCGGAATGGGGAGCCAAAAAGGTGGGTTCAGTTGGGGATGTGGGGTGCTTCTCGATGCAGGGAGCCCCGCCGGGGGGAAAACCTCTCCCGGCAGGCGAGGCTGGTCTGATAACCACGGATGATCGGGAACTTTACGAGAGGATCCTCCTCTTCTGTCACCTTAATCGGGATGGCTTAGAGGAGGATTTCGAAAATAGCAGGTACGGCTCCCTTGCTCCAACCAATCTCGGCCTGAAGTTCAGGACCCATCCCTGGGCCACGGCGGCTGCGATGGTGATGTTTGATAGCCTGGATGAGAGGAACCGGAGGAAGCAGGAATACGTTGACAAGATCAGGGAGGCTCTCCGGGACATAGAATCTCTGGACCCGGTGAAGGTTCTACCTAAGGCCAAACCGGCAGGCTATTATGGGGGCATGCACATGATCTATGACCCCGAAAAGCTGGAGGGTATACGACCGGAGCTAATGGTACGGGCTTTGGAAGCCGAGGGAATTGACATGAGTCACAGGGGGTACGACCTTACACACAGGTTGAAATTATTTGCGGAGGGGTTCGATCTCTACGGAGATGGCGGGCCCTTGAGCGGCGATTACCCGGGTTATCCGCAGGGAAGCCTGCCATTGTCGGAGGAGGTACATGATAGGATCCTGGGCATGCCAGTATTTATCGAGGAGACCCCCGGTTACTCCGACCAGGTCATCGAGGGACTCCAAAAGGTAACGGAGAACTACGAGGAGCTTCTCTCTTTTAAAGGCGGCTATGACTAGGAGGATGGAATATTCTCTCGGATATCGCTGGGGCATTGTTGGTGGCAAATGCGGCCTCCCTGGGATGGGGATTGAGAGGGGAGTGGGGGCACTGGTGGGGAGCCGCGGCAGCAGGATCCCTAACAGGCATGTCTCTATGGCTAGCCTTCGGCGGGGGCGATGGATGGCAGATGTTGGCTTACGGTTCGGTTCTGGCCGTTGCCTTGGCACTTGGAGGGGTCATGAGTTACGGGCTCCTGGTGGGTTACTCCACCGCTGAGAAGGGAAGAGAGGAACGCTCTCCTCTTTATGGTATGTTGGGCCTTTTTCTGGTCGGAGGTTTATGGGGATTCTTCGCGGGAATAGGCTTTGGCGTCGTGGCCTCCGGCGGCTTTATGGGCCTGGACGATTTCTGGCTCTGGGTTCTTTTCTCATCCTTGGGAGCCTTCGCCGGTTACGAGCTGTTGGTACGTGGATTAAGGCTTCACCTATCACCGCCAAGAAGCGATGCATGGGCGGCGGTAGCTGGAGGGGCAGCGGGAACCGCTGTCTATTTCGGTTTCGCAAACCCGAACTGGCAAGTATTGGCTTCCGCGGTTCTGGGCTGGCTGGGATTTGGAGGGGGGTTTGCCCTGGGAGCACTGGTACATAGAAAGGGGGAGGAACACAATCTTGGCTTCTCTTCATGGAAGTACATGGAACATAATGTGGGTTTCTTTGGGGGCTTGGGTTTGGCGACCGCCGCGATTATACAAGGGGTTTTGAGGGTTGACTTATCGATTCCCCTGAAATGGGTATGCCTGATTCTTTTATGGTTCTTGATATACCTGGTTTCCTCAAACAATATCGAGCACTGGACCTTTGAAAAGAAATGGATATCCAAAAATGCCTTCTGCCTTTTTCAACTAGGGTTTTTGATATCATTGGTTCCCTATTCGATTTTGTCAAGAACCCTGATTAGCTCCTGGAATGGTGATCACGGTCTGGGAGTTTTCCTTCTTATTTTAACCATATTCACTGTAATTGGGACCTTGAAGTTCGTTCACTCCAGGAGGGACCTGGGTTCAAAGGTGGTGGCTACCTTCGCCATTCAGCTCGGACTATGTTATTTCCTTGCCTTTCTCGTCTAGTCCGTGTTTTGGTCTCATCCCTTCATATGAATCAGCTTATAGAACCTGAGGTCCTCCAATCCAATGGAAACCTCGTTCTTTTTGCAGGACCATTGGACATTTTCTACAGGGCCACCGGGTTCTTTTGAAACTATCTTGGAGGGCGCGAAATCATGGGGTCGGGGTAAGGATATTTCCAGGGAATCCAAACCATCAATTTGCCGTGTTCCGTCTTCTGATAGAAGGTCCAGATTATAATTCACCACGTGTAGGATGATATTACCTCCCTTCCTATATCCCTGGAACCGGATGCCAAGGGCATCCCAGGGCGATGTTAATGGCAGAGACATTTCCCCCTGCAGGGTCTTTCCCATCTCTCCCCCCTGGAGATAACGCTGGATACCTAGCTCCTCATCCAGATGCTTCATTGATTGGAAACCAGTTCCCCCGGGGACGTTGATCTTTTTCCATGTAGTTCTCGCCAATCTCCGAGCGTCATCCAGGCTTATTTTGTCATCAGGAATCAGGGACCCGAGATCTTGAATATGGATGAATCGATCAGGATATGATTGGATTAGGCGGCCTAGACTCCCTTCCCGAACAGAACCCCTCTCATTATGTGATGCGAACTGCCCGGTCGCGAAACATATACCTCCCTGAGACAGGAAGTTTTCCAGCCCTGCGACCTGTTCGTCGCTGATATAACGAAGGTCGGGAAGGATCAGCACATTGCAGGGCAGGTTGTTTCCGGCAACTAGGTCAGCCTCGGTAATTATGCTGAAAAGGACGTGCTGGTCGTTCAGGTAGCGGGTGAATTTGTAGACCTGACGCATGTGTGATAGATTCTCGAGGTGGAGCTGATCGTAGAAGTAGGCCAGACCAACTTGGTAGTAAGGATGGCACCCTTCCAGCAGGGCAGACTGTTCACGGTGGAATGCCCTGTATTTACTTCTAACATCGGGAAAGAGGTCCTTCCTTTGAATGAATGATCCAAGACCGGCCAGGCACTCCGCGTGTGAGAGTTCAACGGTGTTTTGATCCCCGGATACATGACTTAGTATTGCACCTGGAACCCCGTTGGCAAGGGCGAACTTCAGCTCGAGTATGAAATCCAGGTAAACCCCCGGAGCTATCATGCCCGGCTCGTTTGATTCCTCGAACATCTGCCAGTCGCTTTCCCCCTGCCATATTCCCATATCATGGCCGATTTCCTCCCTGAATTTGTTGCCGTCGGTAAGTTGCATTTCACCCCAGTTGGGAACGACAAAGAAGTTCGAGCTGATGGATTCCCCGAAATTGCGAATGAGCTTAAGGTTTCTGGCCACGCTCTTGGCCCAGAAAATCTTGGTCTCGGCCCATAGAGCCCGGTCTTTTGGATCCATGATTCCCCAATTTGCTACTTCCGAGGACCCGAACATCCGGTGCCTTTCCTCTGGGGAATAGCTTGTCTCCATCCACAGAAGGTATCTATCGGCCATATTCCAGAGCCATCCATTCCCGCCCTCCTCTATACGCGCCTGGTCAGGATCCTCGGTTCCCAACCATCTTTTCAGGACCTCGGATGAGAATTGTTCCCGGAGGAATTTCCTGAATGTGGGTTGGGTTTTCACCCAGTGGAAGCGGTTTCCCTTGGTGGAAAGTTGGATGTCCATCGGGTCCTGGAAGCCGAAGAATTCGAACTGGTCCCGGGCCGAATAATTGTCTTGTATGTACTCTTTAAACCTGGACTGGCAATGATAACAATAGCAATTCAGTATACAGTTGTCGACGAAAACCCCGTCATACCCCACCTTGGCTATGTTCTCCACTATGCCTTTCTGGTATCTATTGTAGTGGGGGTTATTGGGACAGGGGGCATATCTTCGCATACCCAGAGCGACGAAGGCCTTGTGCCTTATCTCGTAGTTAAAATGGGGGTTCCCATATTCTTCCCGGGCAAGCCATTTTTCCGGGTCCGGGGGTTTGGGGCCGAAACCAAAATCGGAATAGTCCTCCCAGTGATCATAGAACTCCCATATCCCCTTTCTTCGTTCGGGGTGCCCGGCGATGGTCTGATTGCAGATGTATGGTATTAAAACCTCAACGCCGGCCTGGTGGAGCTTTTCGGTGAAACTGCTGATGGATTCAATCCTATTTTCAACTTCCTCCGGGCTCATTAGGGACAGGTGGTCCTCCTTCTCCTCCAGGGGACCCCAGGTGTTGTTGAATGGAACTTCGTGCCCCAAGTGCAGTAATTCCGGCGGTGCTCGGGCGATTCTCGAAACGTATTCGTCAGCGAAGTCGAGATGATCCTCATAATCTATGACGTAGGTTATGGGTCGGTGCGATTCCTTTGGCATGTCTGCGGATCAACAGAGGTGGCTTATTAATTGCTAGTAGAGGGTAAAGATATATGTCCACGAATCCGGCACGGGAGAAGGATGGTTGGCTTTGCCCTGGAAAGTACGTACTGATGTTCCCTATGGAAACGCATGTGATGTAACCATCGAGGAAGATGAAAAGAATGCTATAATCCAATTTGCCGCCGATCCCCATGGGGGGCCAGAATCCCTCTGGTTCTTTCTCAGGCTTGAGGGAGAGGAGTCCTCATCAGATAAGTTGAAGCTGGTTCTCAAATACCCCGAAAACCTTCTTGGAGGCGGAAACCCGGAAAGTATGTACCCGGTAGTCAGGTTCAAGGGACACGGCTGGCGCCGTTTGCATTCCGGAATACCGGAGGAGAGGGATGACGGTCGGGTGAACGCGGTCTGGTTTCTCGATGTGGAGTCCAGGACCCTGGATTTTGCATTTTGCTATCCCTATGGTGAACCCGATTTGAGAAAACTGGTATCCGACACCGGAGATTCCTTTAGGCTTGATAAGATCGGGGTGAGTCAAAATGGACGGCCGTTGACCCGGTTGTCCAATTACCACCGGGTTAACCTGGAACGTCCGGGACTCTTCCTGATGTGCAGACAACACTCGGGGGAGACGCCAGGGTCCTGGGTTTTGGATGGATTTCTTCGTAAGCTATCGAATCTGGGAGACGAGACTCCCTTCATTTGGGCTATCCCACTGGCACACATCGATGGAGTGAAGGGTGGGCATTACGGGAAGGATGGTTACCCCTATGATTTGAATCGTGCCTGGGGTCATCCCCCAATGCGACATGAGACCTTGGTATATAAACGGGATATGGGGCGCTGGTTGGACCGGTGTCAATCGGCCATAGGAATTGATTTTCACGCTCCTGGATGCTGCGAGACCGGGGGCATATATTGCTTCCTTCCTAATCCGGACACCTATTCTGATGCTCACCGGATGGCCAAGAGGGCTGCAGATCGGATTTCGGCCAAGCTTGGTCGCTACGCTGATGAGAATTTTCCCCGTGTTGCCCAGTATTCCAGCCGATGGGAAACGCCATCCTTCACTGCCCATTGCTGTTCCCAGAAGATTTACGGCCTCACCATTGAGACTCCATACGGAAGCTCGAAGGGGTTGATCCTGACCCGGAGGGATTATCGTGAGGCGGGAGCCCTGATTGCCGAGGCCATTGCTTCCCTGATCAGGAAGGTTGCATGAGGGTCCATATCCAACCATGATTCCTAGGAGAAAGTATTAAGGAGATAACTCACCGGCAGTAGATATCCGGCCGATTCCATGAATTCAAGAGAGAGGTTTATGCGGGCTTTCCACCTGGAAGAACCTGATCGAGTTCCAGTTACCTTCTCCTATGTTGATCCCTTCGTTGAACTCGACCAAAGGAAGAGAGATCTTGGCTATGACAGATTTCATGAACTGGTTCAGAAAACTGATATAGTGCTTCCAAGATCGCCGAGAGCCGGTGGAGTATACCTCTCCGCATCCGATGAGGTACGAATGGAGAGGGATTCCTGGGAGGAGAATGGGGAGACATACCATCATGATACCCTAGTAACCCCCAACGGTGAGCTGCATCGCAGGAGTAAGACTCGAGAGGGGGTGGAGACGGTATGGAGGTTCGACAGTTTTGTCCAGAACCGGGAAGATGCGGAAAAGATAATGTCCATGCCCTTTGAACCCCTTGATGTTGACATGTCGAGAGTCCACGATTCCCAGGAAATGCTCGGGGGAAGAGGGATAGTGGCCATAGGGGTGGCCGATCCAATATGTACGGTTGCCGAGCTGTTTACTCTGAGAGATTTCGCCCTAACCGCTAGCCGTAACCAAAACCTGATCATTCGGCTTCTCGATTTTTTCGCTGAGAGACTGGAGGATTACGTTAAACGCATGGCAGAGCAGTCATGTGATGTGATGTACCGGATTGTGGGTCCCGAATACGTGACACCCCCCATCCTTCCACCCGCACTTTTCGATAAGTACGTTGTACCGTATGATAAGAGGCTAATTGACATCGTGAAGAGGAATGATAACGTGGGATGTATACACTGTCATGGGCAGATAGGAACCGTGCTTTCCGGCATACGTAAGATTGATCCTCACGTTTTGGAACCCATAGAGCCTCCTCCTGACGGAGATATCGAGCTGGAGGAGATCAAGAGAAGAATAGGGGACCGCACCTGTCTAATGGGCTATATACAGTATAAGGACCTATCGTTCAATGGACCGGGAAAGATTCGGCAAAAGGTAAAAGAGGCCATAGGGCAGGCAGCAGCAGGTGGGGGATATATTGTTTTCCCAACCGCCGAGCCCATCGCGGAGATAACTGACAGGCTTTACGCCAATCAGAGGGAATTCGTTCGCGCAGGAAAGGACTTCGGAAAGTATTGACTAGAAGCCGGGAGCCAGATGATTGGGTTCCCGCCAATTTATCCTTGCCAGCAAAAGGTTCCCTCTCCATTCATTTGAGGGCAGTGTCTCGCCAACTGTCACCCATGATTCAGTAGGGCTGGCAGAGAGGGTATGGAAGTTACCCATCCTGGCAACTTCCTCTGGTCTATTGATGCCATCGCCCAGCAGAGGAAGGACTATCTCCTCGGTCTCTTTCACAAGGTAAAGCTCCCGGTGGTCGAACCTGGCAACATATATGGGGGATCTCCAACGAAAAACGTTGGAATTGGATGGGCTCTTCCTGGTGTAGACCAGGTACAGGCCTTCGCTATGGTTAAGCCAGTGCTGTTGGGTGGTACTCATTTCCAGGGTTTGTCCATTATCCCAGGACCAGGGTTTTATGTTCGACCAGTTGAGTCCATCCTTGGATGTACTCAGGTAGCCGTGCCCGTCCTCGGCACGGATGGTAAGATAGTAGGTACCCCGAAATTCGGTTAGGGACGGTTCTAGGAGGCCTCTTCCCTGGGACATTGCCAGCTCCTCCTCCGTTGAGTCCTTGAGGAATAGCTCCTGGCCATCGAAGCCGAGTAGAAGTGTGCCGACCGATCTGGGGAGGTCCCTTTTCGGGGCCCAGGAACACGGAAGGAGGATGTCCCCATTCGAAAGATGAAGTCTCTGAGAACAGCCGGAGCTGCAAATTCCTTTCATCCGTTGGTCGGGAGCCGCGAACCGATGTAACGATGACCAGGTACCCTTGTTCAGATCCTTTACCGAATATGCCGGACCCAGATAACGATCCAAGGGCCTGACCAACTTGTTATCCCGATAGTAGACATCATGCCCTATGGAAAGTAGGGTTCCGGTCTGTGAATGAAATCCTGGAACAACATCGCAAACCCCGCGGAACAGGTCCCCTTGAATCCTCTTTCTTCCCATGTCCGGTATGGGTTCGGGTGTACTCCAGCTTCTTCCCAGATCGGTGGAGGTAGTCTCATGAACGTGCCCAAATACATCGCTCCCGGTGATCTCCTGAAGGGTCATGATGAATGAGGTATCCCGGTTCGAGGACCCGGGTATTGCCGAGGGTCGCGGGTGAAACCAGGTCGTTCCCGATTCTCTTCCCTTACATAGGACCTCTCTTTCTATGGAGTCGATCATGCATTAGGTCCAGCGCCCTTGGCTAATAGATTTTCCACTACACCACATTTTTTATCCAATAGCATTTCATAACGCCCGGTGTAATGAATGTCCCGAGAGGTATATGATGAGTTCCTAGAAAGCCCGGCCGGTTCGGTACGAAACGAAGACCTCGACTCCGATGACCCCAAAAAACTTTCGGGAGTTCCCCTAGGAGGGATTGGAACCGGCAAGATCGAGCTCTGCCCCGATGGATCCTTTCACCACTTTACCATAAACAATAACGATGTGTTTCCGATAGACGGCATGAATGGCACCTTCCTGGCCCTTTCAGCCAGCACCGGGGAGGCCAGCACGACCAAGATACTCCAAAACGCCTCCGAAGTTGTCCCGAAAGATTACCTGATGAACACCTCTGAAATCGATTACCAGGGCTTGTATCCAAAGTGTGTTATTAGATATAGACTTCAGGATATCCCAATTAAGGTCCGTCTAACCGCCTTCTCCCCCATTATACCCCGGTCGCCCCACGCCCTTAGCTTACCAGTGACCTTCTTCATCTTCGAGATCGAGAATATGTCGGACAGCAAGGTTGAGGGCAGCCTTTGCTTTTCCTGGGAGGATATAAACGGTTGCTGGGGGTCAAAAGTGGCCTGGGATAGCTTCGTTCCTAGCACCGAACCCCATATCTCCGAAGACAGAGGATGGGCGGAGAGGGTGGAGGTATCACCTTTCGCATCTGGCGTCTCCTTTTACCACAGGGAGAGACACCCCGAAGTTGCGGGCTTCGCCTACGGTGATTATTCACTAGTTTGCCAGAGTACGGGTGATGTTTTCGTTCATCAGTATGACCCATCGGATATTAAGAAGCTATCTAAACTCCTTGAGCGGTTATCCAGTGACCTCCGTCTGGAGGACTATCTGGAGAATGGGGAAAATCAGACCGCTGCCATCGTTGGAACCAACTTCTCGCTATGGAAAGGGGAGAGAACCAGTATCGTTTTCGCCTTCAGCTGGTATACCCCGGAGAGGTGGGGATTTGGAAAGGGAGATATTGCCAGCAGGGTGGCAACTCCGGAGGACTTTGAAGGCAGAAAGATAGGTCATTGGTATGCCAACTTCTATGCTTCCTCAATTGATGTGTTGAGGGATAATCTGTGCCTTGTGGATGATTATTTGGACGATGTCGAGAGATGGCAGGAGTATATTCTATCGAGCACCTTGCCGGATTGGCTAAAGGAGATGCTCATTAACCAAAACTACCTGCTGTCCACGAACATGACCTGGGCCAAGGATGGAAGATTTACCATTCTAGAATCTCCAAACTGTCCCTGCCTGGGGACCCTGGATCAGCGGTTCTATGGGTCTCCAATGTCCCTTGTATTCTGCCCTGAGCTCGATCACAGGGAGTTGATGATGTACGCCGATTTCTCCGACAGGCTTTACGAGAAGCTGGGAAAATACAAAGGCCAGATATTCCACGATTTTGGCAATAACCGTATCGACTTTCTGAATGTGTACGGATACAACTGGATTGATCTGAATCCAAAGTTCGTTCTTCTCTGCTGGAGGAACTACCTGTACACCGGGAAGGAGGATGACCTCAGGGAGATCTACTACAAGATAAAGCAGACCATGGAAAGGGAGAAGTCCCTGGATCTTGATGGAGACCTATTACCCGAAGGCCACGGAAACTGCAATACCTTCGAAGGTCATTTCTTTGGGGCAGATTCTTATGATGGAGGGCTCTGGTTGGCGGCTCTAAAGGTATTCCCGGAAATAGCGGAGACCGTGGGGGACGATGAAGCGGCTGAGATGTACCGTGAGCTTTACCCAAAAGCCAAAAATAGCTTTGAGGAAAAGCTCTGGGACGAGGAAAAAGGTCACTACGTGATGTGTACCGAAAGCCTGGACACAAGGAGCAAGGAGGAAATCGCCGAGGAGGATCAGAGGTACTATAAGCCTGATGAAAATCCTGACAAGAACCAGTGCCGGGATGATCAGCTGACCGGTACATGGTACTCCATATTCCTTAATCAAGGTCCCGTGAACGACCCGGCGCGGGTGGAGCAAGCTCTGGACACCATGAAAAATCTCCTGGAAATGGATTTGGAGGGAGGGGGCCGGTTCATCACCCGTAGCGAACACAGGGACCGCAATTGGCCAGGTTACAACGTGGCCCACTTCGGGGCCCTGGCCATTAGCGTTGGGGAGGTGGATCTGGGGCTTTCCTCGGTGAAAGGAGTTCATGATCTTATCTATGAGAAATGGGGCATGATATGGGACCAGCCCATTGGCCTTGGAAAGGAGAATAGGCCCCGTGGCGACCGTTATATGAACTCCGGAAGCATATGGCATGTGCTGTGGGCGCTGCAGGGATTCCACATCGATATTCCGAGGGGAATCATGGGATTTAGACCAAACATACCTGAGGATTGGCAGGGAAGCTTCGTTAGCCCGATTATCACCGGATCCTTCTGGGGTGAAGCTAGGTACAGGGAGTCAAAGAGCGACGGATTCGAGGCAGAATTGGAGATATCATTGGACGAGGACTTCCCCGTCAGGGTATTGCTACTGAAATCAGCGGGATATGAATCGGTAAAGGAGATAGAGATAGAGGGAGCCGAGACGTTGGATTTCAGGGCCGAGATTAAAGATGGGGAGCTGGTTCTCAGTTTCGGGGACCCCCTCTATATCAGAAGCGGCTGCCCGGTGACCTTCAGATACTGTCTGGATTAGTCGTTAATTCACTCGAGCAGTCTCCTTAATCCTTGCTTGGCCTTTTGGATCCTGTTTTCAAAGGCCCCCGTTATCCTTTCCTTTTCCTCCTGGGAATAGGGCCCGTGGATATAATGTGAATCGGGATATCCATCCCAGAAACCCTCCACGGCATGAAAGGCCTGGGCCGAGGCATCCAACCAGGATATTAGGAAATCCACATCCTCTTTGGAGGGCCGGATGGGTTCATCCTCAACCTGAACATAGATTGGGGATGTGTGGCAGAACTGGCTTTGTAGATTTCTCTGATCCGGTGACAGGTCCCAAGGTTCAATATCGTCGTCCACTGGGCCTTGGACATGGATGGCCACCCAGGAGCTCTTTTCAATTGGTACGGAGATCTTTTCCCTGATCCAATCTCCTTCGGCCTCCATGACATCGATCGTCCTTCCGTTTAGGATGACCTTAGCTCTGTCCAGCCCCATACGGGAGAAGGACTTTATCTGGACCGGGAGTTCCTCCTCGCCCGGAATTCTTACCTCATCTCCTACCTGGTGGTTCCCCAGCCTGAAATCAATTAAAGGCCCGTTCGTGGCATAGGTCCTACCCAGTCGGTATCCCTCACATATGGATGAGAAATCGAGGGATTCAGACCTAACGTAGGTTCTGTTGTGGCCGGGAGTTCCTCTGGCCTGGTCCACGTAGAAATCAGTTGAGGCAGTCACACCGACTTTGAATCCCATATTCAGTAACCGGTAGTACTCCGATGTCTTGAGCTCTGCACCTCCGGGAGTCGAATGGCAGAGGATATCGAAGTTGGTTCTATATCCCAAGCCCAGGATGACCGGTAGTTCACGGGCATTGCAAAGCTTCTGGGGATCACCCATGTTCTCTATAATCCTCCCCGGGGTGATCCTGTCGAAGGGATGGGCATTTACCCACGCTCCTCCCTGGGAAATAAGGCTTTCTATGGTGTCGGTGTTCATGGGCCAGGGAACACACCTCATGGGTATGCCCTGTTCCGGTATCTTCTTCCACCCCATGGTACACATATGGCCGTAGAAGTCGTTAACAGATTCCAGGCCTACCTGTCCCACGAAATCGTTGTCTTTTGCAATATGGTGATTGCCAAGACGGTCTTCAAATTCCCCCCATTCACCGCAGAAGGAGACGAAATTAAGCCCCTCACCTTTGGCTATCTTCATAACGTCCGGGATGGTCATCTGGGGGTGAATGGACCCTTTATGGAAGAAGAGGTGGACGTGGTGGTCTCCGCCGTACCAGCCGTGGGCCGAAAACTCCTTTTCCAGCCGTAATTCGATGGTTTTTTCCTGTCCTGGATATATTTCGACAGCCCTTTCCGCCGCTATGACCTCTGGTCCCCTGCTCGCCTTGATGAGATAGGGACCGGGCGGGAGATCGAGATAGTTTAAGTTAGGGTCATTAAGGTGGTAAAACCTCCCATCCTTGAAGGGGAAGGAGAAAGTGGGGTAATGGTTTCCATTTTCTGGGCCTTTAACCGAGAATCTGGCGTAGGTTGATCTCTGGTCCTTAAATGCCCAAATCCTGAGCCTGCCCCTACCATCTGCCAGGGGCCCCGGTACTGGTTCCAGTTTTGGGTCATCGATACCCATCTCCATGCTGATATTCTTGGGAGAATCCAGCACGAAGTAAACCCTTACTTTGGCCGCATTCGGGGGAGTCTTGAAAACCAACCAGGCTCTCTGCCATCCAGGAGTGCGAAGACATCGAATCCTCCTTGCTTCCGAGGAGATCTTGCGATCGCTATTGGAGAGGAATTCAAGTTCTATTCCCGTGAAACGGGTGAGATATGTCCAGTGCCAGGGATGGCCACCATCCATATTCATCCACCAGCTTAGCCCGTAGTTCTTGGAGCCGGATACCGAGATGGGTTTGCAGACAACGCAGCTCCTCCCGCCTGTGGGTTTTAGTTTTATGTAGTGAGTTCCGGAGTGCGCCCGGCCAGTTACAAGGGATTCTTCCAAAGTAGTCCCCACGAGTTTCCACCCTGGCAAGCTTTCATCCTGGGGTTTGAAAGAAGTGTTTTGTATCACTTTATCACTTGATGGCCCAGTCCCGAGCCTAGAAAAGTGTTCCATTCATTCCAAAGGCCGGAGGTTGACAGGATGGGGCAGACATTAAGTATTCCGTGCAGATTTTTAAGGCAAATGAATTTCTCTTCCCTATCTCCCTTTGGGGGGCAAACAAATAATGAGAGCGACTATAGTTGGTTCCGGATTCGGTGGATTATCGGCCGCCGCCCTTTTATCCAGGGATGGATTTGACACGACGGTTGTGGAAAAGAACGAGCAGATAGGCGGCCGGGCTAGCGTCTACAAGGAGGGGGGTTTCACTTTCGACATGGGGCCTTCCTGGTATCTAATGCCCGATGTTTTTGAAAATTTCTACGCGGAATTCGATAAGAAGCCCGAGGATGTTTTAGAACTTAAAAGATTGGATCCACATTACAGGATATATTTTGGCGATGGGGATGTGATGGATGTCTCCAGCGATCTCGAAAAAAACTATGAGCTCTTTGATGAACTTGAGGAGGATGGTGGGGAGAAACTCCGCCAGTATCTTGACTCGGCAAAGGACAAATACGAGTTTTCCATGAAGGACCTGATCTATAGGGAATACTCCTCCCTTCTCGATTTCTTTAACAGGGATCTAATATCAGGCGGCGTTCAGCTGCCCATGATGTTTGAGAGCCTTGATCGTTTTGTCGGTGGCTATTTCGAAAGCGACAAGGCAAAGAAGATACTAGAATACTCGATTGGATTCCTTGGCGGTTCTCCTAAACTAACCCCGGCTCTGTATCATATAATGTCCTATATTGATTTCGAACTGGGCGTCTGGTTTCCAAAGGGTGGTATAGGGGCCGTTGCTCAGTCAATTGCGGATATCGCCCGTTCCCACGGTGCCGAGTTCAACCTGAATCAGCCGGTCACCAAGATAAGAGTCAGGGATGGTAAGACCATAGGCGTTTCAACCGATGAGGGAGATATCGATTCGGATCTAGTGGTCGTGAATGCTGACTATGCCCATGCCGAGACGGAACTTCTGGACGAAAAACATCGGACCTATCCCCAGAAATACTGGGGGAAGAAGGTTCTGGCCCCATCTGCCTTTATTGCCTACGTGGGCGTGGATAAGAAACTGGAGAGCATCGCACATCACACACTGCTCTTGGATAAGGACTGGGAGAAGGGATTTGAGGAGATATTCAATGCCAAGAATCCCAAGTGGCCGGAGAGCCCTTCATATTATGTGAATAGCCCCTCAAAAACAGATCCTGGCTTCGCCCCGGATGGAGGCGAGACCCTCTTCATATTGGTTCCAATATCCCCCGGTCTTAATGATGATGAAGCCATCCGGGAGAAGTTCTATAACCAGATAATGGATGATCTCGAGGCCCGAATCGGAGAGAATATCAGGGATTCTGTTAAGGTTAGAAGAATATTCACGGTGAGCGACTTCTCCAAGAGATATAATGCCTATAAGGGCACTGCCTTAGGTCTCAGCCACACCTTGATGCAGACCGCCGTTTTCAGACCCCACCACAAGAGCAAGAAGGTGGACAATCTTTACTATTCAGGTCACTACACCCATCCCGGCATAGGGGTACCCATGACTCTGATATCATCCCAGATAGTTGCCAACGAGGTTTCCGACGATATATCCTAAAAAGAAAGCTTGACCGGGAGTTGCTGTAATTGGTGGAAAAGACAATACATTCTCTATTCAAGAAGGGAAGCAAGACCTATTTCTACAGCACGCTTTTCTTTCCGAAGGCAGTGAAAGGGGACGTATCGATACTATATGCCTTTGTGAGAAAGGCCGACGATTTTGTGGATAGCATCCCTCAACAGACTAGGGATTTCTATTCTTTCAGGGATAGGTATCAGGAGGCACTCCAGGGGACTGGGTCGGGAGATATTGTAATAGACTCCTTTTTAGACCTCATGGAACGAAGAGATTTCAAACTCGATTGGGTGGACGCATTCTTTGCCTCGATGGAGGCCGATATCTACAAGGACAGCTATGCCACAATCGGCGAGTTAGAGGAGTATCTTTACGGTTCTTCCGAGGTCGTGGGTCTCATGATGGCAAATATCATGGAATTGCCCAGGGAGTCATACGACGCTGCTAGATATCTGGGGAAGGCCATGCAATATATCAACTTCATTCGGGACATTGAGGAGGACCTTCGTCTTGGCAGGTCCTATCTGCCTGCTGATGAGATGCGGTGTCACGGAATTGAATCCCTGGACTATGATCACGTGGTAAATCATCCCGAAGGATTCAGGGAATTTATAGGAGTTCAGATAGAGCGCTATTGGGGGTGGATAGATGCTGCTGAAAGAGGTTTCCCATTCATCCCAAGGAGATTCCTCATACCCATAAAGACCGCTTCTGACATGTATATGTGGACAGCAAAGCAGATACTTCAAGATCCACTAGTTGTGTATAGTAAGAAGATGAAGCCCTCCCTATACAGGGTTCTAGGGCGGGGGCTTTCCAACGCCGTAAAGTTAAGAGATTGGAGATCGGAACTTCCTTCAATCACCACCACCCCGACCGTTGGTTAGAGGATACCAATGAACCCGCTTAGCCTGGCTTTCAAAGTATCTCGTTTCAGGTTCTGGATCTACGTAGCGGGCCCCTACGTTGTGGGGTACGCACTGGGAATGCGAAACTGGTCGGCCTTCTTATCGCCCATATTCGCCATTTTTCTGATCTATTTCTTTTTCCCGGCGAACGTGTTACTCTATGGCGTGAATGATTATTGCGACCGGGAAACCGACCTGGAAAATCCCAAAAAGCTTGAAAAGGAACATCTCCTAGGGGTCGATGAGAAGAGGAGGCTGAGAATCGCCCTGACAGGGGTGTTTATCCTGAGTCTGTTCCTCATATTCCTTTTGCCGAGCTGGACGGAGAAGGCTCTACTCGGAATTTTTCTCTTCCTCTCCTACGCCTATAGCGCCAAGCCCTTTAGGTTCAAGGCAAGACCGATCCTGGATTTTGCCTCAAATGGTCTGTATGTGGTGCCGGGAGTAATGGGTTTCTATCAGGCAAATGGTAGTCTACCGTTCCTTCTGATAATCTTGGCAGGTTTGATGCACACCTCGGCCATGCATCTCTTCTCGGCGATACCTGATATAGAATATGACAGGGAAGCCGGTATTAGGACCACGGCCGTGGTATTGAATCGAAAGATATCCCTCTTCCTGGTATCAATTTTCTGGAGCGCCTTGGCATTCATCGCCATCCATGTGGCGAATTATCACCCGCTTAGCTTCCTGGTGATCATCTATCCGCTTCTTTCAATATCGGCACTGATAAAGGAGAGCATCGAAATTGATAGGGTCTACTGGTATCTTCCGTATATAAACACCGGACTTGGAGGAGGGCTGTTTACCTTCCTAGCGATATCTAAAATGGGATTTTGAAGGGAGAAGGAGATGTGGTGAATGACCAAAGTTGAGGTTGGGGATGAGGCTCCGGATGTTTCCCTACCGGACCAAAATGGGAGGATGGTTACACTTTCCGATCTCTGGCGGGAGAAGAACGTCGTGTTTTACTTTTACCCCAAGGACGGTTCAAAGGGGTGCACTATTCAGGCCTGTGCATTCCGGGATAGCTACGAGGTATTCACCGATCTCGGCGCCGAAGTGGTAGGGGTTAGTTCGGATGACCCGGAATCCCACAAGAATTTTGCCCAGGAAAAGTCGCTTCCCTTCATTCTACTTAGTGATATTCATGGGGAGGCCAGCGAGAAATACGGGGTCGGGAAAACCCTAGGAGTGCTTCCTGGGCGGGTGACCTTTGTCATAGACAGGGAATGTATTGTCAGACACGTGTTCTCCTCGCAGCTAAATCCAAAGAAGCACATAGACGAGGCAATAGGGATTCTAAAGGACCTTGAGCGATGAGTCTTATTCTTGCCATTTGGTTACCAGAGATCCCACTATTATGAAAACCACGGCCATACCTATGAGGACCGCGAGGTTTGTCAGAGCACTGGGAATATGTTCGAGAACGAAGGCTGCCCGGAGCCCGTTTGAGAAGTAGGTAAGGGGTAGAAACTCGGCCACCGTTTGCAGGTAACCCGGCATGATCTCCGGGGACCAAAATGTACCGGAGAGGAACATCATGGGGAAGGCAACCGCATTTCCCGCTGCCGAGGCGGCCTCAACGTCCTTCACCAAACCGGATAGGATAAGACCTATCCCCGAAAACAATATGGCTCCCACTGCCACGTAGATCAGGGTTAGCGCATTTGGAATGGCCTGGAGGTCGAAGACCACCCAGGCGACGACGAACATAACCAATACCAACATAAAACTGAGAATGGTCTGGCTGATTACGTTGCCAACTACCCAATCCAATCGTGACATGGGCGTGGTAGCGAATCTCCTTAGTACTCCCCTTCTCTTGAATTCGGTCGTATTAGTTGTTACCCCGATGATTCCATTGGTCATGATAAAGGCCCCGATGATGGCGGGGAGATAGTAGTCCACGGATCTGAGTTTCCTTCTGGTTATTTCCTCCTTCTCAATTTCCATGCTTGGTTCCACACCGATTAGCGCCGAGTTAAAGCTGGTCGCCACATTACGTATTACCGACTCCACCACGAGGGCCGAGGTCGAGTTGGAATCGGATACGTAGGTTAATGCGATGGGTTGTTCCGGGAAGTCCTCGAGAACGTTGTCCATTTGACCCAGTCCTATCTCTATGCCCGCCCTCTGCTCGGGTGGGATGGAATCTCCGGCCTGTTCGAGAAACTGATGTGCGGTGGTCTTGGAAACCGCTATCCTGGTCCTGAGAGAGCCGTTTAGAAGATCATTTTCGAAATCCTCGGGGATTATTAGCAGCCTGAATGTACCGCCGAAAACGCCCATCTCATCCTGGACATAATCCCGGGGATCCACTTCGTATGGAACATGCCTTATGGAGAAGGCCCCGGTTGAGTTCAGGGTATCAAGAAAAGACGTGGACAGGTTTGTCGGTCCGCCGGTTGAGTTCACGTCGAGATTCTGAACGTAAAGGGTGAAGGAGCTTCCGCCCTGACCGCCGAAAATTGATGTAAAAAGAAGCAGCAGCATGACCGGGAACAAGAAGCTGAAGAAAACCCCCTCCCTTGACCTCATCCAGTTCTTCAGAACGGCCTTTGAAAGGGCAAATATCCTGCTGATCATTCGAGTTCCCCCTGTTCGGTTATCTTGGCCCCTATAAGGTTCAGGAAGACATCCTCCACGGTCGGGTTGCGGATCTGTATTCCCTCATTAACGCCCATATTGGCAAGGGTATCAATGCGGTGGGAGATATCGGAGAGGCTTCCAACCGGGATTGCCAGATCGCCGTGTAGTTCATGAACTTCTGGAAAGGACTCCATCAGAGTTTCTTTCTTTTCAGCCGGAGGGTCCTCTATTAGCAGTATCCTATCTCCCCCATACTCGTCGAGGAGTTTTGATGTCTCCCCAAGGGCTACTATTTCTCCATTATGGATCACCGCGATCCTATCGGCCAGCCTTTCGGCCTCTTCCATGTAGTGGGTTGTCAGAAACACGGTGGTTCCCTCTTCCTTGAGTCTACGAATAACTTGCCATACATCCCTTCTGGATTTAGGATCTAGTCCGGTCGTTGGTTCGTCGAGGAAGATGATCTCGGGATCATTGACCAGTGCCGCCGCTATCCCGACCCTCTGCTGGAGTCCGCCGGATAAGTCACCAAAACGCGTATCGGCCTGGTCGTTTAGATCTAGAAGATCGATTAGATAATCCGTATCCTTTGAATCCTGATATAGAGCGGCGAATAGGGAGATATTCTCCTTTGTAGTTAACTTTTCCAGGGAGTTGAAATCCTGGGGAAGAACTCCAATGCGTTTTCGTATTTCCCTCTGGCCTTTACTTTCAGATATATCATATCCCAGAACCTTGGAGCTGCCGGAGGTTGGTTTTCGTAAACACTGCAGCATCTCTATGGCTGTGGTTTTCCCGGCGCCGTTTGGCCCCAGGAGGGCAAATATCTCTCCCCTGAAAAGGTTGAAAGAGACCGCATCAACCGCAGTTAGATCGCCGTATCTCTTGGTGAGGTCCTCTACCTGGATCACGACTTCCCTTGACAAGCTATTCACTTGGAACCTGATAAATCAGAGAGAATATAATATTTCTTCTGGGAGTTAGCTCAGGGGGTTAAAGGGCTGAGAAAGGATTTATCCAATCTCAATCATGTTCCCAATTTGGGCTAGAAAGAGGCCAGTATACGCCTTCCAGGGTCAAGCAACTAGATTATTAAAAAATATGAAAGAATCACCAAGCTAAACCAAAAGGTGGCCAGTTTTGGTGAATCGCGGACTCATGGCCTTTGGTTTCCTTGGATTTGCCTACTTGGGTTTTACCCTGGCGATGAATAGATATGGCGAGTTATCTTTTTTGGGCATATATATTGTAGGCTACCTGGGGATAGCATCTGCCTTTGCTGTAGGTTATCATGTCGGAAAACAGAAATACTCAAATTAAGCTGTATACATTCCTCTAAGACATCTGAAAACGTCGCCCGCCATGTCTAATTTTTCAGTTTATCCTGGGATCAAATAGAATTCAGGAGGACATGATTTGCCAAGAGATGTTAGGCTGGGTTTGGTACGTTTCTTGCCTACCAAGTGGGACGTGCAGAGTAATTGGAGACGCTTGACCAGAATACTGGAGAAGGTCAATCCCGGGGAGCTTGACCTTGTAATTACTCCGGAATGCATAGTGGACGGGTATGTGGCCAGCCAGGCTCCAAATGATCCTGGGGAGGCCTGGAAGGATAGGGATCGCTGGCTTCAGGAATGTGCTCTGGATATCTCAGGTCCCATAATAGAGGAGGCCAAGGAATTAGCTGAGGATCTGAAGAGCTATTTTGTTCTTGGTTTCACACAGAGATTGGATTCCTCACGAGCAGCGAATGCCGCTGCTATTTTCAACCGGGAAGGTGAAATGGTAACCCTGTACCACAAGACCCATCTTCAAAACCATGATCTGAACTTCGAAAAGGGTAATTCATTCGAAATCATAGATTCCGACTTTGGAGTATTTGGCGTCCTGATATGTGCTGACAGGAGATGGCCAGAGGCAACGAGGTGCTTGAGAATAAAAGGAGCCGAATTTATCGCAAACCCAACCTATGGGATGCACGGCGATCTCAACCGGGCCATGATGAGGACTCGATCTTATGAGAATGGTTTTTTCATAGCCTTCACCCACCCTAAGAGATCTATGGTCACCGGGCCCCATGGCGGGCTAATAGTTGACCGGATGGGGGAGACGGGCGCTTTGGTACGCTGTTCCATAGATCTAGACTCAACCAGGGACGGACATCTGGTTGATAGGAGAACCGACCTATATCAGGATTGTCTTCTTAGAGGCTACCACCAATCAGCTCTTTGAAAATTGAATGCGCTATTATGAGATGACCGAGCTGGTAGGGATGAACGGGTTCCGGGGCAAATGAGTCGGGTTCGCGATACTTGAGGTGGCGAGAGAATAGTTCCTGCGTCTCGATGTGTTTGGTATCATATTTACTGCTGATGGTGGTAACCGTACCGGTGTACTCGGGAATAAGGCGTAGAAACTCGCTGCGAATGGAGTTACCGCCGTGGTCCCTGCTTATGTAGAAGGGATCCAGAAGGAGGATACCACAATCGTGTTCGTCAAGGGTATACTCGAGAATGCCATCGTATGTTTGGTGGAAAAGTTCCGGATCAACACTTGCAGGGTCACTTCTGATGAAGCTAGCAAGGTCGTTGATTCCTATCATGATTGAAAGGTGGTCAAAATCCTGGTCTATTACATCATCTTTCCACCGGTTCTTTAGGTCAGTGACCTTGTTACCTCCGATACCTTTGTTTACGTACTCTATTTTCCATTTCGGGTGAGCTGCAGTGACCAATTGCGAGAAAAGGCTGACGTATCCGTTTCCTAGGGGCGAGAACTGACCCCTTCTTCCGCAATCGGTTATACTATCTCCTATAAATAGAATCTTTTCACCATTATTCAGCGTCCATTCCAACTGAAAGCCTCCAATTTCCTGGAAGTGGCAAGGTATGATCTTAACTCTTTTTATGTGACTATATGAGAAATTCAAGGACCATTGATATCGTAAATATGCTGATTATGGTGCCAGTAAATACGGTGGCCGCAACTAGCTCTGGTTTACAGCCGTACTTTTTGGAAAGCATGAAGCTGGCCACTGCTGGAGGCATGGACGACTGAAGGATAACCACACCTCTTTGGGCACCAGCCAGGTTGAAAATTGAGGCAGAGGCCAATCCAAGTAGAACCCCCAGACCAATTCGTATTGATGAGGAAAGCAGAGCCGGTCGGATTTGTTTACGGGGATCTATTCCCGCTAGACTCATTCCAAGTGATATTAGAAATAGAGGAATTGCTGCCTGGCCAAGGATGTTAATGGGTCGGAGAATGAGATCGGGCATATCAATGCTAAAGACGCTGACTATTATTCCCGATATGGCCGCATACATAAGCGGTAGCTTGAAGACCTCGGTCCAATGGGTGTCCGATGTCTCGCTGCCCCTGGCAGCCAGGACAATACCTAGGGTGTAGATGAACATGGCTGAGGTAACGAAGAAGATGATAATGGTGCCCAATTCCTGTTCACCGAAAGCGAACAGCGATATTGGTATTCCCAAGTTTCCCGAATTGATGAGAACAACCGGGAGGGTTCTTGCATCTGTATCTCCAAGTCGAAGGGCGGAGAAGACCAATCTTGAAATTATAAGGGTTCCCAGAACCACCAGCACCGCCGACCCCATGATGGGGAGGAGTTCAAGTACCGAATAGGATTTTGATGATAGAGAGGAGAAAACCAGACATGGGGAGGCTAGGTATAGAGCTGTCTCAATGAGTGGTTTGATCTCTAGATTTTTCCTTTTCTGGAGGATAAATGCGAGTCCAATTACCGTGAAGCTGGGGAGTACAGTTTCTATTACTGACAACGTCCGTTACAAAGAGGGGCTTCTGATTACTGTTTTTAAACGGCTAGTCATCTCCCCCGGTTTAGATCCGAAAATAGGCTCAAGGGAATCGTTTTTACGTGCATAGCCATCGATCTACGCATATGGGAACCATGAACAAAATTCCACGGCCAGAATACCCTCGGCCCCAGATAGTGAGGGATTCATGGAAAAATCTCAATGGGAAATGGGATTTCAAAATCGGAGGTCATGGCGACCTTAATCAACCCCTGGATGGGGACATCATCGTTCCTTTCCCTCCCGAAAGCAGGTTATCGGGGGTCGATTGTAAGCAATTCATGCCAGAGGTATGGTATTCAAGAACCTTCAATCTATCTGGTATGGATCCTGGGAGCCATATATTATTGCACTTCGGGGCAGTGGATTACAGAACGAATGTGTGGGTAAACGGAGATTTTATCGGAACCCACAAAGGCGGGTATACCCCGTTCTCATTTGATATTTCGAGCCATATTTCGGATGGCGAGAATATCCTTGTCGTCAGGGCGTTGGACGACAATCGGAGGGGCATTCAACCTTGCGGGAAGCAATCCACCAAGTTGGAGTCACATGGTTGCAGATACAGCCGGGTGACGGGAATATGGCAAACGGTATGGCTTGAATCCACGCCGAAATGCTACTTGAGGAATCTCACCGTTAGCAGGGGAATCGCCTCCAACACCCCCTGGTTAATGTTTGAGGTTGCGGGTGATGCTAAGGGAATCATCGAGGCCAAGGTAAAGCTGGAGGGAAATGAGGTTGGCCACGGACGGGTTCCCCTTAGCAGATATGCAAAGATGCCCCTGGCTATGACTGAGAGTCCGTTGCCATGGAGCCCCCATAATCCAACTCTATACGAAGTTGGGATTGAAATTAGGTCGGAAAGGGGGGAGATCGATAGGGTTAGCAGTTATTTCGGCATTCGTTCCCTGGAGGTTAAGGGTGACGAATCTCTAATTAATGGGAAAAGGATATTCCAGAGATTGGTTTTGGACCAGGGGTACTACCCGGATGGCATATATACCGCTGCCAGCGATTCCCACTTACGAAGGGACATAGAGATAGCCAAGGAAATGGGGTTTAATGGGGCTAGGCTCCACCAGAAGGTTTTCGAGCCTAGATTCCTGTACTGGGCTGACAAGCTGGGTTATTTGGTTTGGGGAGAGTTCCCTAGCTGGGGAATCGATATGTCAAAAAAGGAGGCCAAACAGAACTTCCTTTCGGAGTGGCAAGAGGCGGTTAGCCGGGATATCAACCATCCCTGTATAATCGGCTGGTGTCCGTTCAATGAGACCTCTCCTGACCAGGATGTAGAGTTCGTGAGAAGTATCTACAATCTTACCAAGAGAATGGACCCAGGTAGGCCCGTTATAGACACAAGTGGGTATACCCATGTAGTGACGGATATATACGATAGTCATGATTATGATCAGGAAGTTGAATCCTTTAGGGAGAGACATCTCAAGATTAAACGAGAAGGGGTGCCCTATAGAAACCGGCCCGAAGATGAAGTTGAATATGACGGTCAACCGGTAATGGTCAGCGAGTTCGGGGGTGCCTGGTGGAATCTGGGGGAGGTTCAGGAGGAGGCATGGGGATATGGACAGCGGCCGGACTCAGTTGAGGAGTTTCTTGAAAGGTTCTCGGGACTTACGGATTGTCTGCTGGACAATCGTAAGATATGCGGCTTTTGCTACACCCAGCTCTACGATATTGAGCAAGAGGTAAACGGGCTGCATACCTATGCTAGAGAGGCCAAGTTCGATAAGGCGCGCATCAAAGAGGCGTTGCTGCGAAAGGCCGCCTATGAGGAGGCCCAGGAATGAGTAAAACCGATATAGATTTCAAGGTCAGAGCTATTGGCGTGGTTCATTCACCCTATAAGAGGACAGCTGACGCCCCTCCACAGGACGGGGAAGAGGTGTCTACGGTGAGGCTCTTTGAGGAATTCGTCCCTGCCCTGAAAGATATTGAAGGTTTTTCACACCTAAACTTGATTTACTACCTTCATCTTTCAAAGGGATGGGAGTTGCAGATAACAACCCCTTGGGATGTCAATTTTCATGGTCTTTTCACAACTCGGTCCCCGAGAAGGCCTAGCCCCCTGGGATTTAGCACAGTTGAGCTTGTGGATAGAGGGACAGATTTTCTAAAGGTCCGTGGTCTAGATGCAGTTGAAGGAACGCCGGTACTGGATATCAAACCCCATATACCAGGCCTGGATGCAAGACCGGATGCAGTAACCGGTTGGCTGAAGGACCGAGGCGATCCAAAGAAGGTGATGAGAAAATGAAACTCAATCTGGATTGTATTCCATGTTTCCAAAGACAGGCACTACAGGCAATCAGATTTGTCACCGACGATGAAAGGGTCCATGAACAGGTGGTCAGGGATGTTATGGAAAAGCTCCTGGACCTTGAATGGGACTCCACCCCACCGGCCTTGGCCCGTGAAGTTCACCACCTGGTGAGAACCTATACGGGAGGTGGGGATCCCTATGAGGGAGTTAAAGAGGACAGCAACCAGGAGGCTCTAAAGCTCTATGATGAGATGAAAGAGATAGTCAGGGATTCCGAGGATGAGATGATGACTGCAGCCAGGATTGCCATAGCCGGTAATATCATCGATTTTGGGGCCGTGCAGGAATACGATCTACTTCAGACCATAGATGATGTCCTGGAAAAGGATTTCGCCGTTGATGACTCGCCGAGGTTCAGGAAAGAGCTTGAGCAGGCAAAATCCGTTCTCTATTTCCTGGACAATGCAGGGGAGATCGTCTTCGACAAGCTATTCTTCGAGACCCTGCAGAGGCTATCAAATGTGGATATAGTCAAGTTCGTGGTTAAGGGTGGGCCAATTCTGAACGATGTAACGATGGATGATGCAGAGATGATTGGTCTTGATGATATCGAGGGGGCGGAATTCCTGGAAATTACCAATGGTGAGCCAAATACCGGTCCGCCCAGGCTTTCCGAGGAGGTGCGGGGATGGATCGCTGAGCATGACCTTACGATCTCCAAGGGCCAGGGAAATTATGAGGAGATGAGCGAATATTCGGATATGTTCTTCCTGCTCATAGCCAAGTGCCCGTTAGTAGCGGGGAACATCTCTGTTGAAGTCGGAGATATCGTATTCAAGGGAACCTAGTGATTAAATGGTCTGCGAAGGGCCGGCGAAGGACCTGGTTATACTTCCCGCAAGCGAGGATCACCTGGCTGAGATCACTGATATCTACAATGATGCGGTTCTAAATTCTACGGCCAGCTTCGACTCGGTGGCCAAGACGCTGACAGAGAAGAGGGTGTGGTTGGGGGAACATGGGGAGAACCATCCGGTGGTCGTGGCCGAGCTTTGCGGCGAGATAGCGGGCTGGGGTGGCTTGTCACCTTACCACGAGCGTGCCTGCTACCACAGTACGGTGGAGGATTCGGTTTACGTGAGTAAGTGTTATCGCCGGAAGGGGATTGGAACCAGAATTCTTGAGGACTTAATTGACAGGGCCAAGGATTCAGGACACCATGCAATCATCGCCCGTATTGATGGTAAAAACGAGGCCAGTATAAATTTACATAACAATTTTGGCTTCCAAAAGGTTGGTATATTGAGGGAAATTGGGTATAAGTTCGGGATGTGGCTAGATGTGGTTGTAATGGAGCTTATAATCAGTTAGTTGACATCGAATAGGTTTGGAATGAGAGATTTTAATCCCTGGAAGCGGGCCCAGATTGGGTAACAGGATGGGTAAGAAAACTGGCGACGAATTCCAGAAGGAGACCAAATATGAAAGGGGGAAGCTTTCCGGGAGAAGGCTTGATTGGTCCAGAAAACCCAAAACCTACAAAAATTATCCGGATAGCCCAAGGATAAAGCTACCGGAAGTAGATTTTGAGGGGGGAGCTGGCATATGGTCCGTGCTTTCGGACAGGAGGAGCGTAAGGAGATTCAGGGAAACTGGCCTGAGCTCAAAAGAGATCTCTCGTTTGCTCTGGTCCTGCCAGGGAGTTTCCGCCATCAAGTCGGGGCATGAATTTAGAACTGCTCCCTCTGCGGGAGCCCTTTACCCGGTTGAGACATACCTAATCCTCAATAGGTCCCCCGATCTGGATTCGGGAATTTACCATTATTCAGTGGGTAACCATTCCCTAGAACAGCTAAGGAAGGGGGACTTCGCATCCGAAGCCAAAAAGGCGGCTTTGGATCAGGAATCGGCCTCCGGGGCCCCGGCGGTATTCGTCTGGACGGGGGTATTTGAGCGGTCCAAATGGAAATATGAGCAAAGGGCTTACAGGTACGTGTATCTGGATGTTGGCCACATTGCTCAGAACCTGGCTTTAGCGGCGGTAGCTCTGGACCTCGGAAGCTGTCAAATAGGTGCTTTCTATGACCAGGAAGTTAACCAGCTCATCGGGGTAGATGGAGCGGAAGAGAGCACGCTTTACATGACAGTAGTCGGTTATCCAGGATAATTCACATTATTCTTCTGATCGGGATTGTCCGAAGCCCTTTATGAACTATTGGAGTAAAGTTGGGCCATGTTCAACTTCAATTATCCCATGGAGGAAGAGTATTACGATTGTCCCGTTCCTAGAATAACCATACCCGAGACCCCCGTTCTAGGTCAACCCCACTTACCATTTGAGGAAAGCGAACTAAATAGAATGATGGAGATCCCAAACCTGCTAAATTATATTGATGGGACCGAGAGTCCAGACAGATCTCAGTTCTGGATTTCCTACGATCATGAAGCCTTGATTATGGCCGGTAGGCTATGGAAGCCCCAACATGGGAGAACGGATATAGTAGAAAGCCAAGATGAACACGAGCAGCTGCGGATAATTCTCAATCCCACGCCAGGGAGAGAGATGGGTTTCAGAATTAGACTGAGCCCCGGAGGAATGGTAGACATGATGGCTGGCGGGGAGGGCGCCCCTGGAGAATGGTCCCCATCAGGAATCAAGTTATTGCATGATTCAGGTGATGAGGGGTGGAGCTTCTCTCTCAGGATACCTTACCGAGATTTGGGTGTTAACAGGCCTGAAAAGGGATCCATTTGGAGAATGAACCTATTCAGACATGAATTGAAACGCCAGGAGGATAACTCATCCTGGTCGGTCATGTATCTGGGTAGGTCGGATATACCCGCTAGGTACGGACAGGTGGCATTTGGAGGAGATGGCCTCTGCGCTGGGTTTGCCAGATGTCGGGTGGAACCGGGAAATGGAGAAGTGGAGTTTAGCTTACTTCAAAGGGAGGCCAGTTCGAGGAAGATAATTATGGAAGTCCTATCCGGAGGGTCGTTTTTGGCCCGTGATTCGAAGATAATACACGAGGGGTCCATGACTGCAAGCATATCCTTCAATCCTCGAGATGGCGGCGAGATGTTGTTCGAGGTAAAATCGGGAGAGGGGAAGCGGATTGCCGCATGGCCCCTCAACCCAGGTTTTAATCGGTTACTTCCTCAGATTGAGAAACTTCAATGCAAAGTCTCCGAACTTGAGGTCGAGTCGAGAATCTTGGAAAACGAATTGGCTGTCCTTAGAAACGATCTTGCCATTCTCAGGGAAAAACTGGAAGGCACTACCCACGCCGAAGTTTGGAATTATCTGGAGGGGGACCTGATAATACTGATCCGGAATTTCAGCCTCCTGAGGCAGAGGGCAGCTTTATCCAACCCTGATGTGCATTGGGCTCTGTTAAGCACATCCGGAATGGAGAAGTTATGCCCCGACCTCCCTCTTCCTAATTTACTTGAGGAAAAGATGGTTCTAAGGGCGGGAAAAAGAGGGAGCGACTCTGGACAATTCATCATTCTGCCCTTTGACTCGGATCTGGTGAATTGTGTGGTGGAAATCAACCCCTTCTTAGGACCTGAATCTGAAATCCTGGGCTCTGAATCCGTTGAATTGTGGAGGGTTGGATACGTTTGCACGAGAAAGCCAAGATATACGGTTGAACATGTGGGGCGATGGCCTGATCCTTTGCTCCCTCCGGAACCGATCGATGTGAAGAAGGGAGAACAGGAGGTGTGGTGGGTCACGGTCAATGTGCCTCCGAATGCAAAGCCAGGTATGTACACCAGCGAGTTTGTGGTTAAGAGTTCAGGTGACGCCATTCTGAAGCTTCCCATCGAGCTTACAGTTTGGGATTTTGAGTTGCCAGTTCGATCCTCCTTGAGAACGGCATTTCCCATGTTTGAGAGGGAGATAGAGGAATATTACGGGAGGGAAATGGACAAGGACCAGAGATGGGCCTATTACAGTTTCCTCCTAAATAGAAGGATTAGCCCTTCCTGCCAGTACGAGACATCTCCCAGACCACGTATGGAGGACCTCGAGAGAGTAATGTCCCGTGGCGGGAATGTTATATCGATGGGTTATCTGAAGGAATGTAATGTGGAGAAATGGATGAAAGATATTTCGAAATACATGAACTTTCTAAGGAAAACGGGTTGGAGCAGATGGGCCTACGTCTATGGTTTCGATGAGGTGACTCCTCCGGATTACCACAAACTGAGGAATGGCTACCAGGAGGTGAATCGTCATTATCCCGATTTACCCAGGGCGTGTACAATAGGTCCGGAACACGACCTACCGAAAATTTTTGGAACCATTGACATCTGGATACCCCAAATTGACAGAATGGGCGATTTGTATGAAGAAAGGCGAAGGGCTGGAGATGACCTTTGGTGTTATGTAAGCATGTGGCCAAGGCACCCCTTTCCAAACATGTTCGTGGATTATCCGGCTATAGATCATAGAATTATCTTCTGGCAGATGTGGAAGTACGGAATATCCGGTTTCCTCTATTACTGCATCAATCTTTGGTCAAGCAATTGCCACGGACAACCTGAGATGGATAGGGAGGTTGCGGCATTGCCGGATGAAAAAATGAGAGATGAAATTGATAGTGGGCGAAGGTGGCCGAATGTCCCCTGGAATACCTATACCGGCCCCACGGCCACGAATGGCGATGGTCAGCTCATTTATCCAGGGCCGAATGGTGGGCCCTTGAGTTCGGTCAGAATGGAATGTATTCGGCATGGTATTGAGGACTATGAAATGCTATCCCTCCTCAATCAACGTGTGGCACGGTTCGAAGGAAAACGGGATTTTGATGATATTGCCGGCCTGAACGAGGCAAGGGATTTATTGGCGGTGGCCGAAGGTATCTGTTCTGGGTTTAGGGAATATACGGACAATCCAGCCGAGTTATTGGAAACAAGGAAGCGGATTGGAGATATGATCGTCGCCCTCGGTGAAATGGTATAAAACCTCGCAAAAAGTATATCTTGGTAGATAAATTTGGGCACCATTTAAGAAACTCAAACAAGTACCCAGAATTAAGGTGAATTCATTGGATCCGAAGAATAAGGAAAGAGCTGAGGAACTACTAAGGGAGTTTAAAGGAGACAACTATGCATTTGGTGACGGTGCGCTTAAGCAGGTTGGTCCCTTCGCCTCCGATCGGCTCGGGGATAAGGTAGGGATAGTCGCGGATACCTACATCAAGGGTGGACCGGTCCACGAGGAAATAGAGAAGTCTCTGAAGTCTTCCGGTGTAGAGATCGTTGACGTGTATGATGGTGCCGATCCTAATGCACCCCGGGAGGACCTTTTCCGGCTTGCCTACCAGATATCCAGGGTGGACATGGATGGAGTGGTCGTTGTCGGTGGCGGCAGCACCATAGATGCCGCCAAATCAGCTTTGGTCCTCAAGTTATATGGAGGAGTTATTGACGACTACTTCGGAACCGGTCTAGTAACCGAGAAATCTGGCGGAGAGCAGATCCCCCTCGTTGCCATTCAGACTGCCAGTAGCTCCAGTGCCCATCTGACAAAGTACTCAAATATTACCGATGTTAAGACCGGCCAGAAGAAGCTGATAGTGGATGAGTCCATAGTTCCCAGGGCCTCGGTCTTCCAGTATGACGTCACAGAGACGATGCCCGAGGGTTTCACCAAGGACGGCGCCCTCGACGGAGTCGCCCACAGCTGGGAGGTATGGATGGGAGCTACCGGGAAGCCCTACTATGAAAGGGTATGCGATGTAGCCGGACTCAGCATAGAGCTAGTGGTGAACAATCTTCCCGACGTTGTAGAGGATGGAAGCGATCTGGAAGCTCGATATGCGCTAGGCCTGGCAACCGACCTTGGTGGATACAGCATTATGCTAGGAGGTACAAATGGTGGACATCTGGGCAGTTTCTCTTTGGTGGATGTAATGCCACACGGAAGGGCCTGCGCCATACTAAATCCCTATTATACTGTTCTGTTCTCAGAGGCAATTCAGGATCAGCTGAAACAGTTAGCCCCCACATTTGAGGAAGCAGGATTTCTTGACAAGGATACGGAGAAACTCTCCGGAAGAGAGCTTGCTGAGGCGGTGGCAAATGGTATGCTGTCCCTGATGGACAGCATTGACTATCCTCTCAGCCTGAAGGAAGCAGGCGTGGAGGAGGAGAGGATAGACGTGATGATAGAGGCCGCCAAGAATCCGCAGCTGAAGATGAAACTCCAGAACATGCCCAAGCCTATGGATGCTGAGGCCGGTGACGTGGACAACCTCATGAGGCCGACCTTGGAAGCCGCGTACAAGGGCGATCTGAGCCTGGTTCCGTAGAAGCACCGTTCGGGTCTAAATTCAAGCCGCATCATGGTAGATACGGGATGCTCATTCGTATCCCCTGCCATGATGTTTTCTCTATTTTTTTCAAATTTTTCTTAAGAGGCTCGGGAGTCGCTACTCTCTGGCCTTGTTTTCTGATTTGGTGGTTGTTGCGGTCTTTTTTTGCGAGAATTTTTGTGTATGGGATTCATTCGCTCAAGCAAGGGCCATGCTATGGATATTAGGTTGCTTGAGCCGGGCGATAAGGGAAACTTTTCCCGATTTTAGGACAGAAATGACGTCTTTTCGGGCTTATGGACCGGTTTTCGAGGGTTTTCGAAAAATTTTGCTTTTTTTCTAGAACGGTTATCCAATTGTCGGCCGACGAATAAAGCCCTATATGACCCATTTTTGCTGTTCAATGTTCGCATGGACAATTTCAGGCGGCATGCCCTGTTTTGCGGTAGGTAAACTTGAAAAGAAGCCCCAACAGAGCCCACTCCGAACATCCTAACTAGTCATTATTCTAATTCTTCAAGCGGTAGCTAAGAAAGGAAAAGAAATGGATTTTGAATGCTGAGTAATTAAGGCCGGGAAAGGTGGGGGGATTGTGTTTGGGGGGATTGTGGAAGAAATAGACGCCTTTCCCGACCCGTTACATGGGTGGAGTAAGGGCAGTTCTTTAATGTTTCCGCGCTGGGGTCTGTGGGACATTATTTTTTGTTTTTGTTTTGAGTGGTGGTTGAAGGTTTTTGGTCCGGGTGGCGTAGGGTAGTTGGGTTAGGTTGTGGGCACATATTCTGGCTATTACTTCTAGTTTTCTTCTGGTTCTGATTTTTCTGCGTTGGTGTGTGGAATCTTCTTTTCAGAGACGGAACAAGGTTTCTAAGATGCATCTCTTGCGGTACTCCTCAAGCCATTTCTGGTGGTCCTTGATGAAGGAGAGGAGCATGTTTTGGTAGGCGTGCTCCGCCGCATTCGAGGATCCCCAGGTCTATCTCCAGAAGTATCATCGGCGAAGCCTGGTTGAAGCCATGTTCTCAGCCGACAAAGAGTGTTTCGGACCGGAAATCAGACAACGCCGAGAGGAAAGAAGAAGAACCGCCACCCTCGCACTAGCAGTACTCCACAAGCTCTTCACAACCCGAACAACACCAAAACAATAATTATGTCCCAATAACGCCTCCCCCCACTAGCTTATCACTAGTTCTTCTGACCGCTGGCGGGTGGATATGGTTCATGCAGCGGCACTGTCGGTGGCCTTTCTAAGGGTCTCCGGCCCAATTGGGTTCATGTTCTCCATGATTCTCATCATATCTTCTCGGGTTGTCTGGGCCTTGTTGGCTGTGATAATGTAGTAGAAGCCATCATGCCAGAAATAGGTTAAGATCGGTTCTATGCCCCGTTCTCTATGATTTGGGCCGGGCCTCGCATTCTCAAGAAGTACTATCCAGAAATCATTGACCTTTAGAACCTCACCAGAAGTATGCTCCTTGAGTTTTTCTGGTGTTGGTGAGAAGTTGCTCTTCTTGATCTCAATAGTGATATCGTCATCACGGTAATCCCGGACATCTTCATCGCTGTAGACCAAAATAGCAACACCGGCAAAGTATATCTCTCGTAATTTAATCTGACCGGGCATCCAGGTTGGGAGCATTATATTCCCAGGAAATCCCTTGTCTGCGAGCTGCTCTACATTGAGCTTTTCGGCGGTATCCATAGGAAAGGGCGCGGGTTGGCTTACTGGGCTTTTCATTAGAAGTGGAGCAGTAACTATAACGATCCCAACGACCAATGCCATCCCGATGACTACTTTAATCCTTGTCTTCAGGTTAACCACCTCCATATGCCCTGAACCAGGAATGGCCCAGTTGTTCAACCCAATAGGGGTCATCTGCATAACTATAATGTTGATACCAGGAATACCAATTACCATTATCTATGTCATAATATTTGAGGTATTTGAATTCGGAACCATCTATCCTAATATACGATGCAAAGGTCTCCACCATCGCCTGTAAATCCTCCGTGTTCCAAGGCTCTACGTTGGCAAAACCACCCTCGTAAGATCCGTCGATGTAGCATTCCCAAGTATCGTAGCTGAGGGGTTTTATTAGGTATGTATGCCAACTAAGGGCCGATGGGCTGCCAAAAAACCTGCGACTGTAATAGTTCGAATTTTCCGTCTCCCTATAATAGGTCCGTCCTCCCTGCCACCATGGTCTCTTGGCGTAGCCGAGTTGTACCTAATATGGGCCGTCATAACTCAATACTACGCTAACCCACTCAACAAGAGTGCTAGATATGACATTTGGGTTTATTGTATAAATCCTACCGGACACCCCCCATTCTTCCATGTAACTCCCAGTGTAGCCCGCATGGCGACGAGTCGCTAGAACGGATCCAAATAGTATGGGAACGATAATTAAAATGCCAAGAAAATAAATTCCTCTATGACTCACACAAACCCCCCAGAGTGGATTTTAGGGTGGTTTATATAGAAATGTTTTGTCCCAAAATCCGGGACAGGAAAGAGATGATGGAGTTCCTCCTGGACGGGCAGTGTGTTTGTGTGATCCGCCGAATTTGTCGTGTGGTGTACTAGGAACTACCGAATCCTCAAAATGGTTTCAAGTTGACCGCGATTTCGGCACACAAGGGTACAGATACAGGGTCCTGGACGGAGACTCCTCTAGGTGGACCAGACTCGAACACAGAGATTTACAGCTTGGAGATAGATGATAACCAGCCGACCGGGTATCTTTTCACCGATGCTTGAAGGACATGTAACCGAACAGGATTATTAGAGAAATGTGATGTTTCTTGGGTGATAATCCTTCGTTCAGTGGAATGAAGAGGACGGAGTTAATCAATCTTCTTTTTTCCTTGTTTCTAACAATTCTTCCTCTCCCTTCGGCGTAGTGTTTAGCCTTGATGTAATCCTGGAGGTTCTTCACCGCCACTTTACTTAACGACTTGTATATGTCTGTGAATGCTACAAATCGGGGTCTAAGCCTCCAGTTGGTTGCTGTTGGCGATGTTGAGGTCTCCTTTGAGACTTCTTCTACCTACTTGACTTCTTTATCATCAAGAGGATTTCTTTTTTCACTTGTTGCTTCAGGAATGGTAGCAAGACTTGCATTCTCTCATCAAAGATTTAGTTGGTTACGTGGATTGAGCTACCTTGTGATTGGAGCAGTATTGTGTCTACCAGTGTATCTGCGTGAAATTTGGCCTCGCCATAGTATCCTAGATCCATCTGGTTAATCATGCAATGGCAGAATGATCTCGGATGAAAGGCAGTGCCCAACCCCTTCTTTCGCAGCTTCTCGAGTAATTGCTTTGCCACAGGATCATTCTTGACTTCCACCCTGTTGTAATTTGCGTGAGGAAGCATTACCTGGATAGCGGAAGGAATCAGTAAGCTTAACCACCCCACCACCAACAGAGGTGTGAAACCCATTTCGTCTTCCTGCTAAGACAAGCAATTTTTTAGGGCGTTTTTGGAATTAAAAATTCATCCTTTTTAGTTCTTTTTTTACAGGTAAGTTATCTTCGGA
>CAZUNO010000017.1:0-62074 GCA_964621445.1 Hadarchaeota archaeon (SeqCode) | reverse complement strand
TTAGGATATACACATTATATAAAGGAGATGAATTGTTTGCCGGGTTCCCGGTAGTGATCCAGAAATACTTAGGCCTTAAGCGTGCTGGTTTACCCAGTCTTACTCCTTGGCTTGGCCCAGTATATAGATCAAGTTCCGGAAAATATGTGACAAAAGTATCGAATCGAAAAGAAATCAATAGGAAGCTGGCAAGAATTCTTAAGGAGGATTTCGATGATATAGCTTTGTGTTTCTCTCCCTTGATAAGAGATCTTCAACCATACATATGGGAGGGATTCTCAACCAAGATAAACTACACCTATAGACTTAACTTAGACAATTTGGACGATATCTGGAATTCAATGGATGCATCCCGCAGGCGAGATATCCGGCGAGCAAAAAAGGACGATATTGTAGTGGAAAACCTAACTAATTTTGATGACACTTTTAATCTTGTTGAAAAGACCTATGCAAGGCAAAATAAAAATCCATATTTTAAGGAAACGGCATATGCTATCAACCAAGCTTTGGAACGAGAAGAAAAATGTCGATCATTTCTAGCAATTTCCTCAGATGGGCAGCCCCTTGCTGCCGTATATATAATTTGGGACAAAGCAACAGCTTATTATCTGCTTGGCGGTTATGATACGAAGTATAGCCATCATGGCGCCGGGGCATTGGCCATGTGGGAGGCCATAAAATACTCGAGCGAAGAACTTGGCCTTTCGACATTTGATTTTGAGGGATCTATGGTCCAGCATATTGAGAAGTATTTTCGGAAATTTGGAGGTAGAATAACTCCCTATTATTCATTACAATGGAAAAGTAGAAAGAGAAAATGCCTATTCGGTGCAAAAGCCCTAGGAAGAATACTGAGAAACATTGGAATTATCTGACCTTATTTCGAAGTCCTCTTCTCCTTGATGAAAACTAGAATCATGACTCGGAATCAAAAGAGGGCCCGAGAAGGTGAGAAATTCTATTGAAAGTCACTAGAACTATTCACTTCATATGGTTGAAAGGGCCAGTTATCTTCTGCCCATTCGATAATTTCCCTTCCAGTAGCAAACCAGGCTCCTTTCTCCTGCAAGTAATGAGTGAGTTTAACATAAGTTTCTCGCCATGGCCTAGTTGCGGATATTTCTGCTAGAGATTCGTTATGCCATAAATAGGTAAATACTCCCCCACTTTCATAAACAGAATCAACGAGATTCTTTAATTCTCTCCACCGAATTTTCTGGACATTGAAAACCGTTACATCCATAACTGCGAGTGGAATCTCCCAAAGGCCGTATTGCGTCGGGAATGGGTTTGCCTTTCCATCACGATACCCAACATAATCTGGCCAGGCAAGTGTCGAATCATATTTGAAGATTCCCATTTGACTTTTCCAGGTCTCAGGTTTCCTAAAGCGTAAATAGTGATGACGAACTCCCAAAATACCCTCGACATTAATCGCTTTTTCAAGACTCATCTTTTCTTGCTTCAGCTTCTTTCTAGATAAATGAGAATCATAGGAAGCATGTAGCCCGAATTCGAATCCTTTATCAAGACCAATTCCTACTCCGTTCAAATCGTGGCCATAATTATCGGCCAAAAGAAAGAAAGTAGAACGGATACCCAAACTTTCATCGAGTTCCACGATCTTTCCAATCGTTGAGGGATCGCTTCCCAAAAGTGTCTTCGCACATTTTCTAAGTCGTTTTTTTCTTAGATGTGTAACTGATTGGTGGATTCTAACTCTTGGTGTATAAAATCTATCAACATCATGACTTGCCCAAGCCGCAAATTTGAAACCATCAGGCCAGAAAACCCCATCATCCGTTATGGGATCCACCGGGTCAGGGACTCTATTCTTCTCAATCAAATAGGTAAGCCTGTCATGCCGATCCCTGGTTCCACCTGGTTTCAAAGACCTTCCACCCAACCTCGTTTTCCAATTGAATCAGATGCCCGACTAGCAAATAGAAATCATCACGGATCAATGGAGAAGACAATATGGTTAATCTAGGATGCGCTTCTTCTCCCGAACCATCTACGCTTTTTCCAATTTTCTCTAAAATGTATCCCTGAGACCTATTAAGTGCTCAAGATATTTAATAGAGCCACAATATCCTGATATCGAGGTAGGGTCTAGAAGTTGAAGGCTGCTGTAGTCGGCGTTGGCGAAATGGGGAGAAATCACGCTAGAATATATAATGAGATCGAGGAGGTCGAACTATCAGCTATTTGCGATTCCAATTCGGAAAGGGCCTCTCACATTGCTAAAATGTACAAGGTACCTTATTTCCATCACCTGGAAGATATGATCTCGGAGATGGACCTCGATTTAATGAGTGTAGCAGTCCCCACAGCCAATCATTACGAGGTGGCATCGAAGGTCATTGATAATGGCATTAACCTATTGGTTGAAAAGCCAATTGATTTTGATATTCAGAGAGCTAGATCACTGGTCGATAGGGCAAAGCGGGAGGACATCAATCTCATGGTGGGCCATATAGAGCGATTCAATCCCGCCATAATCCAGTTAAAGAAAATGATCAACGAGCTTGGAAAACCAACAATTTCCTTTGCCACCCGCGCTGGACCGCTCCCAAATAGAGTTAGGGACGTGAGTGCCATAGTGGATCTTGGAGTTCATGACGTGGACATGTTGAGGTACATCCTGGATTCGGATCCAAAAAGGCTCTACTGTGAGTGTGGAAGGGTAATCCATCAGGATCAGACGGACTATGGCAAGATACTAATCAGGTTTGAGAATCAGGTCCTTGCTTCGATAGATGTCAACTGGCTCACGCCGGTCAAGACCAGGCGGCTGGTAATCCAGGGGCTGGAGGCCATGTTCGAGGTCGACTATATACGTCAGGAGCTACGGAAATACGAGATATCATACGTGGAGGAGTTCTCCGATTTCTCGGACATACTTCTTGGCATGACCGAGGGTGAAATGAGGAAGATACCAATTAGGAAAAAGGAGCCGCTTAAGATAGAGCTAGAGAGATTCGTGGAATCTGTGGAGCAGGGAACGGAGCCCCCGGTGACTGGAGAGGACGGGATAAAGGCAGTTGAGATAGCGACGCTAGCCGAGGAATCAGGAAGGGAGCATAAGATAATAGAATTCTGAAGAAGGGAGAATCCTGCCCGGACAACTATTGGGCGCTTTTCCGCGTCAAAGAGAAATCGATCGTTATACCCCCATGTCAAGGCCGCTTAGACTCAAACCCTATCTGGAAGATAGGTTCGATTACCAGTTTTACCACATCGATCCCTCCTTTCATGTAAACTACTATCTGGACTATGCAACGACATATGCCAAGCTAGTAACCAGAATCATGAAAAGCGGGCCGGATGCCGTTCTGGTTTGGAATTTATACTACGTGCCAATAATCCTGGGAGTAAACCGGGGGCTGAATGTCGTCGATATCACGGATTCCGAGAGATCCATCACCCATAACAGATGGTTAAAGGGGCTTTTGGTGGATATGGTTGAGGAGAGATATCTCCAAAAAATGGACCTGGTCATCTGTGCCGACTATGCCAGTTACCGGAACTATCTGGACGCGGGTCTCAGCGACATCAAATACGTTCCCAACGGGGTCGATCTGGAACTCCTAAGGCCATACCCCAAAATCGAGAAGCAGTACGATGCCTGTTATCTGGGAAAGATCGAAAAGCAATACAAGCTCGAAACCATGATAGATGGAATTGCCATTTCTGGAGCCAGATGCCTCTTCATAGGAAGAGGGGAGGATATGGATTTCTACCGGGAGTATGCCCGTGAAAGGGAAGCGGATATCAAATTTCAAGGGTACGCGAAATACAAAAGGGTGCCAGAATTGCTTTCGAGATGTCGTATGGGCCTGGTTCCCGCTGTCGAGAGTGCCTCGCTTAAGATGCTGGAGTACCTAGCCTGCGGATTGCCTGTAGCATCTCCAGGAAAGCTGGACCCTCGGCTGGATGAGGTGGTTACTCCAATAAAACAGGGAACGCCGGAGGAATATACTGAAAGTCTGGAGGCGGTGATGGCTCTGGATACAACCAAATGGAACACGCTTTCAACAAGATGCCGAGATAGCGTCAAGCCATTCTCAATACAGAAGATGGCGGACGAGTACTGTGCTGCAATCGAGGAGCTGATGGATTCATGAACCCCGATATGATTTCCATGATCCTTTGCTGGTCGGGTCTGGCCCTATCATTCTTAATCGTATACCTAACCATGCCCAAATTGATATCGAGACTGGGGGAGGAGGATATAGAAGGACGGGACATGCTCAAGGTAAAGGAAACCTATGTCCCAGAATCAGGGGGGATAGCCATCGTGATGGCCGTTGTGGTAAGCCTGACCCTTTTCAGCTACATGTTCGTGAGTTACTCCTACCAGCCGGAGCCCGGGTATCCACCGAAGGAGGAGCTGTATATCTGGATGTTATCGGCAATGGCCACCGTTCTCTCCGTCGGGTTTATCGGTCTGGTCGATGATTACCTGAATATTCCTCAGAGATATAAGGTCATACTACCCGCCTTCGCCGCTTTACCGCTTTCCTTTGCCTTTCTGGATAGGTATAGATTCTGGATACCCATTGCCGGGTACATTCGCCTCGGATTGCTTTACCCCCTGGTACTTATCCCCATCGGTATTACCGCGGCCTCGAACCTCACCAACATGTATGCCGGGCTTAACGGCCTTGAGATCGGATGCGGAATTATTGCCTGTTCCTTCACCGCCCTGGCAGCCGCCGCTATCGGGAGATGGTCGGCGGTGATAGTTCTCGCCCCTATGATTGGAGCACTTGCCGCCTTCCTGATATACAATCGAATGCCGGCACGTGTATTTCCCGGAGATGTTGGCACTCTATCCATAGGAGCCTGCCTGGCCATAGCATCACTGGTGGGGAGGATAAAGGTCATTGCCGTGGTGGCTCTAATCCCCCATATCGTGAACTTTCTGATGTATGTATCCAAGTTGCGCTACTTCTCCCGGAACCCTGAAGCAAAGTTTGCCACGGTCAACGAGGACGGAACCCTAAGACCCCCACCGGGAGGAGAGTATGGTTCACTTTACTTCCTGGGCATGCATTTGTTTCAAAAGAGGGAGAGTTGGCATGTCCACCTTCACTGGCTCATATGCGCCATCTCGGGGCTAGCCGCAGTTGTGGTCGGGCTGTTGATTCATGGTAGCGGGATCTCCATTCTCTAGGAAGGTATATGGATGAAGACCTGTTGCCTGGTAGTAGGTGGCTTGTGCCAGGACATAGTGAAAGGAAAGCAGGGGACAAGGACCGGTGTAGGGGGCACCGTATACTATTTCTCGGGAGCATTCTCGGCCCTAGGCGGTCGGTCGATAGCCATCACCAAGACCAATGACGATGAAATGCTTCGCCAGCTCAAGTCCATTGGGGCAGAAACCCAATATGTGGGCCCAGGGAGCAACTGTCGATTTGAACTAGCTTATCGCGGCCCTGAACGCTCGATTCGTCTTCTAAAAAGGAGTTCCAAGATAACTCGGAAGGATCTGGACCTGGCACCCACGGACTCCTGTGGTATCCATCTTGGACCGGTGGAGCATGAGCTGGATTCGGATATCAGAAGTGATCTCCAGGATTTTTCTCTCCGTAGCCTCGATGTTCAGGGTTTAATCAGGCGGATCGATGGGAAAACGGCGAAAATCAGGCACTCAACCGGCCTATCAACCGAGTTGCGGAAATGGATGAACTCGGTCGACATAGTCAAGATGGGCAGGGAGGAGGCCAGATCCATTCTAGGGTCCAAAAAAAGATGGCAGAAGGCGACCAGCGCAATAAGGGAGAAAGGGAAGCCGCGCGAATTCATAATCACCTTGGGGCCCAAGGGCGCACTTTTGTACTCCGGCCCCAAGATGATATCCATACCCCCATATCCTTCGGACCCCGTCGACTGGACGGGTGCGGGGGACTGTTTCATGGCTGGTTTCATGCACCGGAGACTATCGGGTATGGATAGCATAAAGGCATGTCATTTCGGTTCCGCTCTGGCCGCCTGTGTGATCGAACGTAGCCGTCCGCTCCGATTTCCAGATTTCGTAGAGGTATCAAAAAAGGTGTCGGAAGGGCCAGTTCTCTGAACAAGTTAAATCCTCTGTCCGGAAAAGGGAATGTAACCAATGCGAGCCTTGATGATAGACGCCCTAGGTTCCGGTAAGGGGACTAGACAGCTTACCAGGGATGTCATAGGGTGTGGTCCCAGATTGATATGCGGTTTGTTAGAATCCCGGGGCGTTGAATGCCGCATCCAGCTGGCGGAAGATTTCCTCAAGAGGAGTAGGAAGGTCGATTTTGACCTCATCCTTGTTTCCGCCATGACCATGGATCTCAAGGCTTTGAAGAAGATAGGGCGCAAATGCCGCAGGATCGCCACCAGTTCGAAAATGATACTGGGGGGACCGGTGGCCCTGACCCCAAAGCGTGCCCTTAATTTCAGTGGCTTTGATCTTGCCGTGGTGGGGGAGGGGGAGCTAGCCATTGAATCCATCATGGACGGGGAAAACCCGGAGGAAATAGATGGAGTGGTGACCAAGGAACAAGAAGCTTTTCGATATTTCCTTCCCGATCGTCTGGATGAGAGCAGGTACAGGGAATACTTTCCCTCAACCGAGAGGATAGTGGATTATCCCACCCACTTTGCCAGCAGGGTCTATGTGGAGGTGGTGAGAGGATGCAGCAACTTCAATAGAACCATAATTGAGCTACCTGACGGTAGGAAGTGTTCAAACTGCACGGAGGGGTGCGGTCTGGCGGACTGTCCCCAGGGCATACCTCCCGGCTGCGGTTTTTGCTCTGTTCCCGCCACCTTTGGTCCTCCAAAATCAAGGGAGGTAGAACCAGTCGCTCTGGAGGTAAAGCAACTGGTGAAACTCGGAGTTCGGAGAATCGTGCTCTCCGCCCCGGATATATTGGATTACCAACGGGGAAAGGACTTACGTGACCCCCGTCAACCAAAACCCAATTACAGAATGCTGGACTCCCTGTTCAGTAAGGCCGTGCAGGCCGCAGGGGGAGAGGCGAACATATCAATAGAAAACGTTAAGCCTTCCCTCTTCGACAATGGGGTGGCCAGTATAATCTCCAAAAATCTTCCAGGCTCCTCGGTCCATATAGGTTGCGAAACCGGGGATCCCGAGCATTCTCGTGAATTAGGAAGACCTGCAACCCCTAGCGAAACCCTTAAGGCGGTTAGGATCGCCAAAAGTCACGGGCTGAAACCATATGTCTATTTTATACACGGCCTTCCGGGCCAGACGATCGAGAGAGCCCGCAAAACCGCGGGGCTGATCCGGACCCTTGGGCCCCTGGTTTCCAAGATCACCACATACAGGTTCAAGCCTCTTCCCAGTTCGGCCTTCGCCCAGTTTGGAACGGGGCCTCCAAGCAGGATGGATGAGGCGAGTAACATCATTTCGGAAGCGACGAGGGAGGTTAATCTGGAGAAGAAACGTTTGTATGTCCAGGAACTGGTGGATGCCGTGGTCGCTGAGAGGAACATGGTAAAGAGGAACCAAATGATAGCCTTTCCCATTACAGGAGGTCCTATTGTGACCTTTCAGGGCGATGTATCCATGATAGCCAAGAGGGTTAAACTGAAGATCAGGAAAGTCATATCGGACAGGCTGCTTTTCGGGGAGCTGAAGGAGATTATTGATGACTGAGCTCGAAATCCTTTCCCACGATGGGCCCGCTCGTCTGGGTATGCTGCAGCTGGATGACCTAACTATTCCCACCCCTTGTGGCGCCTATTTCACCGGTTGCCGGGAGGGTTTCCGGATCTTTGAACTGGGAACCAGAGGCAGGCTGTCCCTGGCCATTGGGCCCTCGGAAGGGGTTTACCGTGAGGATAATGATCTACCTCCTGGAGGTCCGGACGATGAACTGCTGGTGGCCAGCCCCTCGCTGGATGAACCGGAACTGCGGCAGGGTGTTTTCTACGCCCGTGCAAGAGGGGACGAGGAAGAGGTAGAGGCGAGGGGGATGGTCATTCTGGAATGCGGGGAGACGACGGACCTAGGGCGGGTTCTGGATATGGTGATCGGGTTGAGGAGGAGAGTTTCCCCCAATGTGGCAATCCTCCTCCCGGATATCGACATATGGGCCATGCCGCTTCTTTCCTTGGCCGGAGCGGATATCTTTGCTGATTCACATGCCTGGTCGGCCATGGAATCAGAGGAGAGGGTGTTTCCAACCTATTCAGCCCCCGTTGATGATGAGGGGGTGGACTGCTACTGTCCCTTTTGCGCGGATAATTCCCTCGATAGCCGTTCACGTCTAATTTCACACAACCGGCTTTCCATGAAGCAGGTTCTGTCGGATGTCCGGAACCGGATATGGCAAAAGGAACTGAAATTGATGGCCGAAGCACGATCGGTCAGCCATCCGGAAGTATTTGCGGCCCTGAGGACCTTTCTTTCCCAGCATGGAGATTATCTGGAGAGGCATACCACCGTTTGCCCGGGAGCCGGGAAGACCATAAGGTTCACCGATCTCTCCCTTAAATGGCCGGAGGTGGTTAGATTCAGGCAAAGGATTGCCTCCAGATACCGGACTCCACGAGGAGCTGATTGCGTGGTCATCCTGCCATGTTCCAAGAGGAAGCCCTATTCCAGGTCACCCTCCCATCGGATGTTCCAACAGGCCTTGAAACCGATGGCGGACCAAATCAGGATAGAGGAGGTAATACTCACCAGTCCTCTGGGAGCCGTTCCCCGTGCCCTGGAGGGGGTTCCACCTCCTAGAGACTACGATATACCGGTGACCGGAAAATGGAGCCAGGAGGAAGTGGAAATGGCGGCTCGTTCCCTAAGCGATCTGCTACCATCGATCACAAGGGATGAATCACAGGTAGTTGTACACGTCAGCGGAGGATATCTCCGGGCCTGCAAGAGAGCGGAGAGGGAGCTTGGATGGAGTTTCCAGTACACCGATGCCTCCAGACCGGCCTCCCGGGAGGGCATAAACCTCCTTGAAAAAGCCCTATCCGGGGTGGAAGGAAAAAAGCCGAAAACGGATCGTCTGGATAGACCCAGGAAGGTATTGACCTATCAATACGGCAGGCAGGTTTCCGAGGCCCTGACCGATCGACCCGTCGAGGTCAAGGCACAAGGAAATGTGAAGAGACTGATCGCAGGGGGGGAACCAGTGGCCCGACTAAACCCCTATAACGGATTGTATACCCCGGAACCCGTGGCTCTGGATGTGCTCAATGATCTCGATCGCTACTGCGTGGATATAGATTTCCACCCGGAAACCAAGGTCATATACTGTCCGGGAGTTATTTCCGCAAATGATGAGATACGCCCCGACGACGAGGTCGCGGTGAGACTGGAGGATAAGGTGGTGGCCCAGGGAAGGGCAGTCCTACCAGGGAGGGAGATGGTATCCTCAACAAGAGGCAAGGCAGTTCTGCTTAGAACCATCTACGATTGATCATCGCAGGGAGTGCCTGACCCTTACCGCGACCCCGACATCGAAACATTCCATCTCCCTGGCATTCATATTGGCCGTGCCGGTGGCCAGGAGCTCATCCTCACCATCAACCAGGAAAACCTGTTGACCGGGAATCAGTTCGGGGTCACAGTCATCAACGAACTTGGCAAACGCGGAGCGCCCCTTTGACACGAAGGGAACGGCCTCCTCGGACACCGCTACCCTGAGGGAGGGCCAGGGCAAATATTCCTTCAGGATGGAAGCCCCCAACATGCTGGGCAGAAAGGCGAAATCATTTGCCCTGAAAACCCCCAGCTGATCTCCCTCCCTTTCAATCCCCCGGATTCTATTGGTCCTAGGAGATCTGAATATATCATATGGACGTAGGCACCTCCCGCATCCAGGACCCAGCTGATAATCTATCGAGCCCTCAACAATCTCCTGGGAGCCAGTTCGTTCCTCTACCTCCTGGAAATCTCCCTCCAACTCCGAGGGAAGCACGGTTTGTCCAAAGGGATAACATAGGGAAACCGCCCACGGTATGTCCCCATAAAGAGGGTGATGGTGGACATTTGAGTCCGGCAACCGCTCCCTGGCTCTTCTGGCAGCCCTTTTGACCTCCGGCCTTTGGGAGGTCTCTGGGCCAAGATGGAAAAGTGCGGATTTCTTGTAAAGGGGGTCAACGGTCTGCAGGAAATCGCCGTGTCCTTCCAGCGCACCAGCAACGGCACCCAGGAGACGGGGGTGGGACCTGCATCTGGTCTGGACCAATTCCCACAGGGAGTTTGACCTTATGGCCTCACGGGTCTTTCTAAGCTCCCGAAAGGTGTTATGGAGATTGTGAAGCGAGAGAAGCTTCCTCCCTCTGGCACCTTGAACCATGTCCTCTGGATCTGAGTCCCTGCATGCAGGACAATCACACGGGAGTTCGAGCATATCGTCCACCCTACGGGTACCGTTTTCGGTCAGGTATCTCCCGTCGCTGGCAGCAAGGGTATACATGGCGGAGTCGAAAAGGTCGCCACCAAAGGCGGCCGATATGGCCAGGAACATGGGATGCCCGGCTCCAAACACGTGTCTGGGAACGCTGGGATCAAGTTGACGGGCCGTTTTCATCAGGCGGTCAAGGTGGGATTCGAACCTGTACTCGATCAGGGACCCCACGCAGCTGCCCAGGGCGAATACGTCGAAATCCATGCCGGAGATGGCCTTGATCTCCCTATCCCTCAGCCTGTCGTGTGGCGTCAGATGCACCACCCCGTACCAAAGCGGGCCCTCGGGCGCCGAGCCCATCAGCTCTCGACTCCTGTCGATCGAGGTATCTATACATATGCTAGCTTGCTGGAGGTCCATATCGTCTCTGGGTGGCATATCAAGGACAACGGCAAGGTCCGACCCGATATCGGCCTGGAACATGTGAATCTTATCGGGCGAAACTCCGACCCTCCTCCCCCGGTAAATCTGGTATCCTCCCGAGTCAGTTGCCACGGGACAGTCCACTCCCAGGAAGTCATGTATTCCGGTTTCAAGGACCTTTTTCCGTGACTTTTCATCCCTATAAAGCAGAAAAGCGTTGGTTATCAGGGCGCAGGCATCGGTCTCCTCCAATATCCGAGCGGGTGGGATCTCCTGTTGAATGGGATCAACCACCGGGAGTATGGTTGGTGTTATTATATCTCCGTGAGCGGTTGTCAGGCTTCCTATCCTGCCAAATGCATCCCGTGAATTCATCTCGAACAAGGATTATCCCTCAGCCCGGTGTTTTGGCCAGATATAGATGTCTCCCCAGGCTTCTGTGAACCCTTTGATAGGCGAACTCCTCTAAATTGAGTCCTACTTCTCTTAATCTCTCAGATAGATCATAGATAGAGGGGCAGGTAATGCAGATGGAGCCGCCAGGTTTTAGTATATCCGGACACTCACCGATAAAATCGAATAGAAGGCGCTCAGTGTTCCCCGTTGTCAGGGAGGCCCGGCCATAGGGAGGGTCGGTTACCAGGTGATCGAATTTTGTATCGAAAAGCAACGAGGCCCGGGTGGCATCTCCCTTCACAAGTTGGGGTCTCTGGGACTGGACCCTTTTCAGGTTCCTCCGGGCTCCGTGTATCATCTCGGTGCTCACATCCAGGCCGAAAATCCTGGCCCCCACCATGCCCCCCTCTATAATGATGTTGCCGGTTCCGCAGAAGGGATCGAGAAGGGTTTCCCCGGGCCTTACGCCGGAGATATTTACCATTGCTCGGGCCAGAACTGGATTCAGGGATATTGGCCTCTTGAAAGGCCTATTTAGCGATCTCCTCTGATATCTAGCCCGCGAGGGCTTATTCAAGGATCTGGAGAGAAGGAAGCGGTTCCCATTTTTAGAGGCCATTAGGGCCACGTCGGGATCATCCAGAGAGACCGAGGTCTCAATACCCCTGCGTTCGGTAATATCGAGGACCCTCTTCCCCAGCTTGCCCTCCATATCGCTATCGGAAATCGATTCGTCCGTCCTTACCGCAAAGTTTTGTTGATCCAGAAAATCCAGCAGGTCCTTAAACCTATCCTCAAATCCAGAAAGACTTTGAAACTTGCCCACTACCTCCCATGCCTGGGTGGTCAGAGCCAAACGAAGGCACAGCTCATTGGCCTCTTTCTTTTCCAGGCGGGTGTTAACGATCAGGTAGCGGTCATGCAATCTCCGTATGGAGGCTCGTTCATCGAAGGCATGGAAAAGGTGGACGGCCTCCTTGAATGGAAGATTGGGGTGCTCTCCGGAGGTTAGCAATATGATTTCGCTCAACTATATTACCCAAGAAAGATTTAATTCCGCTACTGAGGTACTTGGTTGACACCGGAGAATTATTAATGATGTGCACCCTACAGGGTTGCATGGCCCCTTGTGAGGCAGGATGATTTGACCAAGCACTATCTCGTTGTAACCGCAAATGGAATCTTGATCCTGGGCCCTGAACTTGAAACCGTGAGAATGGTTGATCTTCCCCAGGACCCCATGGACAGGGCCGATAGATTCATGTCACTGCAGCGGGGAGAAAGCATACCCGAACTGCAGCAGTCCCTGGAAGATCTCGAAACTAGCACCTTGGTAGTGGAAAACGAAAATCTCAGAGAGGCAATTAACGGGCTCGTTGCTGGAGTTGAGATCGAATTCCCCTCACCGGGCGGAAGAAAGGTTAGAAGGTCCCTGGCAGCTTCTGGGGACTACCTGAGGGACTCCCGTGAGCTGGGCGAGGAGATCAGCTCCCAAAAGATGCGTTCATCCTACAAGAAATGGGATCAGCTTGTGGTTCATGCAGTGGGAGCCATGGAGGAGCTTGACAAGGACGCGGCAAATCTCTATGGTCTATGCCGAGAGTGGTATTCGATTCATTTCCCCGAACTCGAAAGAATACTGAGAAACCAGACGACCTACTCCCAGGCAATTCTCCAAGGTGATCCCAGGGACTCTGTGTCCGAAAATCTGGATATCTCGGAGAAAAAAATTAAGCGAATCCAGAAGGAGGCCGAGAACTCGGTGGGAACCACCCTGGGCGAGACCGATTTGGAGGCAATAAGGGAACTCGCCCGTTCAATCCTGTACTTGAGCCAGAGACGGGAGACACTTGATGGATATCTGGAAAGATTGATGTGCGATCACGCTCCGACCCTTACCCGGGTGGGCGAAGCCGGGGTTGGTGCAAGGCTCATCGCGAAGGCCGGTAGTCTGAAAAAGCTGGCCCTGATGCCCTCCAGTTCTGTTCAGACCTTGGGAGCTGAAAAGGCACTGTTTCGACATTTAACCAAGGGAGCCAAGCCACCAAAACACGGCACAATATTCCAGCACCCCTACGTTAGGAACTCCCCAAAATCCATCAGGGGTAAGGCGGCGAGTATCCTGGCAGCAAAAATATCTCTGGCCGCTAGAAGCGACTATATTTTCGAAGTTGATAAGGGGAAGAAGATGAAGGAGGAGCTCGACGCGGCGATCAAGACTCTGAGAAGAGAAGCAAGCTAGTGTGGGAGGGCCGTGGCCGAGATTTGAATTCCCGCGTCATAAGACGTCTCGGGCTAAAGGATCCACAGTCCTTTGTGCCTCTGGTAACCGATTTGCATCGGCTAATGCCAGGCTACACCACCACGGCCGCTAAAAGGAGGTATCACCTTCCGTTTTAATATGTATTCAGCAAAAGAGAAATGTTGAGAATTAGTTCTGGTTTCTTGAAATATTAGCGGTTCTATAATAACCTATTGCGCCAATTGCCGCTTTTCTTATAATCATCCTGATTAGATGAAGATGAACAAGATTTTCAAGATGCCAAAATCTTATTCAAAAAGAATTAAGAATGATATGGAAGAAATAATGGTATGAATACAGACGTGATTCCGGGGAGGAATTCACCACTTGTATAATTAGATGATGGAGAATCAGATGCAACAGATAAAGAACCATATCTATCTTTGGAAAAAAAGCGGGAAAAGAAAGGTACGACTCAAGGGATGGTTGCTACAGTTAGAGCGAATAGTCAAATACCATCTTAACATGCGAAGCATGAAAAGGCACCTCGTGATTTGCGGTATTCCAAGGTCGGGAACGACTCTGCTATACAGGATGTTCATATACTGCACTGCCAAAACCGTAACCTGGCCCAAGGAAATGTGTGCACTAACACCACAGGTAATAAAGGCAAAAGGAAAATGGATAATATCCAAGGACCCAAACGATTTGTTAGTGGCCGATAGAATCAAGGAAGTCCTCCATAACGTTCAATTTATCGCAACTTGGCGAGACCCAAGAGAAGCACTTGCTTCTAGGTTACACGGGAAATATTGGATAACACCACGAGACTATCTCCAATGGTATAAGGAAATCGTCAGGCGCAAGGATGATCCCGATTTCAAGATAATAAAATTTAAGCAGCTAGTCGAGAACCCAGAAAGCGTTCAAAAAACCACAGAGGGGCTGGGTATTGACGTAGATCATCCTTTTAGAGAATATCACAATAGGTCCCCAAAAAAGGACCAATTCAACATGCCCCTTCGACCCTTGGATACAGCACCCTTCGATAAATGGAGGAAACCGGAGCACAAGCCTCATATTCAATCAATTCTCAGGAAATATCCCATTCTCGAAAAAATCGCTAAGATCTATCAGTGTGGTCGCCAGCCAGAAATACCTAAAATTTCCTGATCCCTCAACAGGAATGCTGGATGACTCTGCTTGAAGTATTTCAAGATCTAACGATAGCGCCGATGTATTATATACCCGCTGGGTATCGCGATGGCAGCCACGATTAGGCTCCACCTGAAGTACCTGTTATCCAGCATGGTCTTCTTCCTGAGTACAAATACCAACTCGGCTGCCTCTCCGCCGACCGGAAGCTGGACGCCGCTTGATGAACCGGGCTTTATGGTTCCGTTGGGCACCTCCACCTTATCCACCGTCAGGCTCGAAGGGAGATCCAGGCTCAAAATCTGACTGGTGACCTCGCCTCCAAGATCCAGGGTTCTTATGGGAACACCTGACCCGGGCTCGGGCTCCACCCCCTGGGTTGTGGAGAACTGTATTACAACCGTGTTCATATCCCCAACCTTCATGCCCGGCAAGCCTATCAGAAGGGTGGTGTTATCCTCCCCGGTAATAACCTGGGGCTCAACCACGCTCTTCCCCACCAGAACCTTGGGAACCGATGTGAGCTGGGAGAGCTTAAACGGCATGCCAATCTCCAGTTGTGTAAGGTTGGAATTCAGGGAGGCCATACTCATGGAACACTGGTAAAGGATGCGGGAGGAGGAGGGCTCGATCTGATAGGTAACTGACTCATAGTAATAATCCTGACCCAGGCAGGATCCAGCCAGAAGAATTAGGATAATCACCGGGAATAGGGAAAACCTGATCATCGCCCTCCGTTAAGGGTGACAATTTGAAAAATGTCACCGAGGATGATCCGTGCTAGCTCTCGCCTATGTGTTCCAGGACCAGTCGCCTATACAACACCGGATCCGATCTGAGGTTGGTCCTCAGGTCCTCCAGCATATCCTCCAAATCGCATGGTTTCAGGTAGTACTCCCCCTCCAGGAGCTTGATTAGCTTTAGAATCTCCTTGATGGCATTATCGACGGCCTCGGCCACCCTGCGTTCCTCTTCCTTCATGTGAATCACTGGATTGTTAGATATTCTTAATCCATTTGTACCGGAAGCCTGTTATCCTAAACGTTTGGATCATGGAAGAGTTTTAAGATGCTAAATTGACCAATTAATATGTTGAGAACTTTCAAAATAATCCCATTACTCGCCCTTTTGATGATTTTGCCCCTGGTACAGGGAATTGAACCGATCCAGATAGATCAGGGTGTCTTTCAGGTCTTTGCCGACGGGGATTCCCTGTGGTTTACTACCAAGGACCAGGGATCATTCACCGTCTCCCCCTCCCATGGGACCAAGGAACACCTAGTTGCCCCCACGGAACTTCCCACCAATAAGATTACCTGCGGCGTCCAGGCCCTGGGAAGGGTCTGGCTGGGCAGCGAGGACGGCCTCTTCTATTCGGAGGCCGGTCAACTATCATGGAGCGAGGTCGATACGGAAAATCTACCCTCGACAAGGATTAACTGCCTGGAAGGGAATGAGGAATCACTCTGGGTTGGCACTCCCGGTGGAGCCGCCGAACTGGAAAATGGTACATGGAGAGAATACGGCAAATCGGACGGCCTCAGCGACACCATGATAATGGACATCGAGCTCCATGGTGAGGATGTATGGTTTGGAACCATTAGAGGTGGGGTAAACCGGTATGGACAAACGGATGGAACATGGCAGTCCTGGAATACTGATAAGGGACTGATATCCAACACGGTATTCTCCGTTTCCTGCTCGGATACCCATGCCTTCATCGCCACCGCCAGCGGTTTCTCGGTATTGAATCTCGATTCATCCGAGATAACTAACTACGGGTCCGACAAGCTACCCAGTTCATCCGTAACCTGTTCCGCCTGGTGCGGGGAACTTGGACAGGCCTGGATAGGCACCGGTAAGGGCATCGCCATTTGGAGCCAGGGGCAGGAAAACCTGACCGTTATCGAGGATGTAGGAAAAATAGAACTTGGAAAGATACATGACCTGGAGGTCCTGAATGGAGCGATCTGGGCAACCAGGAGCAACACTGAATGGTACTATCATCAAACCACGGGCGCACTCTGTTTTGATCTCAGCCAATCGAAATGGATTCGCCCCACCTTTCTCGACGTGCTAATCGATCAGGCGGGATACAGTCCCGGCCATCCCAAGTCATTTATGGTTCAAAGCAACAAACCTCTAGAGGATACCGGTAGCTTCAGGGTGGTCAGCGGGGCCGGAAATCAGGTGTATACGGGCGTTTTGGGCCAGCGTGTGGATCGAGAGGACTGGGATGCCTACTACTGGAAGGGGAACTTCACCCGACTGGAACGAAGGGGTAATTTCAGCATACAGGTGAGTATAGGCGAGGCACACGGTGAGTCATATCGATTCGAGATCGATAACGACGTGCTGCTGGATGAATGCGGGGAACTCATCTACGATTTCCTAACCTACATGAAATGCGGGGTGACCATCCCGGGGTACAGAACCAAGGCATGCCACCTGGATGACGCGGTACTGCCCAACGGAACCCATATCGACGCCACCGGAGGATGGCACTGCGCCGGACTATGGGGTGGCAAATATTCGAGGTACCATACATATGTTCTATTCAATCTCCTATTTGCCCGGGATATGAGGCCCTCTTTCTACCAGGAAATAGACAGGGACGGGGACGGAATGTCGGATATACTGAACCATGCCATGTGGGGATGTGACTATCTCACCAAGATGCAGCTGAATAACGGATCAATTTACCATGAAGTGAGGAAGATCGAGATAACCGACGGTATCATAGGTACAAAAGATGACAGGCCCATCCGGGAATGGGCAATAACCAGGGACGGACTTCTTGCGGTTGCAGGTTGGGCAGGGACCTCTGCTCTGGTCGAGGAGAGATATCCCCAAAAGGCCCTGAAATACCTGCAGGCGGCTGAAAGAAGCTTTTCGCTCTATGGGCGACGGGTATCAACAGGGCCGAGGAATTCCGTCGAAACGGCGGCAATGCTTCTGGCATGTATCCAGATGCACAGGGCGACCGGAAATGTAACCTACCTTGAACTTGCGGAGGATTACTGTAATATCACCCTGACCATGGATTATTCCCGGTACTATGGTCCCTTCGTTCCCTGCGTCCTGGGCTACTACCTGGAGATGAACCCGTCCACCCAGTATTCCCAAGGCATAATGGACTACATCGTTAACCATGCAGAGAAAAGGATATCACGTGATCTGGCGCCTGATGATGACCTCAGGCCCTTTGGGGTACCCACATTCAGGACTGCCAGGATGAGTCCGGAGGCGGCCCCTGCCCTATTTGCCTATAAATATACCGGGAATAGCCCCTACCTGGAGTATGCACTGGGGGTCCTAGGCTGTCACCTGGGAATCAACCCCTATGGGATCTGCATGCTTGAGGGAACAGGAACCCGTAACCCCCCGGGGTACGCCAATGACTATGCCTTGGCTCATAGCAACGTCAATCCCTACACCAAGGCCAACCCCGATAATCCCGGCGGGGCTCATCCCGGAGCCATTCCCCAGGGAATTAAGTTCATAGATGGCAAGCCATGGTACGAGACCAGCACCAATCCCGGATGTGGGACCGGGGAAACATGGCTTATCAATACCAATTTCCTGCAACCTGTGGTGCTCATTCCCAGGGATGACGGTAATTATCCCCTTGAGGTGGGGGAAATGGGGTCATTTATGGTCGCGCTATTGGTCATGGGTTCCCTGGTCGGTTTTCTATCGAGAACTAACTAGCAGCTATCCCCTCTTATCATGGAGCTTCTTCCCACATTCCCTGCAAACGAATTCGAACTCGTCGTTTTCCTCAACCATCTCGGTTTCGATCTTGCAGTCGGGGCATATGGGGTATAGCATGTGGGGAATCCCGTCCTCTATCTTGTACCGGAGTCCGCATTCCGATACCAGCTCCTCCCCTTCCAGACTGATGTCACCCTTGCAGAAGGGACAGGCCAGGATGTCCAGGAGCTCCTTGCTGATTACCCTCTCCTTCTTTTCGCTCATTTCGTATCACCTATTCTCCCAACACCTGCACTATAATCTTCCTGGTGTTAGGTCTTTTCCCTAGTTCTATGAATAGGACCTGTTGCCAGGCGCCCAGGCAAAGATTGCCATTGATAAAGGGAATTGAAAGACTGCTTCCCAATAGCGAAGTACGTAGATGTGAATGCGCATCGTCATCGATGGTATCATGTATGTAACCCTCATCCTGCGGAACCAGCTTTCCGATCTCCTTCTTGAGGTCCTGAACCAGCCCACTCTCGTACTCCATTATGATAAGCGCACAGTTCTCCTCGGGCGTGAAGATGGTCGCGGACCCATTCAGTAGCTTGGACTCGGTTACCGAAGAGGTCACGTAATCGGTTATATCCAATATGTCAATCTCGCCCTTGGTGGCAAAGACGTACTCATTATTGAACACGGCCAAGATTCTCAGGCCAGTATGAGGCCCCCATCTCTTCTATTAAATATTCTTGGATTGGCCCATCAACCCTCGATTTTTTTGCCCATGAGGATTGCATCCTCCCCATCGCTATAGTAACCTTCCAGTATCCTCTCCCTCCGGAAGCCAAACTGCTGGTAGACCTTCATGGCCAAGCGGTTGCTCATTCTTACCTCCAGGTGTATGGTGCCCACACCCTTGTCGACAAGATTTTCTATCGTCCTCCCCAGCAGGACCTTTCCAATACCCCTTCTTCGGAAATCGGGGTGGACGGCAAAGGACATGATATGGCCTATCTTTTTAATCCCCAGACCCCGGATATCTATCTTCTTGGCTATCCTGGACATCGAATACCCGGTTAGCTGCCCTCCCAGCTCGGCGACCAGAAAGGTATCCTTATGCTCCCTCACGAACTCCCGGAAAACAGAGGAACCATAGGGAAGAACGAAGGACTTTCGGTTTATGGACATGACTTCCAGTAGATCTCTGGATCGAACCTTTCTTATCCTGATATCCCCGCTGTCCCCTGAGAGAGGCGCCAAATCGGGCTTCAAACTCTCACTTTACTGAAGATCTTTCTCGCCGCTCTTCCCCACGACCTCCTCGGCACTGATCCTCTCGTCCGAGATCTTGCCGTCGGTGAGATAGAGCACTCTGTCCGCCCACCTGGCGATCTTCAGGTCGTGAGTGGTTATCAGAAAGGTTACTCTCTTCTCCTCATTCAGCCTCTTCATTATCTGGACTATCATTCGACCCGTAGCCGAATCCAGATTTCCCGTTGGCTCGTCGGCGAGGACTATGGAAGGCTCGTTTGCGAGAGCTCTGGCAATGGCCACCCTCTGTCTCTGGCCTCCGCTAAGCTCGGATGGGATGTGGCCCATTCTCTCGGAAAGACCCACGGACTCCAAAAGGCTGACCGCCCGTTCCCTTCTCTCCATCTCGGGCATTTTCTCCACGGTCTCGAACATCATCGGTAACTCGACGTTCTCAACCGCGGAAAGCACTGGTATTAGATTGAAGAACTGGAAAACGAAGCCTATCTTCTTACGACGTACGGTGGGCAGTATGGAGAACTCGCTCCCCAGGAAACCTCTTGTGATGTCAATTCCATCGATAAAGACCCTACCCTCCGTGGGATGGGATAGACCTCCCAGGAGGCTCAGCAGGGTTGACTTCCCCGACCCTGAAGGTCCTACGATGGCCACGAACTCACCACGCCTAAGTTTGACGCTTATGCCATCACAGGCGTTTATGGTAGTGTTACCTATCTGGAAGATCTTGCGAAGGTCGTACCCCTCGATTACCCACCTGAACCTGCGGTCCTTGGATCTATCATGCTGCCTTCGCCTGGGGGCCGAATCTGCCTTCTCCTCACCAGATTTGGTGGTCGCAACCTTGTGTCTCCTAACTACTTCACCACTCATAGTAAAGTGCCACCTCCGGGTCCATATTTGCACCTCTTCTTGAGGGTACGAAGCCTGCGATTCCGGCCAGTACTACGGCCAACAAAATGCCCAGGGGAACCAGGGGCCAGGCAAAGTTCGAAATTAACGCCGATCCCGCGACCTGCATATTCTCCGGTAGTATGTAGGCATTCCTGAACCAGGTTAACACGAAGCCAGCTAGGCATCCTATGACGCCTCCAATGGCACCCAAAAGAAGGGATTCCACCATGAATATGTTGAGAACCGATCTCGAGGAGAAGCCAAGAGCCTTCATTATTCCGATTTCACGTGTCCTCTGGGTGACGGACATGAACATGGTACTGGTCACTCCTACAGTGGCCACGCTGAGAATTACCACCATCTGAAGTATATGATAGGGTTGTAGACCGGCCTCTTCTGCACCAGCGGTCTGGTTCGTGGTCGCGTTGGCGGCCATGGTGCCGCCAAAACCCATTATTATGTATGCTACGTATAGGAAAAAGGCTATACCGACCATAACTCCAATTATGGTCAGGCTTGCGGAGAATGCCCTCCTTTTTATGTTTCTGTAGGCGATCTTCAAATCTCCCATTTTAGGCTCCTCCTTAGAGGATGGGCACTAATCTGCACCCGGTCACGTAAACTAGTTTGCCCCACTTACTCCAATATAAAAATGAATGCCTTTCTAATAAATAATCTCATACCACTGGCCGGTCCCCATCAATGGCACCCGAAACTCCAGCCCTATAACTCGAGTTCTCTCAAAATGGCACGCGAAACCTGAAACGGACTTAGGCCCGTCTCCTCGCATATAGCAGCCACATCATCATATTCCGGTTTGGCGCTCAAAATCTGTCCCCCTCTACCTCTTCCTATCTTGACCCTGATCTCCCACTTACGTCCACCAAGCTCCGTTTCCACATCCAGGATCTCCCTTTCCAGCTTTCTCCGCTCAACGTCCCTGTGAACACGCGCTCCCAGGGAGCCCGTCTCCTCCAGCAGGAGATCGCAAAGGGCTCCGGTTTTCCCGGGTACCGATATCACCTTCACCAGATTGCCAAGACGTCCCTTTTTCATGCTTGAGGGTATGATGCTAACGTCAAGAGCTCCTTCAGTCATCAATTTCTGCGAACAATAGGCGAGATGTTCCGGGGTCACATCATCAACGCTGGTCTCTATGACGTCAACCCTGTCGCCCAGATTCTCGTCAACCCAGCCCGTCATCACCCGGGTGGCGTTCAGGAAATCCTCCATATCGGATCCGGCCCCCATACCTATCTTGATCGGTGTTATGGCCAGGGAATCATTGAACTCCTGTACCAGGTTGACCAACAGGGAGGCACCGGTGGGAGTCGCCAGTTCCCTTTCTCCCCCCATTATCATGGGAACTCCCCGCAGTATCTCAAGGGTGGCTGGAGCGGGCACCGGGAAGGACCCGTGTGAGAACTTCACCTGGCCACCACCAACGGCAACCGAGGTAGAGAATCCATCAACACGGTCCAAGCCCAGATCCTTCCATGCAGTCAGACAGCCCACGATGTCCGCCACGGCATCCAGTCGGCCCACCTCGTGAAGATGTGGGTGGTGACCATGTTCCTTGCCATGGACACTTGACTCCGCCTCCTGGAGGGTGTTAAAGACCTTGATGGCCCGTTCCCGGACCCAGGGGTCGGATGCCTTCTCCAGGCATTCCTCCATATGGACATGCCCCGATGCCTTGAAGCCAAATTCTACCTTCAAGCAGCTCACCGAGGCCCGCCTAACGGGCGTGACCTCCATGTTAACCTGGCCAGCCTGGCTGGTACATCTCAGGATCTCGTCCCTAACCTTCCCCTCCTCTGCTCCCATATCCAAAAGGGCCCCCAAAAGCATGTTCCCTGCTATTCCCGCGTGATGACAGTCGATTATTACCGCGTTCGTATCCCCTGATTTCATTCCGGTCACCCTTTTGGGTGAGCGATTTAACTTATCAAGCTTTCCACAGTGGACAGGAAGTTGCATTCACCACTGATGGTGAATACCGATAAATAGGTGCTCCAACAAATATGTGTCAAGATACCGTAGAGGTGTAAATCTACTTGCCAGAGAAATCACCCAAGATTACTTTAAAGGTTGCCGAGGTCAAAACCGGTGATGCCGGAAAGGGCATCGTGTGGATAGACCCAGCAGTCAACAAGGAACTGTCCCTAACCACCGGCAGCGTCGTGCAGATATCCGGTAAGAGGAGCACCGTCTCCATAGTTGGAGAACCCCTGCCCTCGGACCGTAAGCTTCGAACCATACGCCTGGATGGCCTGACCAGGTTCAACGCTGGAGCCGGTCTGGGAGAAAGCGTTGAGATCCAGGAGGTAAAACCCAAGCAGGCCAGAAAGGTCATAGTTGCACCAGTGGATAGAACCATTAAGGCACCATCCTCCACCCAGAACCTGAAGAACGCCCTGCTTGGACGGGCCCTTGTCCAGGGGGATATCCTGACCCCGGTCAGCCTCAGGAGGAGACAGGAAACGGTCAAGGAGATGCCAAATCTATTCGATTGGTTTTTCGGGGACCTCTCCACGGGGAGTGAGGGAGGGCAATACGGGCTCTCCGAGCTTCAATTCAAGGTGGTGAATACGGTACCCAAGGGGCCTATCCAGATAACCCGCAAGACGGTAGTTGACGTCCGGCCCGAACCCGCCGAGTCAGGAGAGAGCATGATGACCGTCGTCACCTATGACGACATCGGGGGGCTGAGGGAGGAGATCAATAGAGTTCGGGAAATGATAGAACTCCCCCTCCGGCATCCGGAGGTCTTTGGCAGACTGGGAATCGAGCCACCCAAGGGCGTGCTCCTCTACGGGGCCCCCGGTACGGGCAAGACACTGATCGCCAGAGCGGTGGCCAGCGAGGCCGACGCCTACTTCATATCCATAACCGGCCCCGAGATAATGAGCAAGTTCTATGGGGAATCAGAGAAGAGAATTCGGAACCTGTTCAAGGAGGCCGAACAAAACGCACCTAGCGTGATATTCGTCGATGAGCTGGACGCCATAGCACCTAAGAGGGAGGAGGTGACCGGCGAGGTCGAGAGGCGGGTCGTGGCCCAGATACTTTCACTGATGGATGGCCTCAAGACCAGGGGCAAGGTCGTGGTAATAGGCGCGACCAACAGGGAGAACGCCCTGGACCCCGCCATAAGAAGGCCCGGAAGGTTTGACCGGGAGATCGAGATCGGGGTGCCCGACAGGCAGGGCAGAAAGGAGATATTGCACATCCACACCAGGGGCATGCCCCTGGACGATGACGTGGACCTGGAACCCCTGGCGGACAGGACCCACGGCTTCGTGGGCGCGGACCTGGAAGCTCTGTGTAAGGAAGCGGCCATGAGCGCCCTCAGACGTGTCCTGCCTGAAATCAACCTGGAGGAGGACATGATTCCCTCCAACATCTTGGACAAACTCATAGTGAAGAGGGAGGACTTCGACCTCTCGCTCAGAAGCATCGAACCATCGGCCCTGAGAGAGGTCCTCATAGAGATACCCAAGGTGACCTGGGATGACATCGGTGGTCTATCGGAAACCAAGAGGGAGCTGAAGGAGACCATAGAATGGCCTCTATCCTATCCTGAAACCTTCAAGAGACTGGGAATCAGCCCTCCAAAGGGGGTATTGCTCTACGGTCCGCCCGGAACCGGGAAAACCCTGGTTGCCAAGGCGGTGGCCAACGAAAGCGACGCCAACTTCATCTCCATCAAGGGGCCGTCCGTGCTCTCCAAATGGGTTGGTGAATCGGAGAAAGCCATCAGAGAGACCTTCCGCAAGGCCAGACAGGCCGCTCCCTCCATCATATTTCTGGATGAACTGGACGCGATATGCCCCAAGAGGGGGGCCTCGGCCGACTCCCACGTGAGCGAACGGATGGTAACCCAGCTGCTAACGGAGCTGGATGGTCTGGAGGAGCTCAAGGACGTGGTGGTCATAGCGGCCACCAACCGGCCGGACATAATAGACCCCGCTTTGATAAGGCCGGGGAGGATAGATAGGCAGTTGCTAATAGAGGCTCCCGATCGTGGCGAGAGGAGAGAGGTTCTGGAGGTACACACCAGGAAGATGCCCCTCTCCGATAAGATCGATCTGGATGCAATTGCCGGGAAGACGGAGGGCTACGTGGGTTCCGACCTGGCCAGCGTCTGTAGGGAGGCAGCCATGCTGGCCATAAGAGAGGACATTGAGGTCAACCAGGTTGAGAAGAAGCACTTCGATGAGGCCTTGGAGAAGATAGGGGCCAGCGTGAGCAGGGATATCATGAACATGTACCGGAGGATCGGCGGCGAGTTCGGAAAGCAATATTCCAGGGAAATACTGGAATACACCCGGTAAACAGGGGGACCATGCCCTACGAACAAGGTATTTCACGAAATAGATATAAACACCGAAAACGCATTTGAGGGAGGAAACCGGCCGCGAGGAGATCTTAAATTGGCGAACATCATAGCCAGCAAACTTCGGGACAAGGAAGTCGTCACCGATGGTGGCGAGAGAGTTGGAGAGCTATACGACATCACCATGAGCGAGAACACGGGTGAATTGATCGCCTTGATCGTTCGTCCCTTCAAGGACGAGGTAACTCAGAACATGCTTCATGACGATGATGGAAACATCATCGTTCCCTATAACGCCGTCCAGGTGGTAAAGGAATTCGTTATCGTTGACGGAAGAAAGATACCCCAGAAGAAGGAATGAACCGGCTCTCAGTGTACGGCGCTAGTTCCCACGACCCGGGCAAGGACCTCCCTATTTCTCGGTCTAACATCCAGTTCCACCAGAAATATCGATTGCCAGGTACCCATATCCAGATCCCGATCGCGGATTGGGATGCTCTCGCTAGGGCCCAGGGCCATGGCCCTGATGTGGCTTCGGGCGTTCTCGCCGTGCCGATAACTGTCGGATTCTGGCACCATGTGTTCTATTGCCTGTTTGAAATCGTGGAGTATACTCTTTTCACTCTCATTTACCACTATGGCTGCAGTTGCCCCAGGCACGAACAGGGTGAGAAGGCCATCCCTCACCTTTGAGCTCCGAACCACTTCCTGTGCATCCCGGGTTATGTCGATGAAATCAAGCTCGCCCTTGGTCTTCTTCCCGAATTTCTGGCTATAGGTAACCATCCGATCAGCTCCTTAGCCACTCCAGCATGGTGTTGAAGGCCTCTATCCTGCTTGGAAATACCTTGGGCGGACTCTTGAAATAGAAGCCGTTTGGCGCCAGCGGCACGTAATCCCCCTTCTGCTTGGCCAGGGGAACCAGCCTGATCAGGTCGGCAGCCAGTACCGATGCGCTAGGACTATCGCTTATCTTGGCAGTGACCGTGAGGGAGTTCATGGTTCCGGCAAAGGTTCGATATAGTATATTGAGGTACATGTGCTTGGTATCGGGGTCCGCGATGGGCATCCCCTTGGAGTAGGGCTCTGCGTCAGTGGTCGGGGGTATGAACTGGATGCCTATGTGATTGGGAATATCCATTCCGGGAAATGCCGCCTCAATTATCTTCGATTTTGATATCTTCTTGGCGCTCCCCCTCTCATTTGACTCGCTCAGCGACTTGAAGTCCATGTTGCTGGCATACTGCCATTGGGCGATGTTTATGGGTATCCTTGCGTGGTGAGAGAGATGGGTCAGTAGGTCGTGGGTAAGGGGAGTGGCACCGCTGGCAAAGTCATTGCCGAAAAGCACCGCCTCGTTTTCACGGGCCAGGTAATCATACTCCTCATCCCCCGCTATCTCGGTGGGGATGCCGTTTATGACGCTGACGCCCTCCTGCAGGGCGTATAGAGCGTAGACCTTGGCGCTGGTCAGGGTGTCCTGGGGTTCGGTGGTGGAGGAGATTAGGAGGACATCTATATCCTTCATCCTGCTTCTGAGGTACTCCTCGGTCTCACCCCGATCCATGTCGTCCCATATGGAGGAGACGTTATTCACAACGTGGTCACCCTCCACGCAGACCCCCCTCTGTATCTCCACGTCGGCATACTGATCGGGGTCCGTGGCCGGGTAGTAATTCCTGGCCACCTCCCCTACCATCCTCCCGATCTTGTTTGAGTCTATATCGAAGGCCAGTTTAAGGTCAATATCGGATATGGGGGTGTCCAGTTCCTGTCTCACCGGGTTGCTCAGGCAGGTCCAGACATCGTCCCCTTTCTTGCTCAGGGAGATACCGCTAAGAAGGCAGGAGGAGAGATAACCCACACCCACCACGCCTAGGTTTATGGTCAAGTTTAACACCGATTAACATCCATAGACCGAGGGGGCTATAAAAGAGTATCGCGCAGGTCCTATCTCTCGAGGTTATTCAACCAGATCCGCGATCGAGTTTAGAGTATGATCGGGCTTTAGATCGCTGTTCCTAACCTGTTCCCTGGTGGTGACCCCGGAAAGCACCAATATGGTCTTTAGACCGGCGTCCAGCCCCCCCTTGATGTCGGTTTCCATCCGGTCCCCTATGATCGCTACCTCCTGAGCCGACCCGTCCATGGCGTCAAGTGATATATCCAGGATCCAGCGGTTGGGCTTTCCAATAACCGTGGGAGGCTGACCTGAAGCCGTCTCTATGGCCTTGACTATGCTCCCTGCCCCGGGAAAGGGGCCCCTTTCGGTGGGAAAGGTGGCATCCGGGTTGGTGGCTATAAACCTGGCTCCCGAGCGGATGAGCGTGGATGCCGTCTCCAGCTTTCCATAATTGAAGCGGTTATCTATGCCCGCGACCACGAAATCGGCGGGGCCATTTTCAACTATCTCCATGCCCCCGTTTCTAAGCTCCTCTATCAGCCCTTCCTGGCCGACCACGAATACCCGGCTCCCAGGAGATCTATCTCTCAGATAACGAGCGGTAGCATAGGCAGAGGTAACTATGCTCGACTTCGCGGCAGGTATTCCAAAACCATCCAGACGATCAACGTACTGATCCCTGGTCCTGCTGGAATTGTTGGTTAGAAAGACCAGGTCTTTGCCATCTGACCTACAGCCGGCAACGAACTCGGGTGCGCCATCTACCAGTTCGTGGCGGAGGTATATCACGCCGTCCAGGTCAACTATAAAACCCGAAAATCCTCGGGCAATTTCGTTCAAAGGCATCTAATTACCCACTATTGAGTATTTTTTTGTTGAAATATGCTTTTCTTAAAAAGAAGATATTTTTATTTACTCTATTATGGGATAGATACATGCTCACTCCCGCCATAAGGGACCTATCTTCGGGAAAACCGGTCCTTTTATATGATTTGGACAGCCGGGAGCGAGAAACGGATATGATCATTGCCGCCGAGCATATGACTCCGGGACTCATGGCCAGGCTCCGAAACGAGGCCGGTGGACTCATATGTGCGGCCATACCAAAGCATGTCGCGGGCGAACTTGGACTCCCCTATCTCCACACAATTTACAGACAATCCGATTTCCCGGCCCTACAGCTCCTTTCATCCGCTGAGATGCCCTACGGAGGGAGACCTGCATTCTCCATAACCCTGAATCACAGGGAAAACTATACCGGGGTAACCGACGAGGACCGGGCGCAGACCGCCCGGGAACTGGCCAATATGGTGCGGGAGATGGGCGAAAATCCGGAAAAGGACTGGAAACGTATCCTGGCTAAACGATTTAGATCTCCCGGTCATCTCCACCTACTGATCGCGGGGGGACTGGAAGAAAGGATGGGACACACCGACCTCTCGGTCAGGATGGCGGAGATCGCGGGGCTGGTACCGGTGGTCGTCGTCTGCGAGATGCTTGACGGTAACACACATCGTGCACTCACCAAGGAATCGGCCCAGAGATATGCACGGCAAAATGACATGAATATGATCCAGGCCAGCGACATACTGAAGGAGGACACCAGATGATGGAATTCGGGATTGTGGATACCACCTTTGCCCGGGTGGATATGGCGAGGTTCGTGCTACAGGAGATACGCGACTCCGGCCGTCCTATAAGGACCAGGCGTTACACGGTTCCCGGGGTTAAGGACCTGCCGGCTGCATGTAGGAAACTAATGGACAACGGATGCGAGCTGATCATCGCCCTGGGCATGCCCGGGTCGGCGGATATCGACAGGGAATGCTCCAACCAGGCCTCGCTCGGACTCATCATGATCCAGGCCCTGACCGGAAAGCATATCGTTGAGGTCTTTGTACACGAGGACGAGGCCCAATCGGACAGGGAGCTGTACGATATGGCCGAGGACAGGGCCAGAAAACACGCCAGAAACGCCATTAAATTGGCCTTTAACAGGGATTACCTGGAGAAGAAGGCGGGAAAAGGTTTGAGACAGGGAGGGCCCGATGCCGGGCCCATAAGACTCTAGGAGGTGAAAGATGCTATGGAAAAGGTAAGATTGGGCATGGTGGTCTCGGAGTTCAACTATGATCTGACGGCCCTCATGCTCCAGAGAGCTATGGAACATGCTAAATTTCTGGGCTCCGAGGTTACATGCGTGTTCAAGGTGCCCGGAGCATTCGATATGCCGCTGGCCATAAGATCCCTTCTAATGCGGGATGACGTGGACGCGGTGGCCACACTGGGAATGGTTATCGAGGGAGAAACGGAACATGACAAGGTGGTTTCGGCCCAGTGCACCCGAAAGATAACCGATCTATCTCTGGAATTCGAGAAGCCGGTCGCCCTCGGTGTGGCGGGCCCTAGAATGACCCGTCAGCAGGGGACGGCCAGAATAGATGAATACGCCAAGAGGTCCGTTGAATCCGCGGTGAAGATGGCGAGAAGAATGGATCAGGCCCCACGGGAGGCCGAAGGAGATTACCCCCTGATGATCGAGTAGAACTCCTGATTCGTGAGGGCTAAATTGATCCTTCGAGGAACCATACTGGCCGGAGATGACCTGACCCCGATGAAGGGTTATCTAGAAATTGATTCGGGGAGGATAGAGAAGGTAGAGGATGATAAGAATGCGGACTCCAAGAAAATTATCCTACCCGCTTTTATAAACTGTCACACCCACGTAGGCGACTATATCTTCAAGGACCGGGGGATCGATCTTCCCCTGGATAAACTGGTTAAGAGCCCGGATGGCCTAAAGCACCAACTTCTGTCCAGTGCCGGGGATCAAGACCTAATGGAGGGTATCCGTGGAGCGGAAGATGAGATGGGGAACTCGGGGACCACGACCTTTGTCGATTTCAGGGAGCAGGGATTAAGGGGGATAAGGATCTTCAAACGGGCCCTCCGAAACATCAGGGGGCTGGCCCTGGGGAGACCGAAACCAGGGAGCATGGGGGCCGAGGTGGTAAGAGAGATCGCGAATGAGGCCCATGGATTCGGCCTGGACCGGGTCGGTGCCTACCAAAGGAGGGAGCTAGAGCTGATGGCCCCCTACGCCTCATCCAAGATGGTGGCCGTTCACGTTTCAGAGGGACGATGGAAGAGGAGAGAGATAGATACCGCCCTTGATGTACTATCCGCCAATATTCTCATTCACCTCACCCACGCCCGGAAGGAGGATTTGGCCAGGATCTCGGACCGCGGAGTAAGGGCAGTGGTATGTCCAAGATGCAATCTCCACCTGGGTGTCGGCCTGCCTCCCATAGATGACTTAATCGAGCAGGGCGTGGTTACCGGCCTGGGAACGGACAATGCCATGATTAACTCGCTCACTATGTTCCGTGAGATGGAGGTCGCTCTGGCGGTGAGCCGCAGGGTGGGCCCAAGGGACATATTGAAGATGGCCACCATCGGGGGAGCGAGGGTGGCTGGAATTTCCGAGGAGACGGGAACCATAGAGACCGGGAAGAAGGCCGATATAATGGTCCTGGAACCCGGGTATGGGCTGAAATTCACGCGCGATATCCACGCTGCTGTGGTAAAAAGGGCAGGACCGAAAGACGTGAGCATGGTGATGAGGGAGGGAAAGGTTCTTGCCTGACCGGCCATACGTCATTCTGAACGCCGCGATGAGTCTGGACGGGAAGATAGCGACCAGGACGGGAAGGGCGGAGATATCGTCCCCGGAGGATATGGAAAGGGTCCAGGAAATTAGGGCTTCGGTGGACGCCATCATGATCGGGATAAACACCCTTCTGGTAGATGACCCCTCACTGAGGGTGAAGATACCGGTGGATGGCCCTCCCCCCGCCCGAGTAGTGGTCGATAGCAGGTTGAGAACCCCTCCCTCGGCAAGGATCTTTTCCTACCCCGGGAAAATATATCTGGGCACGACCTCCAGGGCTGGACCGGAGCGGAGGGAGAACATGGAGGAATTGGCCGAGGTCATAACCGCCGGGGGTCACCGGGTAGATCTAGGAATCCTGCTATCCAAGCTTCACGAGGATGGCATCGAGAAACTGCTGCTGGAGGGCGGCGGTAACCTGAACTGGAGCATGATTAATGGGGGCCTGGTGGACGAGATTAAGGTCGCCCTATCCCCGGTGATAATTGGCGGCAGGAACACGGTAACCCTAGTGGAGGGCGAGGGGGCCGGGGACATGTCCTCGGCAATACCCCTGCAACTGGTCGGTGTGGACCGGTACGGACCGGACCTGGTACTCACCTACAAAACGGGAAATGAGAATATATGAGATTGGACGAGATGTCCTACGAGGAGATAAAGGGATTCTCCGAGGTTTTAATTCCCATCGGCAGCATCGAGCAACACGGGAATCATCTGCCACTGGGAACGGACTCCATAATCGCCACCGAGATATGCGAGGAACTGGCTAGGAGGGAGGATACCGTCATCTCCCCAACCATATGTTTCGGGTTCTCCAAGGAACATTCCTCCTATCCGGGAACCATAGATCTTGGACTTGATGGCTTTTTATCCCTGATCGAGAAAACTGTTCTATCCCTGGACGTATGTTTCGATATGATATACCTGGTCAATTTCCACGGTGGTAATTCCTCGGCCCTGGAATCCCTGGTCAAGAAGATGGATCTGGGAAACCTGTATCTAATACATTTCTGGAGGGCCATGAAGGAGTTCATGGAGTCCTCCACCGAGCAGGAAGACCTGGGAATCGAACATGGTGGGGAGTTTGAGACCTCGATAATGAAGTTCCTGAGACCCGAACTGGTCAAGCCCTGGGCCGATTTGGGACCGGATTCAAGCCTGCATATCGAGGGAGGAAGGACCTATATGTCTGCCTGGAGATCGGAGCATTTCACCTCGGTGGGCTCCTTTGGGGGTGCAAAATGGGCTTCGGAGGAGAAGGGAAAAAGGCTATTCGAGAGCTCGATATGTTCGTTGGTGGAGGTCCTGGATGAGATTAGGAAACCCGGGAGTTGAATCTCCCTGGGACCGGGACCGACTAAGACCTCCCATAGAGCCGGATACCGCACTCAGGGTACTGAAAGCGGGTCCCAAGGGCCGAGAACGGATAGGAAGAATCGCTGCAAGCCAAACGCCTAAGAAGGTGACATACTCAAGAAACATAACCATTCCCGTTACCAGGCTATGCAGGAATCGATGCTCGTACTGCTCATTCCGGAGGGACAGTGGCGGGTTCCTCACCTGGAAGGAAATCAAGCCCCTTCTAATGGAGGCCCAGGAAAGAGGAACCTGCGAGGCTTTGTTCATGTCCGGTGAGAGGCCGGAGGAGACCTATAGGAGCGCCGGGATATTCCTGGAAGAGGAGGGTTTCGAGTCCACCCCCCAATACGTGGCCTGGCTCTGTGGAAGAACCCTGGACGAGACCGATCTGCTTCCCCACACCAACATCGGCCTCATCGATCGCCAGGAAATTGCGTCCTTGAAGGAGGTCAACGCCAGTCTGGGACTGATGCTGGAGGATGCGAGTCCCCGCCTCCGTGACCCCGGGATGCCCCATGAGAATTCGCCTGGAAAGGATCCCCAGAGAAGGCTCCAGGTTCTGAGAGACGCGGGCGAGATTAAGGTGCCTTTCACCACCGGCCTGCTGCTGGGCATAGGACAAACCAGGGAGGAGATCCTGGAATCCATGAGGGCAATCAGGAGTATACACCGGAAATACGGACACATACAGGAGATCATAATACAGAGATTCATGCCCAGCAGGGGAACCACAGTGGGGTATGGGTCACCGGCCCCGAGGTCCTTGGCCCTGAACTGCTTCCTGGCCGCTCGCCTAATTTTCGGAAAATCCATGAACCTACAGGTACCGCCAAACCTGGAACCTGATTTTGAACTATTTCTAGCTCACGGTGCCAACGACCTGGGTGGCATATCCGGCATTACACCGGACTATATCAATCCCGGGCATGATTGGTGTTCGGAGGGAGAGATCTATAAGAAGGCCCTAAAAATCGGGCGTGAAGCCCGGGCCAGGCCGCCGGTATACCCCGACTTCGCTACTCCGGAGATGCTTGCCCCCCGGGTTCTGGAAAAGACAAAGCACTGGATGCAGATAATGGATGAAGGAGAGAAGCCGGTCGATCACTCACGCCGCCGAACTGGAGGAAACTGACGCCGGTTTTGCCCGGGTCCTAGACAGGGCCCTCGACGGGGAATACCTGGAACGGGAGGAGGTGGTGAAACTGCTCACTGCCACCGGCAACCAATTTCACATGCTTACCCTGGCTGCCGATGCCCTTCGTAGACGACTGGTGGGGGATAGGGTCACCTACGTGGTGAATAGGAACCTGAATTTCACCAACATCTGCAGGACAAAGTGCGCTTTCTGCGGGTTTGCCCGGGATGCCGGGGACCAGGATGCCTACATGCTAGACATGGACCAGGTAAGGGAGAAGGTAAGGGAGGCCAAGAGGTTTGGGGTCACCGAGATCTGCGCCCAGGGAGGTATAAACCAGAAGATCGACCTGGATTATCTCCTGGACCTCCTGGAGACTATTAGGGATGAGATGCCCCGGGTCCATATCCATGCCTTCTCCCCCATGGAGATTCACCATGTAGCCCATGAATCCGATCTTTCGGTGGAGGAGGTCCTGAGAACCCTAAGGGGCTCGGGCCTCAACACCATGCCGGGAACCGCGGCTGAGATCCTGGTGGACGGTGTAAGGAAATCAATCTGCCCTCAAAAGATTAACTCCCGTAGATGGGAGGAGATAATACGCATCGCTCATGAAAACGGAATAAGAACCACCTCAACCATGATGTACGGTACCCTGGAATCCCCGGGTGACAGAGCTAAGCACCTTATTCGCATCCGTGGGATCCAGGAGGACACGGGAGGATTCACGGAATTCGTTCCCCTGCCTTTCGTCCATGGAAAATCCCCCCTGTCAAAGGTCATAGACGGTGGTCCATCGGGTGTGCAGGACCTGAGGGTCATAGCCGCTTCCAGGCTGACCCTGTCATCGGAGATACCCAACATCCAGGTCTCCTGGGTTAAGATGGGCCTGAAACTGGCCCAGGTCGGTCTAACTAGCGGGGCCAACGACTTCGGTGGGACCCTGATGGAGGAGAATATATCGAGAAACGCCGGGGAAACCCCGGGATCACTACTTGAACCCCAGAGGATCGAGTCGCTAGTTCGAGAGCTGGGCAGGACACCAGTTGAAAGAAGCACCATTTACGAGCTTTTAGCATAGAAGGCGGAAGTTCTTTATATAACAGATCTAGGACCTGAGAACCATGAACGTTCACCAATACCTGGATGAATTGACCAGGAACGGTAAAGGACACCTAACTTTGATAGACCCTGATGAGCAGGACCCAGGCAGGGCAGCCCGCATGGCGAAGCAGGCCCAAGGGTCGGGAACCAACGGAATAATGATCGGGGGTTCCACGGGGGCCGATCAGACCCTGGTGGACCGGACATTGAAGGCCGTCAAGGAGTCCTGTGACCTGCCCACAATTCTCTTCCCTGGAGGAGTGCAGGGTCTGAGTCCCAGGGCTGACGCCATATTCTATATCAGCCTTCTAAACTCCTCGGATCCGTACTTCATTACCGGTGCCCACGCCCAGAGCTCCTACCAGGTTAGGGAACTCGATTTAGAGGCCATCTCCGTCGGCTATATCGTGGTTGAACCCGGGCAGACCGTGGGAAGAATCGGGAAGGCCCAGCTGATTCCCCGGGACCAACCGCGGATGGGGGCGGCATATGCCCTGGCGGGCGAGTTATTGGGGATGGAGTACGCATACCTTGAGGCGGGGTCAGGTGCCTCCAGCCATGTGCCCTGTGATATGATCTCCGAGACCAGGAGACGGATATCCATACCCCTGATAGTGGGCGGCGGGATAAGGAGCGTAGCGGATGCCAGGGAGGTCATCGAATCGGGTGCGGATATCATCGTTCAGGGAACTGCCCTCGAGGAGGAAGGGGAAAAGAGCCAGAGGGTGGCCAGGGTAATCGATTATATACGGGGAATAAAGAGATAGGAAGTTTCGTATATATACAAAAACCATTTTATCGCTCCCCAATGCCTGGAGATGGGGATGAGAAGGCTAAGGGCATTCCTGGACCTGACCAGAATAGTGCCCAATCAGATAATGCTCGGCGTGGGCGTCATCATCGGCGAGATAATTTCCTTCCACGGACTGCCACCCCTGCGGTTGATGGCCCTGGGATTTCTGGGACCATTTTTTCTCGGAGCATCGACCTTCGCAATGAATGACTACTTCGACGTGGAGGCCGATAGGACCGGTGGCCGCCAGGATCGGCCGCTGGTAAGGGGAGAGATATCGGCTAATGAGGCCAAGTGGACGTTCATCCTGGGCTTTCCCCTGGGTCTCCTTCTCTCATCCATTATCAACCTGGAATGCCTGTTAATGGCCATCATTTTTGCCTCCCTTGCCGTGGCATATAATCTAAAGATGAAACAGATGGGCCTCCCCGGAAACATGTTCATAGCATCCACCATGGCCATACCCTTCATCTTTGGATCCCTGGCGGTGGGAGGTGGCCTGCCCCTAGCCGTGGTGGTCCTGGCCCTGATATCCTTTTTAGCCGGTCTGGGTAGGGAGGTATTGAAGGACGTGATGGATTACGAGGCCGATGCGGTACGTGACTCTAGATCCCTGGCCCGGGTGAGGGGGATAAGGACCGCCACTAGGGTCTCGGCCTCGCTTCTACTTTTTGCGGTGGGGCTTAGTCCAATACCTTTCCTTGTGAAGGAGGCGGGCAGTTTCTATCACAACCTGGCATATCTGATACCGGTGGCAATCACCGATATCATCCTTATCTACTGCGTGCTGAGAATGATACCGCTAAACAAGCCCCAGGAGGCATCCCCATTGAGGAGGTTTACCTTGATGGCACTGCTGATAGGGCTTATTGGCTTCCTTCTTGGTTCCTTCTAGGACCTGGACCCGAACATCACCTTCAAGGGGCCGGGGACCTTGGGTCTAGTCCCGGACGTTCTTGCCCCGTAGCTTATGGCCGCGTCTACCACTGCCGCGGCGGGAATAACCCTGTTGCACCTGTCCATGGTCCCGTAGATGACATAGTCGGCTCCCGCCGCCTGACACATGGATAGGGCTGCTGACCTGCAGGACCTCTTGACCGATCTTCCCAGGGCCTTGACCTGCTCGGCCCTGCCCACCACGCCTACGGGTGCGGTTCCACAGGGGAGGCCAAAGCGGTCTTTTAGCAGGCTGATTCCCCTGGCCGCCAGGCCGATGCTGGGCAGGTCGAGTACGGGGGCGAATAGGAGCGGCTTGGTTATGCCCGCTTCTCGGGCACCCTGCAAAAGCCCGCCCTGATCGTTTTCAATGACATCAACCATTCCCTTGGGCATTGGATTCCGAGGGTTGAAGGCCTGGATGACGGCAGCTTCAACTCCCGTATCCCGTATACCCGAAATCTCCTCCTCGTCCAGCCTGTAGTTTATGGAATCATAGACCGCCCTGTCAATAATTCCCATTTCATGGGCGACCCGAGTTCCATGCAGTCTGACCTCCGCATTGGTGGCGTTGATTAGCAGGGGGAACTCCGTCCTCTTGGAGACGAATTCCAGATTCCTCTCCATTGCAACCTTGCTCTCCGCGACCACGTCGACCATGCAGGGGATTCCCGTCCTCTTTGATACCTTCTCCTGCTTTTTGAGCAGCTTTTCCGCCTTTTTCCGGTCGAATATGCCCTTTCCCCTGTCCTTAACTATGCCGTGACCCTGGTGGAATATGCTGCCGATGAGTACCGTTGGCAATTCACCGGGTTGTCCGCCTACCTTAACCTCGCCTATTTCGAAAACCCTTTGATCGGAATCAAAATCCATCAAGATCCAATCGCCACTGAAAGGCGGTTTGGTTGTGATGATAAATCCTTCCAACGGGAGTGGAAATCGAAGGTGCGGCCGCCGGGATTTGAACCCGGGCTTTAAGCTATCTCCTCTTTAGAATGGGAAGCTCAGGTCCTAACCGGACTAGACCACGGCCGCACCGGTATCCAACTCTATCTGATCTTCTAATAACTCTTTCTCAGGGTAATACGGAAAGGCCTCCTGACAATTCTTTCTAATAATTATTTTATTAAAATAATAGTTGTTATAAATAACTTTATCCATCCCTTAATTTACCGCTCTGATTTCTTGGATACATCCTATGGAAACCCGCATGCGATGAACCGTCCCCATTCAGGGACATAACGCATAAGAGTTAATAGACGTCCAGCCGTAAGCCACCGTAATGGCTCGCATTAGGAAGTCGAAGAACGAGGGGCGAATGCCACCAACGGGAGCTGGTCTTCTTCGGTTCTTCGATGAAGAGGCACGGGGAATAAAGCTCAGCCCCCAGATAATCATAGCTGCCTGCGTGATAATAGCCTTCCTGATATCGCTTCTACATCTGTTCAAACCGGCAGGATGATCTAGTAGGTCTTCCGCAGGCCCCGGGAATCCAGTTCCTCGTTAACTATTTCCCTAACCGATTTCTCAATATCTTCCATCCCCTTGATCTCGTCCCTGAGGGACCTTATCATGTTTTCCAGCTCCTCGATCACCCCCACGTAGTCGCGAGCTATCTTCAGCTTTCCCTCCTGTTCGATAACCGTCTCCTTCAAGGTCTGGTACTCGTCTTCCATTCGCGAAAACCTCTCGGCCTTCTCCTCCGCAAGCTTGAGGTCCTCCTCAAGTTCCTCCTTCTCCTCGGCTATTTCCAGGTACTCCTCGCGGAGGGACTCCAGGTCTTCTCTAATTTTCCTGCTCTTCTCGGCCGCCCCCACGAGTTTCCTGATCCCCTCCAGGTTCGGTATTTGGCCATAGCTGATTATCACGCAGTCCTTACCCACGCTTAGAATATCACCTGGATTAAGATACTTCTCCTTTCGCGGAACATAGCTCTTACGGCCGAAGTGATCGCCTGGTGGGGTCATGGTGGTCTTGAACACCACCTTCCCCTCCCTTATCTGGGGTTCCACCTGATCTATGGTCCCCAGAATATTGCCTGTAACCTCAACTGCGGTTTTACCCTCGATCTTGGCCGGCAGCTCATCGGACATCCCACCACCAATATGCAAGCGGGGCGTGTGGTTGATATCTCTTTGTGTGTCCATTAGCACCCGTACGGGCAGACATATTTCAACTCGATGAACCAGCCGAAACCATGATTGCCCAGGAGGTGACCCTCCTTGCATCCTTCATGGCCGGGGTCTTTTCCTTCCTTTCACCCTGCGTACTTCCCCTGGTACCCGCCTATCTGTCAATGGTCAGCGGCCTTACCGTTGAGGAGATGGGGAGCAAGGGCTCGCAGGTCAAGGTTGTCTCCTCGTGTCTGTTATTCGTGGCCGGGTTCTCGGCCGTTTTCGTGATCATGGGTGGCACCGCCTCCACCGTTGGCGGTTTTCTCATCAGGTACAGGAGGACTATGAACCTGGTCCTTGGAGGGGTCGTCATCCTCATGGGGCTGTTCGTGGCTGGTTTTCTAAACATCTCTGGGCTGTATCATGAAAGAAGGATCCACCCGGGCAAGGGTTTTCTATCCCCCCTGGGACCGCTGGCGGCAGCGGTAATGGGAGCGGCATTTGGCCTGGGCTGGACTCCCTGTGTGGGCCCCATACTGTCCTCAATCCTGGCCTTGGCAGCCACCAGCGAATCCCTATACAGGGGTATGCTACTGCTGTCGGTGTATTCGGCCGGTCTTGGACTTCCCTTCCTGGCCACTGGCATCTTCTTCAGCCGTGCCATGATCGCGTTAGACTGGGTTAAGAGAAATCAGGGAAGGATTAATCGCGTGTCAGGATCTCTTCTGGTTTTCATGGGCCTGCTTCTTGTATTCGATTCACTGGAGATACTGACCTTTTCCCTCTAGGCGGGGGCACATTAATAGGTGGCCTGAGGCCCCGTCCCTCGTATTGAGCGATGAAGCTAGATCCCTGGACAGCATAGGGCAGGACATACTGAATTGTGAGGAATGCCCCCTTCACTCCACCAGAAACCGGGCAGTACCGGGAGAGGGGCCGTCCTCGGCATGGATAATGTTGGTCGGGGAAGCGCCCGGGGCCAGGGAGGACCGCGAGGGCCGTCCTTTCGTCGGTTCGGCCGGGAAGTTCCTCGACCGGCTTCTGGAGGCGGCGGAACTTGACCGGGACTCCGTTTTCGTGACCAATGTGGTAAAATGCAGGCCTCCCTCGAATCGAGACCCCCGAAAGGGAGAGATATCGGTCTGCCTAAAACACCTGGAGGCCCAGATGGACTTTCTCCGCCCGCGCCTGGTATGTATCCTTGGCAGGGTGGCCCTGAACTCGCTTCTGGGCAAAAAGACCATCGGAAAGTGGAGAGGTAAACCCCAGATCAGGAAGGGAGTCGTGTACTTTCCTACCATACATCCCGCTGCATGTCTATACGATCCAAGTAAGAGGGAGGTATTAATGGAGGATTTCCATTTCATGGGGCGACTTGCCAAGGGAGGGCCAGAGGAATTGGAGTCACGAATTGCCGCCGAGAAAGGGATGAAAACCATAGATTCCTTTTCCTAGACCCTCTCAACCACCAGGGTTAGCCCTTTCTGCTCCACTACGGCTACACTTTGCCCCTTGTCCAATTTGCCCCGGGTAGAGGTAGCCCTCCATACCTCCCCCCTCAACTCCACCTGGCCATGGGGGTCTAGTTCGGTCACCGTAACCCCCCTCTCTCCAATAATACCCTCTCTCCCGGTAGTTGGCTTCTCCCGGTGGGACTGTATTGCCTTCCATATGCCGAATAGCAGGAAGGCGATAAGCACCACGGTTATCAGGATGGCCGTCGCCTCGACTTCGGACCAGGTCGGTACCGCTATGAGAATGAGGGCCAAGGTAACCGGGGAAAATTTGCATTTCGCGTTCTTATATCTTCTCCAGGTTACAGTTTAATCGAGAAAAGCCGTATCTGGCCCCGGTAGGAGATCTTACGTGAACCTGTTACCAATTTTGATGGCCATCGGTTTGGTATTCCTCATCACGGCCTTGGCCTCATTCCTGATAACCAGGGGGGTAGGGGTTGGAGAAGTTATATCCGTCGACGTCCGGGAGCTTGAAACCGTAAATCCCAAGAGCGGTCAGCTCTTCAACACTCGCGGGCACATTGAACTTGTCGAGTTCAATGGTCTGGACATGCCCCCGGTCATGGTCATCTCCAGCCAGGGAACGGAGGTCCAGGCCGTCATCCAGGACCAGGCCCTGAGGGAGAGGGTTTTGGGGCAGACGGACCACCGGGAGACCGGATTACTCCCCGATCATAAATTCAAATCGCAGGGGAGAAAGGACCTAGGTAGATTCAGAATAATAGGGCAGATGGAAACCATTCCGGTTAGGCATATGAGAATCAGGGCGTTGTCAAGGGGTTAACCCTGAGTTTCCTGTTCCGCCTCGGGCTCCTCCTCTTCTCCCGGCGGGTTCCTGATCAACAGGTACCAGCCCAGGAACACGGCGAAGAAGAAGATGGGAAACATCAATATCTCCGACCAGGGCAGCACATAGCCCCTGCCGGTCCTTATTTCCAGGGTCTTCTCCTGGCCGGGTTCGAGGTCGGTCCACACGAGGAGTGCACCATATCTATTGGCAACCGGGTCCTTGAGCGCCCAGTTGTCCCCCTGTTCCAGCTTGGTATCTCCTTCCCTGACCGAGTTCACCTTCATGGGGCGGGATACGTATCTGTACTCCTTCTTGCTCTGGTCGTCAAGCCTCACCTTCACCGTAAAGCCCTCGATGGCCTTTTCGGCGTTGTTCTTGAGGGTCACCTTTATGGTTCCCCCGGCGCTCTCCGAGACGGCGGAGATATCGACCATGCTTCTTAGCGCGGTGTACTCCCCAAGCTGGTCGACGGTTGTCCACCAGACATCGGAATACTCGTCCTTTATCTCGTTTACGAGCTTCTCAAATCTGGATAGAGTTATGGGCAGGTTGTATATCTCCCAGGGCTTGAGCCTGGTTACCAGGGCACCGCCCCGCTTGTATACGTCGGTCCAGTAGTAAAGGTCCGTTGCCTCGGTTATGGCGTCGAAGTAGAAGTTGTTCTCTATTACCACGCTGGTCGGTTCATAGCCCTCAGCGGTTCTCCTGTAGGCACCGTTCAGGTACATTGGATAGATCGAGCCGTAGAGGTCGTACGGGAAGTCCGTCTTGTATATTCCTCCCACCATGGTGTCGAATCCCGCGTGATATGCGGCGAGATAGACCTCCTGGCCCACGGTTACCTCCTCGGGAACGTAGCTGAATATGTAGGAGGGATTGTCCAAACCGAACGTTTCCCCCATGGCCTCCCGGCCCTTTTCCAGGTTATCAACAACCCGGCTTGACCTCCTTCTGACCATCTCTCCATAATCCTCGTAATCATAGGCACCAAGGGCCAGCTCGTTGCCCTCGTTCAACCTTGCCCGGAGAGCCTCCTTCCCGGCCTCCCAGTAGGTTAGGTTATACCCTGAATCCCACCTCGTGGTGGAGTTCTGCCTGAAAATAACCGCTGCAGAATAGCTCATATTCAGGCCATTCACCACATTCTCGACCTGTGCATAGTTATCAATCAGCTGGTCAAAAGTCGAGGGGACGGACACATTGGGGGCATATCCCGGGGGAGGATAATCATAGTAGCCATCCATTATGGTGGCGTAGGCGAACCAGTTACCGTTGGGGTAAAGGGCCTTGGAGACCATTACCCCGTTCTGGGATGCCCACTCTATGGCCCTTCCCACCAGGAACACCAGGCTGTAATCCTGTTCAACGAAGAAGTAGCTACCCTGACCATACACGTAGTATGGGCGGCCGAACCACACCACCCTTCCGGCCCCGTGATCCATGGCCACCAGCTCGGGAGCCAGGGTCCCCTTCTCGATTCCGGTCTGCGAGCCCTCGCCCGTCTGCTTGACCAGGTTCGCGATGGCAAACCTCTCGTCCTTGCGGTTCTGAATTCTTATGCCGTGGGCGTAGCTTTCCTTAGTTCTCTGTTGGCCGGCAAGGTTATGGGTAACGTGCTCGATGGGAGCATAAAACATCCTGGTTATATAGTGAAGGTCATTGGTTATCGAGAACTCGCCCACGATCTGCTGATCCTTCCATCCCTGGGAAGGCCGATCCTGGATCTCCAGGGCCTCCCTCACGTACATGGAGGAAACGGTGTGCATCACCAGTCCCAATCCATCCTGCTCAACGGCCTCCAGTAGGAAATCATCCTTGTCCAGTTCGCCCATCTGGTTTCCGTTATCGACGACTACCGAGTACTTGAGCTGGTCGCCATCGTAGAGGTCCTCCCTGGTCAGGGAGTTGGCCTCGACCTCGTCGTAGGGCATTCCATATAGATCCAGGAGCCACCGGGTTTGGTTATTAAAATCCCGGGCCTCCTCAGCGGTCCAGTACTGCCCGGTACCCGCCCCGGTTTCCGGTATCTTGAGAACAAGTACCCTCAGATTTGATGTCGTGTCCGAAAGCTTTGCTTCCGTTGGAACCATAATGAAAGCCAGATTTACCAAAATTAGCATCGATAGAACCGAACTTGTAAGCCTTCTCAACCAAGTGCACCTCCGATCGTCTATACGATCATTAAAAGGATGTTTAGACCTTTCCGGCGCTCATCGATACACTTAATAAATGTTTCACAGTGGTCTAATCAGTGCTTTTCGCAAAAGAAAGCTTTCTAAGACACCTTTCGCCGCAAAAAAGGCTTTTGAGCCTCCTAAAAGGTGTATAAATGATCGTCGATACTCATATCCACTCAAGCTATAGTAGAGAATGCCCGCCTGACACCTGTTCTCCAAAACTGATATTGAGAAAGGCGGCCAAGGTTGGCCTGGATGCCATATGTATAGCCGATCACGACACCTTGAGGGGTTACCAAAAGGCCCGGAATATTAGGCGTGAGGGTGATCCCTTGATCTTTCCGGCCATCGAGGTCTCCACCAGCCGAGGCCACCTTCTGGCTATAGGGGTGGAAAGGACCTGGAGGAAAGGGGTAGAACCCGAAGAGGTGGTTGAGGATACCAGGGAGGAGGGCGGCCTGGTATCGGCACCCCACCCATTCTATATGTCCACCATATCCGTGAGCTGGCTGGCACGTGAACTGGAACTCGCGGTGGAGGTCTACAACGCGATGGCCTCCCTGCTCCTTTATCCGAATCCTGCCGCCCGCAAATTTGCCGCCAAGTACGGCCTTCCCGGGACCGGGGGCAGCGATGCCCACGACCACCGGTTGATCGGCCTGGGTAGGACCATGGCCGATGCCGATGACCTGGACGACTTCATCTCCCAGGTGGCCAAAGGAAATGGCCGGGTCAAGGGATGCCGACCTCCTATATCATATGCCTTCAAGTTTGGTTCCAGATCGATCTGGTTCATGCTGTGCAAGCTATTCAGGCGGAGAGCTCCTTGACCATATAGGGCTCCTTAAGACGGTAGCCCAGGTCCCGGTAGTATTCCCTGGCCCCGAGACCGCTGGTAACCTGGATGAGGTCATTTCCCCCGTCGGCGCAGATCTCCTCCGCCCTTTGGACCAGCTCACGGCCCATGCCCCGGTGCTGGAACTGGGAGGGGGAGGGAGAGTCACCAACGCCCACTACCCTTCCGTAGGTGTGTAGCTCCCTAATGCGGGCCTCGTCTCCCGCCAGGCTCAGCCTCAGGAAGGAGGCAAGGGTCTCCGATTCCGGGTCCTCAAAGGACAGGAAAACCTCCTGGCCGCCCTGAACGGGATACGACCTTTCGGTGACCTCAAACCGGTGATCCTCATCGCCGGCACGCGTTACCTCGCGACACCTTATGCATCTACATCTAGTTCCTTTCTTTTCCATGGCCCTCTGCACCAGGTTCCGCATATCCGATCTTCTCGGTCCGGCGGATATCATCTGGGACGGGATGTCACGCATGACCCTCTTTATCCTCACCCATGGTGGTACCTCCCTCTTGATTTGGAGGAGCCTATCCATGACCTGTTCATCGGTCAGCGGGGTGTAATCCCCGCTTCTCCACATCTCGTAGAGCCTGGTGCCCATGATAACCAGGGTAGGATAGATCTTGAGCTCATCGGGCTTGAATCTGGAGTCGTTGAAAAGCCTTTGGAAGGAGGTGATATCGGTTTGTCTGCTGGAACCGGGGAGTCCTAGCATCATGTGGGCGCATATCTTGAGTCCACCGGATCTCAGGGCCTTGAAGGCCCGGGAGACGTCGGCTACCGCATGCCCCCTTTGGGTTCGGTCATAAATTTCGTCGTCAAGGGTCTGGACCCCCATCTCCACCCTGGTGGCCCCCATGTGAAGCATCAACCTTGCGGATTCCAGGTCGCAGAAATCGGGTCTGGTCTCGAAGGTAATCCCCACCGGCCTTACCTCGGCCTCCTGGGAAAGCATCTTGGCCCGGCCAAGGGTTCTTTTCCGGCTCTCCGGATTGCCAAAATCTATCATGGCATCCAGACAGCGGGCCACGAACCATCTCCGGTACCAGGCGTCCATGGCGGGAAAGGTGGCCCCCTGGACTATGAGCTCTATCTTCGACACCTCATGGCCCATGGCCCTAAGCTGTTCCAGCCTGGTGGACACCTGACGCCCAGGGCGGTAGGCACATTGGATGGCCCTCATTGATGCGGGTTCATGGCCGGTGTAGCTCTTGGCCGCATTTGAGAAGCTGGGACAGTAGATGCAGTTTCCGGGGCAACTCTGTAGGGGAGAGGTCTGAACGGCAATTATGGAAACCCCGGAAGCTGTCCTGGTGGGTTTTTTCATCAGCAATGGTAGAACCCTTTCCCTCTCCGTGGATCTGGCCCTGGACAGCACGTAAAGGGAGGAGGGAAGTCCCGAGAGTCCGAACTCCCTGGCCAGGTCAAGCTTGGATCTCTGGACCTGCTCCCGGTTCTCTATCCTACCGGAAAGAATACCCTCAATGATCCTTCTGGCGACCTCTTCCTTGGCGCTCAACGAGGCTAACTTGACCCTGGATCATATTAATTGTGGCCAGAGGGGGTTTCCAGGGCGGGGCCGAAAATATTTATTAAAACATGAGGCCAGGTGGCGCTGATCTTCTGCCCCGGTAGTGTAGTGGCCTAATCCCGCTTTGGATAAGCGGGAGACCAATCATCTGGGACTGTCACTCCCAAGACCCGGGTTCAAATCCCGGCCGGGTGGGAGTAAGGGCTTCCTTGCTCCCCGGCAAGCGCTTTTGATCCGGGTCCGGACATTTGTCACGGCAGGGGTCTAAAGAGAGGTTTTTTAGGTTAGCTTGAGATACATCTCTATGAAGCGTTTGTGGGCAACGGAAATTGCCTTAAGAAATATTTTTAAGATAGATGCGCGTAACTAGGATATTAACTTAGACTAACGGAATCATGGCGCTTCTTTTCGGCGTCGGTCCGGAGGGTGGCCAAATGGCCTACATTGATGGACTGAATCCGCGTCATGATAAAGGAATGAGGACCCAAGTTCCGAGTGTTAACGCGCTCTTTGGGTTTGATGCATGATCTCGGCCCCCTGGCAAAGGAAGCATGTGACCAGTTAAAAACTCCGGTTGATCCTGCCGGAGGACACTGCTATTGGGGTTCGACTTAGGAATGCTAGCCGACCGACGTTCCTTCGGGAACGGAGGGGCGACCAGCTCAGTAACACGTGGTTAACCTACCCTCGTGTGGCGAATAACCTCGGGAAACTGAGGCTAATACGCCATGGGCGGGGAATTCTGGAAGGAGTCTCCGTTGAAAGCTCAGGCGCACGAGGATGGGACTGCGGCCGATTAGGTAGTAGGTGGTGTAAGGGACCACCTAGCCGACGATCGGTACGGGACGTGAGAGCGTGAGCCCGGAGACGGGTACTGAGACAAGGACCTGGGCCCTAAGGGGCGCAGCATTCGCGAAAACTCCGCAATGCGTGCAAGCGCGACGGGGGAACCCCAAGTGCCAGCACAAAGTGTTGGCTTTTCTGGAGTGTAAAAAGCTCCTGGTAAAAAGGGCTGGGTAAGACCGGTGCCAGCCGCCGCGGTAACACCGGCAGTCCGAGTGGTGTCCGCTTTTATTGGGCTTAAAGCGTCCGTAGCCGGCCCGTTAAGTCCCCGGTCAAATCTGACGGCTCAACCGTCGGCTATCTGGGGAAACTGACAGGCTTGAGGCCGGGAAAGGTCAGAGGTACTCCTGGGGTAGGGGTAAAATCCGATAATCCTGGGGGGACCACCAGTGGCGAAGGCGTCTGACTGGAACGGGCCTGACGGTGAGGGACGAAACCCTGGGGAGCGATCCGGATTAGATACCCGGGTAGTCCAGGGCGTAAACTATGTGGGCTGGGTGTGGGCTAATCAGAAAGATTAGTCTGTGCCGAAGCAAAAGCGATAAGCCCACCGCCTGGGGAGTCTGGTCGCAAGGCTGAAATTCCGGGGCCATACTCTAGATCCCGGAACAGCAAACTTAAAGGAATTGGCGGGGGGGCACCACAAGGGGTGGAGCCTGCGGTCTAATTGGATTCAACGCCGGGAATCTTACCAGAAGCGACAGCCGGATGACAGCCAGGTTGATGACCTTGCTCAACAAGCTGAGAGGAGGTGCATGGCTGCCGTCAGCTCGTACTGTGAAGCGTCCTGTTAAGTCAGGTAACGAGCGAGACCCACACCCTCAGTTGCCAGCAGATCCGAAAGGATGCTGGGGACTCTGAGGGGACCGCCATCGATAAGATGGAGGAAGGAGTGGGCGACGGTAGGTCAGTATGCCCCAAATCTTCTGGGCTACACGCGCGCTACAATGGCTGGGACAATGGGCAGCGACTCCGAAAGGAGGAGCCAATCCCCGAAACCTAGTCTCAGTTCGGATTGAGGGCTGTAACTCGCCCTCATGAAGCTGGAATCCCCAGTAACCGCGTGTCAACATCATGCGGTGAACATGTCCCTGCTCCTTGCACACACCGCCCGTCACATCATCCGAGTGGGGTGCGGGCGAGGTTTGGTCCTTTGGTCCAGATCGAACCCACGCCCCATAAGGGGGATTAAGTCGTAACAAGGTAGCCGTAGGGGAACCTGCGGCTGGATCACCTCCTATAATTCCATTTCGGTGGAGCCAATTCCACCGCCAAAAGGGGGCCGAGATCATAACCATTCCATGGGCCGGTAGCTCAGTTGGTAGAGCACGGCCTTTGCGAGGCTGAGGCCCCGGGTTCAAGTCCCGGCCGGTCCATATCGGTCCATGGTGCAACTCGCGAGCAATCGGTCCTTCGGGGCCGAGCTCCCGAGTGAAGATCTCATCGCTCGTTCCGTTCGATGTGGGTGAGTCACAGGCCCAGTTCGGAGTAATCCGAAGAAGTAAAGCTAGTTAGTAGACGTCTTAGGCAAAACGCCGCCTAGTGAATGGCTTAGCTCGAGCGTCGATGAAGGGCGTGGCAAGCTGCGATAAGCCCCGGCGAGGCGCATGCTGCCTTCGAACCGGGGATCCCCGAATGAGAAATCTTTTAGGCCCTCTTTATGAGAGACCTAAACTCCGAGAGGAGAGAGAACCCCCTGAATTGAAACATCTTAGTAAGGGGAGGAAGAGAAAGCAAACGCGATGCCCTAAGTAACGGCGAGTGAACAGGGTAAAGAGCAAACCGAACCCCTTCGGGGGAATGTGGTGTTTGGGCGATCCGTATACCCGTTTTCGCTGAAGTTGAAGTTTGTTGGAATGCGACGTCGTAGAGGGTGAAAACCCCGTAGACGTAAGGCAAAATGGGTTGGATCGTACCAGAGTACTGCGCACCGGATATTGCGTGGGAATGAGGGAGGCATCAACTCCCAACTCTAAAAACGTCTCGAGACTGATAGCGTAATAGTATCGTGAGAGAAAGCTGAAAAGAATCCCGCAAGGGAGGTGAAAGAGAGCATGAAACTAGGCGGCTACAATTGGGCATTGCTTTCAAGAGATGAGTCTATCCGAAGGACAGTCGCGCGAGCGTCAAATACGAGGATAGATGATCAGAGTTCTGCCGTCCGTCTTGAAACACGGGGCAGGGAGTTTGTGATCGTGGCGAGGTTAAGAAGGTCATCTTCGAAGCCGCAGGGAAACCGGAGGTCCGCAGCCATTTGGTCAGGGACGGGGTCTTAACTGGGCCCCAAGTCACGGTCATCAGACCCGAAACCGGTTGATCTAGTCCTGGGCAAGGTGAAGTCAATCGCCAGATTGATGGAGGCCTGAAGGGGTACTGACGTGCAATTCGTTCCCATGACCTGGGACTAGGCGTGAAAGGCGAATCAAAACCGGATACAGCTGGTTCCCTCCGAAATGTCTCGTAGGACAGCCTGGCGCGAGGGAGGCGGCGATGTAGAGACACTGTTCGGGATTACTGGGGAGGAAACTCTCTAGTGCCCTTACAAACTCCGAAGTCGTCGTCCCCGTAGACCGCCGGAGTTAGGGGCTGTGGGGTAAACCTCAGTTCCGAAAGGGGACGAACCCAGACCGGGGTTAAAGCCTCAAAATGCCGGCTAAGTGCAAACTGAATGGCGTCCCTAGCCTTAAACAGCGGGGAGGTTGGCTTAGAAGCTGCCATCCTTTAAAGAGTGGGTAACACCTCACCCGTCGAGGTTGGGGGCCCTGAAAATGAACGAGGTTAAAGCCGGCTGCTGATACCCCGGAACCGCGAGAGCGGTTGGTAGGAGGGCGTCCTGCGCGGCAAGAAGTTCGGCCGTAAGGTCGAGTGGACCGCGTGGGAATGCAGATCCTGCTGGTAGTAGCAGCAAAGCGAGGTGAGAATCCTCGCCGCCGAAAGGGCAAGGGTTTCGTGGCAATGTTCGTCAGCCACGAGTTAGTCGATCCTAAGGGAAGCCTCAATATGGCAAGCCCGAAAGGGAAACCGGTTAATATTCCGGTACCATACGGGTACATGCGGCAACGCTAAGCCCGATGCCTGACGCCTCCGGATAGGTCGAGTAGGGTCATCACTCTATCTAAGAGATAAAACCTGGGGAGTACCGTAATGGTGAGAACCAGGCGAAGTCTTGAGTGGCTCCTCGTAATTAAAGAGGAGTTCGGCCAAGTCCAGGGGCCCGTGAAAAGGGGATCGGGAGGAATCCCGTGTGACCGTACCAAGAACTGGCACAGGTGCCCCTAGGTGAGAAGCCTAAGGCGTGTCGGGTTAAACCAGCCGAGGGAACTCGGCAAAATCGCCCCGTAACTTCGGGAAAAGGGGTGCCTGCCCCGCAAGGGACAGGTCGCAGTGACTAGTGCAGTCCGACTGTTTAATAAAAACACAGGTTTCGGCAAGCCCGAAAGGGTGTGTACCGAAGCTGAATCGTTCCCACTGCCGGAGTGTCAAGCACGGTTACAACCGTGTTAAGCACCGGTGCAGGGAGGGGATAACTATGATCCTCTAAAGGTAGCGTAATCCCTTGTCGCTTAATTGGCGACCCGCATGATAGATTAACGAGGCTGCAACTGTCCCCGGCTGGAACCCGGTGAACCCACGTGTCCGGAAGCACACGCCGGATACCCCCAAAAGGACGCGAAGACCCCGTGGAGTTTTACTGCATCCTTTCGTTGTGGTACGGATCTCGATGCAGAGTGTAGGTAGGAGCCATCTGATGTCCACACTTCCGGGTGTGGTCTAGGCGACCATGGAACACTACCCTTCGATATCTGCATCACTCACCCAGCAAATGGCTGGGGACACCGTGAGGTGGGCAGTTCGGGTGGGGCGCCACGCCCCTGAAAAGATATCAGGGGCGCCCAAAGGTCGGCTCAGGCGGGACAGAACTCCGCCGTAGAGTGCAAGGGCAAAAGCCGGCCTGACTGGATTCCGCCCCGCGAGGAATCCCGACGTGAAAACGTGGCCTAGCGATCTTCACTGCCTCACTGGTGGGGGCGTGAAGTGACAGAAAAACTACCCCGGGGATAACTGGCTTGTCGCAGGCAAGAGTTCATATCGCCCCTGCTTGGTTGGTACTTCGCTGTCGGCTCTTCCTATCCTGGACGTGCAGCAGCGTCCAAGGGTGGGGTTGTACGCCCATTAAAAGGGAACGTGAGCTGGGTTTAGACCGTCGCGAGCCAGGTTGGATGCTATCCATTGGGGGTGCTGGCCGTCTGAAGGAAAGGTACCCCCAGTACGAGAGGAACAGGGTGCCGGCGCCACTGGTGTACCGGTTGTCCGATAGGGCATAGCCGGGTAGCTACGCGCTAGCGGATAAGGGCTGAAAGCATCTAGGCTCGAAGCCGCCCCTGAATAATAGACGGCCACTCAGGCCAATAACTCGGGATCGGTGACGATCACGAGGGCCAACGACGAAGGTTCTCGCCAAAAGACGAGGTTGATGGGGCAGGGGTGTAAGCATCAAGGGAGACCGAGATGTTTAGCCCACTGCTCCCAATCACCTGAGCGCCGCCGCGCCGAAACCTAGCGGATCTTCTTAGGGCTTTGACGAACTGGGCCTTACTTTTTTTTGTTCATTTCATTTTAAGGATAATATTCACCTAGCGTTAGCTATACTCTGAGAAATAGAACTTTGGGTCGGGTGGGAGGAGTAAGCCCCCTTCTGTTACCCGTTCCGGATCACCCCGAAATGGCTTGCAGCATTTGACTGAGCACCGTACCCAGGCCTCGTCCGAAGCTCATGGGCCTCGTTTCGGCTTGCTCCTGCGAAGTTTCGCCGTTCCATCGAATCCGCCGACGTCGTCCGGGTCGTTTCCCGGGGTCACCCCTGGATCTTTTCCCATCATACCCATGTCGACGGCCGTGTCGTTTCTGTTCCAGAGCTCGAGATCTCTCTCGGTGGGTTCTCCCACTCGCATTTTCGGATGGAGGGGGGACTTTCCTCGGTTCCCGAAGGTCCGATGGCCGCTCTCTCCCTCCCGACCAGTTTTACAATATGAACCCTTTTTCTTATCTGTTGCCTTAATCGGGTTTCTCTCCCAGTTTTCGTAGGCAGGCCTGGACGTGGGCCGGTAGGCCCTCTGCCTCGCCCAGGGCGGATACGATATCACATATCCCGGGGAGCGCCCGGGGTCGGACCCGTCCTATGGTGCTCGATTTCATGAAGTCCCTGCAGGTTATGCCCGAGTAGGCCCTGGCCGATCCACCCGTGGGTAGAACCGCGGTAATACCCATGGCGTAGTTGGCGGCCGAGAAGGGGGTCGACTGGCCGAGAAGAATCTCCCCCGCGTTGTGTACTCTGGACAGGAAGTCCCGGCATCGATCATCTGGGAGCGAGATCTGCAGGTGCTCGGGGGCATATCGGTTAACGAGGTCCGCGGCCTGGTCGAGGTCCTCGACCAACACGATCATTCCGGTGCGGGAAAGGGCCCGGGAAACGTACTCGTCCCTGGGTTTGGGAAGCTCGCCTGTCATTATACCTATCTCGTCCTTGACCCTGGATGCCAGGGACCGGGAATCGGTGACCAGTACGGCAGAGGAATCGGGGCCGTGTTCGCACTCGTTTAGAAGGTCCGCGGCGGCCTGAGCCGGATCGGATGACCGGTCTGCCACTATCATGCACTCACTTGGTCCCAGGAGAGGCCCGGTCCTGATGCCATATATGCCCACGTATCCAAGGGCGGCCATTATGGCCGGAGGTCCGGGTCCATAGATGGCCTCTACCCGGGGTATGGACCGGGTTCCAAATGAGAGGGCTGATATGAGGGCAACCCCGTTACCCTTCACCACCCTGGAAACCCCTGCCCTGTGGGCCGCGGATAGCGTGGTGGGGTCCACCGACCCATCGGGGCGCGGAGGGGTGGCCGCCACGATATTTTCGACCCCGGCAACCCTGGCCGAAACGCCCAGCATGAGCATGGTGGAGGCCAGGGGGGCCTTTCGGCAAGGTACCCAGAGAGCGGCGGAATCAAGGGGCGAGTGTTTCTCTCCCACGGTGATCGCTTCATCCACCTGCCACTCATCTATCTCCAGAGGTAGCAGCTTGCGATTGACCCTCTCTATGCGGTCGGCGGCACGGTCGATGGCCGTGAGCACCCGGGAGGGTGTCTGGTCCAGGGCATTCTGAACCTCCTCATCGCCCACTACCAGGGAGTCCAGCTCCACGGAGTCGAACCTGGAGGTGGCCCGGTAAACCTCCTCATCCCCGCCGGCCCTCACCTTCTCCACCGTACTGGCCACTGATTTGATCAGGGAGGGGTCCAGCTGCCTCTCCCTGGACTCCATTCTCCTCTCTATCTCGGATCGTTGCTCATGGTAATGGAGGATGCTTATCAGGTCTCTCAACGCCTGGTTTTAATCTGGCCTAGGCCCACCACATGGCTCCCGCTTCCTCGGATATGATGGCCTCCTGTAGGGTCTGGAAGGCCTTCTTGAAGCCCTCCGCGGGGGACATGAGGCTGTCCTCGTGCTCTATGCTCAGAACGTAGTCGTAGCCTATGAGCCTTAGCTCGCTTACGAAGTCCTTCCACCAGGAAAGAGGATGACCGTAACCCACGGTTCTAAATATCCATGACCGGTTGATCTCATCCGAATATGCCTTGGTGTCCAGGACCCCGTTGACCTCGGTGTTTACTCCATCAACTGCGGTGTCCTTGGCATGCACGTGGTACACGGCATCTCCTAGCTTTCTCAGGCATCTCAGGGGGTCCATCCCCTGCCAGAAGAGGTGGCTGGGGTCGAAGTTGGCCCCGATTACATCTCCAACCTCCTCCCTCAATCTTAGCAGGGTCTCGGTGTTGTAGACCACGAACCCGGGGTGCATCTCGAAGCATATCTTGACCCCGTGGGACTCGGCCAGGTCAGCGGCCTGCTTCCAGTAGGGAATTACCTTTTCATTCCACTGCCACTCCACTATCTCCGAGAAGTCGTCGGGCCAGGGACAGGTCACCCAGTTGGGGAACTTGGCGTCCTCCGAGCCACCCGGACAGCCCGAGAAACCTATCACCCGGTCGACCTCCAGTTTCTCGGCCAGGAGCACCGTGTCCTCGAAGACCTGGTGGTGTTCCTTGGCGATCGATTCCTGGGGGTGTAGGGGATTCCCGTGGCAGCTAAGGCCGCTTATCTCCATTCCCCGGTCCTCCACTGCCTTTCTCAGAGAGTTGATTTCCTCATCATCTGAGAGCAGCTTCCCGGGGTCGCAGTGCGCGTTTCCCGGATAGTTCCCGGTCCCAAGCTCAACGGCCTCGGCCCCCACGTCCTTAACGTAGTCCAGGGCCTCTTCCACAGACATCTGCTGAAAAAGCACGGTAAGTACGCCAATCTTCAAATAAATATTCCTCCTTCTAGCACTAGGGGTCTAGGGCCTAGGCTATCAATATATCTTTTTTGCCTGGCGCGGGAAGCTAATCCAGGGACCTGGTCACATGAGCTTGATCTTCCGTTTCCTGCTCTTCTTGGGGAGGCTTAGGGTAAGCAGGCCATCCTTGAACTTGGCCTCCGCCTTCTCCGGGTCCACCTCTTGGGGCAGAGGGATTATCTTACGGAAGCATCTGAAGTCGGTCTCCTTCTGGAGGGTTCCCCACCTGTGAAAGGTCACCGGGCGGCATAGCTTGGCCTCCAGCTCGATGACATCGCCGTTGCAGTGTACCTCCAGGTCCTCCTTATCCCTTACCCAGGGGAGGTCCACGGATACTATGATCAGTTCCTCCTGTTCCCGGACATCGTAAAGGGGTTCCAGGGACTTGCTCTTCACGTCCCAGGAGGGGGTGAAGGCCTCCTCCATCCGCTCCTCCATCTTTTTCTCGAGTCTGGCCATCCGGCGCTCGATGAGGTCAAAGGTGTCTTCTCCCATATTATCACCTGTACATGGATGGAAGTTCGTACTCCCTCTCCTTGTCCGAGTCCTTCATGACCCTCTGGGTGCTTTTCATGAGGTCCCTCATCTTGACCCTGATCTCCTCTGCCTTCTCCATGAGGGGCGCCACATCGATCTCCCGGTCCAGGTAGCCGGAGACGGCCTTTAGTGCCTGGGCCGAGGCACCGGGGTCGGGATACTTCATGTGTGACTGGGATAAAAGGGTGAGGTTGGGCAGCTTTGACTTCCGGCAGTACTCCAGGATCATGGCGTAGGGGCCGGCCAGCATTGCCTCCTGGAGCTGGTCTACTCCCAGGCTGGAGAATATGTCGTCGTCATTCATATTGACCGTCACCCCGTAGACCTTGGGGGTGTCTATATCCACCCTGTTGGGGGCCGGGGCGCCGGTCAGGCCGACCGAGGTCGAGCCCTCTATATCATCAACCCACCCTATGACCTGTCTCATGACCTTTCTCATCGCGTCGAGCTTCAATGCCGTCTCAGATACCACTACCACCAGGTCGTCCTTGGCGTAGGCCCTCATGGGGGATTTGGGAACCCCGTCGTGGAGCACGACCACCGGGGGGAAGAGATCGGACTCGAAGGAGGCTATCTCCTCCATATCAAGCTGGTCGACCAGAAAGGTCGATGAGATTAGTCCAACCAGGCCCGAATCGGGCACACCGATTATGACCTTGGAGTTCTCGGGTGGCTGCTTTTCCTCGGTTATTTCAAGATCCAATAAGACACCGTTTAAACCGTGGCCGGAAATGCCTTAAATAGATAGGGTTAGCCGGCATGGTTCTGCCAGTTAGCACAAGACGCCTCACTCATCTGCCCGGGAGCCCACCGTCTCCTCGTAGGCGGCTTCAACGGTGAGTCGGGCCCTCTCGGTCTCCCCGAGCTTTATCAGGAACTCCACGTATTCCCGTTCCGCGGTGGAAAGGAGGTGGTCCCTCTTCCTGGTTTTTCTCCGGGAATAGATATCCTGTACAAATCTTTTTGCCTTATCCGTCTCCCCCATGGCCATTAGGAGGTCCACGTACTCCCTATCTATATCCGAAAGTAGCTTCCTCTCCTCCTTGGCCCTGGATTTGTACGCGTCCTCAACCATGCTGAGGGCCTTCTCATGATCCCCCCTCTCTATGAGGTCCTCCACGTGCTGATGCTCCTGGGGAGAGAAAAGGGACTCGCCCCTCTCCGATTTTCGGCGATAGGCATGATCAACTATGTCCATTACCCTGTCCTTCTCGCCAAGCTCCAGCATGATGTCTGCGTATTCCGCATCCACGGGATCCAGAAGACGGGCTCCGACAGTCCCTTCCCGGCGCTCGTTCTCCTGTTCCTCCTCATCTTTTCCTCTTCTCAGAAATGACAACTAGTTTTCCCGAGTGGAAGCTGGTACTTCGTATATTAAAAAAGTTGGTCGAGATTCAGATTCAAGATTTCAATAGCGAGTGAATGACCTTCGCCGGGATCTAAACCGGTTTATACAAATGAATTACTTCTCTTCCATCACTGATGACATGGCGATCAGGAGTTGGGAGGGGTTTGAAATGGGGTAATCCAGACCGTCAACCAGCTCCTCGGCGGGTCGTCCGTTTATGAACCTGCCCTTGAGCCTTCTTCGCAGCTCCCTATCCTCCTCTACCGGGAAGGGCATCATCTGAATGGAGTCCATGATCACTCCCTTCCAGGTTGAGGTGGCCAGGGCCCGGATCACCTGCTCCCGGTTCGAGAAACTATCAGACCTAGAGAAGCACCGGTCCGCGATCTCCACCGCGGGCAGTGGGCCCAAATCGGTCGATATCTTCCTCTTCTTGCCCGAAAGGGCCGCCAGCATCTGTTTTCGGCTGGAAATGGGGAATCGAGCCCCCTCAAGTATCTCGCCTAGACCTCCCGGCTCGGGCTCTGGATCCCGGGATTTACTGCTATGCGCACTGGCCTTTTTCCTATGGCCCTCTTGTAGGTTTTTCTTCAGCGAGACGTAGCCCGTAACGCCGAAAATCGCTACGGTGGCCCCGTAGGCGAGAAGTAGGTTGGTCTTGCCAACCCCGGTAACCAGTCCGGCGGTCCAGTCCATCCAGCTCCTGGCCAAACCGTCCACCAGGGGTAGGTGGCCGACCAGGTCATAGGCACGGTTCCAGGACGCCGTCAGGAGGTCCAATGCCAGGGAAAGGGGTGCGATGGCAAATAAAATTCCGGTTCTTGGCATCCTCATGTTATCGGCTCAGTGGTTAGATCCGCAACCGTGTTCTTCCATTTTTCCCAAAGGGAAGGTTTCGGAACCTTTTGAAATCAAACCAGGCTTCCGGAGGGGGTTATCTCTATGCCCTTCCCGGTGATATCGAAGGGATACCTGGACATGGAGTGGCTTGTCTCCCGCATCTTTCGCACTAGAAGGCTGCGCCTCAGCTTGCCGTTCTGCTCCTCCATGGAGAGGGCGATCACTCCTCGGGTTAGATACTCCTCAAAACCATAGGTTCCAAGGTAGTTACCCATGGGCTTCTCGGTGGTCATCAGGGCGGTGACCCCCATCTCTAGCAGAAGGTTGGAGAGCTTGAACAGATTTCGACGAAGCTCGCCCCTGTCCTCGTACATCAGCCCCAGGGCCGGTATGGAGTCTATTCCCACCCTCTCCGCGTCGATCTCCTTCCCGATCTGGTAAACGGTGGTGATTAGGGACTCCACGCCCATATCTTTGGGAGCCACGTAACGCTCGCGGCTGGGGGCACCGGACCGGGTTGAGGTGACATCCACGATGGCCAGCTTTCCCTGTTCCTCCAGGGGCTCCAGGTCCCAGCCGAACTGCTTACATTCCCGCCTGAGATCGTCCGGTCTCTCCTCGAAGGTTACCATCACTCCCGGCTCGTCCTCCTGGGTGGCACCATGGTATAGGTATTGCATGCAGAAGATGGTCTTTCCGGTGCCCGAGTCGCCTGATATGAGTATGGTACTGCTTCTGGGAAACCCTCCTCCGAGGATCTCGTCCAGTGCTGGTATGCCGGTCTTCACTCTTTCCATAAGGTTTCACCAGGCTATCGGGTTAATCGGTGAAAAGTTATCTAATAGCAAAGAAATATGCGATGTTAATAACTCTTTCGCACCTTAAATCAGAAAATCCCACTGCTGAAGGGCAACTCAATGCGAGTTTCTCAAATAAATCTATGCCTAGGTCCTTAATTTCTTTGTCCTAACGACGGAAGGGCTCCTCGGTGACCAGGCCCCTGCCCGTTATCTGGTAGAGGACCCAGTGTTTGGCGTGGTCGCCGAGCCTGGTCTTGTAGACCCTGAATTTCCTTCGCAGCTCGTCCTGCCTTTCCAGCCTGAGCTCGTATATCTCGTTGGCCAGGAAGCGCATGGTCTCCCGATACTCGGAGGGGTGTATGTCCTCCAGGATGTAGACCCCGGTGGTCCTGTTGGTCTTGAGCCTGGCCGATAGCCTCTCGCAGAAGTAGACCACGTCCTCGAGCTCGTTGTGCAGAAGCAGCTCGGATACCGAGTCCAGGAACAGGACGCAGTTTCCCGGCTCCTCCTCCTTTATGGCCTTGTTTATCACCGCCAGGAGCTTGGCCAGGTCGGTTATGTTTTCGGTGGCGTACTCCTCCTTTCCGGCGTATATCTCGCCTAACCTCCAGGAATAGAGGTCAACCATGCGCACCTTTACCGCCGTGTGGGCGTCCTCGATGGTGGCTAGTTTCTCCCTTATCTCGTCCGGGGTTTCGTTGGTGCAGATGTAGACCGCGTTCATGCCCTCCTTTACCGCCTTGGCGGCTACCTGGACACAGAAACTGGTTTTCCCGGCTCCAACATCCCCCTCTACCAGAACGCTGTCCCCGCGACACAGCCCTCCCCTGGTCATGGCGTCCACGAACCCTATGCCCGTGGGTATCCTTTTCCGCTTTACGTTGATGACGTGTAGAATCTCGTCCCTGGTGGGGACCTTGGTGAACCGTAGCGATTCATCGATGATCAGGGTGGGGACCTTGGTAACCCCAAACTTCCTGGCTATACGCTGGTCCCTCTCTACATCGAAGATCTGGAGAGATATCTTCTCCGGGTATTCCTCTTTGATCTCCTGCAACAGGACCTCGGCATCGTCGCAGTAAGCGGCAACATCGGCCCTGAACAGGTATATCTTGGTCATGACTCCCCATCAGACTATCTGAAGCTCTATGCCATCTTCCCCAATCTGGTACGGGTACTTGTTGACCGCATGCTTGGTGCCCCTCATCTTGAGCACCATCAGGTTCTTGGTCATCTTGGACCCGGTCTCGGCGTAGGTCATGACTATGACTCCGCTGGCCACGAACTCCTCCACCCCGAATCGGCTCACGCCCTTGTTGAAGTCGGTGGTCTCGCTGACCAGGATCACCGTGCACTCCAGTTCTAATAGCAGGTTGTTTATCTCGTGAATGGCGTTCCTTATCTCCCCGAAATCCCCGAAATGGAAGGTCAGGGCGGGCAGGGAATCGATGACTACCCTTTTGATATCGTTCTCGGTTATCATCTCGTAAATCTTGTTGGCAAAGGTCTCCACGGTGAACTCGGTCTGGATGGAGTATTTCTCCCTGCTAGGCAATCTGGCACGGGGGTTGGCCACGTCCAGCATGAACAGGTTGCCCTCCTCCTCGGCCTTGGAGAGATCCCATCCGAAACGGGTCATCTCCCTTCTCACGTCCCTGGGCCGTTCCTCGAGTGCCACATAGAGGCATTTGTCGCCTTTTTCAGCTCCATGCATAAGGTATTGAATACAAAAAATCGTCTTTCCGGTGCCTGAGGGACCACTTACCAGAACGGAGGAGTTGGAGGGAAATCCTCCCTCTATAAGGTCATCCAACTCCTTGATCCCCGTTTCAATCCTTTCTATCTCCATTTTTACGTCCTCCGAAGATCCAAACCCAGTTGGGCCACAGTATTTATAAATTGCATTGCATAATCTTTAACATCCGTTAGTAATATATGAATTTGAGACAATATGTTGAAGGGTGTGATGTGCATGGACGAGCGGGACGAAAGGATTTTGAAATGTTTGGATAGGGATGCCCGAATTAGTTTAACGGACATTAGCAAGGAGCTTGACATTCCGGTCACCACGATCAAGTTCAGGATCGAGAAGATGATGGACGAGGGGATAATAGGCCAGTTCACGACCCTGTTCGACCCCGACGTGTTGGGATACCAGGTGTTCTCCCTGATTAGGCTTGAGATAGAGGAGTTCCTGGTCGATGATATGGAGAGTAAGATGATTGACGAGCTCTCGGAGGCCCTTGGGGACATGCCCACGGTTCAATTCGTGGGTATAATTGACGGGGAGATGGCCCTGATTTGCGTTTTCAAGTCCATGAGCGATCTGCAGGACTTCGTCTCGGAGATGGAATCCAGGTCTGGGGTTAAGAAGGCCGAATTCGAGGTTTTCGACGAGGTTGCTAAGGGGAAGGGGATAAGAAGGGCCGTATGAAATTCGATCTTATCTATACTAAAGCAGCAAAAATTAAGGATATCTGAACGAGAACAAATTGAGCGAATGCTAACCCATACCATCTATCCGATTCTGGTTCGCCTCTAGTATTTCGAAATCTTTCCAAAACGAATATTTCCACGAGTAACAGGAATGCAATTAATGGTATAAAGAAAAGTGGCAAATCCAATACAAAAATTAAGATAATTGGAAATGCAAAGGCGCTATAGACCATTATCGAAGTTATTCTGAATCCTTTGTCAAAACCAAGCAGAGTTGGCAATGTATTAACTCCCGCACTTTTATCACCCTGAACATCTCCCAAATCCTTAGCCAAACTACACCCAATGAACATAGCCCACAGCAACATGCCCCCAAGAATGATTTCTGCTTCGATGGGGGCCCCTAGAGAAGTATATCCCGCAAGGAAAGAGAGGAAAACGAAAAACCCTATAATCATACTAGGCACAACTGGGAATCGCCTTAATCTAATCGGGGGAACGGAATACAAAACACCAAATATGGCAATCGTTCCGATTAATATTCCAGAATTAGGATTTATGGCAAATGCCGTACCAGTTCCCCCAATCATCAGCACGCTTGAGGCAATCTTAGCCGCCTTCTGGGAAATATCTCCGCTGGGCAGTGCTCTTTCAGGATGAGAAATTCTATCAATTTCCAAATCATACACATCATTAAGAATATACAAACCAGTGGTTACTATTGTAATGGGAACCACATTCAAAACTTTTAGAATAGCGAATCCGGGACCTTTCATGGAAATTAGTATACCCAATAAGCCCATTGTGCTATACATATGGCTATATCTCAACCTATCCAGAGCTAGGGAAAATAGCGCCCCCAATGTTGATGAAAAACCCACCGAAACGGTGTCCATAGATCCCTAATTAAAATTAAATGATATAATATAAATATTTCTGAAAAGAAAAATTATACTGTATATGGTATTATTTTCAAAAAATATCCATGATTTCATATATTGCTGATAAATACAAGGAAGGAAATGTTCATTTTTTTATCAATTCCCCCTTTTTTCAGCATTTTCTCATTTTCAAAACTATCATCCGATATTTGTTGGCCATTAATCATTTCTTATGCTTCAAGATAGGCAAATTCTTACCAGAATTTCAATCTATGGAAGATATTAAAGACGAGTAATTATTTAAACATCCATCTATCAAATACTTTGCACCAAATCGAGATCAAAAGAATAAATATGCAATCGAAACATATAAATATGAAAATATCACTATTATTATAGTATTAATCTTGTTAAGCTTTGATAAAGGTGCAAAAATTTGGATTTATCTATAATTAAGGCCCCCGGCTTAATCATATTGGGAATCTTAGGCGCTTGTTTCACTTGGCTATTTCTAGGCAGCCCAGAAATTCCCCTTGTAATATTGGCAGGAATCGCAACAATAAGCCCTTTCTATTCGGTTGTCTTGTATAGAAAGAATGATGCCATGATGGGAGGACTGCCAAAAATAAGAAATGGTTACAGTATAGGTCTTTGCATTTTGGCTTTTGGTAATATATTGACTTGCTGGGGTTTTATTCAACCAAACCTTACTTCGGTCTATGCGGGCTCAATACTGCTCCTTTCTGGAATTGTTTTTCTAATTGGGTCTTCCTCTCTTTTATTTAGATACATTTCAAGGAGGGGAATAAAATCCAAATAGCCCCTCTAATCCTAGGTGCTGGAACTGCTATTGTATGCTCGGCCGGCATAATCCAGGCCCTTACTGTTTGGAAGAAGACAAATAATAGACTCCATCTTCTTCACGTGCCAATTAACCTTTCGGGAATCCTTTCATTCGGTCTTCTGTATTACATGTTACAAAGTACCTTTTCAGTTGATGTAGGAGCTAAATTCTACCTAGTTCTATCACTAGTCTTTCCTCCTTTGATTTTATGGTCCGAAATTTTCACGAGAAGGATGGAGAAAATATCAAGCACTGCAGAATTCGAATTGGGTTTGCCTATGCCATCAGACTCATACAGGCTTTTGGGCGTGTTAGGACAAATGATTCAAGAACTTGCCAGGCCTGTCGTTGCTGTACAGGGCTCCCGCAAAATAAACCAAAAAATCTCCGAAATTTCCGAGAAGGAGGAGCTCTTCAATTACCTAGAGCAAAAAAATGATGGAAGTTTTCACATAGACCATCGTGTTGTGCCAATTTTTCAGGTTTCCGAGTCTACAAAACAAGGCTTTGTCGATCTCGTTGATTTTCTGGTAAAGGAAAGCGTCTCCATTGCCGGAAGAACTAGCAAAAAGGAAACGGACCTTATTATTAGGAATAGAGTTGGACAAATCATCAATAAAAATAAGGAGATCCTCATCAAGTACGGTTTACTCGATCGATTAGGAAAGGGTATTTTCAGCCATAAGGTCTCATCAGGACTATCACAACTCGACTTAATGATGGACGGAGGTTATCCTAAGCAGTCAGCTATCCTAATATGTGGACCGCCCTCAGATGAAAGAAACCTTATATTGAATTCCTTTATTGGCACTGGTTTATCCAAGAACCACTCCTGTCTCTATGTCACTTCAGCCCAGCCCCCAGAAAATATCAAAAGACAATTTGGTGAGCTTTCAAGGGATTTGACCATTGTGGACTGCTATACAAACAGAGTAGAAGAGGTCGACACCATCAAAAGGAGTGGAAATGTAATTACTAGTCCCATAGAAATGAGCGTTGTTAGCGTCGCCATATCCAGGGGAATGGAAAAGGATATCGAAAATCCAAAGAGAGCAGTTGTTGATATCTTACCAACCTATCTGGTTTTCCAGACGGTGGAAAAGATTTACCTCGATCTAATGGAGATAATCGATGACTTCAGGAAAAGCGGATATACGGTTCTCTTTTCTTTAAACCCCTATTACATCAAGGATGAAGGAGCGATTTCAACCTTGGAGGAACTCTTTGATGGAATCATTCATGCAGAACGCACCGCCGATTCATCCGGAATAAAGGATGAGATCAACATCAAGATTGACAAAATGGCTAACCAGAGACTTACTAGATCAGTATTCAATATAGATATACCAGGTAGAGAAAACTGGTCCTGGAGTCCAGAAATGTCAGTGAAAGGTCGAAAAGATCAAAATGGAACCCCTGTAGAAGCTTAATCTTTATTCCTTGCCTCCAACTCCTTTTTCACGGCATCGAAAACCTCTTCGATATCGTATCCCAGGT
>CAZUNO010000016.1:0-72928 GCA_964621445.1 Hadarchaeota archaeon (SeqCode) | reverse complement strand
AGGACTAGACCCACACCAACAAATGCACAAAACAATACGAAGCTAAACACATACTAGCTTTCTACTGGAATCACCGTCAGGTGACTAGGGAAAACCTCACGCTGAACCGGCTATCATCGGTGCTCCCCGCTCAGAGGTAGTTGACTGGTTGAATTCTCGGTTTTTTCGATTCTCATAATCTTCTTCTTGGAATTCGGTTATGTTTGGATGGCGTCTGATCGTCGGGAAGCGGGTAGCTTGGGTTGTGTTGCGATTCTTCTGTATCTAACCTGAAGCCAAATCCAAAGCGCAAGGAGGAGGAGCCAGAGCAAGGTCATACCACCCTCCTCGATCCTCCAGACTTCATCCCCGGAGAGTACCACTTCTTCGCCTGGGGGTATCGTGACCAGATATCGATCCCCTGATCCGGTGATTATCGGCGAGACGGCGTCCAAAGTCGCGTTTATGGTGTATCTCGCTCCCCTGAAACAGAGGTCCCTCACCCCGACGCAAGACAGGGGTTCGGGCAAACGAGGGGTGAGGTGAAGGCCGTCGGGCCTGGCCTCGGCGCCCAAGAAGCCGTGAACGGGAAAGGAGGGCACAAGGCCGGACTCGGGGAACTCGCCTACGATCCCGAGCTTCCACGGCACCCCCTCACTGTTTGGGGGATCCCGTCTGAGCTGGTCTTTGTGAAACTCGGTCATGATCGCGTCCAGCCTCCCAAGGGCATCGTCGGCAGAGATGAAGAGTAGCCTCGACATCAAGTCATAGTAAGAGGTGTAGAAGATCACCCCGCCGTTTTCCAGGTGATCGTCGTAGTTCGCCCTTCCCCCAGTTCCCAAGCTGATGGCCCCGTTGATGGAATACCACCAATAGGGCTTGGTTTCCTCCACTGGTAGGGTGGTCGACCGGGGGGCGATCAGGTAATGGTATATCTCATCCCCCTGGGAGAGGTCCCCCGGAATGTTTCTCTTCCCATCGAGCCAGGAGTAGATCATCTTGACCTTTTCCTCGTCCGCTAGGCCGTAAGCCATCGCCTCGGTGTTTATGTACGTGAAGCCCAGGTCGTGCCTCCCTCCCTGAGAATCGACACAACCTATGTATCGACCCTTCAGATCATCCCAGAAGACCTCATTGAACCTCCTGCGAACCAAGGGCATCAACCCCCTAAGATAACTCGCGCCGGTTTCGTTTCCAAGGGCCTCCTCGAGATCTGCCATGGCTCCGAGGGATGCATAGAAGTAGGTGTTCACGCAGGCGCTTTGGTAACCGAAGGGGAAGTTGTCCCAGTAGTCTGTTGGGTATCCGTTGTATGTCCCGTTGCTATCCTCGTCCCGGATTACGAGGAGTCCATTTCTTCCGTCCAGGACATCCAACTGGAACCTCATGGCCGATCTGATACTTTCTAAGAGGGAGCGTCCATCACGTTGAAAGACCTCCCCGTCCACGTGAGATGAACCGTTCGCTATGACATCGTCGTTGATGCTCCACCAACCTACCGTTCCACCAGGGCAGCACATCTCGAGATAGTACTTCCCGGGGGGAAGACGATCGAAGCTCAAGCTAACCCAGGCGTTGTCAACGACATCGCTGAAGCGCCTCTCAGAGAGCACCTCCCCGCTCGGTCCCCCAATCCTCAAGCGCAGCATCATGCTCGATCCGGTCGTGAGGTAGGTGGGAAAGCTTCCACCGACCGATGTGAAGCTATCCGTGGCCAAGAAGGTTTGCCCAAGGGTCTCCCCCTCCCTCAGCCTGATGGCGACGTGATCCGGACTATCCCACCTGGAAGGACTCCTTCCCACATAGCCAATGGAGAGGGACATGTCAGTGGTCGAGGAGGCACTGGACTGAAGAAAGGAATCGTCTCCTGTCCAGAGGTAGTATCGACATGCCCCCAGGATGAACTTGGGGTTCGTGTCGTAGTGACGGTGACCGTGGGTCGGCCATCCTTGCTGATCCCCCCAGGACCAAACGTATCCGTTCGGGTCAACGGTATATCCTATGAACTGTCTTCTGAGGGCATCCCTCAACCCGGGATCATCATACCAGCACAGCTTCAGGGCGTTCCACTCCATCCATGACGACTCGCCTCCCATAGGCGCCACTGCCCCAAGTCCGGGCTCCGCGGAGCCGAATATCCTCCACATCATATTCAGATCCGCGTCCCACTCACCGCCCCTGCTCGTGAAGAAGGGTCCGGAATCCAGGGAACCCACCAGAACGATCTCGGCCAACTGAAAGACGTAGTGCCCAGAATCGTCCTGCCTGAGGTAGTTCGCCTCCACCATGATGGTGTTGGAGATCACAGACGGGATGTCTACCACGCACCAGTCGCCGCCCGGGTCCGGATATCCCCTAAAAGCGGCTCCGGAAACCGCGAAATTCGTCTTTCCACCGTCGGTGGAGAAGGTAATTCGAAAGCCACTGGGGAATCCCCCGGTCGGGGCAGCCTTGAGGCGTATCTCCTCTATCGTAGAATAGGAACTGAGATTGATCTTTATCCACTCCCTCCTTCCCGGGCCAAGCCTCTCTGAGCTTCTCCAGTACGACGACTCGTTTGCGTCCACCAGAGCGTCCAGGGAGCCTCCCGAGGAGGATGACAGTGAGAGAATCGGAAGGCTCTGGTATAGCCTTACATCTTCAGCCCCAAGGATCGGGACGACCCCCTGCATCACCAGACAGGCCAAGATAATACCGGTCCCCAGGAAAGCTTTCCGTCCCACTAGACCACGACCTCCAAGGGGGTGGGCGATGGAGGATTATAAGGGCTTTGGTCGTCTTTCGGCCGGGGAAAATGGGATCTGACGTTAAGTCTCTGAAGGTTTCCCCCGTTTATTGCGTGTTCCCGGGGATTTGGCAAGCCACCTGCCAAGAGCCTTTCCTCAATAGGAACATCATGCTGGATGAAACGTGAAAGCCTTGTGTTTCATATGTCTGTGGTACGCGCCGTGACTAGGCGGACCTTCAAACACTGAACTGGCTATCTTCGGCGTTCCGCGCCCAGAGATTTCGAGAGGTAGGTGCGTATCTCTGATACACCAGGGTCCGCTATCCTACGACAACCTGTCTAAGAACCCTGATCGAGTAAAGGTGATCTTCCTCATCGTTCAGTGTAACGGTCAACTTGATCTCCTCGCCCGGCTCCAACTCCTCGACTTCCATATCGAAAGGTAGCTCCCTTGTCTCCTTCGAGCCCAGGCGCCCCTCGAGGTATTCCCTTTCTTCCGCCAAGAGCTCTCCGCCCATCTCGAGCTCGACATGGACGTTCCAGTCATCCAGGCTCCCGCCGTCCTCGCCGATATTCTCCACCACCGCCAACACGGAATATCCCGGTTCTGGCTCACCTGTGTACTCTCCAAAGGTCTCCTCGTAGCTCAACTGGGGCCTGAATCCCGTCAGCGGCACATTTTCGTCACCGGATCTGTTCTGCCCCCCGAGCACAAGCAAGATCGCCAACACCCCGAGGACAACCACAATGACCACAAGAATTACAAGCCATTTCCTACTACTTCGATGTAGAGAGGGAGGCTCGGTCCAGTCATCCCCACGCGCATCGGGAGGCGGGTCTCCACCACGACCATATGGGATCTCTTCACCGGATCGATCAATCTTGGGTTTCCGCCGCCACCAGTAAGGGTCTTCAGGACCTCCATGGTCCTCAGGGACCTCTGCCTGAGAGCCCTTTGAATCCACTTTTATATCGGAATCCTCTTGGACTTCCTGTCCCTTGCTGGAAACCTGACGTCCGCACCTGGGACAGAACGAGGATCCGGAAGGTATTTCAGAGCCGCATCGAGGGCAATTCACCAATGATCATCCTGACTAATCTTATTCGTTCAAGAAATAAATAGATGTCGAATCCAACTTAGCCTCGCGGTTGGACCCATGGTGGAAACCGATGCCGGAGTCGTCCGGGTTGTGGACACCCTCCACTCATCGACGGAATCATGGCCCATTTGGGCTTCACTCTGAAGTTTTCCGGCCGCGATAAATACGAGCTTCGGAGACCGGTCTAGGGGGTTCTCTGACCTCAAGCGGGAAATCTGTTGGGTGTCTCGATACCTCTGCCGGATACCTTTCTATCTCGCGGGACAACGCATCTGTACTCTGCCTTCATCATTCTCAGAGAGTGACCTTGAACGTCTTGATCTCGAAAGACCTTATTTCAAGAGGAGGGGCTAGGAAGGGAAGGCCTTTGACCAGGGAGGTGGGAAAATAACATCGACCTCGGGCTCGAGCTTCATGTACTGTCCCAGGTTCAGAGATCGTCACGCTAGATACGTTGAGGTGTGCAGGGGATCGAGATCTGTAAATAGGGTTGCCAGAAAGATTCATCGCCCAGTTTCGCGGTTTGGGAAACAAGACATGAAACATACTTATCAGGATTGCGAGGCCACCAAATGCAGGTTTATTCGGATCTATGAGGGATGGCATGAATTCGCGAGAGAGAATCGACAGGCTTCTTCATCTGGAGGAGGCCGATCACGTTGGCTTCAGGGATGGAATATGGGGAACAACCATCGAGAGGTGGGAAAACCAGGGGCTCCCCAAAGGAACCTTCATCGAGGAGCACTTCGGCATGGACTTATACGGAATCGGGGTCGATACATCCCCCAAGTACGATGAGATGACCTTTGAGAAGGGCGATAGCTACGTGATATCAAGGGATCGCTACGGGGTCAAACAGAAGAGGTGGACCGGGGAACACGAGGGTATACCGCTTCACATCGATCCCCCCTTCACTAACCTGGAGGAGTTCGAGGAGCGGATCGAACCCCTGCTCGATCCGGACTACCCGATACGGATCTCCAGTCCAAGCTATCCGTTCCGGCACGAGATCGAGGAGATGTACCGGAAGTTCCAGGAGGATTTCTACGTTTACGCCGGCTTCTACGGCACATTCGAGTACACCAGACATATCTCCGGGGGAACGAAGAAGGCCCTGCGCTACATGATGGTCGATCCCAAATTGACGAAGAGGATGTACAAGGTACTGGCCCGGTTCTTTGGTGCAATTAGCTCGGCCATGTGCGATGCGGGGGCAGACTGTGCATGGGTTTTCGATGACCTTGGCTTCGCGGATGGTCCGTTCTTCTCCCCGGAATATTACCGGAAGTACGTGAAGCCCTCCCACGAGGCTATCACCAAGCCCTTCAGAAAGAAGGGGAAGCCAGCACTGCTACACACCGATGGCAATGTGAACCTCCTCATCCCGGATATTATAGATGCAGGTTTCACGGGGCTCCACCCGCTGGAGGTAAATGCCGGGATGGATGTTATTGAGCTTAAGGAGAAGTACGGGGACAAGCTGGCATTCCTGGGCAATATCGACAAGACGGTTTTACACACCAACGACCTCGCCAGGATAAAGGAGGAGGTAATACCCAAGGTCGAGGTCGCGATGGAGGGCGGGGGATACGTGCTGTGCTCCGATCACTCCATATCCCCCCAGGTGGATCTTGATACCTTCAAGGCCTTTTCGAAGATGGGAATCAAGTACGGAAGCTATTCATAGAAGCCGAGCGGATAGACTGGAACCTGACATCGGGGTCTCGATACCCTCAGGCGTCAACGCCACATACCCGGGCGGCACCCCCGTCTACCTGGACGGCTCCCCATATTTTCTCGGTTAATCTCAGCTTGAATGGTTTCCTCCCACACCCCGTAATTATTTCCATCATAACAATACCATAGATTTTCAAATACTGTTCTCAACAAGGATGCCATTGAAAACGGTAAAGGCAGAACAGTTGAATATCGGATGGGCAGAAGCCGACATCACCCCATCGGAACCGGTGTTGATAGCAGGACAATTCCACGCACGGGTATCCGAGGGTGTCGCCGATCCCATAACTGCCACCGTTCTGGCAATTGAAGCCGATGCAAACCACTTCGTCCTTGTCAGCTGTGACTTGGTTTCGATCTCCGATTATCTGCGCAACTCCGTACGCGCAAAACTGCAATCCGAGGACGGATTGGATGGATTGGACCCCTTTATGATGATCCTGCACGCCACCCACACCCACACTGGTCCCGAGACCAGGGTCCCAAGGGGGGAAAATCATCCCCCCATCGATGTAGGAATCGATCTGCCGGTATTAGCCATTGAAGACTATGTCCAGTTTGCCGCGGAAAAGATCGCCCATGCAGTTCTTGCTGCCTGGGCATCGCGATCTCCCGGAGGAATAGCCTTCGGCCAAGCCTACGCAGTGGTCGGTCGCAACCGTCGTTGGGTAGATAGAGACGGTAAATCCATGATGTATGGCAATACCGATGTCGCGGATTTCAGCCATATCGAAGGATATGAGGATCACAGCGTCAATATCCTGGCCACCTATTCAGAAAACGAATCTCTCTCCGGGCTAGTGGTTAATGTGCCCTGCCCGGCACAGGTCAGCGAGCTTGATTTTACCCTAAGTGCCGATTACTGGTTCGAAACCCGAGGTGAACTGCGACATCGGGTGGGCGAAGGGTTACCCATCCTGGCTCAATGCAGCGCGGCAGGAGACCAGTCCCCACACCTCTTATTTGAAAAACAATCCGCGGAGAGGATGCGATCATTAACCGGTCGCACGGAGCGTCAGGAGATCGCCCACCGCATCTCCAGCGGTGTGGTAGAGACTCTACAGTCCGCCGGCAAAGCAATCCAGCACCAAACCATACTTCAACATCACGCAGAGCTAATCGAACTTCCTATGACCGAATTAACCCAGAAAAATGCGCTGGAAGCATCGCAGGAAGCCGAGTTACTTAGAAAAAGATACCAAGAGGAAAGACAGAAACTAGAATCCGATCCCCTCCTTCGAAACGAAAACCACTGGTACCGTACGATCACCTCCCTCTATCGACGTATGCGTTGGTTCGAGGGTGTCGTGGCGCGATACAAGCAAGGGGAAGTTTCGACCCTTTCCAAAGAGCTTCATGTTATTCGTTTGGGAGAAATGGCGTTTGCCACCAATCCCTTCGAATACTATCTGGACTTCGGAATCCACATCAAGGCCCGAAGCAGAGCCGTGCAGACCTTTCTCGTGCAGCTGGCTGGACCCGGCACCTATGTGCCCAGTGAGCGGTCCACAAAGGGAGGCGGTTATGGTTCTATTCCCGCCAGCAACCCGATCGGCCCCCGGGGAGGCTGGAAGCTCGCGGAAAGAACGGTGGAGATCATAGACCGCCTATGGGAAGAACCAGATATGTAAGGGCTTTCCCACAATTTCCCTAAAATATTGAGTCTTAAGCACGAGCTATCCCCAAGTCGCGCCATGAGAGAAAATCAATCCTGTCCCATCCATAGCCATCTCATTAGATGATTTCAGCCCAATACCTCGTTATGGGATGGAAGAAACGAGCCCTAACTATTCTCGGATCTCTTCACCTCTTCCCTCGCTATACGGGTCCAATCGTCAAATCTCTCGGTCTGATTCTCGCAGGTGTGAGTATCCTTGAGAATCATCTCCAGAACGCAATCGTTCTTCCGGGCAACATCTATGGTGTGGCGGATATACTTGCGGATTAGCTTCTCGTTGAAGGTGCCAACCAGGTGGGTTGGCCGGGGCTTCCAGGAGAATATGTAATCCCCACCCAGCTGCTCCGCGCAGCTATCCACATCGGCAAAGGGAGAAATGGATATCCGCCTCAAGTTGTTGATGGTGAACACGTCATCCAGTTTCTGGGTGAGATCCTCGCAGCAGCCGTATCCGTTCAGGCCAAACGGTTCGAGGAGCTTCTTCTCGTACCTCAGAGAAAACTCCGCGTGCTGCTTGGGGCTTATCTCGGCCATCTCCTGGGCCTCCGCGCTTGCCCACATGTCGCGGGGCCGCACGTGTTTTCCGTCAAAGCCCGGCTTGGGTAGCTCATTGGTATAGCCATTGCCTCCCGAGCTATGGTAGGTGTTGTCATCATTCAACGACAATAGGTCCTGCTCCACGTACTGTTCTAGAACCCGCTGGTGTCCCTCAACCAGGAAGCCCATTGCCTGGTGGAGCATATCCGGATTCCGATACATGTCGGTTATCATCGGTTTCAGGCCGCGCCAGGCGGTGTACTGGTTCATGAGGTGATAGGATATCCTGGAAATTCCCTTCAGCCTGATACCAAGTATATCCCCAAAAAGATCCTCGGCCTGCGCCAGTTTTAGCTCAGTCGCCTCCTGGTCGTAGCTTATCTTTGGGAAGTTCAGATTTTCCAGGTCCGAAGGATCGTTTATTACAGGGTCAAATTTCCAGGACCCGCGCTCTTCGGTGCTGGGGATTCTCTTGCCTTCAAGCCCCCAACCCGAATTGTGAATGACCTTTCCAACGATCCAGATGGGCTCTATCACCGTGTCATCCTGGAAATGCTGGTGATAGTAGATCCGGTGTCTCAGGTCCCATTCCATCTTCCTGGCTTCCTCTCCTTGGCAGGCGAGTCCCTCCTCGGGCAGAAGCTCCCTCCAGGATCCCTCGGGAAAGACGAGAACCATGGGGCGGGTTTTTTGAAGGTCATTGTGCATGGTCCAGAGATCGCGGCGTTCCTCCTGTATCGCGAGGTCCCCTATCTCGGCAACCTTAACAGCAAGATCCCGTAGAATCTCACCATCACGATCGGAAATCATACTCCCCGCTTCCAGGGCCATTGCTTATTAAGCTTCCCGGAGTCAAGGTTTTTTCTGAAATTTCCGCCCCACCGAAACCCCCTTACAGTTATCGAAGCTCACCGCGGGCATGGTTTCCTGTCCCTCATCTCCCCTTGGCCAGCGCACCACATCTCTAACCGATCCCTCCACACAGCCGTGCATGTACAGCGCAGAGCGTCCATAATCCTCGAGTGCCTTCTCATCGATCATTACCCTAATATCGGAGATGGCAAACCGTTCTGCGTTGGCCAGCGTTACATAGGAGGGTTTTCGCGCGAAAACCGTGATGCGGTCATCATCGGGATTTGCCCGGCCCCCGGCGTGTTTCCTTCTCCTGGAGAAGTCAAATCCACGGTTCACCCTGAAATTAACGTTTTCCATGGACAGCCCTAGAATGGGACTCTCCTCCATACCCTGTATCAGAACCCCGTTTTCGCTGCGAATATGGATATTGCTAACGGAAACGTCCCTAATCTCTCCTACCGGGGATTCATCGGTCCTTCTCTCCAGGTCGAAGAAAATTGGGTAAATAGCCTCCCCAAGTCGGGGGGCGTTGACCAGGGCGGGGTCATCCAGGGTGCGGATGGAGATGTTCGAGAAGGTAACCCGTTCCACGGTCCCCCCGTCCTTGACGAAGATCCCCAGTCCCACCGTTGAGTTACGTATCGTGCAGTTGTTGACCAGGATGTCGCGGAAATCCCCGCTGGACTCGGTGCCCAGTTTTATGGCCGTGGCTATGGACTCAGTGGTGCAATTGGTAACCACGATGTCCTCGCATGAACCCCCGTCCCGGGATTTTAGGCAGATGCAGTCATCCCCGGCCACGATGTGGCAGTTCGAGATACGTACGTTTTGGCAGGTATCCGGGTTGATGCCGTCGGTATTCGTCCTGAAATAGTTGTTGAGCACTGTCACCCCGTCCACGACGGCGTCCTGGCAATGTCGAAGGTGAAGGGTCCAGGAGTCGCTGTTCTGCATGGTCACATCCCGCACCCGGAGCTTCTCGCAATTTTCAAATAGAGCCATCCTGGTCCTGAAGGAGGGCTTCTCCTCCCCGGCATGCCCGGGCCTCCTTCCCAGATCGGCCGTGGTCTGGCCGTCGATGGTCCCCGTACCCATGATGGACAGGTTTTCCTCGTCCTCGGCCCACAAAAGGGCCCGGGATTCGGGGTAGTCACTGGGGTCCCTTGAGGCCAGCAGTTTTGCCCCACCATCGAGATGGAGAATCACATTACTGCCCATGGTGATGGTTCCTGAAAGATACCTTCCGGCAGGAAAATGGACGGTCCCCCCTCCGTTCTCCTGGCAAGCGTCAATTGCAGTCTGTATGGCCTGAGTATCCTTGGTCTCTCCATCGCCCAGCGCACCCGTCTCTCGTACATCTATCATATTTCTACCCCACCCTACGATTCGTTTAGACATACGTATATCTCTTTGCCCGGTGACTAGGACCTTCCCCATTTACAGAGTATCCAGACGATCAAGGTAAAGGCAAGAAGCGAGCAGGAATTCATTTCCCCGATGTGAAGGGCATATAGGTTCCCATCCATCACCGGCACCAATATATCGGCCATCCCGTCAAGGTCGAGGTCACATATTATGGGATCTCCGACCCCATATCCAAAATCGTACTCCCACTCCATACCCTCCGCTCCCAAGGAGATCAAACTTCCATCCCGGGTTCCGAATATGAACTCCGGCAAATCATCCGAATCTATGTCACAGCTCACCACATCCGAGGGAGTTGATCCTAGCCAATAATCGTCCTCGAGTTCCCCCTTCTCGCCCCCGAAGATATGGAGGGTGCCATTGGAATTGCCTGCCCCGATCTCTTTAATCCCGTCGCCATCTATATCCGCAACTCCGGGAATCTGCCCGTAAACCTCCCTGCTATCCCCTCCCCCGAATAGGTTGACCCATATCTGGGTCATGTACAGGAACTTACCGTACTCATTCTCAATCTTACGTTTCCGATCCATGGACAGGCTCCCCCATCCTCCTCCCCAGATTACCTCGGTGGTCCCGTCTCCCTCGACATCCGTTATAATGGGGACATGGTAACCACAGAGGTCCTTACCCTTTTTCTCCCTTCCCGTGGGTCCAATAATCACGTAGAAATCAAAGTGTTCCCTGACCACCAGGTCATCAAGGCCGTCCTCATCGTAGTCCATAATTCCGATGAACCCGGCGTAGGGTCCCCAGTCCTTTTCCCATATGATCTCCCCTGTCTCCCCGTCCAGGGCCATGGTCTGGGCGGTGTGGGGACCACTTCCCAAGCAGGAGACGAATAGATCCCAGTAATCATCTCCGGTGACGTTTCCCACCGTCCAGTCGTAGGGCCTGGAGGGCATCTCGTACTTCCTCTTCTCCACTCCCTGGGCATCCAGCAGCTTAAGCGATCCATCCCCGGCGGCAATTATCTCCATATCCCCATTACCATCGATATCCCATGAAATCAGGGACCCGTCCTTGCTAAACTTGGCACTTCTCGAGAATGCCGAGAACCGGCATTTCTCCGACCCATTTGACTCCAGGATCATGTGATGCCCGTCGCTTCTCCTGACCAGCACCTCGGACAGTCCATCCCCATCAACATCGGCGGCCGTGGGGTAGGGCAGAAACCCGCCAGTCTCGCAGCTGGTGACCAGGTTCCCGCCCCCATCATAGACCCTTAGCAGTCCGTCGTTCCCGCTGGCAATTATCCCGCTCCCCTCGAAGACACCCTTTATGCTCAATGAGGCCTGGATTCTGGATTCATCCAAAATCCAGTTAATCTCGGCACCGCCTTCGTTTAAATTAAGAACGCCCAGCGAGCCGTTGGCCCTTATCAGGTAACCATCATCCGTCTCCATCCACCTTTCTATGCTGGCAATGCTGTTGATCCCCTCGGGGAACGGCGCCCACCTGTCCTCAACCAGACCACAGTTTCTTAGAATTTCTGCCGGAGCCGCATCCCTCCATATGGTAACATTGGAGTGATATCTCGTGCTTCTTCCATACTGCTCACTGGTCACCACCTCGTCCATTCCATCGCCATCGAGGTCTGCAATATGCATGAGATAATGGTCCGGAATGTCCATCTCCTCCTCCCCGGTCAAAGCATCCCATATCTTGGTTTGCCACCTGCCGTCGGCGGATGAGTCAAAGATGCTGAACACGATCTCCATGTCCTCATCCCGGTCCACGTCACACACCGAGTCCACGGTTATACGCAGCTCCTTATGGTCCTCCGGGTAGGAGTACTCGAAAAAGACGTCCCACATCTCGGAAAGGTTACTTCCATCGTTGTCCACCATCCAGAGATGCTCGTTGAGGTTTGAGCAGAGGACCGGTATCTCGGGGTAGGGATCCTCATCTAGATTAAGAACGTAGATTATACCGTAGTTGCGATTGATGCCCGGTGAATGTATCGACATCTTGGGCTCACCGGTTTCCCCGTCAAAGGAGTATATCCTTTCAAAGGTGGCCAGGACCAGTTCCTTGGTTCCGTCCAGATCCAGATCAGCTACCGCTATGGGGGGTGGAAAATTCCTGGTCTGGGAGGCATTCGCCTGCCATAAAAGTTCCCCGCACCCATTGACGAACCCGAAAGCGTAGCCAATGCTTGACTTTGATGGCCAGACAATGATTTCCGGTCCCTCGAACCTACCCGATATGTTGGCGATCTTGAATCCAGGCCGTCCGATACCGGAAGAGGGAGAGGGAAACGTGTGATTCCAGTTGATACTTCCCGTCTCCAGATCCAGGACGAATATGGTGATTGTCGAGGACCTGCAGGCAATAAGGTCCATGAGGCCATCACCACCCAGGTCCTCCACACCCAGCAAGCCACTCAGGCCCAAGGAGGACGTGGACCAAAGTTCCTCTCCGGATTTAGAGACTGCCCTGATCATTCCTGCTGAGAGCAGGATTACCTCCTCTTCGCCGTCACCATTCACATCCCACCCGATGGCCTGGTCCGCGTATCCACCCGTAAAGTGTTTCCAGAGTACATCGGGGGTTCGGTTCATGTTCCCGGGCAGAGGGAAGTGCCCGGAGTTATTGCGGTCTCCCCTCCACATGGGCCAGTCAATTCTCTCCTCGCCCAGAACGCAGGGAGATAGCGCGATGATCACTAATAGAGGAAGCACAAGGGAGGTAATCCTGGCCATGCCCTTCCCAATGAAATGCCTGCATTTCTCTTTTTCGTTTCCAGGATCCGATGCGGGCTCTCACTCATGGGTAGTCGATGAACCTAGCTCCTGGCCGAACCAGGCTCCCGTTTTCTTGAGAATGGTTAACTTGATCTCCAGGTTCTGTCTCCTGGCAGGGACCATATCTAAAACATCGAAACCGCATTTATCAAGTATTTCGGTAAGTCGGGCTGTGCACAAGGGAGCCCCTCCCCCACCTCCCCCCGCTACACATATCCCGAATGCGGGCTTACCCTGAACTCCTTCCTTGCTGACCCTTACTATCCTTCTCAACCTGTCCAGGAAAGCACGCATGCTCTCACTGAGATCCGAGTAGTAGACGGGGGTTGCAAAGAGTATGGCATCGGAGCCCCTGATCTCCCTCACCACGGAGTCGAAGTCATCATCAATTACACAGGTACCCTGCCTGCACTCACCCCACCCATCATCATCACATTGGCGACATCTCTCTATATTCATATGGGTTAGGAAGACCGAATCATGCTCCCAACCGCTTTCTGCAAATCCCTCCAGAAAAGAGCCACATGCTCGGCTGGTTCTTCCCTCTGTATCACGGCTTCCCAGTATACCAGAGATCCTCATTTCCTAAACCTCCGTATTACCTTGCTAGCCAATTATACCTACCTTAGTCCTTACTCCTAAGTCTATCGAATAACCCTCTGTCCTTCTTCTCTTCCCCGTCCCCCTCCATGGAGCCCAGCTCCTCGATTAGCTCCTTCTGCCTACCCGATAGGTCTTCCGGTATGTCCACGACTACCCTAACGTGTTGGTCCCCCTTACCTCCCCTCTTGAGATCGGGGACCCCCTTGCCCCTGAGTCTGAGAACGGTTCCACTCTTGGTACCCTTGGGGATCTTTACCTTGGCCTTACCCTCCAGGGTCGGGACCTGGATCCCTCCACCCAGGACCAGGGTCGGGTAGTCAACCGGGACCTCAACTAGTATCTCCGCCCCATCCCTCTCAAAGATCTCGTGGGGCCTGACGTGGATAACCACGTATAGATCCCCGGGTGGTCCACCACCCTCGCCACTCTGACCCTCTCCGTTGAGTCTGAGCCGGGACCCGTCATCCACCCCGGCGGGAACATTTACGGAGATCTTCCTCATTCGCCTGACCTTACCCGAACCACCGCATTCCGGGCACCTCTCCTCGATTATCTGCCCCTTGCCGCCGCATTTGGAGCATGGATGTATTCGTACGAATTGGCTGTAACCTCTGCTCTGGACATCACGGACCTGTCCCCTACCCCCGCATTGAGGACATGTCCTCAGGGCGGTTCCATCCCGGGCGCCAGTTCCACCGCAGCTCGGGCAGCTGTCCTCCCGCCTTATCTGAATGTCCTTCTCGGTCCCGAAGGCCGCTTCCTCGAAGCTTATCTCCATATCATAGCGGATGTCCGACCCGCGGCCTCTTCCACCCCGGCCTCCCCCGCTGAAGAACATATCGAATATCGAATCCCCGCCAAAGAAATTAGTAAACCCTCCGCCGAAGATGTCGTTTATGTCCCCGAAGTGGCTGAAATCCGACCAGTCAAATCCTCCCTCGCTGAACTCGTCGCTGATACCGGAGAAGCCGTATCGGTCATACCTGGAACGCTTCTGATCATCGGCCAGGACTTCATAGGCCTCGGAGACCTCCTTGAACTTCTCCTCGGCCTCCTCTACGTTGTCCTTGTTCCTGTCAGGATGGTACTTCTTAGCAAGTCTTCTATATGCGCGCTTTATCTCCTCGGTACTCGCGTCTCTGGACACCCCTAGAACATCGTAGTAGTCGCGCTTTTTGGCCAATCAGTAACACCCAGGCTGTGATCATTCCTCTTCGTCATCCATTACCTCGTAATCGGCGTCCACGAATTCATCGCCTTGCTTGCCGGCCTGACCGGATTTATTTTCCTCTTTCTCGCCCTGCTCGGCCTCGCCCTGTTTCGCAGCCTCGGCTGCCGCCTCCTGGTATATCTTGGATGAAACCTCGTGCAGAGACTTGTTGAGTTCCTCCACACTTTCATTGATCTTTGAAACGTCCTCGCTGGACATGGCCTCCTTTACCGACTCCACGCCCTTCTCGATAGAGGATTTCTGATCGTCGCTGATCTTGTCCTCCATCTCCTTGAGCGTCTTCTCGGCCGAGTACACGGCGCTGTCCGCATTGTTCCTGGCCTCTGCCAACTCCCGCCTCTTCTTGTCCTCCTCGGAGTGCTTATCGGCCTCCTTCATCATCCTGTCGATTTCATCATCACCCAGCTTTGTGGAGGCGCTTATGGTGATCTTCTGTTCCTTCCCGGTTCCCAGATCCTTGGCGCTCACGTTAAGGATGCCGTTTGCATCTATATCGAAGGTCACCTCGATCTGTGGCACGCCTCGGGGAGCGGGAGGAATTCCCACAAGGGTGAATTTGCCCAGGGAGATGTTGTCCTGGGCCATTTCCCTCTCTCCCTGGAGCACGTGGATCTCAACGCTGGTCTGGTTATCGGCCGCCGTGCTGAATATCTTGCTCTTCCTGGTCGGTATGGTGGTATTTCGCTCGATCAGCTTGGTGAATACCCCGCCCAGGGTCTCTATGCCCAGGGTCAGAGGAGTCACATCCAGCAACAACACATCCTTTACCTCTCCGGAGAGAACTCCGCCCTGGATGGCCGCTCCCATGGCAACGCACTCCATTGGATCGATTCCCCTCTCGGGCTTGGTTCCCAGTATGTTGGAGAACCTCTCCCTAACGGAGGGCATCCTGGTTGGTCCTCCAACCAGGATTATCTTATCAACATCATCCGGTGTTAGCTTGGAGTCCTTAAGCGCGGTTCGAATTGGTGGCTCAAGCTGGTCCAGGACTGGGTCTATGAGCTCCTCCAGCTTGGCACGGGTGAGCTCTATCTCCAGGTTCTTCGGTCCCTGATCATCGCTGGCGATGAAGGGCAGGCTTATCTGGGAGGTAACCGTGTTCGACAGCTCTATCTTAGCCTTTTCCGCACCCTCACGAACTCTTTGCATGGCCGTCTGGTCCTCACGGAGATCTATTCCGTTCTCCTCTTCGAACCTGTCAACTATCCATTCGACGACCTTCTGATCCATGTCGCTGCCCCCGAGCTGGGTATCACCGCTGGTGGAAAGGACCTCGAAAACTCCTTCCCCTATATCCATTATGGTGACGTCGAAGGTCCCCCCTCCCACGTCCAGGATGGTCACCTTAAGGCTTCCTTCCTTGTCCAGGCCGTATGCCAAAGCAGCGGCAGTTGGCTCGTTTACTATTCTCAGAACCTCGAGCCCTGCTATCTCTCCCGCATCCTTGGTTGCCTGCCTTTGATTGTCATTGAAGTATGCGGGAACCGTTATCACCGCCTGTTTTGCCTCCTCTCCCAGGAAATCAGTGGCATCGTCCTTTATCTTGCGTAGAATCCTGGCCGATATCTCCTGTGGGGTATATTCTTTGTCGTCGATCTTCACCTTGTAGTCGGTTCCCATCTTTCTCTTTATGCCAACTATCGTCCTGTCCGGCTTCATGGAGGCCTGTCTGCGGGCCGGTTCGCCGACCAATACCTGGCCATCCTCCGTAAAGCACACTGCGGAGGGGAACATCTTTCCAGCATAGGTTGGCCCCTCCGCCGAGGGAACTATGGTCGGTTTTCCGCCTTCCAGAACCGCACATTGCGAGTTTGTAGTTCCAAGATCTATTCCGAGTATCTTTCCCAATGTAACACCTCTTATTCCTCTTCTTCTTTTCTTTTTCCGGATGAAACCTGTACCTTAGCCGGTCTTATAACTTTGGAGTTGAGGGTATAGCCTTTCCCGATCTCCCTAACGACGGTATCCTTCTCTGCCTCATCGGTATCCACCCGACCAACCGCTTCATGATAATTTGGATCGAATCGTTTTCCGACGCTCTCTATGGCAGAGAGGCCCTCCTTGCTCAGGATGTCCTTCAGTTGTTTAAGGGTCATTTCCACCCCGTGTACCAGCGAATCCTGGTCACCGTTCTTGCCGTTATTGCCAGAGGCCTCGACGGCTCTCTCCAGGTTCTCGGCCACATCGATCAGTTCGCTGACGATTGATTCCGATGCATACTTGATGTATTCCTGTTTCTCCCTTTCCACTCTCTTCCTGTAATTCTCAAATTCTGCTTGGAGCCTCATAAGCCTTTCAAGGTGGTCCTCTGCCTTCTCGGTCTGCTCCTCTAGTTCGGACTGGGTTTTCTCGAGCTTTGCCTTTATCTCCTGGATTCTCTGGTCCTTTTCGCTGGGCTCCTCGCTCTTCCCCTCCGCTGAATCCGTCTCCTCCTTGGATTCCTCTTCGCTGGATTCCTGGTCCTGGATGCGGTCCGCATCCTTCTCCTGTTCCTCCTGCTCACGCAGATCCTCATCCTCTTTGGTCATGTTGAAGACCTCGCCGGAAAAATTACTAACCGGAATAGGCAAGGCAAGTTTTTAATTTATCCATACTCCTTGGTTTTTTCAAAGTCATTTCACGAGGATAAAATCCTGCACAAAGTTCCGTTTACCGATGTTTTTCGGCTAGATATAGTTGGGAACCGGTCCATGAAGGACCCCAATCGGCCTCCTTTACCAGTTTGAAACCAGTTTTAGCCAACAGGTCCTTGACCTCATCTCTCGTAAGAAGAAGAAGATCGAACCAGGGACCGGCCAGGTCGCCATACCTCAGGCGGATGCGAAGCAGCCCCGGTTCCCTGCCTTTCCCCCGGTTTCTTGATATATAGGACTCACCCAGGCCTGAATTAGGATCCCTGGGGTCTGTGGAATGGGCTATGAGCTTGCCCTCCCCCTGGGAGAGAACTCTCCCCGCCTCGGATATCATCTCCCTGGTCTCCTCCATCGCGCCCGATATTCCCAGCCCGTTGCTCATGAAGAGCGCGGTGTCAAATACCCCAGACTTGAATGGTAACCTATCTGCGGATGCCAGCACCAGGTTATCGCCCCCTCTGTCCTGACACACCCTTAAAACCCTGATGGAACGATCCAGACCGACCGCCAGTGAATCCTCCTGGAGATCGAGCAAATGCCGACCAGGGCCACATCCAACATCAAGTATCCGGGATCCGGCATGGGATAGAAACAACTTTTCCTCGGGAGTCCAATCCTTCCTCCTGCAGAAATAGGGTAACATTGGTTCCCTCCACACGAACCCATCGTCCCTTTCTATCAGGCAAGGGCGGTCCTGACTCCCCTCGTAATGGTGGACGATCACCTGCCCGAAGATATCCCTGTCAGCCATTTCGGATGGGATGTATTTGGACAAAAAATAACTCTTGCCCCTAAAATGGGAAGACTTACCAGCCTCCAGTCCAAAGCCAATATGTGATTAGGAAATATGGGCTCCGCGGTTCGATTATCGGGCTTCTGGTAAGTATAATGGCTCTATTTGCATATCCCCGGCCGGAAATAGGCTATCTTGGTATTGCCTTTCTCCTGTCCGGGGTCGTATTCTACCTATTCCCCAGCGAGGAGCCCGAGGTCTTTCTGGATTTTCCACGCCAGCATTCCTACTTCCGGTTTCGGAGGCTCACCAACCTAATTTCCGTTCCCTTCACCTTCCTGTTCATATTCTGGGGAATCTGGGCCATGGTGAATGGGGTCTGGTGGATGTTGGTTCTTCTAGCCCTCCTAAGAATAATCCCTAGCCTGGTCATCATGAACCTAACCCATGGAAGGAGACGCCGCATTCTGGAGGAAGTTCCGATGATGGATTCCCTCGGGGATATCGAGACGGATTCCATGTGCAAGGTCAGCGGATACATATACGAAACCCGTACCAGAGGGAGGAGATTTGGGTCCACCATCTATAACGTGTGGCTGGTAGATGAAACCGGGAACAAGGCCTTTTTGCCCACGGTAACCGCCATCCAGGATGTAACCGAATCCCCTGGAGAGGGAAAGAGGCTGGTTGCGGCCGGTCCCTCCACCCGAAATAGGGATATTGCCGCAGTTCAACCCGTCGCCGATGTGGTTCTGCCCCCGGAGGGGGATCAGGACTTCATCGCACGTTTTGATGAGACCTGGAAAAAGACCAAGAGGAGGCGAATACTGACCTCCCTTTCCGGTTCCCTCATCTATCTTCTGGCCATTACCGTTCTCGGTTGGGTATCCCTTCAATTTATGGAATACGCCAACCCCACATTAGTACTAGCAACCATTTCATTTCTCTCATCAACTTTCTTTGGCATCATATCCGAGAAATGGGACCGTGAGACCGCCAGGTATGAAACCGGCCAGTACTTCGAACCGAATCGATCCTCCTTGAGCGAAAGAGCTAGGGAGCACAGGGAGGAACATCTTAGGCGGATGGTGGAAAGGGGGGGAATTCCTGGTAATTATCTCCGCATACTAGAGCGGTTGGGCGAGTTATAGAGCCATTTCAACCCCTGTTCTCGGAGGCCTCCACGCGTGCCTTGAGACCTATCTCCTCTATTGCATCCGAAACACGATCTACTATGGACTTCAACGCAGATCTGGGCACCTTGCTGTCCTCCCTGTCCTTTATGTTGGATATGGTGATGTGAAGACCGGCCAGCCGCCTTTCACTTTCCTTGGTCATATTATGGTCCATGATGTTATGAATTGATAGATGATTTGTAGTATAAGGGATGTTAAGGGAACATTGAGTTCCCCCAACCAAACGTTTCCCTAAAGCGGAGATTTGTTATCTGAAATATCCAGGAATCTCTGGAATTTATGCCCCCACTCTGGCCGAGAAGTCGCCTCATATATCATCCTATTCAAAAAGTTCTGACCTCAGCTGTCAAATTATACATACTTCTGAGCTTGGGAACCCGGCGTAATGCTTCAACTACCGGTCGCCAAGAGGAAGGAAATCTCGGAGGGAATCCATGGCCCGTTTAAAGGTCTGCTCGGAGGATCCACTCGAATCCACCAACAGCATTTGGCTGGGAAATTCATCGCGGGAGCTATAGATCCTCATGTACTCCCTCCTAACCTTTCTAAGGAAACCCCTCTTCTCGAATTTTTCCCTTCCCGAAGCCCTGGACATGGCCGTGCTTGGATCTATATCAACCAGTAGGAATACGTCGGGAAGGATCAGCTCCTTCCAGTTGTTGGCATTAAGAATCTCCTCCCAGGAAAGCCCCTGGGCCCCCTGGTAGGCCAACGAGCAGTAGATGGACCGGCTGGCAATGAGGGTCCTGTCCTCCTCTATCCAGGATTCCAGCTTTGGCTTTAGCATCCATCGATCGAGGGCGAAAAGGAGGACATCGGTCCATGCACTCTCGGTTGTCTCCAGTAACTCCTTTACGAACGGGTGATAGGGTTCGGAGAAACCAACCACCTCCATCCCCCTGGAATCGAGGTGGCTAACCAACCTGCGCCGCAGGGTACTCTTGCCGCAACCGTCTATGCCTCCGATGGCTAGGTACATCTACACGTCACCTCTCTATCTCGCTGATCACACAGCCCGCGGTGAGACAGTCGCCCAATCCAACCGTATTCCGAGTTTTCTTGGAGAGCAAGCAGGGAGTCATCACCACGTGAATCGGGCCCCCGTCTAGCTTCCATATCCCCTCTCTAACCGGATCTCCCAGATCGCTGAACCGGCGGTACAATTCCTCGCCAGCCCGGGAGAGAGCTAACCTCGATGATGATACGAGATTGACCAGGTCCTCGACTGATCCGAACTCGCCGCTGTTAGCTCTATTCTGGGAGGAGGCAATGCCCACCATCTGGGCATCGGCAACCGCGGACGGGCTCACCCCGTAATACTCGGATACTAGTGATACCACGAAGTCCTTGCTGTGAAGCATGGTTTTGGCGAACCCGTATGTTGACTGGAAATCCATCATGGCTTCTAAGATCGATGCCGGGCCAGCCAAGAGGTCTTCACGGCCGAGTATCATGGATAGCTCATCCTCATTCATTCCTATTGAATCCGAAATTCTACTGGTACGCTTAAGGACCTCCCCCCGGATGGCCTCATCCCGAATATCCGCCAGCTCAAAATGGACCTTTAGATCGGGATTCATTCCCCTCCAGTTCTCGATATACCCCAAAGCCTCTTCAAGCCGGTCAACATGGGTTGAACCATCCGGGTATTCCCTGTTAAGCATATGAAGACCGGTAAGTATGAACTTATCCATGTCCCGCACCTTCCGTTCAACCCCCTTAACGAAGGCCGGGTCCACCGCCACCCTCCCATTGTACTGATCGGCGTTGATGATTAGACGGTTGTTCCTAGGGCACTGCAACTCCTCCCCATCCCAACGTATCCTGGTGCCCTCCTTGAACTCGAGAATTAGATGAACGAGTTGCTCATCGTCTCGGGCTGCCTGGGCAGGATGGGCGAAGCTCACATCTCCGTCCACCGGAACCGGCAGCAGTATATTATCCTCATCCAGGAAAAGCTCGGCCTGTTTCCTGGGCAGCTGAACTGCATGAGGGATCACGAACCCTGCCCCCAGCCTGCTAAGAGCGTTGGCCATTATTCCGGCGTTTCCCCCCATGCGAAACCTGTCTATGCCAAGGCTTGAAACCAACCATTGGTAGATATCCCTGTCATGAACCATATATTCCCCGCCCGCCCCCCTTTCCAGGAGGTTTAGAAGAGCGATCATCACGTCAACCGGGTTCTTAATTTGATCTGGGGCCTGGGACCGGTTATGAAATGCCTGATCGGATATCTCTCTGTTCTGAGACATTAAGCCCTGTATCCGCTGGCCATCGAGATGGATTATCCCATCTATATTGGTGTTGAAAGCTACTCCTACCCCTCTTGGAAGTGGATGGTTGGATCCGAAACGGTTCAAGGCCTCCATATACGATGCACGCCAGTCCAATCAGAAATCCCCTGGTTTCTTCATTTAGCGGGGGCTCTCTTAAAAAGTCTAACCGACTTCCTTACCGCCCTCTAGCAAATCAGGGGCTCCTGATGGACCCGAAAACGGAATGTGGCTCCTCATAGGATTAATTATCCCGCAGTAAGGGTCTCATCAAAAACACATTTATCAGTCGAAAGGGGCGGCTATAATAGGTCCACTGTGAAGGTTCCGACCTCGGGGCAAGCTTAGGAGAGTTTCGGGACGCGGAAACCTCAAAGGAGGATTGTATTTGGCAGTTACGGACGAAATTATCGATTTCTACTCGTCGGTTTTGAACGAGACCATGTCCAACTACTCGGGAAAAATTGGTGAGCAAGCAATAGACGTTTTGGTCCAGCCAGCGCTCCAAAGCACCAGAGAAGATCATAGATTCCTGGAGGCGGTTGAGGTCAAGAATGGAGAGTTGGTTGCCCAGGACATGTCAGCCGATGTGGAAGTCATGAAAAACGGCTTCAACAGCCTGACCAAGGCCATCGTTGACAGTCTGGGTTACGTATTCGGACGAGATGAGGTTATCAGTAAGTCCCGGTCCGTCTACGACAAGGTCTCCAAGGATAGGGCCCAACTGGTTGCAGATGCTAAAATTGTCGAGGATCTTCCGGCCTTTCTGAAAGAAGATATATGGGAGGAGATCTGAACATGGGAATTCTATCGGGAATCAAGTCCGCTTTGTCGAGCAAGCCAAGCCTGGAGAAATATGAAAGGAAAACGGCAGGCCTTCCCCCAAAGGAAGCTGCGCCCAAGTGGGTGGAGTTCGCACAGCAGCACCAGGAGGACAACCCGAAAAACGCAATGTACGGGTATAGAAGGGCTGCTGCATTGTTCAAGGAGACGGGAGATACGGATAATTTCGTTACCCACTCCCTAAACTACGCCAAAGCGGCCGAGAGGGTGCCCAGGTACTCCATTGCAGGTGACGGCTATCGGGTAGCGGCGGAGAAAATGCCCGAAGAGGCCGAGAAACACTACGCCAAGGCCGGAGAGAACTACCACAACGCCGGTGAGAAGGCCAAGGATGATAGACGAACGACCCGGGCATGCGATATGTATGCAGCGGCCGCGGATGCTTTCGAAAGGGCCAAGGAATATCAGAAGGCGATTGATGATTATCTTAGCTCGACGAAGATAAGTGAGAAGAAAAAACACCTAATAAGGGTAGCTAGGGACTACGGGAAGGTGGCCGAGAACTACCTCAGGCTCGAGGACTACCAGAAATCCGCAGAGTACTTTCTGAAACACGCGGAGGCCGAAACCGACAGGGCCCATGTGGAATACTCCGATGGATTTTCAAGGGCCGGGCAGGCATTTGTCCGCGCCGGCGACGTAGAGAAAGGGGCCGATGCATTTCTCAAGGACGCAGAGTACGCCAACGAGCCAGCCTACGGATATAGAAATGCGGCGGAATGCTACCAGAAGATGGGTAATAACGAACAATCGCTCGAATACTATATGAAGGAAGTCGAGGACGACATTGAGAAGAACCGCACCTTCGTCGCCTGGGAAATTCTGGAACACCTGAAGGACATAGCGGAGGACACCTCCGAGATTGAAGAGAAGATGAAGAGTATCGAGGTTTCCAACGAATTCGAGGATGCGTCCAAGGCCTTTTCCGATACCCTTAAACGTGAGCTGGAGCAAAAAGGCATCGACAATTAGCGCCAACATCACCTAAGCAGTGAATATATGTGACCCAGATTAGCCGTTACATACGACCAGCGAGAGTTTTCCTTATCGCCGTAGCCCTCGGGCTTATCATCGGCCTGACCCTCAACCTGGTATTCAAGCCCCTGCTAGCCCTGCTTCAGGATGCTCTCTACTTTAGGATCTCCAAGCCCCTGGAAATCATACAGGGACCGCTCACCCCGGTCATGGGAACCGAGGAGGCGGTCACGGCGATGTACCTGCTAGTCAATAATACCTTCGTGTCCCTTGTCGCCGCCTTTGGCGGGGTAGCCCTTGTTCGCTGGGCAATGGGCTCGGATCAAACCCCGGCCAGCACCGGGAGGTTTACCGACCTCATACACAGGCTATTGGGCGAGGGCAACCAAACCTATAAGGAACGTTCCCTGATCATCTTTCTATTACCCCTGGCGGTGGTGTTCATGAATGGCCTGGTTCTGGGATTATTCTCCACCGGTCAGGGTCTGGACATAAGGGCCATCTGGATATACCTTGCATATATCCTGCCCCATGGAATCCTGGAACTGCCCGCCGTAGTCCTGGCTGCCACGCTGGGATATGCCCACGCCGTGAATCTAAATCATCTCCTTGAGAAGGGGGATCTGGACAGTTTTCACCGACGGGCGGGAAATATACTGAGGTCCAGGAGGGCATGGTCCATCTTCCTGGTGGTCATAATCATGTTGGTCTCCGCTGCCTTTATCGAGACCTATTTTACGCCTGCCTTTGGTCGTGACGTGCTTCAGAGATCATACTTCAACCTTCGCGTCCTGAACAACACCGTGAATCCAGGTGAAACCGCATTCCTGGAGGTCTGGGCCTCATTCGGCACGAACGTCAGCTTTTATTCAGGGTCGCCGGATGGGCCGCCCCTGGAGGTATCGGTGTTCGGGAGCGATACCTATCCCTTCAAAGTAGCGGGAAAAACCATCGAGGGATCCGAGGTCATCAATACCTCCTCGCTCACCATACCCCAGGATTTGCCCTCAACTAGAATCAGGTTCAGCGTTAACCGAACCCGGAAAGTGTTCATCGTCGCCGAGGTACTGGACCTGCGAGAGGTTGGAAATCTCACCGTGCAGTCCTGAGCCACGGGCAAGGCCACGCCCCGGTTTCAAGTAAGACTTAATAGCCCGATTATTCATGTAGGTCCCTCGGCACGGAAGCCGATCACGGCTGCCGAGCCGAAGACAGAGGCAGCCAGCGGCCAAACCCAGTAGACTAGGCGGGAGGCTAGGCGTCTCCTGTAGCCCGAAATCGCCTATAAGCGGGGTCGAAACCCTTGGGCGGTTCGGCAGTGGTAGATAGGGCCCGAGTCCCGAACGTTGACTCTCCGTCCTTCAGGGCTGGCGGAGGTGGAGCCGTCTCCGGAAGGAGGCTGTAACCATCCTAGCTTTCCGAACCCCACCAGGCCGGGAACGGAGCAGTGGTAGGAAGGACGTTTGGCGCTTGAAGGGTCACGGAGACGAGGTAAGGACCGGTCAACCCGTCTGCCACGACGAACCCACCAATGGCGTTTACCGGGGTTAAAGCGGGCTGCCAAAGGATTGATGAAATATGCGGAGGGACGGGGTTCTACGTCTCTGATTATGACGAAAGGTCTCTCCAGGGCGTCAAGCTCCCGGAGAGAGTAAGGATATTCGACACTACACTGAGGGACGGCGAGCAAACGCCCGGCGTTTCCCTCACTGTGGATGAGAAGATCAGAATTGCCACCGCTCTAGATGAGCTTGGGGTGGATACCATAGAGGCCGGGTTTCCGGCAACCTCGGAGGGAGAGTTGGAGGCCTTCAGGGAGATATCATCCCTGGGCCTGAAATCCGAGGTGTGTGCGTTGGCCAGATCGAGCACCAAGGATATAGATCTCGGCCTGGACGCCGGCGTTGACTGTATCCACTCCTTCATAGCTACCTCGGATATTCATCTAAAGCACAAGCTTAAGATGACCAGGGAGGAGGCCCTAGAGAAGGCAGGAAACGGCATTGCCTATGCCAAGGACCATGGGGTGACCGTGGAATTCTCTGCAGAGGACGCCACCAGAACCGGGATCGAATTTCTGATCAGGGTATTCAAGACCGCAGAGGAGTCGGGCGCTGACAGGATTAACGTTCCCGACACGGTCGGGGTCATGATACCCAGGTCCATGGGCAGTTTGGTGGAAAGTCTGAACCACGAGATCAGCATACCCATCTCGGTCCATTGCCATAACGACTTCGGCCTAGCGGTTGCCAATACCGTGGTCTCCATCGAGAACGGAGGCCAGCAGGCGCACGTTACCGTCAATGGGCTGGGAGAGAGGGCGGGCAATGCCTCTCTGGAGGAGGTTGTCATGTCCCTTCACTCCTTTTATGGCATCACTACCGGGGTGGTGACCGAGAGGATATGCCCCACCTCCCAGTTGGTATCCCGCCTTACTGGGGTCCCCGTCCAGCCCAACAAGGCAATCGTGGGGGAAAACGCATTTGCCCACGAATCCGGCATACACGTCCACGGAATACTCGGCTCGGCCTCCACATACGAGGCCCTCACTCCCGAGACGGTTGGAAGCAAACGGAGGATAGTGCTGGGAAAGCATACCGGCGTTCATGCCATATCTGCAAAATTAAGGGAACTGGGCATATATGGCGACGAGAAGCAGATCTCCGAGATCTCCCGCAGGGTCAAGAAAATAGGTGACATGGGTAAGAAGATCACCGAGGCCGATCTAATGGCCATCGCCGAAGCGGTTATAGGCAGGGTACCGGAGGAGAAACGTGCCCTGGAGCTCGGCAATCTAACCGTGGTTACCGGGGATCGAACCATCCCCACCGCCTCCCTGTCGCTAAACCTCCATGGGAAACCGGTATCCGGCTCCAACATAGGTGACGGCCCGGTGGATGCCGCTATCAAGACCATAAAGAACGTGGTGAGAGAGTCGGCCAAGGTCGAACTCATGGAGTACCGGCTGGAGGCCATAACCGGAGGCAGCGATGCCGTCGCCGAGGTTACAGTTAAGGTCCAAGATGAACAGGGAAACCTGACAACGGCTAGAGGAGTTAGCACAGACATAGTAATGGCAAGCGTTGAGGCCATGATAGAGGCCATCAACAGGCTTTTCCATACGGAGAAGCGAAAAGGAGGAAAAAGAGATGCCTAGAATGCCTGGAGCACAGGCCCTGATAAGGGCCCTGGAGAAGGAAGAAGTGGAACACGTCTTTGGCATCCCAGGTGGTGCCATGATCGATGTGTACGACAAACTATATGAATCCGACATCAGGCACGTATTGGTACGCCACGAGCAGGCTGCATCCCACGCCGCCGACGGCTACTCCCGAGCAAGCGGCAAGGTCGGGGTCTGTTTCGCGACCTCTGGCCCGGGCGCCACCAACCTGACCACGGGTATTGCCAACGCCTTCTATGACTCGATACCGGTAATAGCGGTCACCGGGCAAGTGCCCACGGGCATGATAGGGAACGACTCCTTCCAGGAGGCCGACACCGTCGGCATATTCATGCCCATAACCAAGTACAACTTCATGGTGAACAGCGGGAAGGAGATACCTGAAACCGTCAGGAGGTCCTTCATAATAGCCACCAGCGGTCGCAAGGGCCCGGTCCACATAGACCTGCCCAAGGACACCCAGCAAGAGGAGATCGATTTCGAGTACAAACGTGACGTCGAGATTCTGGGTCACCGGCCCAGCCCAAAGGGACACCCAAACCAGATAAAGAAGGCCGCCAAGATGCTGGCTAACGCGGAGAGACCGATAATAATCTCCGGCGGGGGCGTGATTGCCTCCAATGCCGGGGAGGAGCTGGTGAAGCTCTCCGAATCCCTGATGATACCGGTGGCGGTCACCCTCATGGGCAAGGGATCGTTCCCAGACAGCCACCCTTTGGCCCTGGGCATGGTGGGCATGCACGGTAGAAAGGTCGCCAACGACATACTCAGCGACGCTGACGTGATAGTTGCAGTGGGCATGAGGTTCTCGGACCGGGTTACCGGGGATACATCAACTTTCTGCACCAACGCAAAGTTAATACACATCGACATCGACGCGGCGGAGATAGGCAAGAACATAGAGACCCATATTCCCATAGTGGGCGATGCCAGACAGGTACTGTCCGAGCTCAACGCCGATATCTCAAGGATCGACCATGGAAAGAAAAAGACGGCCTATGGGGAGAAGGTCAAGGAGTTCATCCGCGAGTGTGACTCCTGCCTGGAGGGCGAGTACGACGAGGTTCCGATCAAGCCCCAGAAGATCATGAAGGAGCTTAACAGGATCATAGATGACGATACCATCGTGGTCACCGAGGTGGGTCAGTGCCAGATGTGGGGAGCGCATTTCCTCAAGCTAGACAAGCCCAATCGCTGGATATCCTCCGGTGGTCTGGGCACCATGGGATTCGGTTTCCCGGCATCCATAGGAGCCAAGGTGGCCCGTCCGGACCTCAATGTCGTGGACCTGGCCGGGGATGGAAGCTTCCAGATGGTGTTACAGGAACTGGCGACCTGCGTTATCGAGGACATACCCATAGTGATCTGCCTCCTGGACAACCGGACCTTGGGAATGGTCTATCAGTGGCAGGACCTGTTCTATGATCAGAGGGCATCGGCCACTCTTCTGGATCATGCCGGGGTTGGAAAGGGAAAAGCCGTTCCCGAAGTTCCCGACTTCGCCAAGCTGGCCCAGGCCTACGGGGCGAACGGTATAAAGGTCACCAGGCCGGGAGATGTGGGGCCCGCCCTCGATGAGGCCTTCTCCAGCGATGTGGTTACCGTGGTGGACATAAAGATAGAGAAAGAGGAGAACGTGCTACCCATGGTACCGGCGGGCGGTCGCATAGACGACATGCTGCTATCCGAGAAGTGCAAACGAGAAAGCTTCAGATTCAGAGGTGATTGAAGTGATACGTCCCCATATCATAGCTGCCCTGGTTGAGAACAAGCCAGGGGTACTACACCGAATAGCCGGACTTTTCAGCCGAAGGGGATTCAACATCGAATCCATAGCGGTTGGAACCACGGAAAAGGAGGACATCTCCCGAATGACCATCATAGTCAGGGGAGACGATTCCGTGCTTGAGCAGGTGGAGAAACAGCTGAACAAGCAGCTTGACGTGGTTAAGGTCTCGGACCTTGACCGGGAAACCAGCGTGATTAGAGAGCTCTGCCTGGTCAAGGTCAACGCCAAATCGGAGCAGGACAAGCTCCTGCTGATGAACTATGCCGATGTCTTTCGGGCCAAGGTCGTGGACGTAAACACCACCTCGCTTACCATGCAGATAACCGGAGGCCAGCAAAAGATCGAGGCATTGGTCGATTTGCTTAGGCCCCACGGGATCAGGGAGATGGCCAGAACGGGTACCGTTGCCATGGGGCGCGGACCCGAATCCACCCGCCCTCCCGTACCCTAGGGCGCAGGACCATATTCTACATCCAGGGCATCATGGAGCGGATGCGCTTACCGACCTTTTCTATTAGGTGCTCCGCTTCCATTTTTTCGAGGGCCTTGAAGGATGGTCGGCCGGCCTGGTTTTCCAGGATCCACTCCTTGGCAAACTCGCCGTTCTGAACCTCCTTCAATATCTCGCACATCTCCAGCCTCACCCTGTCGTCTATAACCCGCTTTCCCCTGGTCATATCCCCGTATTCCGCGGTGTCGCTGACCCTTTTCCTCATACCTGTTATGCCATCCGTATGTATCATATCCACGATCAATTTGAGCTCATGGCAAACCTCGAGGTAGGCGCACTCGGGCTGGTATCCGGCGTCCACCAGGGTATCGAATCCGGCCTTTATCAGCTCGGAAACCCCTCCACACAGAACCGTCTGCTCCCCGAAAAGGTCGGTCTCCGTCTCCTCGGCGAAGGTGGTCTCCAGGACTCCTGCTCTGGTGCAGCCCAGGCCCTTTGCATAGGCCAGGGCCGTATCAAGGGCGCTGCTGGTAGCATCCTGGTGAACCGCCACCAGGGCTGGCACTCCCTTTCCCTGCTCGTACATGTCACGGACCAATGACCCCGGGCCCTTGGGAGCGATCATGAACACGTCGACGTCCTCCGGGGGCATTATCTGGTGATAGTGAATGTTGAATCCATGGGCAAAGACCAGGGCCTTTCCAGACTCCAGGTTCTCCTCGATCTGGCTCTCATACACCTTCGGCTGTACATCATCCTGGGTAAGCAGGGCAATGACATCGGAGCACTCCGAAAGTTCGGTTGTGGTCATTACATCCCAGCCCATCTCCTCGGCCTTTTTCCAGGACTCGCTGCCAGGAAGTTCGCTAACCACAACGTCGATTCCGCTGTCCTTTAGATTCATCGAGTGGGCACTACCCTGTATTCCGGCCCCGCCGACTATTCCAACCGTTCCATCCTTCAGATATGAAAGGTCAGCCTCTTCATCGTAGTAGATCTTCGCCATGTGATCCGGCCTCTCCACTTCATTGGCCGAGTTACTTAAAACTATGACTTGCCGGAACATCCGAAAGAGAAATCAAGGTCCTGATCGAAACCCTCGAAGAGGCTTACCATCACCGTAACTGTGCGGCCTGCATAATGGTAAAAATGCTTTAATAGGATAGTATAACGGAAACCCGGGAGCATGAACCTATAGATGGCAGGAAACATTCAGAATCTCCCACATGGATTTAGGGAAACGATCATCGATTGCCATGCCCATCTATGGGACCGGAGCGACATCCCGGTCCTGGTAAACGAGGCCCAGAGACTGCAAATAGACGGGGTATGCGTTTCCTGTCTCTCCCACTGGGACTGGTCCGCGCCCGGAAACGTAGGGAAGGGAAATGAACTGGTAGCCGATGCCGTTGAGGACAACCAGGGCCTCTGGGGCTACATCTACCTGGACCCGACCAGGGGCGCCGAGGCCCAAGACCAGGTCGATCTATATGCTAGCCATCCCGCCTTTGTTGGAATCAAGATATGGATTTCCTGTCCAGCAAATGACAGGCGCGTCTACCCGGTTATGGAGACGGCACGGACCAAAGATCTCATCGTCCTCGCCCACGCCTGGCGAAGGGGCACCGTCCTGGGTAAGGGATACCAGACGCTGCCCTCAGAGATCGGGGATCTCGCTTCCTCATTCCCCGAGGTCCCCATTATCATGGCCCACATAGGTGGCCAGTGGGAAAGCGGGGCAAGGGAGGTGGAGGACCGCGAGAACGTGTCGGTGGACATCTGTGGAAGCATAAACGAGGCCGGAATGGTGGAGGCCGCAGTTGACCATTTGGGAGCGGACAGGGTTCTCTTCGGGTCCGATGCCCCAGCCTCCGGATATCTTCCCAACCTGGGCAAGGTATTATCGGCCCGGGTCACCGCTGAGGAAAGACAGAAAATACTGGGAAGAAATTTCATGGCCCTGGCCAGGCTCCAGGAAAGGGATCGTCGATCCTAAAGACAAGCTATAAGCAGGCTCCCGGGGAGGCTTAAAGGCCAATAGTTATCTATATGCTGCAATTTTTTACTGACCATGCCCTATCTCCTCCCGGGCAGGCGTCCTCTAATGGCACTTATCCTAGTGATCGCCTGGTTAACGCCCTCCGCATGCCAAACGGAAAAGATCAATGCCCTTCTCATCGGAACGGTCAACGGAGGCCACCACGCGGAGGTCCTGTTTAGAGAGGATCCCATGATGAGTTACACGGCAGTTCCCTCAAGATCATCCGCGGTCAAGGGGGGAATGAAGGCGATGCAGAAATACATCAGGCAGTACTTCCCCCGAACCTATGAGGAGGTGGAAACATTTGACTACATCATGCTCCTCGCTCCCGAATACTACCTTTTTACCAATAAACAGGATAGTTGGCTGTACACCAGGATAGTGGAGGGAGCAGGGGGGTTCAACGACGGTAGCGTGTTCAGCATAATTGGCCAGATTCACAGCTCCTGGGCGAACTCCCTCACCCAGAAGGCCTTCCCCAACGACGCGCCAGCGGTGGTGGCCCGAGGGGGCGGCGGGGAGAGCCCCCTAGACCTGTACATAATCAGGATAAACAGGCAATTCCCCGATCCGGTGATGACCCCGTACGTGGATTACGGGGTAGAGAAGGTCACATCCATAGTATCAAGATATGTGATACCCAGACAGACCGCCGGGGTTCTGGCCTACCAATATGGAAATTTCGCCAGCGAGGTACCCTTCCTGGTCTCCTGGGATCACGGCCAGGGGAGGACCATGACCTGCGGGGGATTCATCGGGTTCGGTAGCTGGTTTGGGGAGGATAATCCCTACGGCGGTGATATAATCATCAACATGGTCCTATACTCCACTGGAAGGGACCTCATCGAGGACGTGGACGTATTTCACAGACTTAAGATCAACTTTCGAGAATTCAGGAACAAGATGGAACTTCTAATATCCTTGAAGGATTTCGTGGACAGGCTGGGGGCAAACACGCAGAGGATTCAGGACCGGATATGGAAGCTGGAGGAGATGGGCCAAACCGCATCCAACCAATATCTGGAACAGGACTTCATGGGCTGTGAGGAGACCTTCCAACGGGCCTTCGATGGCTTCGCCCAGGCGGAGGCCGTGGCCAGGAAAGTCAAGGACAATGCCATGCTCTGGGTCTACATAATCGAATGGCTGATTACCTGTTCGACACTCTTCGTATCCGGGTCCCTGCTATGGTCCATCATGGTGAAAAGGAAGCTATATCACGATGTCAGGACCACCAAGCTAGTGGAGCAAGGACCCGATTAGATGAACTCAGACGGACCGGAGCTAAGCGATTTGAGGGGAACCATAGATACCAATTGCTACGTCGGTAACTGGCCTACCAGACCCCTGCCCTTCAATGAGCCGGCATCACTCAGGAGGGTCTCAATGGAGAATAGCGTCGGTACATGTCTTGTATCCAGCCTGGGCGCAATCTTTCATCGCGACTACATGGCCGCCAACCGGGCGCTTGAGAGAAGCGCTTCAGGGATAGAGGGGTTGATACCGGTTCCTGTGGTTAATCCCACCAACCCGCCCCTGGGGCCAACCCATCCAATCATTCGGATGGTACCCTCTCACCACCGTTACCGGCTCTCCGATTCAAGGACCAGAAAACTGCTGGACAGCGCTGAAAGCGAGAACCAGCTGGTATTCATCTCCACCAGGATGAGGGACCGTCGACTATTGGATCCCTCTTTTCGAATTCTGGGTACGGAGGTGGAGGGGATAATAGATGCCGCCACGTCCCACCCCGATTTATCGCTGGTGGTCAATAACGCAAAGGCTGCGGAGGTTGAGAAAATTCTGTCCCGAACCGATAACGTCCTGGTGGGGTGTGAATGGTCCTTTCCCATAGGTTTTATCCGGAGAATGGTAGGGGACCACGGGGATTCAAGGCTTGTTTTCGGAAGCAATGCCCCACTTCACTACTACAAATCATCGCTGCTCCAGGTCGAAAAAGCGGATATCCCACCTGCGTCCCGGAGAAGGATTCTAGGGGGGAATATTTCCCGCCTCCTAAGCTCCCTCGACTAGCCCTGGTTTACCAGATTTCCCAATCTTTCCTCATCCGATCTCTTGCCACGATAGACCTCGTCCAGGACCTGTCGGGCCTCATCCTTCAAGCCCAGCTGCATGAGCCTGTCCATATACTCCTTGTCGATTGGTGTCAGAAGATGTTCTTCCCGCTCGGCCTTACGTGCATCGAAGCTCTCCCTGGCATCATCGAGAATCGTCTTAGCCTTTTCCCGTTCGCCGAGCTCCTGCAGCATATCGACGTATTCCTTGTCCAGCGGTGAGAGGAAGCTCTCCTCCTCCTTCTTGGCCCTGTGGTAGGCCTCCTCCAGGAGTTCGGATGCCTCATCTACTTCCTCTTCCTCCGCTAGGGACTGGAACTCCTCCTCCTCCGAAGGGGTCAGAAGCTTTCCCGGTTCCTTCCTCCTCTTATGGTATGCCTTATCCAGGAGGTTAACGGCGTCGTCACCGTAATCCAGCTCGGCCAGGGCCTCCAGGTATTCTCTATCCATCTCGGATATCAATGCGGCGTCCTCGTCCCCATCCTTGGGGTCACCGGGGTTGGACGTTTCCTCCATAGATTCCTCTTCCTTCTCGTCCGTTGGATCCCAAACCTTCTTATCCTTCCCTATACCAAACATCGCTATCTCCTCGGATCACGGCTAACCTCTTTACGAATGGCTTTGATTGTCACTTTGTCTATTTAACCTATTCTTCATCATAGAGATCCTCTTCGCCTTGATTTCTTAATCCACCTGGAGCTCCGGCTAAAGGCCCGGCTCAATGATCTTTCACCATTAGGAGGAAAGGCCGCAGCAAGCAGGAAGCCTAGGAAGAATACCAGGGCCATTACCATCTCCAGGAGGTGGGCATAGAGTACCGTGAAGATAAGGGTAAGTCCTAGAATCGGTAGAAGGATATAGATCAACATGATCTTCTTATCACCGCTACGAATCGCGAAATAAAGGGTGAGGATGGCCAGGGGGACAAGTATCCAGAATACGTAACCCGACCAGGAATAGGACATCACCGAGGCCAGGATCATAAGCAGGAACACGATGATGAAATCGATGGATGCCACCAGACGCTTGAAATCCAGCCTGAGAAGGCCCATGTTTAACTGAGAGATCACGATGCCCATTAGTATACCCAGGGCGACACCGGAGCCTATCCAGAAGAACGGACTGATGACTAGAATGTCACCGGTCGGGGTTTGAATCCTGTTGAGGGCCAGATCAAAATCGAGATTGTCGAGCTCGCCGTGGTACTCGACCACGCTGAGCCATACGTCATCATGGAAGAGATCCCCTATTTTGGGATGAATATCATCGAGACGGGACTCAGCAAGTCGGAACCTCACCGGGCGTCGAAGCGGGCCCTGCCGGTTGGCAAGGGAGAGTTTGTGATGCAGGTCCTCCTCATATATGGGCCCCCCGGTAACCGTGAATAGGGTGATATCCACGCTTCCCGAGGCCAAGCGGGAAACCTCAAGGGGAAAATAGAGATGATCGGATTTGAACCTGTAGATCAGGGGCTCAACGCTTCTTCTCTCGGGGGATGCCTGTATCAGGTCCAGTACGAAGAATGAGTATCCCTTGGAGATATAGGAATCAACTGACCGGGAAAGGTCCCTACCGGAAACCCGGCCACTAATACCCGAATCCTCCAGGAACCTGTTGGCCCAGGATTGAAAATCATCCGAATCATCGACCCTAACCACGGTGATATCGTGGGCACCTATCTCCTCATGGAATATGATCTCTATCCCGCCGTCGTCCAGCTTCCCCCTTGAACCGGTCTTTAAATTTCCGTAATCATTCAGCAGATCCTGAACGCTCTCAAAGGGCGAGAAATCGGTGGCGTTGATGAGGTCCGGCCTGCTGGGGAGGGGAAGAAACTCTAGCACCTTGGATTCCTCCTCCGCATACACGTCCGTGGAGAGTATCAATACCTCCTCGAAGCCATTCCAGGCCACGATGGCCTTCTGGCCCGGGCCATAAATGGACACCCCGGAGAGAGGGACCATGCCCCGGTCGGCCATGACCGGAAGCAGGACGGATATTAGTACTGAGAAGCTTAGTATCAGGCGAGTAATGCGAGTTCGGTCCATCGAGGATTCCCCCTCGCCCAGTATAATGCTGCCCCTTTTGATAAATACTGCGTACCACATATCGGATTTTCCTCCCTTCATAGTTATTCGCAAAGAGATTTAAGCCATGGAAAAGGCAGTGGAAAGCATGGCTGATGTTGAATACGAGATTATTGGAGACGACATGCAGGCCGTGGAATTCAACTTGAAGGTCGGACAGAAGCTCCAGGCGGAGGCCGGGGCCATGCTCTACCTGAGCGATGAGGTCAACATGGATACCTCGACGGGGGGAGGCATAATGAAGGGCATAAAGAGGGCCATCTCCGGGGAGAGCTTCTTTATCACCACATTCGAGTGCACAAGCCAGGACGGTGAGGTGGCATTTGCGGGGCCATATCCGGGGAAGGTCATACCCCTGCAGATCACCCCTGGAAATAGCTATCTTTGCCAGAGGGACAGCTTCCTCTGCTCAACCGAGGGCATCGACATAACGGTGGCTTTGACCAAGCGTCTCGGAGCGGGGTTCTTCGGGGGCGAGGGATTCATACTCCAGAAACTCGAGGGCCAGGGGCTAGCATTCACCTACTCCGGTGGCACGGTAATCAAGCGGGACCTGGGCCCGGGTCAATCGCTGAGGGTGGATACGGGATGCCTGGTGGCCTTTCAGGACACGGTTGATTACGATATCAAGAGGGCCGGGGGCGTCAAAACCATGTTCTTCGGCGGTGAAGGTCTGTTCCTGGCAAATCTCTCGGGACCGGGAACCGTCTACCTGCAAACCCTTCCCTTCTCACGTCTCGCGGACAGAATAATGAGAGCTGCCAACGTGGACAGAGGAGAAAAAAAGCGGGGAGGAGGCGGCTTGCTAGGCAATCTGGCTTCCGGCGACTCCAATTTTTAGCCAGGCCCCGGCCGCGTGTTTTGCAAAGACCTGGGTTTACGGCTCGATCCCATTTATGAAAGCCACGGTGTCTAGATGTAGGGGGTAACAACGTGTCACGGAACCAAGAAACGGAGAGCGAGGAGATTCTCCTCAAATTCAAGCCTTCCAGGATTCTCTATCTGGGTAGCTATATAGGCGCCATCCTGATCCTGATCATAGGGTTCATCCTGTGGATCGATTTCTTCTCCATAATCCCCTCCCTGTCCCTCCTAGGCTATGGCCTAAACATGTGGCTTGTCCTTTTCTGTCTATTAATAGCCATAATTATCGTGGCCCGTGCGGAGCTGAAGAGGTATAGGACCAGGTACAAGATATCGGAGTACAGGGTTTTCAAGACGGTGGGCATACTGAGAAGGAACACCATCTCCATCCCCTTCCAAAAGCTGGAGCGATGCGATATAATACAGTCATGGTTAGAGCGGATGTTCAATGTCGGAACGGTGAGGGTAGATACGGGCGAGGACCATTTCTTTCTAAGAAGTGTACGCGACCCTAACAGAATCGACGAGCTCATATTCCAGACCGGGATAAAGAAACAGCGCAGCGAATAGCATCAATGCTGAAACTTCAGCCTGGTGGTGCCAGCCTCCCTGTATATGCTACGCCTGATCATCAGGACCCATATTGATAGTCCGGATATCAGAGCCACGCCGGTCACGGCGACGTATTCAACTACATACACCCAGAAAAGGGCCTGGTCCTTGACCCTGATCGCCTCCTGGTTTATGGCCTGGAACTCGCTGGCGATTTCTGACATGGCATCCAACGCATTTTCGTACCTCTGCTCAAGATAATGCAAATCGGCCTCCATCTTCATCTCCTCAACCTTTGCCAGCCTTTTTTCCAGAGGTGTTATCCTGGCTCCAAATTTGTCCGCAAATTCCAGGGTAGAGATGGCCACTCCTCTCATCGAGGAATAGGAGGCTATCTCAGCTCTCACCAGATGAACCAGATTCAGCTGCTGGGGGACCGGTATTCCGGCCACCAGGTAGGCCATGTTAATCAGGTAATCCCCATAGTACTCCCAGTTTTCGTAGATATCAGTTCCCCAGGCCGGCGTCCAGTCCGGCATATGGGCCAGGCTTGCTCCCTTCCCCACCTCCAGGTAAACCAGGACCGGCTCCCGATTAATATCCAAACCAGGGCCACTTGCCACCAGCAGGGTCTCCGAACCTATCTTGGGGGTCACTATATTCATCCCGCTGAAGGGGGGCATGGTCTCCCAGTCGAGGGAGGTCACGAAGGGATTGTCCATCTGGTCCCTGGACGGCCGGGCCAGAAAGGGGTGAAAGTCCCAGGCCTGGTAGTTCAGACACCACACGGGTAGAACATCCTCAACGGCCGAGCCCTTCCAGGTATTGCCCCACCCCGCTCCTCCGAAAGATTCGAATCCACCAGCCATAATCAGGGACCCACCGCCATCCATCACACCGTCCCTGAACCATACCTGCTGTTTTGAGGTGAAGACCGATCGATCCGAGTCGCTCATCACCAGCAGGTCCACTCCCCCCAGGTAGCTCTCGTAATTCCGGGGAATGTAGAGCCTTACATGCTTCCTTATCTGCTCCTTGGGATATAACCCCACCGCGGCTGGTATCGGGGTCAGCGAAAGGAAGGGGTCCATGGCCAGGTGTCTCCAGGACCTGGTACCTGCGTCTCCCACGTACAGGGTACTGATTATCCTGGATCCCGGTGCCATCATCCCCTCCGCTCCTGCAATACTCCCCAAAGCAAAGATGGTAACCATTAGGCCCATCAGAACGGCGTATGTAATAACCCGAGCCCCCGCCATCTATCTCCTCATTCCCTCTTCAAAGCTATAAGAATTTCGTCTCCCTCCTCCATCTCGGAGAAGAGGCCGGTGTTCCTGAAGATAATCTCCGCTTCCTCGTCCTGGGTGGCAAGCTTTACAAAATCGTCCCCTGACCTTTTCTCGGAGATCCGGCAATGAAGGAGGCCGCTTGCACTCCCGTCCGGCCTTATGCCCGACTCCTCGGCCTCCCGGTAGAGTTTGAGGAGTTGTCTTCCTTCCTCCGTCAGTTGCGACCCTCCACCTTGACTGCCCCCCCGCTTCGAGGATACAACCCTAGATTTACAGGCCTGGTTCATCTTTGAAATCATCTCCCAGGCATATCTATAAGATAATCCCATCTCAGAGGCGGCTTCCCTAATGGATCCCGTCTCCTCAATATACTCTAGGAGCTTTGCTCTCCCCTTGCCTATGAGGGGTTTACCGTCCTTCTCAAGCCAAACTTTGCCCCTGGCCCTGTTTGTCGTCCTATCTACCTCTCATCATGTCGTATCTCTGAAGAATGCCCTCGACCAAGTTCCCATCATCAAGGCGGGTTGCAAGATGACGAAGGATGCTCGGGGAATACATCCAGGCCTCGCTTTCGTTGAAAGACACGCACTTCATATTCTCCAATTGCAGGTTCGGATAGCATGAATCCAGAAGATAGCTGTAGACCGCCACCTGGGGCATCGATCGCAGGAACCGGCCCTCGGGCTTGTAGTCAACTATCTCTATCCGTTCATCCCTGATCCTGATCAGGTCAATGTGACCAGTTAGTCTGAGAAAGCCGGACCAAACGGGAACCTCCATTGCTATGGCCGCTTCATCGTTCTTGAGGAGGTAGTCCTGTACCTGTAGGTGTTTATCCTTCACCTTCTTTAGGGGAGATATGCTGCTACAGATGGAGGCGTAATCATCTCGAACCACATCTACATCCAGAATCCCCCTATCCTCCATGTCATCGATGAACCATTCATCCGATTCCCGGCTTGGAGTTCTGAGACTTGAAGCCCTATCATATATCTGGCTCTCGAAGACGTTGAGGGGAACCCTCCCATCGGCCACCTTTGATAGTGCATGCCAAAGATCCCTGCTATGATGGCTGTCGAAACTACGATGGTGTCTCAGGTTCCATTGGAATAGATAGCGGATGCCCGAATGCCAGAAATCCCTTCTAACGATGGCCCTGCCATCAAAGTCTCCTACCAATTTCCGTCCCCTACTGCTCGGCCATGATATATCTCGTTTGTTCCATTCCCTTTATGCCCCTTATCCTCGAGGTCAACATTCGAATCTCGTCGCTCTTGCCACGGGTTAGCAGGACCGATACCTTCCTATCCTTGCTGATGGCGAAGGTTATCTCTCCCTCTATGAGTTTTGAGTACTTTGATCTCAGCCTCTCCAGCTTCTGTCTCTCATCCTCCCCGTTCTTGTAGAGAAACATTATGGCATTGAAAACGTCCTCCTTTACCCGCCTGTACATTCTCTGTTCCGATATGTAGGTCCTGATGGCGTCCCTTATCGCCTCGCTTCTCGAGGAATAACCCACCACATCGGTCATCAGTTCAAGATCCCGCATGAGTGAATCAGGAACGCTGAGGCTTACTATAGGCATTTCTCTCCCACTATATAGCCCCTAGCGGGGCTTAAATCTTTCACCCATGACCCTCGGTCTTCAGCCAGATGGGGCTGGACCAGGCCATGTGAAAATCCTCCCTGGTGACCCGGGCGTAGTAATATACTAGATTACCGGAGTCCGAGGAAATACTGGGATCAACCTCGACAAGGGGAAGTTCATCCGTGAATTCTAATCTTTCCCGCTTTCCATTGCAGGGCAGATGGAACAGGATATATCCGTTCCTGATTACCTCCAGGCTCTCAGTGAGCGGTGGCTAGCGGCCTCCACCTCTATCTCCCTTTTTCGGGTCTGATCATCGCTGGCCGGGGAGACGTCGCCGATGAAAAGGTCATCAACCCGCATCCTGACCTCCGTGGGGCTTCCAGTGCAGGCAATCGACCTCCTTTTACGCAGTCCCTCGATGAGGCCGTCTCGGCTCAACCGGTTCGAATAGACGCCCGCTAACCCCCCTCCCACGGGGTTTCTCCTGTATCTGGCGGCCCGCTTCCAGCGTTCCGGGATTTCCCCCGTCTGCCAGTCATAGGCCCGGCCTCCAGCTCGCCCGTCATGTATATCCCCTCCTCCCACGAATCCGAAGATTAGGCCCTTCCCCAGGCCCATCCGGGCAAATCCCCGGGGATCGCTCGATGACCAGTTAGGATCACACTCGAACGGATTTCCCGGAAACTCGTAGCAACCCCATACGGAACATATCTCCACAACCGCCTCGTAGTGGGGGTTGAAGTAGCTCCAGTCATTGGGCATGCCGGCCCGGGCTATGTGATGTGGGATGGTCAGAGCCCTTCTATCGTGGACGTCAAGGGCAGACCAGAGGTGGGTCGGGGTTGGGTATTCATCAACCGCCCACGACGCATGGATGGGAGAATAGGACATGATAGTGGCCCTGGCGGCGATTGCTATATTCGAATGCCGGGAAGGCCACGAATTGACCGGGTTCATTGTACTGCTCAGCGGCCTCCCGCACCTCCTCCCATTCCCGCGGGGTCATCTCCCTCTTCTCTCGCGTGCAGTCGTGATCGGTCACCGCGGAGAAATCCATTCCCGCCTCATCCCGGGCATAACGGTGGCAATCGCCAGGTGACCCATCATAGCCCTCCGGTTCCAAACCAAACTTGAAGCACCTTCTCGAAACGCTGCTATGAACGTGAGGGTCCCCCCACCACAGATCCAGTTCTCCATGAACCAAGTTCTCTCACCACGCAAAACCGGGGCCCGGACCGGGCTTATATCTATTGCCGGATGAAAGGAAGACATATTCAAGGGCTTTATGGGCTTTCCATATTCGGTAGCTGTTAGACATGAGTACATTGAGCAGTGGCTGTGAAATTCCTGTGGGATCGGCTGATGGGCGGGGTCCCATTGCCATGGCATTGATAACCGAACCCGTGGGGGTGGCTAGCTTGACCGGCGGGAGATACCCGGATATCTTCCTATCAACCAGCAATGGTGCAGATCCAGGACTTTTTCTATTTAGATACGAGGAGAAAACCGGACGCGGGGTCCCGGTATTTGAGAGGGATGGCAAAATCGAGCTCCCCTTCCAGGAGTTGTTTGGAGAGGGCGATGTGGAGATAAAGGTAGTTGAGCATCCAGGGGGGGAAATTCATCTCTACGCTCGCTCGGAAACCTCCCTTACCGACTACATATACGATCCCCAGCAGAAGAGGATGGGCAAAACGGGGGAAACGGTGAACCTTCGCGCCCTTACCGGACCCGTAGAACGATTTCTCCCGGTTCCAGGACCGGATGGGGAGATTGATGTCTATTTATCGGTTAAGGATGGGAGGTCCCTCAAACCCACGGATGCCAGCTGGCGCGAATCGGATTACCGGCCCTTTGATGGTGCTGGTATCTGGAGGGGCTCTATACCTTACTCGGCCCTGTACAGATTGAGGGCTCCCTCCTTCAACCAGCTCGCGGAGGCAGAGGCCACCAGGATATCCCCCTCAACCAGAGATACGGCATTCTCGATCAAGGGACTTACCACCCTGGATTTGGGTCTGGGCCGGGAATACGTGGTTTCCGGCTCACACCTGGGCCAGATATTCCTTTATCCGAGGTCCGACGGTCGGCACCAAAAAGTCCCGATAATTGATACGGAGAAAAACATCATGCGCCACCCCACGGTTGGAGCATGCCCCCTGAGCTACCCGGGTTCGGGTCCTTCGTCTGACCTGATAGTGGGCGGCGAGGGCTGTCTGTATTACTACCGGTTCCTGGATCGGTTTTCGAACGCAGGTGAGCCCCTTTTTAGCCATCCGCTGCCCGTTCTGGAGCTAGATGCCAGCATCTATGCAGGGTCCCTTCCTGTGCCCAACATGGTTGACTGGGACGGGGACCATAACCTGGACATAGTATGTGGGAACTCGGAGGGCAGGATACTCTTCTTCAGGAACCGAGGGACAAACTCCGACCCCAGTTTCGATAACGGCATTCCCCTCAAGGCAGGGGGCTCCGAGATTCACGTTCAGGCCGGTTACCGAGGCAGCATTCAGGGCCCGGATGAGGCACGGTGGGGCTATACCTGCCCCACGGTCGTTGACTGGAACGGAGATGGCTTGCCGGATATAGTGATGAGCGATATAACTGCCGATCATTCCGTTTTCCTGAACCGGGGCACCTTAACTCGTCCCTCCCTCGCTGCCCCTCATAGCATATACTGCGATGGTCTGGACCTACACGGGACATGGAGAGTCAAACCTGCAGTAGGAAGAATGGGAGGGACCATGGTCTACATAACCCTTGACACCGATGACCAGTTCCATCTCTATCGTAAGATAGACGATTATAACCTGGAGGACGGCGGTAAGCTCAGGCTGGAGAACGGTTCTCCCATCGATGCTAACTTCTGGGGGGCCGGAGGAAGAGGCCGGTTAAAACTCAACCTCGTTGACTGGGACGGCGACGGCGAGATGGACCTCCTGGTGGGAACCCATCGCCACGGCTCGGTTCCCAATGCGGAGGAGGGACTTCCCCAGTCCCTGGGTCTACCGGGGTCCGCGGTTCTATTCCTGAAAAACGTGGGGGATGATGAGGATCCCCTGTTCCGGTTCCCACAGGTCCTGAAGTTCAAGGAGAATCCCCTCTTTCTAGGCCACCACGCATGTGGGCCCACGGTGGCCGAGTTCAGGGAGGGGATACCGGACCTGGTGGTTGGCGAGGAGGGCGGCACCCTCATTTACTATAAACGCGAGGATCTATCGCCGTGACCGTTCATAAACTCCTCTGCCTGTAGGCAGCGGTTACCTGGCCCACGCAGATACAGCCGTCCCCCGGGGGTAGGTAGGTGTGCCTCACCAGCTGGTGGTCCAGTTTCTTCTCTATGGTGGAGACTATGTGCCGGTTGTACATCACACCTCCAGAGCAGCCCACGAAATCCGGCTCCATCTCCCGGGCGCAGAGGTTGGCCATCTCCGCGATTCCCTCTGCCAGTGATTCCTGGGCGGAAGCGGCGATATCCTTTCTGGGGCGCCGGGCCTCCAGGGCCTCCACCACCCCTCTTACCAGGGCCATGGTGTCGAACACGTACCTCCCCTCCTTCTTGCTTACATCCACGGGCAGGTCGACTGATTTGGGATCCCCACGCGAGGCAACGCCCTCCAGTCGCATCGGGCCCTCGCCCTCGTAGGTCCTCTCATAGCTTATTCCCAGCAGAGCCGATATGACATCCAGAACCCTTCCCGTGCTGGTGGTCCAGGTGACGTTGAATCGCTTTTTGAGCTGTTCGATTATGAGGTCAAGCTCCTGCTCCCCCTTTCTAAGCCCCTCGTGGCAGTATTTTTTGACCACCGCCTTTAACCTCGCCTCCCTGTACTCCCGGGCAAGGATACCCACCACCATCCTGACCGGATACAGCGATGCCAGGTCTCCCCCGATCAATGGTTGTGGCTGAAGCGAACCCATCCTGAGTTCCTCGTCGCCAACCGCCAGCACCTCGCCTCCCCACGACTCCCTCTCGCTACCATAGCCCACCCCGTCACAGATTATCCCCAGCGCGTTGGTGGTGGGTTCCAACCCGTGTTCTGCCAACAGGCTGTACAGATGGGCATAGTGATGCTGTACGGCGTAGGTGGGACAGCCCCATTTTCCGGACATGGACTTGGCAAGTCGGGTCGAAAGGAACTGGGGATGAAGGTCATGGGCAATGGCATCCAAGTCCTGGGTGCTGGTGTTTTTCATTAGCGATGATATCGCATCCCGCAGATATCCGTAGGTATCGAAGTTTGATGTGTTACCGATATGCTGGGTCAGGTAGGCCAGGCCATTCTTGGCTATGCAGGCCACGGAGTTGAGTTCAGGACCGACCCCAAGTATACAATCCTCGCTGCTCCACCCCAAACTAACCGGGTGTGGTACATATCCCCTGCTCCTCCTAATCAGAACCGGGTCCTCGCCCTGGAACCTGACCACGCTGTCATCTACCCTGTTCCTTATCTCCCGGTCATGCCAGAGCAGGTAACCTATCTCCCCCACCTTCTCCCTCATCATCCCTTCCTTTAGAATCATCGGCTCGCCATGAACATTTGCCGAGGTCATTACCAGGGCCCGGTCATCGACCCGGGAAAGAAGGAGGTGGTGAAGGGGGGTGTAGGGCAGCATGACCCCGATATTGCTGAGGTCGGGAGATAGAAGCGGAGAGAGGGGGAAGGGATCGAGTTTGTCCAGGACTACGATCGGCCGCCGCCAGCTCAGGAGCATCTCCTCCTCGCTCTCACTCACCGAGGAGAATTTCCTCACATCCTCGATCGATGAAGCCATTAGCGCGAAGGGCTGGAAGGGCCTCCCCAGTATCTCCCTCAGCCTCCGAACTGCGGAGTTATCAGTGGTAAGGCAGGCGATGTGACTCCCTCCAAGGCCCTTGACGGCCACTATCTCCCCCTCTTCCAGGAGCTTGGCCGCCCCGATAATTGGTTTCCCGACCATCAACTCTCCCTGGGGACCGATAAGCCGGACTCCGGGCCCACAGTCCCTACAGGCTATGGTCTGGGCGTGGTATCTTCTATCCCCGGGGTCCTCGTACTCGGCTCGACACCGCTCGCACATTGGGAAATCACTCATGGATGTCCTATCCCTGTCGAAGGGCGGGCCACCGGATATGCTATACCTGGGGCCACAATCGGTGCAGGTTATGAATGGATAGCCATGCCTTCTGTTATCCGGGTTCAGGAGCTCCTCCAGGCACCTGTCACAGGTCGCCACGTCCTGTGGCACATATGAATTGGAGGTGCTTCCCGAGGGGGACTTGCTGGGTTCTATCCGGAACTCCCCTTGCGGTTTTCCCTCCAATACCTCGGTTTCCATGGTCAGGATTTCCGCCAGGGGCGGGAGGGAACCCTCCAGGCCGGAAAGGAACTCCCGCACCGTCCCCTGGTCGCCCTCAACCAGGATCTCCACGTTCCCGTTACCCAGGTTTCGGACATAACCCCTCAAATCCAGGGATTTGGCGAACCTATATACAGAGGGCCGAAAACCAACGCCCTGTACCCTTCCCTGAACGAGAACCCGGAGCTGCATCGCGAATAGGTGCTGAGTAATTGATCTAAAATATATCCTGCGAGGACGGTCCCTGCCAGTTCACCAGATTGACCCATGAAGGGTTAGAAGAAAGTATTTTTTATGTCCCTACCTCTCCACCACCAGAAGGTCGAACAGCTTGTGTCTAGCCGTACCGGGCAGAGTAGAGAGGATAGAGGGGAGAAGGGGGGTAGTTGACTTTGAAGGGGCCAAGCGCAAGGTGGATATCTCCCTAATAGAGAATTGCACCGTGGGGGACTTCGTCATTGTGCATGCTGGATTCGCCATAGAGAAGATGGATGAGGAGGACGCCAACCAGACCCTGGAACTTCTCCGCCAGCTACAGGCGGTCAGGGATTGAGGTATGAGAATGGACCTCTCATCCTTCCGGAGCAAGCAAGCGGTGCAAAAGGCGACCGGCATCCTCGCCGATATCACCCCCGACCGTAGCCTCAGGTTCCTTCACGTATGCGGAACCCACGAGAATACGGTCACCCGTTACGGCATTCGTTCGCTACTACCCGACAGCATCTCCATAGTTGCAGGGCCGGGCTGTCCGGTGTGCGTCACCAGCACCTCTGAGATAGACACCATGATAACCATTTCCCAGGACTACGCCAGGGTGTACACCTTTGGGGACATGTTCGCCGTCCCCGGCAGTGAGATGTCCCTCAGGGACGCGAGGTCGGAGGGGGGCGATGTTAAGGTGGTCTACAGCATCACCGACGCCATCAACATGGCCCGCGGGAGCTCCAAGCCCGCTGCCTTTTTCTCCATAGGTTTCGAGACCACGGCTCCCCTCACCGCGGCAACCATCGCTTCAGGGGTACCTGATAACTTCTCCTTCATGATATCCCACCGGCTAATACCACCCGCACTCAAGTCACTCATCGATAGTGGAGAGATAGTAATCGACGGATTGATCTGCCCCGGCCACGTATCCACGATAATAGGAACCGAACCCTACCGGGTTCTTTCCCAGGAATATGGCATACCCGCGGCAATCGCGGGTTTCGAGCCCCTGGATATCCTGCTGGCCCTCATAGATCTGGTGAAACAGGTAAACGAGGGAAGCCCTCGGGTATTCAACGAGTACTCCAGATGTGTTCGCGACAAGGGAAACCCCAGGGCCCAGCGTGTCATGGATCAGGTCTTCGAGCCCTGCGACAGCGAGTGGAGGGGTATCGGGAACCTTCCCTCATCCGGCCTTAGGTTGAGGGATGAATACCGAGAACTGGATGTCCACGAGAGGTTTGGAATCCAGCCAGGCAAGGGCAATGAAATGCCTCCAGGTTGCCTTTGCGCAGATGTCCTGCTTGGCTCCGCCGACCCCGTGGACTGTCCCCTTTTCGGAACCAGATGCGTCCCCAACAATCCCGTGGGCCCCTGCATGGTATCCAGCGAGGGAACATGTAAGATATGGCTGGACTATGGACGGAAAAGGAAGGAGGCACGAGTCACCAAATGAAGGACGCCATAGGAATCGAGGAGGGCTCCGGGGGAGCGGCCATGATGGAGCTGATAACCCAGAGCATCCTGGGCAACATTACCCGATGCGGAAGGGATGGGGTCACCCTGAAGGACCTCGATGACTCCGGCTCTGTGACCTGGAAAAACCTGGAGATAGTGCTCACCACCGATTCGCATACCGTTAAACCCATCTTTTTCCCGGGAGGCAATATAGGCAGCCTGGCCGCTTCGGGAACCATCAACGACATTTCGGTAATGGGGGCAAAACCCCTTGCATTGTCCTGTGCCCTGGTCATGGAGGAGGGCTTCTCGAGAGGAGATCTTAACCGGATAATATCCTCCATGAACGCGGTTCTGGAGGAGGTGGGGGCGGATCTCATTACCGGGGACACCAAGGTGATCGAGAGGGGCGATATCGACGGGCTAATCATTGCCACCGCGGGGATCGGGATCACGGACAAGGGGTCAGTGGTCCGGGATAGCGGCCTGAAACCGGGGGACGCTGTACTGGTCTCCGGTTCGGTGGGAGACCACGGGATATCCATACTATCTGTAAGGGAGGGATTCGATTTCCAGCTCTCAACGGGGTCGGACGTGGGACCGGTGTGGGATGTGGTGGAAGCAGGGATGGGAGTTGGAGGGATTCACGCCATGAAGGACCCCACCCGGGGTGGACTGGCAAATGCTCTCAATGAGATGGCAACCAAGTCCGGGGTGGGAATGGAGATAGAGGAGGACAGTATACCGGTCAAGGACGATATTCGGAAAGCCGCCGATATGCTGGGAGTGGATCCATATTCCATCACCAACGAGGGAAAGGTGGTAATGGGGGTTAGACAGGACATTGCGGAGGAGGTCCTGGCCTCAGTGAAATCGACCGAGCACGGTGCAGAGGCCCGTACTATCGGTACCGTGACCCGGGAACACCCAGGCGAGGTGGTGGTGGAGACCACCATCGGTGGCCGAAGGCTAATGGAGCCCCCGGTAGCGGATCCAGCGCCCAGGATATGCTAATAAGCTGGTAATACTTGATTAAACGGCTCAGTGAGATGTGAATTCCATGCTAGATATGGCCCGCATACCGTTGAAGGCGGTTCTTATCCTCATCATCCTCTCGCTCTGCCTCTACTCACATTACGAATACGGGAAACGCCACTCATCGGTCGATGAAATCAAGAAGGACCCCGTGCGCTACGAGAACGTCAGCTTCCGGTCCGAGGGGACCATAAGGGATCTAAACCCCAAAAACGGCACATTCACCCTGCTTACCATGGGGGATGAAATCACCGCGGTCTATGGCGGGGGTAAGGAGCTCATGGAAGGCCAGTACGTGATCGTGTACGGGACACTGTATTCGGAACGGGCCTACCTGGATGTAAACAAGATCCATGTATACCGGGACACTAGGAGGCTTTATGCACTGTCCTTCGTTGGCCTGGGGGCCATCCTGGTCCTTTTCCTCAGGGAATGGAAACCCGACCTTAGCAGCATGGAATGGAGGCGTAGGAATGCCTGATTGGCTGACCTATGTGCTATCGTCAGTGGTTTTCTGCGAGATTACCTTCCTTCTGGGTAGAAGGGATGCGGAGACCCACCTGGGGGCGGCCGCCGTGGGGAGCGTGCTTCCGGACCTTGTAAAGCCCTTTTATCTTCTGAAAACCTATGCCGGTGTGGATCTGGTCGCGTTTTCACTACCCCTGGCCACCCCGGTTGGCGCCTTACTCGTTGCCCTCCTAGCTTCCCGTTTCTTCCCAAAGAACAAGAGGAACACCGTATTTGGTTTTCTCTCGGCTGGGGTAGTAATCCACCTGGTTTGGGATTCGCTCCTCCATCCCTACGGAGGGGGTCAGGTCCTGCTCTTCCCCCTGAGTTTCCAGCAGTTTTCCTGGGGAGTAATATGGTCTGACAGCATACTGCCCCTGATCTTCATCTCCATCGTGGCGGCCATGGTCCTGATAATCCGGTATCTGCCCGGTCGAAAGTACCCATCCCATGGACCAAAGGGTCTATAAATACCGGGAGAGAACCCATCTTGACGTTCCACTCCCCGGAAAATAGGGGAGATATATGTTACATTTTCATTATACCCGGGAATCGCGGTCACGATTGGTTTGATCGTTGAGCTCTACGGCATACTCAGGTCGATAGCGGGAAAAAAGGAATATGTCACGGATGCCTCGAATATACCGGATATGTTGGATGAACTCGCAAGACGTTACGGACCCAAGATGGCAAAATACTTGTATGAAAAGGACGCCATAGAATCCCTAACCGTAGTTGTAAACGACGGAGTATGGACAAAACCCCAGAAAAAGGAAGCGGAAATCGGCAATAACGACATCGTTAAATTACTTTCACCGATAGGAGGAGGCTGAAAAAATTGACTGTAAGTGGTCAGGTACTGAAATATGACCTGGATAAGGAGACATATGAATTCCTCGACTGGATGGAGGAGGACCGTGAAAAATACGGGGGGGTAAGCCTGAGGAGAAGGATAGGAGGCATCGGTTTCTCCTTCCAGGAATTCCTCTCGGACAGTCCCTGCACCGATCCCTACAAGAAATTTATCGTCAACACCGGTTTCCTGACCGGACTTCCCAAGAACGGGGTTCCCAGCGGGTGCACCAGGACCTACGTATCTTTCTATTCACCCATGAAAGAGAAGAACGGGAAATACGGAATCGCCTACGCGGCCGGGGGTGGACTCTGCGGGCCCCACATCAAGTCATGTGGAATCGATGGGGTGATACTGGAGGGAAAGGCCCATGACCCGGTGGGAGTAATGATAGACTCATCCGAGAAGGAGAGGAAGGTATCCCTAAGGAGTCTCGACCCGGAGGTAACCACCATGGAGACCGTGGACCTCCTTTACCAGGACGGATATAAGGGGAGCATCACGGCTGGCCCCGCCGCCTTCCGTGGGGTGAGGTTCGCCAGCGTTCACGTCAGCTACATGCCCAATGACCACGTGCGAGCGGCCGCCAGAGGTGGGCCAGGCAGGGTGCTTGCCGGAATGAACGTGAAAGCCATCGGATTCAAGGGAGGCAAGCATCACACTCCAGAACCCCTGTCACCGGACGAGGAATTCGACCAGTGGATAAAGACCATCAACCGCGAACTAGCCTCGGGAACAGGAACCCAGAAATATAAGCAACACGGGACCTGGGGAGGCAACTGGGCATTCCTGGTACCCCTGGGGGCCCTACCGGCCGAGAACTTCCGGAACCTGGACCCCGAAGATGCATACAAGCTGGACCCCGAGTACCTCAGGAAGAACGACTGGTCGATATCCAGGAAGGGGTGCGCATGCCCCATAATGTGCTGGAAGATCCCCAAGGACCCGGAAGGGAAAACCCTGTGGAAGATGGATTACGAGAACGTTGACCTCCTGGGACCCAACTGCGGAATATATGACCCATACGCCATCTCCAGGGCCATACAGATTTGCGATGTCCAGGGCATAGACGCCATGTCTACGGGCGGGGTAATAGGTTGGTACTTCGAACACAACGAAAGGAAGGGCAAGGGCCCCACCTTTGGTGACAAGAAGGCCCTTATTGAGCTAGTTGAAAAGATAGCCAATAGAGAGGACGAGGGCCAACTGCTTTCCGAGGGTGTGAAGAAGGCAAGCGAGGAACTGGGCGACCAGGACATAGCCATGCAGGTCAAGGGCCTGGAGGGGGCAGGTTACCCCTTCTGGAGCAACCTTGGATATGCCTTCGCTATGAGAGGGGCCTGCCACACGTCCCTTGGCACCTACACCGTAGGCCTGAAGAATCCGGACGATGTCGCCAGCTCCGAGTGGTGGTCCCAGCAGATAGTGGAAGCCATACCAACCAGCATGATTTGCCAGATGAATGGAGCCTGCTACTTCACCCGCAAGGTACTGATACCTGAACTTCCTAAACTGATGAGGAATCTGATCAACACCAAGACCGACGAGGACGAGATCGAAAAGAGTTCCTACCAGACCTATATCCTTTCCAGGATGATTGATAACAAGAACGGATTTGACTCCCGGGACGATATCCTTCCCGAAAGGGCTTTCAGAAGGACGACCACCAGGGAACTACTAGCCGACACCAAGGAACTGGTGTATGGTAAACTGGGACTCAACGACAGGGGACAGGTTACAGGGGAAACCCTGGATCAATACGGGCTGGGCCATATGTCAGGGTACCTATAGGAACAGGGATTTCCCCGGTGGGAACTTCCTTTTAGAGTGTTTTCGACCCTGCAGCCGTCGTATTGAATCAAGTTTTCGCCCAACTATGGGTCGTGGATAATCGGAATCTGATCAGGATCAGCCTAATCAGCAGCCTGGCCGGAATTGCCATCATCTATGGTCTTTCCCTACTGGTCGAACCTAAACCGATCAGCGTTAATCTACTTGAAAGGTACCAGGGCAGAATCGTGCAGATAGTGGGAACCATTTCCCACATCAGAAGGCACGAGGCCGGACATCTTTTCCTGCAGCTTAAGGACGAGTCCGGCAAATGCGAGGTCCCCCTTTTCAGCAATATAGCGGAAAAGACCCCGGCCCTATCCGTGGGGGACAGGGTAAAGGTCATTGGAACCGTGGAGGAGTACCGTGATAGCGACCAGGTGGTGCCCAGGACTGAGAGGGACGTTGTATTGGTCCCCACCCCGCCCTTGTCAATAGCCGAGGCCAAGTGTAGAATTGGCCAAACCGTGAAGACTCAGGGAATCTCATTCCAGGTCAGAGGGCAGACCTTCCATCTTGTGGATGAAAATTCTACCCTAAGAGTTCATGGTTCCAAGGACTACGTCGAAGAGGCTGGTAGGGAGCTTACCCTGGCGGGTACCATAAAGAGAGACGACCAGGGAATCTACCTCCGTGTAAGCCAGATACTGGCAACATCCCCCAGGCTTGATCCAGTTAAGATATCCGCTATCCGCAAGGAGGACGGAGTTTACCTCTGTCGGGGAAGGCTGATACTCGACTCCTCTGAACCAAAGCTCGATGACCGAACTGGCTATCTGGAACTTCCGGAGGGGCTGGTCAACGAGGGAATGGTTCAGGGGGATCTGGTTGAGGTACTTCTAACTAGGAAAGGTGATGAAATGAATGCATTGGATGTAAGTCTCGATCGGGCCAACACCATGCCCTTCGAAAAGCTCAACGAAGAGATGGTGGGCCAGAACGTGAGGATAAGGGGAACGGTGGTCAGCCGGTTCGTATCCGGCAAGAATATGTTCCTGACCATTTACAACGGTACCCAATTGGACGTTCCGATCTTTGGTTCAGGGAACCAGCTCGACGTCCAGCTCGGCGATGTAGTGACCATTTCGGGAAGGGTTGGAGAGTACAAGGATAAACTGCAGGTGGTGCCGCGAAATATTTCACAGGTAAAGGTTGAAAACGCCCCCATTTCGGACAGGGAGCTGGAGGATATTTCCGAGGATGATCTTTTCACCCTGGTGCGAACCCGGGGTCGGATCTCCTCCATTAAGCGATACTCCCGGTCCTGTTCGATTACCCTGAAGGGCGAAGAGGGGAAGATGAGGATCTACCTGACCTTCCAACCCCATAGCAACCTTTCGGTGGGAACCGAGGTGGAGGTCATAGGGCTGGTCAAGTCCTACCGGGGAAAACTGGAAATGGTGCCCAGGAACAAGCAGGACATAGGATAGTGGCCCCAACAGTGGTCATACTTAACCCTCCAGGGAGCCCAGGTATTCGGCAACGGAGCCGGCTATGCTGAAGTCGGTAATCTCCTGCAGCCCGGTCCAGCCCGGAAACGCGTTGACCTCGAGCAGATAGCGCTTTCCCTCCGAGGAGGGGAGTACGTCAACGCCTACTATCTCACCGCCCACGGCCTCGGCTGCGGAAAGCGCCAACTCATCGACGTCCTCCGTGCAGGGCATGGGCTTGGCACCGGCGGCGATATTGGTCTTCCAGCTATCCTGGTTAAACCTCTTCATCTTGGAGACTACCTCCCCCCCGACCACCAGAACCCTGATGTCGTAGTTCTGGTGCTCAACGTACTCCTGAACGCAGATAACGTCCCTTCCATATCTGGCCTGGAACCAGGAAACGTAGTCGATCACCTCTCCAATGTCCATTCCCTCGGGGACCATCAACAGGCCCCTGCCCTGGAGACCGGTTGTCGGCTTCAGAATGCAGGGCTGGTTTTTCATAATGAAATCAACCGCCAGGTGAACGCTCTCTGTAAGCAGGGTTTGGGGAACCGGGAATCCCTCATGGGCCAGGACCATTGTCTGGTGGACCTTGTTTCTGCAGCCCTGAATGGTATCCACCGAGTTCACGATCCTGATACCGGACCTGGAGAGATGTCTTAGGATGCGGAGCTTGTACAGAGCTTCGGGTAGGTCCCTGAAACCGATGGACATGACATAGATCAGGTCAAGCCATGACTCCGCGTACTCCCCGGTCACCTCACGGGCATCATATCTGCAGGTAACGGAGCCCTCGCTCATGGTGGTGTTGAATAGCCAGGGAAACAGAGGGACATGATCCATGCCTCTCCCGTCAAGGGCTCGCTCCATCTCCCCGAGGCGCCAGCTCTCTGGATTTGTGCCTAGAAGTCCTATCAATTTACTGTTTAATTCAAGCCACCGCGGATATAATGGTTTGGTGGCACCGTTAATTCTTGCGGCCGGGCTTGAGTTCGGACAGGTGACCCATAAACAGGTTATATCTCAGGTAGTCATTCAGCTTTACGAAGTCCTCGTCGTGAACCCGCGTATCCAGCATTATGTGGGCCAGCTCGTGTGCAACCGGGTCCACCAGGAATAGAGGCATCAGTTCATCCGGTGCGTCCAGCACCTTGTCCACGAACTCGTTATTGGTATTGAGGTATATCTCCGAGGGGGCAGAGAAGGAGGGCTCTGCCTTATTACTATACTCGACGAAGGAGATCTTGATTCCCCGGGCGGTTATGGTGTTGGTAGCCAGCCTGGTCCGGTTTCTGGCCCCGGCGCTCTTGTTACCATCGGCTAACTCCTTGCCATCGTTATCGTCGGTCTCCTTTGGCTCCCTCGCCTTTCTGGCCCTAACCGAGTTGATATCTACACTGGGCACGTTTATCGACACGCCGGTCTGTTCATAGACCCTTTCTGGTTCGATTACATCGAAAGCCTGCCTCACCAGCATCCCAGCGGAGCTGAGGAGCCTTCTGGTTCTTTCCGAGGAGGCCGAGGACTCCGCCCTTCCTCCAACGTCGACATCCTCGATCGATTTGGCCTCGGAATGGACCTGCTTGACCAGCCTGGGTATGTACTCGTCGGTGGCCAGAACAACAGTGTATCCATTCAGGACCGCCATCTCGGCCCTGTCGTCGTGGGAACTGGTGAACACTATCTCACCCTTGAGATCTCCAATTTTCTTCTCGCCCACCCCGATGACCTCCACCGGCATCTTCTTGGCTATGGAAGTTGATCTCAGAGATCGAGCCAGGTGCTTGAAGGTCTCCAGGTAGGACCTTACCAGCTGTTCGTCCCGGCTCCACCTCACCATCTTATCCCTGAGATATCTCCTCAGCCGTCTCACGAACCACTTGTAGTCATCATTTTCAACTATGCTGTTCCTGTCGCTCGTCTCCCGCAGAAAGTTGGCGTTTACGAAACCGCCTAGACCCCCGAAAACCCTGTCCACGACCTTCACGTAATTAACGCAGACGCTCATCCTCTCCACCTTTCCGGTGAGGACGGCGACCCCCTTGATCTCCTTCCCGTCCTTGGTGGACAGCTCTATGTCGAAGCTCTTCCCCTCCGGCAGTTGGTCCTGGAGGGACTTGCCATTAACCTCGACGTCGAAATCCTCAAAAAATATGGTCAGTAGACCGCCCGTTTCACAGAGGTAATTGTATACCTCGTTGGGCTTTATCCTCTTGTGGAGCTCGCTTATGGTCCACTTGGTGCCGCTGTGATCCCAGAGAGGCGATACCTCGTGGACGCTTACAGACCTGGTTCCCCTCGACATCTCTATGAAGTGGGCTTCATCCCCGCATTGGGTGTAGATCACTGCCTTGTCCCCCAGCTGGGCCCATGAAAGCCTGCCAATGCCCTTGCCCCCGATGAAGGGCCGACCGCTTTTCGTATGTCTGGACTCCATCTTTGAATCGGAACCTATTATCAGGAACTCCTCTATCAGCTCGATGTCCATCCCGGTCCCGTCATCCTCGACCTCGATGCAGTCAGGTTGAACGTTGACCTCTATCTTGTTAGCATCGGCATCGAAGGGATTTTGGATTATCAATTCCCTAAATGCCTCAAGATAGGTAGTGTAAAGCCTCTCACTAAGCTCAGTAAATATCCTATCTTGATCTACGGTCAGCTCTAAGCTTCCGGTCTTGGGCCGCTTCTTCATAGGGGACCTCCCAAACAGGCTACACACTCAAAATGACTCGGCTTTCTTAAATGGCACCCGTTTTGGTTTAGAAAATTTAAGGGAATTACATAATGGGCCCCATTTTGGGGCATGGAATTGGCCTATCGAGGTCAGAGTTCGGGCGGGAAGTAGGTACTTGGTCTTCTATTCCCCTCAGAGTCCAGATACCTGAACTGGCCGTTGAAGGCCTTCTTTCCTCTCCCCGGCCTTTTGGCCATGGCTATCTGCCCCTTGCCATAAACCCCCTGCTGGGTTCCATCATATCTCGAATCCACATATCTAAGGAAGAACTCATCGAGACCCGATCTAAGTTCCCTCACCTTTTCCAGGTACTCGGACCTGCCGTAGAGGTTATCCCGTTCATCGGGGTCTCGCGAAAGGTCGTAGAGTTCGTGGGGCCCGTAGGGATACCGGTGAACGTACTTCCACTCCCTGTTTCGGATCATGCGCACCGGACCGTACTCATCGAAAACCACCACCTCCCGGCGACCCTGATTCTCCTGGTCAAGCAGGGCTCCGGCAAAGCTTGTTCCCGGAAGGGATCGACCGGCAGGATTTTCAAACCCAAGAAGATCGAGCAAGGTTGGCATGAAGTCGTACTGGTTGTGCAGTCCCTCGTCGCCGACCCCACTCTGTATGGTTCCCGGCATGGACATTATGGCCGGTATCTTAACAGAGGTATCGTACATATTCAGGGGAAATGTCCCATTGCCCTTGCCGAAAAATCCGTGGTGGCCCATGTTCATCCCGTTATCACTCATGAACACCACCATGGTCTCCTCTCGGATGCCCATTCTCTCAAGTTCATCCAGGATTCTTCCCACGTTGGAATCCATGGCGGTTACTGCCGCGAAATAGCCCTTCAGAATCTCCCTCCTTTTCTCTCCCTTACCCCTGGGGGCTGAATTTATCTGCCAGGGATGGGGGGGTTCCTCAGGACAGGAATCGAAGCTGCATCCGTCATAGGAATTGACGATCTCTTGGGGGTGTTGGTCGATCCATGGGCTGTGGGGAGCCGTATAGTGAACGCTGAGATAGAATGGAGACTTCCTATTCCCATTTGTTGACAGGAAATCCAGTGCCTCATCGGTGATGGCATCGGTCACATATCGATCCTCGGTGTAGGGCTTGCCGTCCTTTATCATCGGGGCCGCGTTATAATCGCCACCCCCGGTCTGGTGAACGAACCAGTTCTGGAAGCCCTTCTGGGGCTGCAGGCTGTCTCCGAGGTGCCATTTTCCGTACATACCACAGGAGTACCCGTTAGCGGCGAGTATGTCAGTGTACCCCGTCATACCCTTCAGATACTCAATGGCCGGGCTATCATCTTCTCTCATATTTCCCTTTCTGATCCAGTCATGTACGCCGTGCTGGGATGGTATGCGTCCGGTCATTATCGAGGCCCGGGCTGGTGAACAGACCGGCGAGGAACAGAAGAAGTTCTCAAATCGCATACCCTCATCGGCCAGCCGGTCCAGATTGGGCGTCCTTATCTCCCGATTACCTGAACATCCCATGGCCCAGTATCCCTGGTCATCAGTCAGTATGAAAACGATATTTGGAGGCTCTTCAAATCCCGGTTCGGACATCTTCTCATCCGGTAAAGGGTTCTCCCGGTCCTACAAAAGGGTTTTCCGGAAACCCCAACTATTCTTTCTCCCCGGGGACCACGATTATCCTTTCCACGTCCTTGATCCATCTGGAACCTCCCGATAAATAGTTGCTACAGCCCTGTCCCGGGAAGGAGGTCCTGACACAATCCTCGTTGCTGTACCCTCCGTCAGGAGGGGTAAACACGATCAGAGGCCCTTTCTCCCATTGTGGCCCGAAGGTTCCATTGAACTCGTAGGCAAGAATCATGTCCCCCTGGAGTTGCTGCCAGGATGAGTTGGGATAGACATTGGGGTAGCAATATGTCTGCATGTAGCCATCGCTGCTAATTACCTCTAACCTATCTCCCTCATCCATACCGCCGACCAGTTCGACCAGGTCCCTGATGGGTACCCCCCTGTACAGCCCCTGGGCCCTCCAGTTCCCGAAGTTGTTTTGGAATGAGCTCTGCGACTGGAGGGAATCCATGCCCATCACTTCGGTCATTGACAAGGTCACGTTTTGGGACCCACAGATCTCAACCTTCTTCTCCGAGTTATTCAAATCGAATGGTACCACGGACCAGTTTAAATCCTCTCCCTCCGCTTCAAAGTGCAGGTAGTGGTGAAATCCACCCTCTTCCGGTGTTGCCACCAGATCTGCTCCTCCGCCCCCGGACACCAGGTACTGGACCTCCTTTATCTTGGTGCTGTTGAAAAGGTGAACATGTCCCGAAAGCACTAATCTAACCCCCTGTTGGCTCATCAGGTCCATGAATCTCACCGATGTTGATTGATTCCTGAGGGAGTGGGGAATGTGGGGGAGCGGGTTATACGGAGGAACATGGGTAAATACTATAACCTCTAGCGGGCCCGAGTCGCGGAGGGTATTCTCTAGCCATGCGAACTGATCTTCCGATATATCCTGACTGGAGGTATCGAGGGAGATGAATCTAAAACCACCTCTGTCGAAGTAGTAGTCGCCAGCTCCGAAATAGGAGTAGTAAAGTGAGTCATTTCCCTTGACATCGTGATTTCCGGGGGTCATATGGAAAGTGCAGTTCAATTTATTGATCGTGCTCATGAACTCCTGGAACAGACCTTCCCTGGCCAGGGGGACGGAATCCCCAAGGTGGATTACGAAATCTACACCCAGGTCATCGAAATTTCCCACCAGAGAATCCAGCCCGGGTTTCCCTTGGCTATCGCCAATGACCACGAACTCGAACTGCTCCCGGTCACCACCATAGAAAGAGGTATAGATGAGTAGGCCTAATAGCAGCCCTGCCAGAAATGTCACTAAGATGAAGTTCCGTTTGGTTGCTCCTCCGGTCATCCCAGAAATTCAAAATTTGAAAACGCAATTAATGTAATCATCATTTTCTTCTCCCTACAGCGGTGCCGCACCAAGAATCAATGGTGATTTACTCCTAGGGCACAATACGGGTCGCAGAGAATATGTCAAAATTTTGGAAAGTTTTATATGGGGCCCCTAGTATAGAGGGAATCGCAGGGTTGGGAGGACTACTATTTCTTGCAATCCCCCCAAACAATCCCCCCAGTTCTCCCGGCCCTGTTCCTAAGTATGATGCAGTTTGCATCACGTAGTATAAAAAGATTTCCTGGCGTCACGATTTTAGCGGTGATATTTTCATTACCCACTGTGCCCTATGTATGTCAACACAACCGCTATAGATACTATTAATAAACTACTGCCGTAAAGGCGCGGAAAATCGGGGAATATTCAGGTATGTCCACCCAGAGCAAATCGGCGAGAATTTCGATCACCGTTTCCCAGGAAACGCGGGAAAAATTGAATGAACTAGCAAAAAGAAAAGGTCTAAGTGTTTCATCGCTGGTTCGTAGCAAACTTGTCGAATGGCTCCGCGATTGCAAACAGAACTCCTGAGTCAAAACGCTAAGCGAGAAAGGTGGCAAAACAGATATATTTGCCCCAAGGCGCACCTTCCCTAGAGGAGGATATGGATATTGCCCGAAATACCGTTTAAGCTCGGAGTCATAAACGATGAGGTCTCCCAGGATCTTGACGTGGTAATTGAGACTGCTAAGGACTACGATCTTGATTCCATAGAGGTCCGATCAACCTGGGACGTCAGTGTCCAGAACCTGGAGCAGGAGCACCTTGACAAGATTAAGCGAAAGCTGGATGCCGCGGGTCTCGAGGTAATAAGCATAGCAGCTCCCTTCCTGAAATGCGAAATTGACGATAAAAAAGAGTACCAGGAACACATCGAGATATTCAAGAGATGCATCGAGATCGCTAAGGAACTTGACACCGATCTCGTCAGGGGATTTACTTTCTGGCGCCGCGAGGGGCTGGATGGCTTATCCAAATACTGGGATCAGATAGTCGACAAGTTCGCCTTGCCCACCGAGATAGCGGAGAAGGAAGATATCATCCTAGAAGTGGAAAACGAGCAAAGCTGTTTCATAGGCACCGGTGTTGACCTCGACAGGTTCCTTTCGGAAATCGACTCCAAGAACGTGCAAGCGATATGGGACCCGGGAAATGCCTATTATGACGATGCCAGGGAGGAGGCGTACCCAGTCGGATATGAGGCGATAAAGGACTGGATCGCCCATGTACATCTGAAGGATGTGGTGATCAACGAGGACACCGGTAAACCGGAGTGTGTCCCCGTGGGGACCGGGGAAGTCGACATAGAAGGTCAATTGAAGGCCCTGAAGGAGGACGGCTACAAGGGATGCGTGTCTCTTGAGACTCACTGGCGTCCAAAGGAGAAACTTGACGAGGAACTCATCAGCAAGCCAGGGGGAAGGGATTTCTCATCTCAAGGCGAGTACGCCTCCAGGGTGTGCCTCAAGAATATACGGCAAATGCTGGACAGAATCTAGTCCTCCAATGCGCATATCGCAGATTACCTGAACCATAAATACATGGATTTATCCCTATATCATGGCGAGGTCCAAAGGTGAAAGAAATCAAAGCAGTGCTCTTCGATCTGGGCGGCACGCTAGTCAAGGTACCGGACCCCTGGCCGGTAATAGAGTCCTTTCTAGAGGAAAAGGGAATCTCCAAGACCGAGGACGAGATATCGAGGGCGGTACAAAAGGCGGAGAGTTCATTTGGACCCGACTACTACGTCACCTCCAGTTTCTGGAAGGAGTGGAACCTGCGTGTTCTGGAGAACCTAGGCATAGTTTCCAGACGCCTTCAACTGGCAAATTATATTGACTCCCACTGGTTTGACCGGCTCCAGGCGGAGCCCTTCAAGGATGCCGAGGATGTGCTTAAGGAACTGGTGGAAAACGACATCCAGGCCGGTGTGGTGACCAATGCCCTGTCCTCTGACCTACCCCATCTGGTCGGTGAGACCGGATTAGAAGATTACCTGGATACAACTACCACCGCCGATGAGGCGGGAAGGAGAAAACCAAATCACCGTATCTTCCTGCGCGCGGCCAGGCAGCTCGAAATACCACCGTCAGCCATCCTTTTCGTGGGAGATGACGTCGAGCTGGATTACCGACCATCTGAAGAGGTTGGAATGAAACCCCTTCTCATCAATAGGGTGGGAGAAGAGGTCCTTGTCCCCCATGTAATTGATGACTTGAGGGATCTAATCAGCCACCTATGATTGGAGGCTAACCAAGTTTATATCCCCATTTACCGTACTGGCCAGAATCTCGATCTTCCTTGATTTTGATTTATAGTTATTGGTGGTGGCCATTTTTTCTTCCTTCCTATTCACCCCATATTGGATATCATCCACATCGAAATCAACCTCCCCGTTTATGACCTCGGTCTTCATGGACAGGCCCAGCTCATCCGAGGCCGGCACTTCCATCCGGATATCCCCGTTGACCGTGCTCAGGGCGTAATCCGAGTTCCTGGCACCCGCGATGAATTCCATCCTTCCGTTGACTACTGAGAGATCGGCCGAGCCGAAGGACAGTGATCCATTTATGTTCCCATTTACCGTTGAGGCATCTAGCTCCTGCCCTTCCAGACCCAGGAAGATGAGATCACCGCTCAGTATCTCGAGATTTGCGGTCCCTATTCGACCCTTATCCATCTCATAATGGCCGCCTATGGCTTTTAGGTCGAGGTCCAGAGCCTGGCCGGAGGGTATATTCACTTCTGCCACTATCTTCACCTTTTTTGAAAGGCCGGTCAATGATTCCTCTCCTCCCGACAACTTCAGGTTGAACCTGGGCCCCTCTCCGGTCTTCAACAGCTCAAGACTGGTCGCATTGAGAAGTGAGGATGCATCCTGAGGTGAAACCGTTGAATAGGCCTGTATCTGTCCCGAGATCAGGATCTCGGAGTTATTCCAGGGAACTATCTTGGCCTCTATCTCCGGAACATCCCACGATAGAAGAGCTCTTTCCTGGGTGACGGGAACGCTGATTTTAAACTCCCTGATCTTTATCCCCTCCCAGTCACCCTCATTCCTCAACTGCCATGATGGAATTCCTCCCAATGTGGAGAGGAGGGTGCCCACCACCACCGCGGCGGCCACCGCCCCCGCGATGTGATAGGTCAACTCTGCACCGATCCGGACCGCCTCGTTATCCGAGGACCAGAAGGACATGAAAGTACCCAGGCATACGATTCCCGTCGCAATCACTCCATAGGCCTTGACCAGCCCGTATATCTCTCCCCAGCTGATATTGGTCAAAGCCAGGAAGAAGATGCCAACCGCAATGAGTATGCAGCCCGTCCTGGGGTTCAAGATCCCGGCCTCCGGGAGGACCCGGAAATCTGTAGGTCGGCGGCCTCAATAACAACTACCGAAAACCCGTAAACCAACAGAACCAGGCCCGCGAATTTCAGTATTGATTCTACTCTACCCTGTTCCCACAAAACCCAGATTATCCCTAAAGTGATAAGGAATGAAGCTCGCTTGAGATGGTCCTTGCCCCTCATCTGTTCATGCCTCCCATTTGTCGAGAACCACCAAAGGATAAAATAGTTGCGGAAACCGGAGGGTGGAAATCTCAGAGGCAGCGTTCCGGAACTGCTCTCAGGTCGGGTATTTTTTCGGCGTCGGAGATCTCCCTGTTCTCCCCGTCCCTATCCAGCAGCAATGCTTTTAGACCAGCATTTCTTGCTCCCACGTAATCGGAGCCAAAGGAATCGCCGACGTGGAGACATTGATTGGCATTCACCTGGGCCAGGCTGGATGCCAATTGGAATATCCTGGCATCGGGCTTTCCAAATCCCACCACGTCCGAAGCTAATATGAACTGAAACCTATTGGCAATGCCCAGCTCCCTGCAAATTGGTTCCAGCCTGCAGTTATAGTTAGACACTATGCCGATGCAATTGAACCCTTCTTCTAGTTGATCCAGGACCTCGTTTACCTCAGGGTAGAGATCTATGGTTGATTCCCGCTTTAGGTCTCGGTATATTTCCCGGGCGAGTTTTTCGCCGCCTTCGATCTCGAGATTCTCCAACATTAGCCTGAACCAGTCAACCCAAAAGGTATCCATCAATTCAAGGGTAAGGAAGTCAATGCTCCTGTGACCCTCATCTGCCTGACTCCGCGCCCAGTCAAGCTCCTCCCTGGTCAGGGTGACATCATGCTTCTCGCTGGTCTCGATGAAAACTTCCCATATGCCGGGGTTCCTTCTGGCCAGTGTTCCCCCGAAATCCAGAAATATAGCCTTGATATCCAACTTCATCCCTCGTCGATTCTAGTCTTGGACGATAACCGGTAATGAATCTGTTGCTCTGAAATGTTTATTTGATCCCCCCACCAATGTAGACCTATGGCAAAACAAAGGGCAGGGAAGGATACTCCAGAATCCAGGTTGGAGGCGATGAAGACCTTCCTTCGAGGCCGTGACCCGGTTATTGCCTTCTCTGGCGGGGTCGACAGCACACTTCTCGCCTACGTGGCCAAGATGGTCTGCAGCCGTCATCTGGCAGTTACCGTGATATCCGAGTTCACTCCCTCACGGGAGAGGGAGGAGTTGACCTCCATCGCAAGCCAACTGGACCTAAACCATCATATCCTTGAAATTTCCCTCCTGGATCAGGAGAGCATCATTTCCAACCCTCCGGACCGGTGCTACCACTGCAAGAAGATGATGATGAAGGCACTCATCGGGATCAAGGAGCAGGAAGGATACGACCTGGTGCTGGATGGCACAAATTACGATGATCTAAGCAAGGACAGGCCCGGCCTCCGCGCGCTCAGGGAACTTGAAATCAAATCCCCACTGGCCGACCATGGATTGGATAAGGGAGAGATCCGGGAACTATCCCGAAAGATGGAACTGCCTACCTGGGACCGGCCAAATACTACCTGTCTGGCCACCAGGATACGGTGCGGGAACCGGATACGGGAAGATGATCTAGCCAGGATAGATGCGGCCGAGAACTACCTCAGAGATATCGGTCATGAGGTGGTGAGGATTAGAACCCTGGGAGATGAAGCGAGGATAGAGATGGGAAAACGGCACCTGGATTCGATTGATGTGGAGGATTTCAGAGCTAAGATCACCCCCAAGCTGCGTGATCTAGGGTATTCCAGGGTATATCTGGACCTGGAGCCATACAGAGGCTGAGACCGTGTATCCTGCCCGCTGGGAGGGTTATTAATCCCGGATTTATTTGATCAGGAAGGGACTCACGGTTCGCCTTCGCCAGTGGGAAAGAGTTATATTTCTCTTCAGGTCAGCGGGAAACATGAACGATGACTCCCTAGTTGTAACCTCTAATCTATCCAAGAGCTACATCATGGGGGAGAAGGGAGAGATTGAGGTAAAAGCCCTTCAGGGCGTTGATCTGGAGATACATAGAGGGGAATTTACCAGCGTTATGGGCCCTTCGGGTAGTGGCAAGACAACGCTGCTCAACGTCATGAGCGGTCTGGACAGGCCAACCGAGGGCAGGATATGGCTGGTGGGAACGGAGACTACCGACCTTACCCAGGCCGAAAAATCCAAGATCCGCCAGGAGCACTGCGGCTTCATATTCCAGGTCTATAACCTCATACCGGTGATGAATGCCATCGAGAACGTTGAGCTACCGCTTGTGTTCCGCAGAGTTGAGGAGGAGAAGAGGAACGAGCTGGCCAAGGACGTCCTGACCAGGGTTGGCCTGGAGGACAGGATGTATCACCGACCCACGGAGCTCAGCGGTGGAGAGCAACAGCGGGTTGCCATTGCCAGGGCCCTGGTTGTGTCCCCGAAGATAATTTTTGCCGACGAGGTTACCGGAAATCTCGACACCAAGACCGGTCTGGAGATAATTGAGCTATTGTATTCCCTTAACCAGGACAGCGAAGTGACGGTGATATTTGCCACCCACGATCCCAAGGTCCAGGACAAGTCGGCCCGAACGGTTTATTTGCGGGATGGAAAAGTCGTGGGCGATGAATCAAGACAGTGAAGCGTAATCCGTTTAAATTACTGCTATTGGCATTTAATTTCCCTCTACAATTAAGGTGAGGACTCAAATTTAAATAAACGAGATCCTTACCAAAAGGGAGGCCGATCGCGGTTGTATCCCCTAAAAGCCTATTTATCATTCTACCGACTTCGGCGGCAAACTACCCCGGAGGCTGATCATGGGTATTAGAAAGAGTTTGAGACTTGCATTTTACAGGCTTTTCAGAAAAAAGATAGACGTCAAGCTGGGGATATACGGACCAACCAACGTGGGCAAGACCACCTTGGCCAACAGGCTGACCCGGGACTGGGTGGGCGACCAAATGGGTTCGGTGTCCGAGATTCCCCATGAGACCAGGCAGATACTCAAGATGGAGAGAATGGAGGTTGCCGACGGCTGGAAGAAGTTCAGCATGGACCTGATCGACACTCCGGGAATAGAGACCAAAGTAGACTACCGGGAGTTCATGAAATATGGTCTGAGCGAGGTCGAGGCCAAGAGGAGGGCAAAACAGGCAACTCAAGGAGTCCTGGACTCGATAAAGTGGCTTGCCAAGCTTGATGCGGTTCTGGTAGTCATGGATTCAACGGTGGATCCCTACACCCAGGTCAATATCACCATCCTTGGTAATCTCGAGGCAAGGAACATCCCGACTCTCATAGTGGCAAATAAGATCGATCTTGCCACTTCCAAGCCGGAACGGATACGCGAAGCCTTTGCCGGCAGGGAGTTCGTTTCAATATCGGCGAAGGAGGGGGATAACATCCACGAACTTTACAAAAAGATCTTTGATATGGTGATGGAATGAAGCTGGAGGTAGACTTCATTCCCTTTTCGAGCATAAGGAACCGGGACCCGAAGGAGAAGGTTGAGTTCCTGGTGGAGAAGGTTCAGGCAGGAAAGGTAGTGGTCATTGAGGGAACGCTTGAGCCACGGGAAGAGGCCATGCTAATCGAGTCAACCATGAAGGCGGTGACCGACGATTTCCCGGGCATTGAGCTCTGCACCCTGAGCGGGGACGAATACCGCAAGGTCGGCCTCCTCGAGGGATTTAGGGACCGGATACTGAAGACCCTGGGTCACCGGAAGGGCATAGTGGTGGTTGGGCCCGCGGCGCTGATAAAGAAGGTCAAACGAAGCCCGGGTATACTTTCCATGCATGTGGAGACTGAGTAGATGAGACACCAGTGCGTCAGATGCGGAAGGATATATTCCAGCGAGTCGAAGAAGCTGATGCAGGGCTGCGTCTGCGGGAGCAAGCTGTTTCTCTACCTCAAGAAGCCCAGTCTAAAGGTCAAGAAGAACCAACTCCCCCAGGACCTTGACCGTCTTGAAGCCCAGATAAGAGACCTGCTGGGAGAGGCCACGGACCCCGATCAACCGATATCCATATCCATAGAGAACCTGAGACTGAACAAGGAAGGCATCTACGATATCGACCTGGAGAGCCTGCTGAAAGGCGATCCCATCGTGCTCAGGGACCCGGAGGGAGTTTACTTCATTGATCTCAAAACCATAATGAAGGAACAAGAGGCCACGATAACTTGAAGATCGATAAGATCGTCATCGTGGATGGTTATTCCGACCTGCCCTTTGATCTGGGGAGGCCTCCGTTTCTGGCTCCCGAGGTGAGGTATATAGCCGGGGCCTGCTGGGATAGGAACTCAAAGGCCAGGGCCATATACATGACCCTTGATGACCTGAAGTCCGGCAACAAGGCGTCGCTGATACAGGATGCGGGCCTGGTTCTGGTCTATGCTGGAGTTCCAGAGGCCCGTCCCTCCGTCGACCTAACCGAGGCCTCAGGCGATGTGCCCCCCGAGGTGGGTGACCTGTTCGATTTCGTGGCCTATCTGGAGTGCCCCAAGATATTGGGCGGGCCCTATGTGCTGGTCCACGAGCCCGAAGCCAGGGAGATGGACTTCGATCTCGTCGTGGACGGCGACCTATCCAAATTCACACACGAGGTTCTATCCGAGGGATCCACGATAGATGGTGTTGATCCCGGTATTCGCAGGACCAACCAGGACCTGGAGAGGTTCTCCATTCTCGGGGCCGGGCTGGCCATTCAGAATGCAGGATATCCCTCATTCCTATCCCTGGGGGTGGAGCTCTATCGCGGATGCCCCAGCGCAGCCCAGGGAGGTTGCTCGTTCTGCCACCAGAATTTCTTCACCACCGTTGAATACAGGCCGGTCGAGGACGTGGTAGCCGAAATATCCAAAATCGCCGAGCTTGGCTGCGAGAACGTGTTCTTCCAGGCCCCGTGTTTCTACTCCTATTTCTCGGACCCCAGGGAGGACGGGACCCTGGACCTGGACCATTCGGCCATAGAAAGGCTCCTGGAAGGGGCTGGAAGCGTTGCCCCGGAGCTAAAGGGCCTGCACATACTCAACATCAACCCGGCTGCCGTTGCCAACGACAAGGATGAAGCTGAAAAGATAACCAAGACCGTGGTCGAACACTGCTCGGACGGTAATTTTCCGAACCTGAGGGCCATAACTTTCGACGAGGAGGTTCAGCTGGTAAACAACGTGGCCTGCTCCACCCAGGACTTCAATGAAGTGGTGGATATGATGAGCTCTGCCGGGCGGGTCACCGGCCCCAACGGCCTCCCCACCCTGCTTCCCGCCGTGGAGCTGGTTTACGGCCTGGCAGGGGAGAGCCAGGAAACCATCGAGATAAATGAGGAAAGAATTAGGGAACTCGCTTCCCAGAAACTCATAAGGGGCGCGGTGGCCAGAAGGCTGGTCCCCATTCCGGGAACGACCATCGCCAAGCGCGATGACCTGGAGGAACTTGAGGACCTTGACCAACACCTCGAGGTTCTGAGAAACGATATCAACGCTCCCCTGAAATCCGGGTTGGCCTCTCCCGGGCAGCTGCTGAAGGACATATACGCCATGAGGTCCCTTGATACGGCCGTACAGGCCACAAAGGTCGGGATCAACTCCCCCTCGCTTCTCGTTCACGGTGCGGCAAAGGTTGGACAGCTCCAGGACGTGAGGGTGACCGAGCCCAATAACGGCCGGCTGGAGGCCCTTTCCCATCCCTTGACTCCAAAAACTGTATCCAGAGATCTATTAAGGATGATACCGGGTATGAGCGAGGAAGATATCAACGCTTTCATGCAGATGAGACCGGAAAACGAAGCGGAATTCCAGGAAATCTTCGAAGACCCCTCCATCGGGAGGAGAGCGGCCTCATACTTCGAATTCGAGTGAAGGTCCAAGACTTCTCGGATATATTTTTCATGTTTGATCAGGGATTACAGTTGGATTCCCAACATGACTTCATTCCGGTACCTGGTATTAATCCCTCTTCTGGTCCTATTCATTGCCCCTTCCGTCTCGACTGGGCAAGGAAACGAGATCGGTATACTATTCGTGGGCGAGCCCTTCGCATCGCAACCATTCAATCTAATGATCTCCGATCCCCTGTTCTCGGTCTCCTTCGTCGATGCTCATATTCACTCATCGATCCCCCTGTCGACAGCGGACGTGAAGAGGATGGTTAGGCTTTACATGCCTCGCAGCTTGCACGATATTACCAGCAACTTTGACGTGGTTATTTTGGCCTATGCAACCCGGGAGGCCCTTGGCTCCAGGTATATAGATCTGATCTCCCAGTCCGTCCGCGAGGCCGGTTTGGCTCTGTTAATGGCCGGAGGCCCTGAGACCTTCGGTGGGTTCCATGGAAAAACGTCCTGGGGCGGAACCTCGGTGGCCGAACTTCTGCCAACCGAGCCGTTGCCCCAGGAATTCAACCCATACGGTTATCTGGTCCTTGATAGGACGGCTCACGAGCTTATAGCCAGCATTCCCTGGAACATGAAGGATCCGGTGCTCTCAAGTCCCATTACCTGGGATCACAACGTGGTCACCTTAAGACCTGGAGCCGACCAGCTTGCCCACCTAAACTGCCCGGGAGGCGGGAAGGATCCCCTGATGGTTACCTGGGAGATTGAGAACCGGGCCAGGATCTTCGCCATGACCAGCGAGATATCCCTCCTCTCCAGGGGTATTAGACCCTGGAAGTATCATTACGATTTCGGGAGCAACCTGATGATCTATATGGTCGGTCGCCCGGTTCCCCAGGATATACAGGTCGTGCATCTTGCCAGGAACCAGATGCTGGAGATAAGCCGCAGGAGATCCCTACTGGTTGACCTCCTGGAATTCAGCGAGTCCTTCGGGGCCAATACCGACAATATCATGGCTAAGATGGAGAAGATGGAGACCACCATCTCGCTTGCGGAGCGGCAGTACCTCGAACTCCGCTACCGGGACGCCCTGGAAACCTGTGAACCAATTGAATCCATTTTCGAGGAACTGGAGAAGGAGGCCCTCAGGCTCAAGGACGAGGCTCTCATCTGGATTTACCTGGTGGAGTGGATATCTGTTACCGGAACCGCCCTTTTCTGTGGATTCGTCCTGTGGACGGTTATGGTTCAGCGCAGGTTCTACAGGAAAGTATCCCATACCAGGGCAGGGGATAGACCGGAGGTTGAGTAAGCGACCTTTCAGGTCCACAGGTCAATACATTTTTCACAGGCTAACGGCCTCCTGCAGGAGGAGGGCTAAACACGAACCAGCTCAAAAATTGCGTAACTGGAAAATACATGCCCGAGTTTCTAACCGGAGTGATAACCCCAATGGTCACCGGGTGTGATGAAAACGGAAACCTGGATGAAGTCGCCATCAGGAGTACCGTGAGATGGTTAATTGACAGCGGTGCAGTCACCTCGATCTTCGTGAGGTCCGGCGTGGGAAACATGAAAAGCTTCACGGTGGAAGAGACCAAAAGGATGGCCGACATGGTGGTCGACGAGGCCGAAGATGACATTTACGTTCTCGTGGGGTGCTCGGGAGATCTCTCCGAGGGACGTCCCGAGGAGGACAAATACATCGGTGAATCGGTGGAACTGGGAACATATGCCCAAGAAATCGGCGCCAATGGCGCGGTTTTCGTGTGCTTTGGACTGGAAAGAACGGATAACCTGGGGGAAAAGATCTACGATTATTATCATACTCTTGACGAATCCCTGGATATCCCCCTAGTGATTTACCAACCGGGGTACACCCCTGCTCCTTACAGGCTGGATCCCCAGCTCCTGGACAGAATTTCATCCCTGCCCAATGTGCGGGGGATGAAGCTGTCCAGCAATGATATGAAGCTCTTCACCGACCTGTCATCCGCAGTCTGCGATAAGGACTTCACCATGATATGCGGGGCCGAAACGGCATTCCTACCCGCACTAGCGCTGGGCGCGGGAGCGGTGATAGGCGAGGGATGCAATACCTACCCACAGCTATTAAGGGCTCTCTTTGATCACTTCATGGAGGGCGAGCTGGACGAGGCTGCGAAATGCCAGTTGCTGGTCAACAAGACCCTCAGGGTATGGGAGAGCTATAGCGGCTCACTGGTGGCCAAGGCATATCTGGCCAGGAAGGGGGTTGAAATAGAGGTCACTCCCCGGGTTAAACCTTCCGAATCCTCCGTAGAGGATAAACTGGACCTTTTCGAAAAAGAGATAGACGAAATGGTCAAGCCCTACAGGAATATGTAGGATTAGTAGTCTACTCCAGCTATCTCCTTGAGATCTCTGCAGTTATTCCTGATGGTGACCGGGGTCGTGGTGGACGCATCTGCGACCTCGCTTTGGTTGACCTTCATACCTGCCTTCAGGGAAGCGAGGTAGATTGCAGCTCCCGCCACGCCGATTGGGTTCTTTCCAGAGGTTATTCCCTCTGCAATGGCCTCTCTTAACGTTCGGGCAGCATCCTCCTGAACCTCTCCAGGAAGATCCAGCTTGGAGGCCAACTGCCTGACGTAATCGAGTGGCGTTGAGGGGGGTAGATTGAGATCTAGTTCCCTTTGCAGTATCCTGACCACGCCACCGACATCCTTTCTACGGTCGGCATTGCAGACCTCGGCTAGCTCCTGTAGGGTTCTGGGTATTCCAAACTGCCTGGTGGCCAGATACAAACAGGCAGCGACTGTTAGTATGATTGACCTGCTCTTAGGTATGTCCTCCTCCAGTGCCTTTCGGTACATGAGGGCCGCGGACTCGATTACGTTCTTGGGTATCCCCAGCTGTCCACCCATCCTGTCCATCTCGAATAGCGCGGTGGCAAGATTTCTGTCCTTGGACTCGGAGGTACGTGACCTCGCATCCCACTTTCTCAGCCTGTCCATTCGCCTGGACATCTTTGGCTTAAGCGGGGAGCCCCTGGCGTCGTAGTCACGGGGATCTATCACCGTTGACAGGCCTTTGTCATGGAAACGCAGCGTCTGGGGAGCCCCAGTTCGCTGTCTTTTCTTTATGGTTTCAGCATCAAAGGCACGCCACTCGGGACCTTTCTCCAACATACCGTCTTCGAGGACTAAACCACAGTTTCCACATATGACCTCGCCTCTTCCAGGGTCATCGAAACGCCTTGTGGACCCGCATTCCGGGCATTTGGGCTTCGTCTCTACTTCCTCAGCTACAGATTGAGATGACATTCAAGAAACCTCCAATTGAATGCGAAATGGTGTAGAATAAAGGGATGTTCCACCTGGAACCTTCCTCCACCCCACCTATTGTTTATATATTTTCCACATCTATATAAATGAATTGTTTTCAATATTTGCCTGCCAGTGAAAAATCGGGTAAATGGCGGCTTTACGCGCCACCATGGAGGAATAAAAAGCGGCTGGGAAATCTTTAATTGGACCCAAGGTCATTGTCCCCACCATGGAGCAGATCGAGGTTGCCCCGGCCGTATACTGGGTCGGGGCTGTGGACTGGGACGTAAGGACCTTTCATGGCGCCCATCACGCAACGGAGAAGGGGACGACCTACAATTCTTACCTGGTAATGGACGATAACACCGCCCTGGTGGACACCGTTCACTCCAAGTTCACCCAGGAGATGGTGGATAGGGTATCCGAGCTCGTCGATCCCTCCCGGATAGACTACATCGTGGCCAACCACGGTGAACCTGACCACTCGGGTAGCATCATCGATATGCTGGAGATCGCCGATCAGGCCACGGTTCTGTGCAGCAAGATGGGAGAGAAATCCCTGAAGGGGCAGTTTGGTCCCGACATCCCCCTGGAGACGGTCGGGACGGGGGACCAGATATCGCTGGGAGAGAAGACCCTTAGCTTCCTCGAGGCCCCCATGTTGCATTGGCCCGACTCCATGTTCACCTACATCCCAGAGCTGGAGCTTCTCCTATCGAACGACGCCTTTGGACAGCACCTGGCCACTAGCGAGAGGTTTGATGACCAGGTGGACCACTGTTCGCTGATGGAGGAGGCCAAGATCTACTATGCTAACATACTGAACCCCTTCAATAATCTGGTGGAGAAGAAGATATCCGAGGTACAGGAAAAGGAGATCCCCATAGATACCATCGCTCCCGCCCACGGGGTCATATGGAGGGAGAACTCTGGCAAGATAATAGAACAATACCTCCAATGGGCCACCGGAGAGGCGGGAAAAGGAAGGGTGGTCGTTGCCTATGAGACCATGTGGGGTGGAACCGAGGCCATGACCAGACGTATCGTGGATGGGCTAACTGATGCTGGTATCCAGACCAAGATGTTTAGGCTCTCCCGGACCCACCGGTCAAAGGTTATCTCCGAACTACTGGAGGCCGAAGGAGTGCTGGTTGGTTCATCGACGCTCAATAACGGCGTCCTTCCCCAGGTGGCCGAGCTTCTATCCGAGATCAAGGGGCTGAAGTTTGGGAACCGTGTGGGAGCCGCCTATGGCTGTTACGGCTGGGGAGGGGGAAGCACCGATGTCATCGCCGAGACTTTCAAGGAAACCGGGATAGATATGACCATGGAACCCCTGAAGGTCAACTGGCACCCGGATGAAGAGGACCTGGAACGATGCTACCGGTATGGACTGGAATTCGCGGAGCAGCTCAAATCTTGACCCGCCACCACCTTCGGTTACCTTTTTGAGGAGTGCCCTGAGTCCCGCTTACCATGAGGTTTTTCGGTTCAAGATCCGTCCTCCGGGTCGCTTTCATATCCCTGTTAGCTCTATCTTCACTTGGTATTGCCTGCCTGGCCTGGGACCCGGTTTCCGGGTTGACACCGGATGACCTTCCCATGGACGGGGAGGTCCTGGTGGTGGGGAAGGATGCCCGCCTTGAGATACCAATAGGTTCGGCTGCCACCATCAACGGAACCATCCGGGCCATGGGCAACTCCACTTACAGCCCCCGGCTTTCCATTGACAACCAGGGAAACCTGACCGTTCAACGGGCGATGATGGAGTCCCTGAATTCGAGGGTGGTAATAACCAACAAGGGAACCGTATCGGGAAATGGACTAGGCCTCCATCCAGGTCGAGGTGGAAGCATAAACCGACAAACAGGGGCAACATCTCCCTCCAAGAGGTCAATTTACTCGCTGAGAAGGGAGGAAAAGCCAACTTATTCCTCACCGCGGGAAGCTTCAATACCGACCGCGCCGAGATCAACATCTCCCGCACCGTAAAGGACCGTGAATCCTCCGCAAAACTCAACCAGAGCGGCGGCAACCTTGAAATCGGTGTTCTATGGGCCTACAATAGGGGGGAACTGGGAATGGCCCTGTCCAACTCGACGACGGGACCGCTGGTGGTGGAGTCCTTTACAGGATCGAGCAACTCGATCAGCGTGGAGAACCTTACCGCCGAATACCTGGCCCTGGAGGTCACGAACGGCTCCCTGGCCCTGAATCTGAACGGGACCCTTGAAACCCGTGCCCTGGACCTCAATGGAGGTCATTTTGATTCTAAACTGGACGGAAAAACACGGACACGGGGTCTGGATATCAATCTCAAAGAAGGAGCCGTAGGAAACCTGGCCTTAACCGGCAGCATTGAAACTCAGGTATTGATCTTCCAGGCGGCGGGCGGGGCAATCATGAACCTTGATTCCATGTTCGGAGAAATGACCGCCGACAACCTACGGATACTGGCCAGCGAGCGATCCGAGATAAACGCGTTTAACGGTGAATGGAAGGCCGATAGCGTCCTTGTACGAAATAACAACGCCAACATAAACTTTCATCATCAGGGATACGACGAGTTCGGGAATCTAAGAATCGAGGGGGATGGCGGAGGAACCACAAACCTGGCAATTTCCGGGAAAGGCAGGGCAGGGAATTTCGAGATCCTCAACAACGGGTCACACATCAACATCGCTAACTTCGGGTTCGGTTGGTTCGGGAACCTGACCCTGGTCGACCTCGCGGCTGCAACCAGCGTTTTCAACTCCGGATATATCCATGCCGATATTCTCAACCTGATTGCCCGCGAGATTGGCGTGATCAACATAACCAATACCGGGGTGTGCGACTTCAACCGGACGGCGATCTCCACAAACTGGCCGGGAGCAGTT